>NC_015678.1:0-717884 GCF_000164675.2 Streptococcus parasanguinis ATCC 15912
TTTTTTATATAAAGAATTATTCAAATTCGTAAAGAGTAGTTGAAAGATAACGTTCCCCATTATCTGGTGCAAGAGCAAGAACTTTTTTACCACTTCCTAATTCTTTGGCTACCTCAATCGCAGCATAGATAGCAGCAGCACTTGAAATGCCTACTAAGAACCCTTCGGCCCCACCAATAGCTCGTGCAAGTTCGAAAGCTTCTTCTGAAGATACGCGACGAACACCATCATATGCGTTAGTATCTAAGGTATTTGGGATAAAGCCTGCTGAAATCCCTTGGATTTTATGTGGTCCAGGTTTTTCGCCAGAAAGGACTGCAGATTCATTGGCCTCAACGGCATAGACTTTGACAGCAGGATTATTCTTTTTCAAAGTATGAGAAATACCAGAAACAGTACCACCAGTACCAACACCTGCGACGAAAGCATCTAAACCATCTTTTCCAAAGGCATCAACGATTTCTTGTCCTGTTGTTCTTTCATGTACCTCTGGGTTAGCAGGGTTTTCAAATTGAAGAGGAAGGAAGCCGTTTCTTTCTGCAGCGATTGCTTCAGCTTTAGCGATGGCACCTTTCATTCCTTCACTTCCAGGAGTCAAAACGAGTTCAGCTCCATAGGCTTGGATGATTTTACGACGTTCCACACTCATGGTTTCAGGCATGACAATCACAACTTTATAGCCTTTAGCTGCACCAACCCATGACAAGCCAATTCCTGTGTTCCCACTAGTTGCTTCGACAATGGTATCACCTGGTTTGATCAAACCATCCGCTTCAGCTTTTTCAATCATGCTCAAAGCAATCCGGTCTTTAACAGATGATCCAGGATTGAAGGCTTCGAGTTTGACATAGACATCTGCAGCTCCTTCAGGAACAAGACGGTTCAATTTGACAATCGGAGTGTTCCCAATCAATTCTGTAATATTTTCATAAATAGCCATAATATACCTCAGTTCTAGGTTTTCTTGATACTAACAAGTATAGTCCCTTGTGGGAAGAATGTAAAATATAGAAATTTTATGGGTGTGATAAAAAAAAACTATCGTTGCCGATAGTATTTTTGATTAATTTTCTACAGAAAGTAGGGGTACTTCAACCTCACGAATTCCTTGATCTTCTATAAGGACTTTGCCATTGTAAAATTCGACTAAAGCTGCTGTGATAGAGCTTGTGTTATCTTTATCCACAAAAATAGTTGTCATCACCTGATCTGTGAACATCGGATCTTGTTCCGCCAATTGATTGTCTTTTAAGAAATTAGCAAACTCTTGGTATTGGGAATAAGAAAGTGTGATTCCAAGAACCACTTGCTCCTTGATTTCTACCAGTCCAATCTCTCGAACTGCTTGAGCCACACTTCCAGCGTATGCACGAATTAGACCGCCAGCACCTAATTTAATGCCTCCAAAATAGCGGGTAACCACAACACAACTATTAGTGATGTGATGATTTTCCAGAACTCCTAACATCGGTACCCCAGCTGTTCCGCTAGGCTCACCATCGTCACTGGTCCGTTTGATGTCACTTTGTTCTCCAATGATGAAAGCAGAGCAGTTATGTGTAGCCTTATAGTGTTCCTTTTTGATGGCATTGATAAAATCTCTAGCTTCCTCTTCAGAGGAGACACGCTTGACATGACAAATGAATTTTGATTTTTTGATTTCTTCTTGAACAGTACCGTTCTCTTTAAATGTAACATATTCCATATTCTTATTTTACAAAAAAAGAATGATTTTCTCCAACTTTTGCGAATTAATAAGTATGAAGATAGAAGATTCTTATGGAAGACTCTTAACGGAGAGTCAAATGACAAATGATCTAAAAAAAATTGCCCTAGAACTTCCAGCTATAGAAAAACAGAATGGAAGGTACCAATGCTTTCGATGTGGCAGTTTGATTGATCAAAAACTGTGGAAGTTAAGTGAAGAGGTACTGTATTGTAGAGCCTGTATCCAATTGGGGAGGATCCGGAGTGATCAAAAACTTTATACTATTGCACAGCAAGACTTTGAAGGACAGGAGGTGTTAAACTGGAAAGGAACCTTGACTTCCTATCAACAAGAGGTATCCGATGGTCTCATCCAAGCAGTTAAGGAAGGGGGAAATGCCTTGGTACATGCTGTGACAGGAGCTGGGAAAACGGAAATGATGTACCAGGTTGTAGCAACAGCAATCAAGAGTGGACAAGCAGTCTGTATTGCTACCCCAAGAATCGATGTCTGTATCGAACTGTACGGAAGGATGAAGGACGATTTTTCCTGCCCCATCTCTTTGCTTCATGGGAAATCGGAACCCTATTTTAGAACGCCTTTGGTAATCGCAACAACCCACCAATTGCTAAAATTTTTTCAGGCCTTTGATCTCCTTATTATAGATGAGGTAGATGCTTTTCCCTATGTGGACAATCCAATCTTATATAAAGCAGCTCAGAATGCGATAAAAAAAGGGGGGAATACGCTATATTTAACAGCAACCTCTACAGATGAGTTAGATAAAAAGGTCAAGAAAAAAGAAATCATTCGTTATAGCCTTCCAAGAAGGTTTCATGGGAACCCACTAGTGGTCCCTGAAATAAAATGGGTGCCGAAAATTAGAGAAAAAATAGAAAAAGGAAGAATCCCTTACGAACTATTGCAACTGATCAAGAAACAAAGACAGACTCACTACCCATTGTTAATCTTTGTATCTGAAATAGAATTAGGTCAACAATTTACAGAGAACTTAAAAAAATACTTTCCTAAAGATACGGTAGGTTTTGTATCCTCACAAACTACAGATCGTCTACGAATGGTAGAGGAGTTTAGAAACAGAGCATTGACCATCCTAGTCTCGACAACGATTCTAGAAAGGGGAGTAACTTTTCCGCTTGTAGATGTCTTTGTTTTAGAAAGTAATCACAAATTGTTTACTAAAAGTGCTCTCGTACAAATTTCAGGAAGGGTCGGTCGAAGTAAAGAAAGACCAACAGGTAAACTACTTTTTCTATCAGATGGCATAACACGAGAAATGAAAAAAGCGATCAAAGAAATAAAGGAAATGAATCAGGAGGCTGGATTTTGAAAGAATGTCTGCTTTGTACTAAGGAGTTGAAAACTGGTGAACATTTCACAGACCTTATTTTTATGAATCAACAAGAAGAATGGATTTGTAAAGAATGCAAAGAAGACTTCGAACAAATTGGCGAAATCCATTGTCCTAGATGTTATAAAGATAAGGAGGAGAAAGTATGTAAAGATTGCGAATACTGGATACAAAAGGGGAATATGGTCGAACATGAAGCATTATATAGATATAATGCAGCAATGAAGGACTATTTCAAGCGATATAAATTTGAAGGAGATCGTTTATTAGGAATGGTATTTGCATGTGACATCAAAAAAGCCTTGAAAAAGTATAAAAGCTATACGATAATACCGACTCCAATTAGCCATGAAAAAAAGCAGGAGAGAGGATTCAATCAAGTATCAACTATATTAGATTTTGCAGAAATAAAGTACAACAGTCTATTCCAAAAAAAAGACAGCTTAGCCCAATCAAAAAAAACAAGAGAAGAAAGATTAAAAACCTCTCAACACTTTCAATTAAAAGGAGAAGTTTCAGAAAAGCAGAAATATCTTATCTTCGATGATATCTACACAACGGGCAAAACAATCGAATTATTGAAGCGCCTACTAATTGAAAAAGGTGTGAAAGAAATAAAGACATTTTCAATCGCAAGGTAAAAAAAGATTTGCAAAAACTTTATGAAAGCGTTATAATATACATATAAATAAAAACATAATGTTTAGAAAGTAGGTACTAATATGATTAAATATAGTATCCGTGGTGAAAACCTAGAAGTAACAGAAGCCATTCGCGACTATGTCGTTTCTAAACTCGAAAAGATTGAAAAATATTTTCAGGCAGATCAAGAGCTGGATGCTCGAGTAAACTTAAAAGTTTACCGTGAAAAGACCGCAAAAGTAGAAGTAACCATTCCGCTTGGATCTATCACGCTTCGTGCAGAAGATGTTTCTCAAGATATGTACGGTTCAATTGATCTTGTTGTAGATAAAATTGAACGTCAAATTCGTAAGAATAAAACAAAAATCGAAAAGAAAAATCGTGTTAAATCTGGTGCAGGTAAATTGTTTACCGATGCAGTTGTAGAAGAAGCAACCACCACAGAAAAAGTTGTTCGCTCAAAAACAATTGATCTAGAACCGATGGATATAGATGAAGCGATCCTTCAAATGGATCTATTGGCACACGACTTCTTCATTTATCGTGATGCAGAAGACAACACAACAAATGTCATCTACCGTAGAGAAGATGGAGACATCGGTCTATTGGAAGTAAAAGAATAGAGATCAAATAAGAGATTGAAAACATCAATAAAATATAGAGGAATCGGGGGCATCTTTGCTCCTGATTTTTTATGTAAACAAAAAAAGTAAAAAAACTTTCAAAAAAATAAAATTTTTTTAAAAAAAGTGTTGACAGTAAGGAGAGATCATGATAAACTAATATAGTTGTCGCGAGAGAGCGACAAAGACCTTTGAAAACTGAACAAGACGAACCAATGTGCAGGGCACTACAACTGAAGTTGTAGTAACTGAACAATAAAAAACAATAAATCTGTCAGTGACAGAATGAGTTTAAGACAAACAATTATTTTAATGAGAGTTTGATCCTGGCTCAGGATGAACGCTGGCGGCGTGCCTAATACATGCAAGTAGAACGCTGAAGCTTGGTGCTTGCACCGAGCGGAGGAGTTGCGAACGGGTGAGTAACGCGTAGGTAACCTGCCTCTTAGCGGGGGATAACTATTGGAAACGATAGCTAATACCGCATAAAAGTCGACATTGCATGATGTTGACTTGAAAGGTGCAAATGCATCACTAAGAGATGGACCTGCGTTGTATTAGCTAGTTGGTGAGGTAACGGCTCACCAAGGCGACGATACATAGCCGACCTGAGAGGGTGATCGGCCACACTGGGACTGAGACACGGCCCAGACTCCTACGGGAGGCAGCAGTAGGGAATCTTCGGCAATGGACGGAAGTCTGACCGAGCAACGCCGCGTGAGTGAAGAAGGTTTTCGGATCGTAAAGCTCTGTTGTAAGAGAAGAACGAGTGTGAGAGTGGAAAGTTCACACTGTGACGGTAACTTACCAGAAAGGGACGGCTAACTACGTGCCAGCAGCCGCGGTAATACGTAGGTCCCGAGCGTTATCCGGATTTATTGGGCGTAAAGCGAGCGCAGGCGGTTAGATAAGTCTGAAGTTAAAGGCTGTGGCTTAACCATAGTACGCTTTGGAAACTGTTTAACTTGAGTGCAGAAGGGGAGAGTGGAATTCCATGTGTAGCGGTGAAATGCGTAGATATATGGAGGAACACCGGTGGCGAAAGCGGCTCTCTGGTCTGTAACTGACGCTGAGGCTCGAAAGCGTGGGGAGCAAACAGGATTAGATACCCTGGTAGTCCACGCCGTAAACGATGAGTGCTAGGTGTTGGGTCCTTTCCGGGACTCAGTGCCGCAGCTAACGCATTAAGCACTCCGCCTGGGGAGTACGACCGCAAGGTTGAAACTCAAAGGAATTGACGGGGGCCCGCACAAGCGGTGGAGCATGTGGTTTAATTCGAAGCAACGCGAAGAACCTTACCAGGTCTTGACATCCCTCTGACCGCTCTAGAGATAGAGCTTTCCTTCGGGACAGAGGTGACAGGTGGTGCATGGTTGTCGTCAGCTCGTGTCGTGAGATGTTGGGTTAAGTCCCGCAACGAGCGCAACCCCTATTGTTAGTTGCCATCATTTAGTTGGGCACTCTAGCGAGACTGCCGGTAATAAACCGGAGGAAGGTGGGGATGACGTCAAATCATCATGCCCCTTATGACCTGGGCTACACACGTGCTACAATGGCTGGTACAACGAGTCGCGAGTCGGTGACGGCAAGCTAATCTCTTAAAGCCAGTCTCAGTTCGGATTGTAGGCTGCAACTCGCCTACATGAAGTCGGAATCGCTAGTAATCGCGGATCAGCACGCCGCGGTGAATACGTTCCCGGGCCTTGTACACACCGCCCGTCACACCACGAGAGTTTGTAACACCCGAAGTCGGTGAGGTAACCTTTTGGAGCCAGCCGCCTAAGGTGGGATAGATGATTGGGGTGAAGTCGTAACAAGGTAGCCGTATCGGAAGGTGCGGCTGGATCACCTCCTTTCTAAGGAAAAGGAACCCTGTACGTTGGTCTTGTTTAGTTTTGAGAGGTCTTGTGGGGCCTTAGCTCAGCTGGGAGAGCGCCTGCTTTGCACGCAGGAGGTCAGCGGTTCGATCCCGCTAGGCTCCATTAACACTGTAAGGGTGTTAAGCTTGAACATTGAAAATTGAATATCTATATCAAATAGTAACAAGAAAATAAACCGAAACGCTGTAAATATTTAAAGAGTTTAGGTCGCAAGACCAAAAATAAGGTTAAGTTAATAAGGGCGCACGGTGGATGCCTTGGCACTAGAAGCCGAAGAAGGACGTGACAAACGACGAAATGCTTTGGGGAGCTGTAAGTAAGCGATGATCCAGAGATGTCCGAATGGGGGAACCCACTAGCTAATGGCTAGTACTCCTATCTGTTAAGGATAGGTAGAGGAAGACGCAGTGAACTGAAACATCTAAGTAGCTGCAGGAAGAGAAAGCAAAAGCGATTGCCTGAGTAGCGGCGAGCGAAACGGCAGGAGGGCAAACCGAAGAGTTTACTCTTCGGGGTTGTAGGACTGCAATGTGGACATAAAGAGTATAGAAGAATGACATGGGAAGGTCAGCCAAAGAGAGTAAGAGCCTCGTAATCGAAATAGTCTTTATACCTAGCAGTATCCTGAGTACGGCGGGACACGAGAAATCCCGTCGGAATCTGGGAGGACCATCTCCCAACCCTAAATACTCTCTAGTGACCGATAGTGAACCAGTACCGTGAGGGAAAGGTGAAAAGCACCCCGGGAGGGGAGTGAAATAGAACCTGAAACCGTGTGCCTACAACAAGTTCGAGCCCGTTAATGGGTGAGAGCGTGCCTTTTGTAGAATGAACCGGCGAGTTACGATATGATGCGAGGTTAAGTTGAAGAGACGGAGCCGTAGGGAAACCGAGTCTGAATAGGGCGCAATAGTATTATGTCGTAGACCCGAAACCATGTGACCTACCCATGAGCAGGTTGAAGGTGAGGTAAAACTCACTGGAGGACCGAACCAGGGCACGTTGAAAAGTGCTTGGATGACTTGTGGGTAGCGGAGAAATTCCAAACGAACTTGGAGATAGCTGGTTCTCTCCGAAATAGCTTTAGGGCTAGCGTCGACATTAAGATTCTTGGAGGTAGAGCACTGTTTGGGTGAGGGGTCCATCCCGGATTACCAATCTCAGATAAACTCCGAATGCCAAAGAATTATGGTCGGCAGTCAGACTGCGAGTGCTAAGATCCGTAGTCGAAAGGGAAACAGCCCAGACCACCAGCTAAGGTCCCAAAATAATTGTTAAGTGGAAAAGGATGTGGGGTTGCACAGACAACTAGGATGTTAGCTTAGAAGCAGCTATTCATTCAAAGAGTGCGTAATAGCTCACTAGTCGAGTGACCCTGCGCCGAAAATGTACCGGGGCTAAAACAATTTACCGAAGCTGTGGATACCTTTATAGGTATGGTAGGAGAGCGTTCTATGTGTGGAGAAGGTGTACCGTGAGGAGCGCTGGAACGCATAGAAGTGAGAATGCCGGTATGAGTAGCGAAAGACAGGTGAGAATCCTGTCCACCGTAAGACTAAGGTTTCCAGGGGAAGGCTCGTCCGCCCTGGGTTAGTCGGGACCTAAGGAGAGACCGAAAGGTGTATCCGATGGACAACAGGTTGATATTCCTGTACTAGAGTATGTAGTGAAGGAGGGACGCAGTAGGCTAACTAAAGCGTGCGACTGGAAGTGCACGTCTAAGCAGTGAGGTGTGAATTGAGTTAAATGCTTAATTCTGTAACATTGAGCTGTGATGGGGAGCGAAGATTAGTAGCGAAGTTAGTGACGTCACACTGCCAAGAAAAGCTTCTAGCGTTAATCATACTCTACCCGTACCGCAAACCGACACAGGTAGTCGAGGCGAGTAGCCTCAGGTGAGCGAGAGAACTCTCGTTAAGGAACTCGGCAAAATGACCCCGTAACTTCGGGAGAAGGGGTGCTGGCTTTGAGTCAGCCGCAGTGAATAGGCCCAAGCAACTGTTTATCAAAAACACAGCTCTCTGCTAAATCGTAAGATGATGTATAGGGGGTGACGCCTGCCCGGTGCTGGAAGGTTAAGAGGAGTGCTTAGCGTAAGCGAAGGTATGAATTGAAGCCCCAGTAAACGGCGGCCGTAACTATAACGGTCCTAAGGTAGCGAAATTCCTTGTCGGGTAAGTTCCGACCCGCACGAAAGGCGTAATGATTTGGGCACTGTCTCAACGAGAGACTCGGTGAAATTTTAGTACCTGTGAAGATGCAGGTTACCCGCGACAGGACGGAAAGACCCCATGGAGCTTTACTGCAGTTTGATATTGAGTGTCTGTGCCACATGTACAGGATAGGTAGGAGCCATAGAGATCGGGACGCCAGTTTCGATGGAGGCGTTGTTGGGATACTACCCTTGTGTTATGGCCACTCTAACCCGGTAGGTTTATCATCTACGGAGACAGTGTCTGACGGGCAGTTTGACTGGGGCGGTCGCCTCCTAAAAGGTAACGGAGGCGCCCAAAGGTTCCCTCAGAATGGTTGGAAATCATTCGCAGAGTGTAAAGGTATAAGGGAGCTTGACTGCGAGAGCTACAACTCGAGCAGGGACGAAAGTCGGGCTTAGTGATCCGGTGGTTCCGTATGGAAGGGCCATCGCTCAACGGATAAAAGCTACCCTGGGGATAACAGGCTTATCTCCCCCAAGAGTTCACATCGACGGGGAGGTTTGGCACCTCGATGTCGGCTCGTCGCATCCTGGGGCTGTAGTCGGTCCCAAGGGTTGGGCTGTTCGCCCATTAAAGCGGCACGCGAGCTGGGTTCAGAACGTCGTGAGACAGTTCGGTCCCTATCCGTCGCGGGCGTAGGAAATTTGAGAGGATCTGCTCCTAGTACGAGAGGACCAGAGTGGACTTACCGCTGGTGTACCAGTTGTCTCGCCAGAGGCATCGCTGGGTAGCTATGTAGGGAAGGGATAAACGCTGAAAGCATCTAAGTGTGAAACCCACCTCAAGATGAGATTTCCCATAACTATATGTTAGTAAGAGCCCTGAGAGAAGATCAGGTAGATAGGTTAGGAGTGGAAGTTGTGTGAGCAATGGAGCGGACTAATACTAATAGCTCGAGGACTTATCCAAAGAGTCAGAAGATATTGACAAAGTTAGGTTTAGTTTGTTAGAATATAGATATTCAATTTTGAATGTTTAAACATTCAGAGTTAAGTGACGATAGCCTAGGAGATACACCTGTACCCATGCCGAACACAGCAGTTAAGCCCTAGAACGCCGGAAGTAGTTGGGGGTTGCCCCCTGTGAGATAAGGAAGTCGCTTAGCAAGAGATTGAGCCTAGATGATCTAGGCTCATTTGGGAGTTTAGCTCAGCTGGGAGAGCATCTGCCTTACAAGCAGAGGGTCAGCGGTTCGATCCCGTTAACTCCCATAGGTCCCGTAGTGTAGCGGTTATCACGTCGCCCTGTCACGGCGAAGATCGCGGGTTCGATTCCCGTCGGGACCGTTAAGATAATGAAAATTATTTTAAGACTCGTTAGCTCAGTTGGTAGAGCAATTGACTTTTAATCAATGGGTCACTGGTTCGAGCCCAGTACGGGTCATATTTTGCGGGTTTGGCGGAATTGGCAGACGCACCAGATTTAGGATCTGGCGCTTTACGGCGTGGGGGTTCAAGTCCCTTAACCCGCATAGAAGAATAATAATGAGCCGGCTTAGCTCAGTTGGTAGAGCATCTGATTTGTAATCAGAGGGTCGCGTGTTCAAGTCATGTAGCCGGCATTTTTTTATATAAAGAAAGCGATGCGAACGTAGTTCAGTGGTAGAACACCACCTTGCCAAGGTGGGGGTCGCGGGTTCGAATCCCGTCGTTCGCTTGAGGAGGCCGGGGTGGCGGAACTGGCAGACGCACAGGACTTAAAATCCTGCGATTGGTAACGATCGTACCGGTTCGATTCCGGTCCTCGGCATAGATTTAGGTTGAAAGAAGCACCCTTAGCTCAACTGGATAGAGTACCTGACTACGAATCAGGCGGTTAGAGGTTCGACTCCTCTAGGGTGCATGGTCGTGAGACTATGTAAGAATAGAATAAGGAAGAGCACCCTTAGCTCAACTGGATAGAGTACCTGACTACGAATCAGGCGGTTAGAGGTTCGACTCCTCTAGGGTGCATAAGGCGAAAGCTTTAGATCGGGAAGTAGCTCAGCTTGGTAGAGTACTTGGTTTGGGACCAAGGTGTCGCAGGTTCGAATCCTGTCTTCCCGATAGTGTATTGAAAAAGTCTAATGATTGTCATTAGGCTTTTTTTTGTAGGTGATTATCTTATTGCATTACAAGAAAAAAGAGCTTTCGCTCTTTCCAACTTTATTTATTTCGCAGTTCAACATAACGGTTATACCATATTTTGATATATTCCTCTGAAAAAGGACCTTTGTTTTGGTTTATCCAATCTACTAGTACTTTTACATTTTCTTTTAAAATATAGTCAATGTCATCTGAATAGTGCATTTTTTCTTTATGTTGCTCATATTCTTCAACATCTAACAATTTCTTTTCACCATTTGTAAAGACCTTGACATCGAGATCATAGTCGATATATTTTAAGGCCTCTTGGTCGATGTGAAAAGGACTTGCTAGGTTACAGTAGTAAGACACACCATTGTCACGTATCATGGCGATGATGTTAAACCAATATTTTTTATGGAAATAAACGATTGCTGGTTCACGTGTAATCCAACGTCTGCCATCACTTTCTGTAACAAGTGTATGATCATTTACTCCAATAATTGCATTTTCGGTTATCTTTAATACCATGGTGTCACGCCATGTACGGTGTAAACTGCCATCATGTTTATAACTTTGAATTGTAATAAAGTCGCCTTCTTTAGGTAGTTTCATAACTTACCAACTTTCTACAATCTAAGTATATCCTCTATATTGTAACATATTTTTTCAAATTTTTTCTTATTTTTCTATTTTATTTTCAATTTGATTGATTAAGATTGAATTATTCATCTAAGAAGTCCCTGATGGCTAATGTTATATCACTATAATCGTACCCTTTTCTGGCTAGTGCTTGGGTTAAACGTTGTTTTAGGTCATAGCCTTCATATTTTTTACTGTATTTACGGTATTGTTTTTCTAACTCTTTTAGGATGAGCTCATTGGTTGTTTCTTCATCTGCTTCTAGTTCAAGATTTTGGAATGCAGTCTTTGCTTGGTTGTATGCAAAACCTTTTGAAATGAGTCCTTGGATGATTTTCGTTTCAATGGCTTTTAATGGGTATTTTCCTTGGTATTTCTTTTGGAGTTTTATTGCGGTACGGCTGATAACTTCTGTAAAATCATAGTCAGCAAGAATTTCTGGAAGGATAGATTTTGGGACCCCTTTTTGTTGAAATTTTTGTTGTAATAAGACAGGGCCTTTATCGCCACTGAGGAGGTTAGCCTCTATCAGGTTTCTGGCATACTGACGATCATCTAACCACTTTTCTTCTTTTAGGTGTTGGACAACTTTATCAATAACCTCACTATCAATCTCATATTTTGTAAGGTAGTCTCGGACTTCTTTTGTTGTTCGAGCTTTAAAGGAAAGATGGTAGAGGGCCAGGTTTTTACCATAGGAGTATTGTGCAAACTCTTGGATTTCTTTTAGCTCTTCTTCACTGATGTCTTTCCCTTTTGAAAGAAAATATTTGACGATGGTGTCTTCTGTAATATACAGTTTTTGATCGTTGTCTAATTCAAGGAGGTAGAGTCTTTTTTTCTTTTCTAGTTTTGTAATTTTCATGTTTTTATTATACCGAAAAATGTGTTAAGATAGGGATATGAACGTTAAAGTAAAACAAAAAATTCCTTTGAAAATTAAACGAATGGGAATTAACGGAGAAGGAATTGGCTTTTATAAAAAAACACTTGTCTTTGTACCTGGTGCTTTGAAGGGAGAAGATATCTTCTGCCAAATTACAAGTGTCAAGAAAAATTTTGCGGAAGCCAAACTCTTATCTGTGAATAAGGCGTCTAAGTATCGGGTGACACCCATGTGTGATATCTATGAGACCTGTGGGGGCTGTCAAATCATGCATTTGAAGTATGACAAGCAGCTGGAGTTTAAGACAGATTTATTGCAACAGGCTTTGAAGAAATTCTCACCTGAAGGCTTTGAGCAGTATGATATTCGGCCGACAATCGGAATGCAGGAGCCTCTTTATTATCGGGCCAAATTGCAATTTCAAACAAGGAAATTCAAGGGCCAGGTGAAGGCAGGACTCTATGCTCAAAATTCACATTATTTAGTTGAATTAAAAGATTGTTTGGTTCAAGATCCGGTTATTCAAGCTATCGCTAACGATCTAGCGGATTTATTGACCTATTATCAGATTCCGATTGCTGATGAACGAAAAGAACTGGGTGTCAGAACCATGATGATTCGACGGGCTCGAAAGTCTGGTCAAGTTCAGATCATTGTGGTCACCAGTCGTCAGATTAACGTAAAGAATTTGGTGGAAGACTTGGTTACGAAACACCCTGAGATTGTCACAGTTGCTGTTAATAAAAATACGTCTCGTTCCAGTGAGATATACGGGGAACAAACGCAGATTATTTGGGGAGAAGAGGCTATTTTGGAAGGTGTTTTGGATTATGAATTCTCCCTTTCTCCTCGAGCCTTTTACCAGTTGAATCCGGAACAAACTGAGGTATTGTATAGTGAGGCTGTCAAGGCTCTAGATGTTTCTCCAGAGGATCATTTGATAGATGCCTACTGTGGGGTTGGAACGATTGGGTTTGCTTTTGCTAATAGAGTGAAAAGTGTTCGGGGGATGGATATTATTCCTGAAGCGATTGAAGATGCCAAATACAATGCTAAACGGATGGGATTTGAGAATACCCACTATGAGGCTGGTACAGCAGAAGAGATCATTCCTCGTTGGTACCAAGAAGGCTATCGGGCTAATGCTGTGATCGTGGATCCACCTCGTACGGGCTTGGGTACAAAATTAATCGAGACCTTGTTGCACTATGCACCTGAAAAGATGGTCTATGTCTCTTGTAATGTCTCTACTTTGGCACGGGATTTAGTGGCTTTGACAAAGGTTTATCAGGTTGAATACATTCAATCAGTGGACATGTTCCCCCATACTGCAAGGACAGAAGCAGTTGTGAAATTAGTGAAGAAGTGAAAAAAGAAGAATGGATATTTGGGAAAAACTTTATCTTGAGGCGAAAGCTCTTTATGCGCCTCATGAGGTTTCAGATTTTGTCTATGCTCGACATGTGGTCGCTGCTGTTGAGGCTGCAGATGGTCAGATTTATACGGGCTTTTGTATGGAAGGAACCTGTGGCGTCTTTCATTTATGTGCGGAACGAGCGGCTCTCTTCAACATGTATCAATAATCAGGACAGACCAAGGTCAAGCGTATTATTGCTTTTCGGGACAAGCCTCCTTATGGAGAAGGTTCAGGGATGCCTTGTGGGGCCTGTCGTGAATTTCTCCTTGAGCTAAATGCAGAGAATCGTCATCTAGAATTCATGGTGGATTATGAGAGTCGCAAGACCATTACTTTAGGTGAACTGATGCCTCTTTGGTGGGGAGAAGAACGGGCTCGTCAGAGAGAAAATAAAGGGAATGAGTAGAGGAAATAAATAAATGGACAATATAATTGATGTATCGATTCCAGTTGCTCAAGTCATTGATCAACATCCGGAAGTATTGGACTTGTTGGTGGAGTTGGGCTTTAAACCCTTAGCCAATCCTATCATGCGCAATACAGTTGGGCGCAAGGTTTCTTTGAAACAAGGATCAAAATTAGAAGGTACTCCTATGGAGAAGATTGTGCGAACACTAGAGGCTAATGGCTATGAAGTGGTGGGGCTAGACTAATGAGTGATGAACGAATTCATGTCTTAAGAGATATCTTATTAGAGCTTCATCATGGAGCCTCTCCTGAGTCGGTTCAGGAACGGTTTGATGCGACCTTTGCAGGAGTTTCTGCGATTGAGATCTCTCTTATGGAGCATGAACTGATGAATTCAGATGCAGGGGTTACTTTTGAAGATGTTATGGAGCTTTGTGATGTCCATGCCAATCTCTTTAAGAATGCTGTTCAAGGGGTCGAAGTAGCAGATACTGACCACCCGGGCCATCCTGTTCAAATCTTTAAACAGGAGAATCTAGCCCTTCGTGCGGCTATGATGCGGGTACGTCGTTTGCTAGACAATTATGAGACAACCGATGATCCTGAGATGATTCAGGAGATTCATAAGGGCTTGTTACGTCAGCTGGGCTTGGTGGGTCAATTTGACCGGCATTACCGACGCAAGGAAGAGTTGATGTTTCCGATTATGGAAAAATATGGGCATGATTCCCCACCAAAAGTGATGTGGGGAGTAGATGACCAGATTCGGGACCTCTTTGCGAAAGTTTTGGACACTGCCAAGGAACTGCCGGATTCTGGCATCTTAGAAGTCAAAGAGCTCTTTGAAGCCTTTGCGCAAGAGTTTGAGGGCATGATCTTCAAGGAAGAGTCGATCCTCTTGATGATTTTGCTGGAGGCCTTTACTCAGGATGATTGGCTCTCCATTGCAGAAGAAAGTGATGCATATAGTTATGCCATTATCGTTCCGAGTGAAAAGTGGGTGCCGAAACGCGTTGACTTCAAGGAGGAAGCGTCGAAAGAGTCAGAGGGTTCAACTGAACCGCTTCCTTCTTCAAAAGGCGATGAGCAACGTCAGGTCATTGAGACTCCTGAGGGGCAGTTGACGATTACCTTCACGCCTAAGAAAAAAGAAGAGAGCTTCGATCGCAAGCAGCCACAGGTTTTTGGCCATGGCTTTCTATCGGTGGAGCAAGCGAATTTAATCTTGAACCAGTTACCAATGGAGATCACCTTTGTCAATAAGGATGATATTTTCCAATATTACAATGATGCTACGCCTTTTGAAGAAATGATTTTTAAGAGGACGCCATCGCAGGTAGGACGCAATGTTGAGCTGTGTCACCCACCGAAATATTTGGAGAAGGTTAAAGCAATTATGCAAGGGCTTCGTGAAGGGAAAAAAGACAAGTATGAAATGTGGTTCAAATCAGAATCGCGTGGGAAATTTGTCCATGTCACCTATGCAGCAGTGCGTGATGAAGCTGGAGACTTTCAAGGTGTCTTGGAATATGTTCAGGACATTCAACCTTATCGGGAGATCGATACGGATTTTTATAGAGGAATGGAGTAAAGATGAGTTACGAAACAGAGTTTATGAAAGAGTTTGAGGAGTGGATCAAGACTCAAGTCATGATCAATGAAATGGCTCTCGAAGAAAGTAAGAAGGTTTTTGATGAAGATCAGGATGAGCGAGCTAAAATTGCTATGATTCGCTATGAAAGCCGTTTGGATGCGTATCAGTTTTTGCAAGGGAAGTTTGAAAATTTCCATGCTGGAAAAGGATTTCATGATTTACCAGATGGCCTCTTTGGTGAAAGAAAATACTAGAAGGTGATTATTGAAGGCGTTTTACTAGCTAGATTTACCTGAAAATCGAGCAATGACTTGATTTTTTAGGGGATTGTGTTACAATAAAAAAGTTGAAATGACATCAACGGATTATTGAATGGAATAATGGTGATGAAACCTTGTTGCCTTAGGGATTGATCACTGAATTTAGGAGGAAAAATGGCAAAGAAGAACGTAAACCGTGCGAAACAATACAAACATCAAAATAGACATCTTTTGAAAAAAGCTGTCGCAACTGTAACTGCAGCTGTGAAAGAAGCACCTAAAAAGGTTGAGAAAGCTACAAAAGCAGTGGCGAAAGAAGTGAAACAAGCGGCTTCTTCAGTGGAAGAATTTGCTGCAAGTTTGGAAGGTGTGGCACTTGATCGTGCGCAAACATTCTATGATGAAGGTATTCGCTCTGTTGCGGACTTCGCAAACTGGACAGAAAAAGAGTTGTTGGGCCTTAAAGGAATCGGTCCAGCTACGATCAAGAAATTGAAAGAACTAGGCGTTAAATTTAAATAATCGCTTTTGTGATTTCTTGCTATTTCAAGGAAAACTTGCTAAAATGAACCTATTAGAGGTGTTTTGAATCCCACATTTTACAGAAAGTGGCGGTGCTGAGAAGTCCACAAATGTGTCAAAACTGGTTGCTAATGGATAAAAATGAAATAATAATGTCTTTTTGTTTTAAAGACGAGAGATGCGGGCTCTGCCCGAAATTGGGTGGTACCGCGGATCAACACATTCGTCCCTGTCAGATTAATGACAGGGACGATTTTTCTTTTACACCCCTAGCCAAAGGAGGTTGTCATGAAACAATCTTTTAACACCAGTAAACTCTACTATGGTTTTCCTATCTTCATCTTGGGGTATCAGGACCAGAACTTTGAGCACAATATCACAACCTGCAGTTCGTCTTATAGTCTGGGAGATTGGCTGGTCATCGGTGTTGGTGCTGAGGAAAATGCGGCAGACCAGATTAAGCATTATCAACAGTTCACTGTGAACATCCCTGATGAAAACTTTATGCTGGAGATGGAGCAGGCTGGCTTTATCAGCCATCGGGAGAAGTTGGATCACTTAGGGCTGGACTATGAGATTTCTGAACGGACCCAGGCTCCGATTTTGGAGGCCTGTCCAGTCGTATTGGATTGCCAGGTAGATCGGATTATCGAGGAAGATGGCATTTGCCATATCTTTGCAAAGATTCTTGAGCGACTGGCTGATCCAGAACTCTTAGATGATAAAGGGCATTTTAAAAATGACCGTTTTGCACCGACCTACTTTATGGGGGACGGCCATCAGCGCGTTTATCGTTATCTGGACGATCGAGTCGACTCCATGGGAAGCTTTATGAAGAAAGCGAGGAAGAAGAATGACAAGAGCTGAACTGCCAGAAAGAATAGAAACCGAGCGTCTGGTCTTGCGAGTCCGAACAGTGGCGGATGTAGAGGATATCTTTGACTATGCTAGTCGTCCAGAAGTCTCTTACCCAGCAGGGTTTCCACCTGTCAAGACCTTGGAAGATGAGATTTATTACCTAGAACATATCCTTCCCGAACGTAATCAAAAGGATAATCTCCCAGCAGGCTATGGAATCGTGGTCAAAGGGACCGATACAATCATCGGCTCTGTTGATTTTCCTCATCGCCACGAAGATGATGTGCTGGAGGTTGGCTATACCTTGCACCCAGACTATTGGGGCCGGGGTTATGTACCCGAAGCAGCGCGTACCTTGATTGACCTGGCTTTTAAAGAACTAGGGCTTCATAAGGTAGAATTGTCTTGCTTTAGCTACAATGTCCAAAGTCAACGAGTTGCTGAGAAGCTTGGTTTCACCCTTGAAGCACGCATAAGAGACCGTAAAGATGCCCAAGGCAATCGCTGTGATGATTTGAGATACGGCTTGCTGAAGAGTGAGTGGGAGGTGGATTGATGCATGTTTTCATCATTGGAGCTCCAGCTGCAGGGAAAATGACCATTGGTCAGGAACTTTCGAAACTCACCGGTGCGACTCTCTTTTTCAACCATCAACCAATTGATTTCGCACTCGAAATCTATCAGGATTTTACGGAAGAAATGTGGGAATTTGTTCGTAGCGTTAACTTTTCTTTTCTTGGAACAAGCGCCAGGCATCATCGGTCGGTGATTTTAACAGGTGTAACTGATTTTTCAAATCAATACCATCTGATGTATTTGAAGAATATTCAAGATTTATTAAATGAGTATCATCAAGAGATTCTCTTTGTTGAATTAGAAACGTCTCTTGAGGAGCGCTTACGTCGCAATCGAACGGAGAATCGGTTGAAATACAAACCCTTGAAACGGAATTTTGAGGTATCTGAAAGAGAAATTTTAGAGACTGATAAAACAGATCAACTTAATTCTCAAAAGCAACCGAGTAGCCTTCACCACTACCTGAAAATTAATAATACGAATCTGTCTGCAGAAGAAGTCGCAAAGCAGATTCAAGAAAAAATGAAAACAATAGAGAAAGGACACACACATGTCTAAAGAACTTTCACCTAAATATAATCCAGCCGAGGTTGAGGCTGGTCGTTACCAAAAATGGCTTGACGAAGATGTTTTCAAGCCTTCAGGCGATAAAAAGGCTAAGCCTTATTCAATCGTGATTCCACCACCAAACGTAACTGGTAAACTCCACCTTGGTCACGCTTGGGATACAACTTTGCAAGATATCATCATCCGTCAAAAACGCATGCAAGGTTTTGATACGCTTTGGCTTCCTGGTATGGACCATGCTGGGATTGCCACTCAAGCTAAAGTAGAAGCCCGTTTGGCTGAAGACGGCATCTCTCGTTATGACCTGGGTCGTGAGAAATTCCTCGATAAGGTTTGGGAATGGAAGGACGAGTATGCCACTACTATCAAGCAACAATGGGGCAAGATGGGGCTCTCTGTAGACTATTCTCGTGAGCGTTTCACCCTTGACGAAGGTCTGTCAAAAGCTGTTCGTAAGGTCTTTGTAGAGCTCTACAAGAAGGGCTGGATCTACCGTGGTGAATTTATCATCAACTGGGATCCGAAAGCCCGTACAGCCCTTTCTGATATCGAGGTTATTCACAAGGATGTGGAAGGTGCCTTCTACCACATGAACTACATGTTGGAAGACGGTTCACGTGCCCTTGAAGTAGCAACAACACGTCCTGAAACCATGTTTGGGGATACAGCCGTAGCGGTTAACCCAAATGATGATCGTTATAAAGACTTGATTGGTCAAAATGTTATCTTGCCAATCTTGAACAAGCCAATCCCAATCGTAGGAGACGAACACGCAGACCCTGAATTCGGTACTGGTGTGGTTAAAATCACTCCTGCCCACGACCCTAATGACTTCTTGGTTGGACAACGTCATAACTTGCCACAAGTCAACGTTATGAACGATGATGGTACTATGAATGAATTGGCTGGTGAATTCAATGGCATGGACCGCTTTGAAGCTCGTAAGGCTGTTATCAAGAAGTTAGAAGAAATTGGTGCCCTTGTTAAGATTGAGAAGATGACCCACTCAGTTGGTCACTCAGAGCGTACAGGGGTTATGGTTGAGCCACGTTTGTCTACACAATGGTTTGTGAAGATGGATCAATTGGCGAAAAATGCCATTGCCAACCAAGACACAGATGATAAGGTTGAATTTTACCCACCTCGTTTCAACGATACCTTCCTTCAATGGATGGAAAATGTCCACGACTGGGTGATCTCTCGTCAGCTCTGGTGGGGTCACCAAATCCCAGCTTGGTACAATGCTGAGGGTGAAATGTACGTTGGCGAAGAAGCGCCAGAAGGTGACGGATGGAAACAAGACGAAGATGTCTTGGATACTTGGTTTAGTTCTGCCCTTTGGCCATTCTCAACTATGGGCTGGCCGGATGTCGACTCAGAAGACTTCAAACGTTACTTCCCAACGTCAACCTTGGTAACAGGTTACGACATCATCTTCTTCTGGGTGTCTCGTATGATTTTCCAATCATTGGAATTCACTGGCCGTCAGCCATTCCAAAACGTCCTTATCCACGGTCTCATTCGTGACGAGCAAGGACGCAAGATGTCTAAATCTCTTGGTAACGGGATTGACCCAATGGATGTTATCGAGAAATACGGTGCCGATGCCCTTCGTTGGTTCCTTTCAAACGGTTCTGCACCTGGTCAAGATGTGCGCTTCTCTTACGAGAAAATGGATGCTTCATGGAACTTCATTAACAAGATCTGGAACATCTCTCGCTACATCCTCATGAACAATGAAGGATTGACCCTGGATGCGGCACGTGAAAATGTAGCTAAAGTGGCTGCTGGTCAAGCAGGTAACGTGACAGACCGCTGGATTCTCCACAACCTCAATGAAACGATCGGTAAGGTCACTGAAAACTTTGATAAGTTTGAGTTTGGTGTCGCTGGTCACATCCTCTACAACTTCATCTGGGATGAGTTTGCTGACTGGTATGTTGAGTTGACTAAGGAAGTGCTTTATAGCGACAATGAGGACGAAAAAGTCATCACTCGTTCAGTTCTTCTTTACACCTTGGATCAAATCTTACGTCTCCTCCACCCAATCATGCCATTCGTAACTGAAGAAATCTATGGCCAAATCTCTGAAGGAACAATCGTGACTGCGGAATACCCAGTGGTTCGTCCAGAGTTTGAAAACGAAGAAGCAGCAGCCGGCGTTGAAGCTCTTAAAGATGTGATTCGCTCTGTTCGTAACTCACGTGCAGAAGTGAACGTAGCGCCAAGCAAACCAATCACTATCTTGATTAAGACAAGCGATAGCAAGCTTGATGCCTTCTTCAATGACAACGTTAACTACATCAAACGCTTCACAAACCCAGAACACCTGGAAATTGCAGCAGATGTAGAGGTACCTGATTTGGTTATGTCAAGCATCATCACAGGTGCAGAAATCTACTTGCCACTCGCTGACCTTCTCAATGTCGAAGAAGAATTGGCGCGTCTTGAAAAAGAATTGGCCAAATGGCAAAAAGAACTGGATATGGTCGGTAAGAAGCTCTCTAACGAACGCTTCGTAGCCAATGCCAAACCAGAAGTCGTCCAAAAAGAACGCGACAAACAAGCCGACTACCAAGCGAAGTACGATGCAACCGTAGCACGGATTGATGAGATGAAGAAGTTGGTGAAATAAACACAGAAACACGGCGGAATGCCGTGTTTCAGACTGAAGAAAAAGTCCATTTTGGACGATTTTCTTCAGTCTTTTTTAAAAAATAGAGAAAGTAAAAAACTCTTAAGAATAGCGCGATATCAGCATTCCTAAGAGTTTTCACTATATAGTACCCAACCTACAAAATAGCAATGTTTCTATTGCTGGTAGGGTTTGTCTACGTTCTGAAACACGGCGGTATGCCGTGTTTTTTTGTATGATTCTGTAAGAGAAAAAAATTAAGTAACCTATTTTTAGACCATTTTCCAGAAATAATCGATGATATAGGTCAGGCCGTAGGTGTAGATGACGAGGGTGATAGGTTTGCAGAGAATAATAATGGTCATGTAGCGTTTGAAGGTCATATTGGTCAGACCTGCCAGCATACAGATGAAGTCAGCGGGACTAACCGGCCAGATCATCATGAAGATAAAGAATCGATCGAACCGCTTGCCTTCATTGAGCCAGCCAATGTACTTGTCGTAGGTCTTCTGACTGACCATGGATTGGACGAACTTAGGTCCGTACATTCTGGCGAGATGGAAGATAATGGCACAGCCAATCACGATGCCGATGTAATTGTAGATGGTCCCGATAATATGACCATAGATGAAAACACCTGCTACAGATGTCAGGGCGCCGGGAATAATAGGGACCACTGTCTGAAGGATCTGAAGAAAGATAAAGAGAGGTGGTCCAAAAATACCTGCTTGCAAAATAAAAGCTGACAAGGTTTCTTTGGATTGAAGGATGCCAGAAAAGTAGGCCCAGATACAAAAGGCCAAGGTCCCAAGAGCACCAATGATAGACGACCAATTAATGATGCGCTGGAGAAGAGGAGAGACCTCTTTTAAGCTTGTTTGTTTCATAAAAAATTCCGAGTTCTTTTTCTTCTACTATACCATGTTTTTGGAACTTTGTAAGGATTTTGTCTATTTTTTGAGTAGTGAAAGCGACCTGATTGGAGTCTGTCGCTGTTTTAGTCGTGAAGCGGGTGCAAAATGGGCCTTTTTATGCTACAATGAAAGGAGTATAAAAAATGGAGAAAAACGTGTCAATCGAAAATTACAAACCAGATTTTGCGGTGGAAGCAGCTTATGATCTCACCGTTGCAGACTTGAAAAAACAGGGTATCAAGGCGGTCCTTGTGGATTTGGATAATACCTTGATTGCTTGGAATAACCCGGATGGGACTCCCGAAATGCGCCAGTGGTTGCACGACCTTCGTGATGGAGGGATTCGGGTTATCGTGGTGTCTAATAATAGTCCCAAACGGGTTAAGCGCGCTGTTGAGAAATTTGATATTGACTATGAAGCCTGGTCGCTCAAGCCCTTTACCTTTGGGATTGATCGTGCCCTCAAACGTTTTCACTATGAGAAAAATGAAGTGGTCATGGTCGGGGATCAACTGATGACGGATATCCGGGCTGCCCATCGTGCAGGCATTCGTTCGATTTTGGTCAAGCCTTTGGTCGAGCATGACTCGATCAAGACGCAGATCAACCGGGCGCGTGAACGCCGTGTCATGAAGCAAATGGCCGAAAAATATGGTCCGATTGTATACAAAAAAGGAATTTAAGAATGGAAGAATTATTCTGTATCGGCTGTGGAGCCCCCATTCAGACAGAAAACAAAGAGGGGCTAGGCTATACTCCCCAATCAGCTCTTGAAAAGGGTTTGGAAACAGGCGAAGTCTATTGCCAACGCTGTTTCCGTCTCCGTCACTATAATGAAATCACAGATGTGCATCTGACAGATGATGATTTCCTAAAACTCCTTCACGAAGTAGGAGATAGTGATGCTCTCGTGGTCAATGTAGTGGATATTTTTGACTTTAATGGATCCGTTATCCCTGGCCTACCACGCTTTGTAGCAGGAAATGATGTCCTCTTGGTCGGAAACAAAAAAGACATCTTGCCTAAGTCTGTCAAGGATAGCAAGGTAACCCATTGGTTGATGGAGCGGGCCCACGAAGAAGGCATGCGTCCTGTCGATGTGGTCCTCACCTCTGCCCAAAACAAGAGTGCTATCAAGGACTTGATGGAAAAGATTGAGCAGTACCGTAAGGGCCGTGATGTCTATGTGGTGGGTGTGACCAACGTTGGGAAATCGACCCTTATCAATGCAATCATCCAAGAAATCACTGGGGACAAGGATATCATCACGACCTCTCGCTTCCCAGGGACGACACTGGACAAGATCGAAATTCCGTTGGACGATGGATCCTATATCTACGATACACCCGGGATTATCCATCGCCACCAGATGGCCCATTACTTGACAGCAAAAAATCTCAAGTATGTCAGCCCTAAAAAGGAAATCAAACCCAAAACTTATCAGCTCAATCCAGGGCAAACCCTCTTCTTGGGTGGTCTAGGACGTTTTGACTTTATCAAGGGAGAAAAGCAAGGTTTCACCGCCTTCTTTGACAACGAACTCAAACTTCACCGAACCAAGCTTGAAGGAGCGACTGCCTTTTATGACAAGCATGTCGGTGGTTTACTAACTCCACCTAATAGCAAGGAAAAAGAAGAGTTCCCACCCTTGGTTTCTCATGAGTTTACCATCAAGGACAAGACAGATCTCGTTATCTCAGGACTCGGCTGGATCCGCGTCAATGGAGAAGCCAAAGTAGCTGTCTGGGCACCAGAAGGCGTTGCCGTCGTTACCCGCAAAGCTATCATTTAAAAATTTGAAAGGAAATAGTTTCTTTATAGACTGGGCGAGTGCAACGAGCCTAGAAAGGATACTTTTCGCTGTGGTGAAAGCCTAAGTAGATATTTTACTACTTAGGCGCGGAAAATTTGAGACTTTAGGCTCAAATTTAAGTCATGGAACTCCGCTAGGAGGTCGCTGACGACCGCCACCACATCAGAAAAGTATCAAAAAAGAAACAATGAAAAAACATGACATTAACATCTAAACAACGGGCTTTCCTCAATAGCCAAGCCCACAGCCTCAAACCCATTATCCAAATTGGGAAAAACGGGCTCAATGACCAAATCAAAACCAGTGTGCGCCAAGCGCTTGATGCGCGCGAACTGATCAAGGTAACTCTTCTTCAAAATACGGATGAGAACATCCATGAAGTAGCAGAAATCTTGGAAGAAGAAATCGGCGTGGAAACGGTCCAAAAGATTGGTCGGATTCTCATCTTGTTTAAACAATCGAGCAAAAAAGAAAATCGTAAAATTTCAGCGAAGGTAAAAGAAATTTAAGACATCGAGGAGAGCAAACCTATGGCAATTGAACTATTGACTCCCTTTACCAAGGTAGAGTTAGAGCCAGAGATCAAAGACAAGAAACGCAAACAAGTTGGTATTTTGGGTGGAAATTTCAATCCGGTCCACAATGCCCATTTGGTCGTTGCGGATCAAGTGCGCCAACAATTAGGGTTAGATAAGGTGCTCTTGATGCCTGAGTATGAGCCGCCGCATGTCGATGCCAAGGGGACGATTGCTGAGCACCATCGCCTTAAGATGCTGGAATTAGCCATTGAAGGCATTGAAGGTCTGGAGATCGAGACGATTGAACTCGAGCGGAAAGGGATTTCCTATACCTACGACACCATGCTCTTGCTCAATGAACGGGATCCAGACACAGATTATTACTTCATTATTGGTGCAGATATGGTAGATTATTTACCAAAATGGCACCGCATCGATGAATTGGTGGAGATTGTGCAATTTGTCGGGGTCCAGCGGCCACGCTATAAGGCGGGGACTTCTTATCCGGTGATCTGGGTGGATGTTCCTCTCATGGACATCTCTTCTAGTATGGTGCGTGATTTTGTAGCCAAGGGTCGGACGCCGAATTTTATGTTGCCAAAACCAGTCTTAGACTACATCAAGAAAGAAGGATTGTATCAATGACCTATGAAAACTATCTAGGCTTTTCTCGTGAGGTCTTGCTTGAAAAAATGCGCCAAATCCTGCCAGAAAAGCGGCTTACTCACTGTTTAGGGGTTGAGAAGGCTGCGCGTGACTTGGCCAAACGCTATGGGGCTGACGAAGAGCAGGCTGGCCTAGCAGGTTTGTTACATGACTACGCCAAGAAATTATCAGATCAGGAATTTCTGGACTTGATCGATCGCTATGAGCTGGATCCAGCATTAAAAAACTGGGGCAACAATGTCTGGCATGGGATGGTCGGGATTTATAAGATCCAAGAAGACCTCGGACTGACAGATCCAGCCATTCTTCGCAGTATTGAGATTCACACCGTGGGGAGTGGACAGATGTCAACCTTAGACAAGATTGTCTATGTGGCAGATTACATTGAGCACAACCGGGCCTTCCCGGGAGTGGATCAAGCACGTGACATCGCTCAAGTCTCTTTGGATCGTGCCGTGGCTTATGAGACGGCTCGCACAGTCGAACACCTAGCCCACCAAGGATTGCCCATTTATCCCCAAACCCTTGAAACCTATAACGCCTTTGTGAAGTATTTGAAAGAGGAGCAATGAGTGAAAACAGCTTTTATCATTATTGATGTACAAAATATCTTAGTGGAAACAGGCTTTGAGACAGAAATGATCTTAGAGAAGATCGCTTATTTGCAAGATCAGGCTAGAAAACAGCAGGTTGAAATCATCTATATACAGCATATTGAAACGCCAGAGGCTTTAACTTCGGAAGATTGGCAATTATCGCCTCTGTTGAAAAGACAGGCGAATGAAAAGGTATTTCAGAAGCGATACAATAGCATGTTTAAGGAGACAGGATTAAAAGAATACTTGGATCAACAAGGGATTGAACAACTGGTCCTGTGTGGTATGCAGACAGAATATTGTGTCGATACATCCGTCAAAGTCGGGTTTGAATACGGCTACAAGCTGGTCATTCCAGAAGGAGCTGTCACAACCTTTGATGGAGAGGATATTCCGGCAGAAACGCTTAATGAATTTTATGAAAATATTTGGGCAGAACGTTTTGCGGATGTCTTAGATTACAAATCAATTTTTTAAGGAAAGAGGATTACATGAAAGAAAAAGAACTACTTGAACTAGTTGTCAAAGCAGCAGATGAAAAGCGTGCGGAAGACATTGTAGCTTTGGATGTTCAAAGCTTGACCAGCGTGACAGACTACTTTGTCATCGCAAGCTCTATGAACAGCCGCCAATTGGAGGCTATCGCTGAAAATATTCGCGAGAAGGTCGTTGAAGCTGGTGGCAATGCCAGCCACGTCGAAGGTGATTCAGCTGGAGGTTGGGTCCTTCTTGACTTAGGTGGTGTGGTGGTCCATGTCTTCTCAGAAGAAATGCGTGCCCACTATAACCTAGAAAAGCTATGGCACGAAGCAAGTGCTGTCGATCTTTCAGCAGCTCTAGCATAAGCAGGTAAACTCAGTTGGTAGCAACTGAGTTTTGTTGGTTAAATTGAAATTCTATGGAAAGAAAGGATGGGGCCTCGTGTTTAGTTAGTTTGATAATTGAACACGAGCTAAAAGCTGTGAGAAAAAGAGTAACTTCCTTTGTATCTGACGATGCGGCAGAAAGTTTCCTATTTTCTCTTTGCTTTTAACGCTCTTTGTATCTTAGAAAGGATTTGAACCCGTCCTGTAATCCTCGGAAAATAGATAGCTCTCCTTGGAGCTTAGCTCCATCGTCGTGCTCCTAATTTTCTATCGGATTACGGGCGGACTTGGTATCATGAATATGGCGACTTATGAAACGTTTGCGGCGGTCTACGATGCGGTCATGGATGATAGTCTGTATGACTTATGGACGGATTTTTCCCTCCGCCATCTCCCAAAGACAAAAGATAAGAAAAAATTGCTAGAATTGGCTTGTGGGACAGGGATCCAGTCTGTTCGCTTTTCTCAAGCTGGTTTTGATGTGACAGGGTTAGACCTGAGTGCGGACATGCTGAAAATTGCTGAAAAAAGAGCTGCTTCAGCCAAGCAGAAGATTGATTTTATCGAGGGCAATATGCTGGACCTGTCGCAAGCAGGCACTTATGATTTCGTGACCTGCTACTCGGATTCTATCTGCTATATGCAGGACGAGGTAGAAGTAGGGGATGTCTTCAAAGAAGTCTACAATGCCCTTAATGAAGATGGTGTTTTTATCTTTGATGTCCATTCGACCTACCAGACGGATGAGGTCTTCCCAGGCTATTCCTACCACGAAAATGCAGAAGACTTTGCCATGCTTTGGGATACCTATGAGGATGAAGCCCCTCACTCGATCGTCCATGAGCTGACCTTCTTTGTCCAAGAAGAAGATGGATCCTTTAATCGGCACGATGAAGTTCATGAGGAGCGTACCTATGAAGTTTTAACCTATGACATCTTATTGGAGCAGGCTGGCTTTAAATCCTTTAAACTCTATGCAGACTTTGAAGACAAAGAGCCGACAAAGACCAGCAAACGTTGGTTTTTTGTAGCACAGAAGTAGGAAAACATGACAGTTACAGGTATTATTGCAGAATTTAATCCCTTTCACAATGGTCACAAGTACCTGCTCAAACAGGCAGAAGGGCTGAAGATTGTTGCCATGTCTGGGAATTTTGTTCAACGTGGCGAGCCTGCCATTGTAGACAAATGGATTCGCACGCAGATGGCTTTGGAAAATGGAGCGGATCTGGTGGTCGAGCTCCCCTTTCTCGTTGCTGTTCAGTCAGCTGATCATTTTGCCAAGGGAGCGGTAGAGATTTTGTCCCGTCTGGGAATCGACCAATTGACCTTTGGGACAGAAGAAGTCTTGAATTACCAAGCGATTGCGACTGTTTATTCGGAGAAAGAAGAGGAAATGGAAGCTTTCTTGCGAAGCCTTCCGGATGATTTATCCTATCCACAAAAAAACCAAAAAATGTGGGAAACCTTTGCTGGAGTGGAGTTCACAGGAGATACTCCCAATCATATTCTAGGGCTGGCTTATGCCAAGGCTTGTGCTGGGAAGGGGATTGCGCTTAAGGCTATCCAACGGCAAGGTGCGGGCTACCATTCAGAAGAAAAAGAGGTAGCTTATGCTTCTGCGACTAGTCTACGCTTACACAAGGAAGATCAGGACTTTGTCGCTAGATTCATGCCCAATAGCCAACTCTTTCAGTCGGCTCCACAGGTATCTTGGGAGGATTATGACCAACTGCTCCGTTATCAAATCCTAACCCATCCGGATCTGACACAGATTTTTCAGGTCAATGAGGAATTGGCCAATCGGATAAAGGATGCGGTTCGAAGTGCTAGTTCTGTGGAAGACTTGGTGGAGAAAGTCGCCACCAAGCGCTATACTAAGGCGCGAGTGCGCCGCATCTTGACCTACATCTTGGTAGGGGCGATGGATCAAGCTCTTCCCGACGCCATTCATGTCTTAGGTTTTTCCGCAAAGGGACAAGCTCACCTCAAAGGCTTGAAAAAATCAGTAGAAATCGTGACTCGAATCGGTAAGGAACCTTGGGATGCTTTGACCCAACAAGCGGATCAGGTGTATCAGCTAGGTAATCCCCAATTGCCAGAGCAGATCTGGGGTCGAGTGCCTGTGAGGGTGGAAGAATAAACAATCTGACGTAAATTTTCTCTGCTCACATTCACGTAAGGCAAGAAGTTTATGATGCACGGAAACAGTGTTTATCTACTGTCTAAAAATTCCTTTAGACAGTAGATTTTTTTTACCAAATTTAGAAACTTTTTACGAATAATTAGGTAGAGTGGGAAAACTTGTACAAGTTCCTGACAAGTTTTTCTTTTTCATGTATAATAATAGAAAAGAGGTAGAATGAGGTATGGTCATGGAAGCAGTCGTTTATTCAACATTCCGCAATCATTTGAAGGATTATATGAAGAAGGTGAATGATGAGTTTGAGCCTTTGACAGTCGTGAATAAGAATCCAGACGAAGATATTGTGGTCATCTCTAAGAGCGAGTGGGACAGCCTACAAGAAACCCTGAGACTAGCTCAGAACAAGGAATTGTCAGATAAGGTCTTGCGGGGCATGGCAGAAGTCCGAGCTGGTCAGGTTCAACTCCATGAGATTGAGGGGTAACGGATGTTACTCAAGTTTACAGAAGATGCCTGGAAGGATTATTGTTACTGGCAAAGTCAGGACAAAAAAACACTGAAGCGAATCAATACCCTTATCAAAGAGATCCAAAGGGACCCATTTGCAGGGATTGGTAAGCCTGAGCCTTTGAAATATGACTTTCAAGGAGCATGGTCAAGACGGATTGATGCAGAGAATCGCCTGATTTATATGCTAGATGAGTCAGGTGTCGCTTTCCTCTCTTTTAAAGATCATTATTAAGTCTTTAAAAGAGGATCTTTTTGATAGTTAGGATAGCTATTTAAAATTCCCAACTCGAAGAAAATTCCTATAAAATCCCCTTTCTAAAAATAGAAAAATCTAGTCTAACTGCGATGATTTGTGATATAATGTTAAAGATTGAAAATAATTTGAAAAAATTTAAGGAGAATCCTCATGGGACGTAAATGGGCCAATATTGTTGCCAAGAAAACTGCCAAAGATGGTGCCAACTCAAAAGTGTATGCCAAATTTGGTGTGGAGATCTATGTAGCTGCTAAAAAGGGTGAACCAGATCCAGAACTAAATACTGCTTTGAGATTCGTTATTGACCGTGCGAAACAAGCACAAGTGCCAAAACACGTGATTGATAAAGCGATCGATAAGGCAAAAGGAAACACTGACGAAACCTTTACAGAAGGACGTTACGAAGGATTTGGACCAAATGGTTCGATGTTGATCGTTGATACCTTGACGTCAAACGTCAACCGTACAGCTGCTAATGTCCGTGCTGCTTTTGGTAAAAACGGTGGGAACATGGGAGCTTCAGGTTCTGTATCTTACCTCTTTGACAACAAAGGTGTCATCGTCTTTGCTGGTGATGATGCCGATGCGATCTTTGAACTTTTGCTTGAAGCAGATGTGGATGTAGACGATGTAGAAGCAGAAGAAGGAACAATCACTGTTTACACTGCACCAACTGATCTTCACAAAGCGATCGTTGCTTTGCGTGAATCAGGTGTCGAAGAATTCCAAGTAACAGAATTGGAAATGATTCCTCAATCAGAAGTTGAGTTGTCAGGTGAAGATTTGGAAACATTTGAAAAACTTTACAGCGTTCTTGAAGACGACGAGGACGTACAAAAAATCTACACAAACGTAGATGGATTCTAATCACTCGTAAGGACTGTAGTGAATCCCATAAATCAAGAAAAAGGATAGCTTCTCAGATCAAGCTATCCTTTTTCTCTGTCTGATGAGGATCTATCTTTTGTAAGTGATGTCCTGTATAAGCGTAAATACGGGTCAGGGGTGATTGGGAGAGTGTGGAAACCTTAAAATAGAAATAATGGTCTCGATGATCCCGACTTTTGGTGTGGTGAAGACGAAAGTAGTTTCGCTGGCCTGCTGCCATAGAGTGGAGAATATCGTCTTCTAAAAAGACAAGCGGTGTAGAAGTAGCGGCCCACTTGTAAAAGTCCGTCTCAAATTGGTGGTAATTCTCCGAAAAATAATCAAATTGTAATTCGTGTTTAGTCTGAATAGGTTTCATACGGTGTTTCCTCAGATTCAATAAAAATGATAGAGTCTACGAGGAGACGGTGGTAGTGGCCATCGCTTTTGAGAAGAAGCTCAGAAGCAGATAAGGTGTGAATCGAACCTGTGTAGGTTGCAAATTGATTCCCCTCTAGAGTTGTGATCGAGATCGTCGTTTGTTGTTGAAAGGCCTGCTCCAGGAGCTGGATCTGTTCAGCAAGTGGAAGAACCGTGAGCTGACTGCGGTCAATTTCTTTTGTCTGCAGGGCAGTTGTGTGTTCGGATAAAAAGAAGCCGGCCCATTTGGCCATGCCACGATCTTGAAATTCGCGAGCGGATTGATAAGGGAGATAAGAACGGTCAATCATGTTAATCCATCTAAGCCTCCTGCGGAATGTCCGCCTGTTAGTTTACTGCGTGCAATGGCGCGTGAGTTTTCTAGTAGTGAGGAGCCTTTCTGAAGAGAGGTGAAGCCAAATTGGTCCCGAATGCGGTCAATGGTCTGCTGAAGTTTCTCCTCTTTTTCTAGGGCTACTGGGTCATCAAAGAGAGAAAAGAGTTGAAGAGACTCTTCGACAAGTTCTCCATAAAAAATGCCGATCTGCCGAATGGCGCCTCCTTCGTACTTGGAGCGAAAGAGCCGCAGAACCGTGTCGGATAAAACCTTGGTGGATTGGGTGGGCTCAATCTTTTGCTGGCAGTGAATGGACGGAAGCCCCTCGATTTTGGAGTAGGAGGCATGAATAGAGACCAGCTGGGTCTTCTTTTTTTTCCGTCGCAAGCGAATAGCCACCTGTTCAGCCATCTCCCGAAACACCAGTTCAATATCAGCTTGTAGATGGTAGTCATAGGGCAAGATTTGAGAGTTACCAATGCCTCGTGACTTCGGACGATAAGGCTTGTGGACATTGCTTTCATCAATGCCATGAGCATGGAACCAGAGTTGCAGCCCCATGACTCCAAATTCTTTCTTTAAGAGATCTGGATGAGCCTGGGCCAGTTCTTTAATCGACGTGATCCCGATCTTTTGCAATCGCTTTTCAGTACGACGTCCAATGCCCCAAAAATCAGTGAGCTGGGGCAGTTTCCAGACCTTACTTTCTACATCTTCATAAGACCAATTGGAGCGCATATTTCGGCAATGCTTGGCTTCATTGTCCAAGGCTAGTTTAGCAAGAAGGGGATTGGCATTGCTGAGGCCGATGGTAGAGTAGATTCCAGTTTCCTGCCAGATCCGTTTTTGGATTCTGGCAGAAAGGAGATCCAGTTTTTCCTTTCGAGAGAGGGAGGAATCGGGAATAAAATAATTTAAGGAAGAGGTCAGATCGATAAAGCCTTCGTCAATCGAGTAAGGGAAAATATCATCTGGTGCCGCAAATTCCTGAAAGACCTTTTGAATCTCCATATTGACCTGAATGTAGGCATTCATCCGTGGAGGCACAATCAGGGTTCTCTTGGCCCAGGATTCAATGAATGCAATAAAGGCTGGATCTGTTGGCAATCCTTGTTTTTTGGCGGCGTAGCTATTAAATTTCCTGGTTTTGAGGTCAAAAGGTAGGTCGTAGCTACGGCTGACATTTTTCTTGCCAAAGATTTGTTTGAAAACGGGAGAGCTCGCCAAAATTAGGCCAGCTGAATTGTCGCTCCGACTCATGACGCAAAGAGAAGTCGTCAAGGGATTGAGCCCCAGATGGACACATTCACAACTGGCATAAAAACTTTTCATATCCACAAAAGCAATATCAGAATGAGGCTCACGTGAATAATCAAATAGCATATTTAAACCTCGAGTGGAAGAAAATGCCCGACCACAATGCCGACGATTTTGGGCTCGTCTTCATAGGGAGCAAATAAATCATCGTAGTCAGGGTTGATGGATTCTAAGCGCAAGCCCTCCGCTTCCCGATAGACTTTCTTGATGTAGGTTTTTCCATTCCAGATGAGGGCATAGACAGCCCCATCATAGTCAAAGCCAGTCTGCTTCATGAGGGCAACAGAGCCGTTGGGATAGAGAGGTTCCATCGAATCTCCGGATACCCAAGAAGCGAAATCGTGCTGGATCTCTTGGTCAAAATAGACAGTTTCATAGTCCGTTTCGTTGTCATAAAAGGTATGTCCCAAACCGGCTGCCAACTCAATCGACAGAACCTTATAAGCTGTCATGGAAACAACTTTTTGCTGCTGTTCCAATAACTGGCTGGCCAACTGGTCGACTTTCTTTTGATGAGGTGGGGTTAATAAAGGGTAGGTGTAGAGTGCGGAGTCTTTGTTAATAAAGTAGTCCTCTTTAACGGAGAGGCGCTTGGCCAACCTCCTGAGATTTTTTTCGTGCGGCTCCGCTAAGCCATTCTCCCAACTGGAGTAAGTCTTGCGAGAAATCTTGAGATCCTCGTAGACATCTGCTTGGGTTAAGCCTTTTTCCAGGCGTCTTTCTTTTAGTTTTTTTGCATCAAACATGTCGCTCCTCCTATGTAACGTTTCAAAAGTTACGTATAGTTTATCAAAAATGAATCCTTTTTGCAAGAGAAAAATTCAGTTGAAAACGAATGAAAAGACTTGATTTTGATTGAAAAAAGAGTATAATCATTTCTAAAATGTCTATAAATGAGGAACTATATGAAAAAAAGTTTTATCCACCAACAAAAAGAAATTTCGTTTGTTAAAACGACTTTCACACAATATTTAAAAGATAAATTGGACATCATTGAAGTCCAAGGACCGATTTTGAGCAAGGTCGGAGACGGGATGCAGGATAACCTTTCTGGGATTGAACATCCGGTATCTGTCAAGGTCCTTCAAATTCCTGATGAGACTTATGAAGTCGTGCATTCACTCGCAAAATGGAAACGCCATACCTTGGCACGTTTTGGTTTTGGCGAAGGAGAAGGCCTCTTTGTCCATATGAAGGCTCTTCGTCCAGATGAAGATTCGCTAGATGCTATCCACTCTGTTTATGTAGACCAATGGGACTGGGAAAAAGTCATCCCAAATGGTCAACGCAACATCGCCTACCTCAAAGAAACGGTTGAAAAAATCTACAAGGCGATTCGTTTGACAGAACTAGCAGTAGAAGCGCGCTATGATATTGAGTCAGTTCTTCCAAAACAAATTACCTTCGTTCACACAGAAGAGTTGGTGGAACGCTATCCAGATTTAACTCCAAAAGAGCGTGAAAATGCCATTGCCAAAGAATTCGGAGCCGTTTTCTTGATTGGGATTGGTGGAGAGCTTGCAGATGGCAAACCACACGATGGACGTGCACCTGACTACGATGACTGGACAACAGAGTCTGAAAATGGCTATAAGGGCTTGAATGGCGATATTCTCGTCTGGAATGACGTTCTAGGTTCAGCCTTTGAATTGTCTTCAATGGGGATCCGTGTCGATGAAGATACGCTTCGCCGCCAAGTTGCGATTACCGGGGACCAAGATCGTCTCCAATTAGAGTGGCACAAGGCCTTGTTAAATGGTCTTTTCCCACTTACGATTGGTGGAGGGATCGGACAATCTCGTTTGGCTATGTTCTTGCTTCGTAAGAAACATATCGGTGAAGTCCAAACCAGTGTCTGGCCTCAATCTGTCCGCGATGAATATGAAAATATCCTATAAGGAAAGAAAGAGAGTGGGACAGAAATCGGTAATTCGTTAGAATTCGATTTCGTCGTCCCACCTCCGCACAGTTGAGTAGGGCTGTAAAAGCTGATGAAATCGGCGTAGTAGAGCCCACTCAACCACTGCGTCTTACTCGACAATCCAAAAATAATTGAGAGGCTAGGACTTTTGTCCCAGCCTCTTTTAATTGTCGCTTGACCATATCAAATCGCAATTTTCTGATTTTTTTTGGTATAATGGTCCCTATGAAAATAGTATCTGGAACCTATGGGGGACGTCCCCTCAAAACACTTGAAGGAAAAACAACCAGGCCGACTTCTGATAAGGTCAGAGGGGCCATGTTCAATATGATTGGTCCTTACTTTGATGGTGGAAGAGTGCTGGATCTCTATGCTGGAAGTGGTGGGCTCTCTATCGAAGCCGTTTCTCGAGGCATGTCAGAGGCCGTTCTAGTGGAAAGAGATCGTAGAGCGCAGGAGATTGTAGCAGCCAATATTGCCATGACCAAGGAAAAGGAACGGTTTCAACTGCTAAAAATGGAGGCCAAGCAAGCCTTGGGCCTCCTAACAGGCACCTTTGACTTAGTTTTCTTGGACCCTCCGTATGCCAAGGAAGAGATTGTTCGCGATATCGAAACCTTGTGCGAGCGCCATCTCTTGTCAGAGGACATCTTAATTGTGTGCGAAACCGATAAACACGTAGAACTTCCTGAGGAAATCGGACAAGTGGGAATCTGGAAAGAAAAAATCTATGGAATTAGTAAGGTAACAGTATATGTCAGATAGAAGTGGATTGTTTACAGGATCGTTTGATCCGATTACCATTGGGCATGTGCAATTGATCGAGCGAGCTAGTCGCTTGTTTGACCGTGTCTATGTCGGAATTTTTTATAATCCGGAAAAAGTCGGACTTTTTTCTATTGAGCAGCGCGTGCGCATGGTAGAAGGGGCCTTGGCTCATTTGGAAAATGTTGAAATTGTGACGTCAACTCAAGAGTTGGCTGTGACAGTGGCGCGCAATCTTGGGGTCATCACCTTGATCCGAGGCTTGCGCAATGCACAGGATCTGGTATACGAAGCCAATATGGATTATTTTAATCACCAGTTGGCGCCTGAATTGGAGACGGTTTATCTCTACGCCCAGCCTCCTTACCAGGCCATTAGTTCAACGCGTATTCGAGAGTTGCTGGCTTTTCAGCAGGATATCTCACCTTATGTACCAAATAGTGTAATGGAGGAAATCAAAGATGACACAAGCGAATAAACCAAGCTTGCCTACAAAAAAGAAAAAAGGACGATTGAAAGAATACCGATGGCCGATTGCAGGCGTTCTTTTCTTGCTCCTTTTGCTCTCTGCTTTTGTGATTCGCCTTCCCTATTATATTGAGATGCCAGGAACGGCAGAAGATATTCGATCGGTCATGACAGTGGATGGAAAAATGGATACCAAGTCAGGATCCTATGACTTTGTAACCGTAGCAGTGAAAGAAGCGACCCCGGCTGATTTGATCTATGCTTGGGCGACACCTTTTACAGATATCTACTCTGCCAAGGATATGACAGGTGGTAGTTCGAGCCAAGAATTTACGCGGATTAACCAATTCTATATGGAAACCTCGCAAAATATGGCCATCTACCAAGGGCTAAAGACAGCTGGAAAAGAAACCCAGATGGACTTTCTAGGTGTTTATGTCATGCAAGTAGCAGATGACTCGACCTTTAAGGGAATCTTGAACATTGCGGATACCGTCACCGGTGTGAATGGGAAGACCTTTAAGAGTTCCAAAGAATTGATTGATTATGTTGGTTCTCAAAAAATTGGCGACCCCGTTTCGGTGACCTATATCGAGGATGGACAAACCAAGACAGCAGATGGGAAGATCATCAAATTGTCCAACGGGAAAAACGGAATCGGAATTAGCCTGATCGACCGGACTGAAGCCAAAGGCGATGTTCCTGTCCAATTTGCGACTCAAGGGATTGGTGGCCCAAGTGCCGGCATGATGTTTAGCCTAGCCATCTACACTCAAGTAGCTGATCCAGATCTTCGTCAGGGACGCCATATTGCAGGGACAGGAACCATTAACCAAGATGGGACGGTTGGCGATATCGGTGGGATTGACAAGAAAGTCGTCGCAGCCGATAAAGAAGGAGCAGAAATTTTCTTTGCCCCTAATAATCCAGTTTCCAAAGAAGAAAAGAAAGCCAATCCCAAGGCCAAATCAAACTATGAAACCGCTAAAGAAGCAGCGAAACAAATTCATTCGAAGATGAAAATCGTTCCCGTCAAAACACTTCAAGACGCCATTGATTATTTGAAGAAGAAGTAGAAGTATCTTGTTAGATCAGTCTCGTACTTGAAAGTACGAGGTAGAGTTGGCAGATAGGAAGATTCACCTTCTAATCAAATTCAAGTTTTTGCTTATCAATCTCTCTATTTTTAGAGGGATTTTTTCTTTATACTGGTATCAGAAAGAAAGGGAGGTAGTGAAATGATTCAAACCAGTTTGTTTTCCATTTCAGTATTCTTAGCGGGAGTTCTATCCTTTTTCTCCCCATGTATTTTGCCACTGATGCCAGTCTATGTAGGGATTCTATTGGATTCTGAACGCGTGAAGACGGTTCGAATTTTTGGAAGAGACATTTCTTGGTATGGCTTGGTGAAGACTCTTTGTTTTATCGCAGGTCTATCAACTGTTTTCCTAATTCTAGGATATGGTGCAGGGGCCCTTGGCCAGGTGCTTTATGCTCCATGGTTTCGCTATCTGCTAGGAGGGATTGTGATCTTATTAGGGATTCACCAAATGGACGTGATCAATCTGAGACAACTCCAAAAACAAAAGACCATCCAACTCAAAAAGAATCGGGAGCGCAATGAATTCTTCAATGCTTTTCTGATAGGGGTTACCTTCAGTTTTGGTTGGACCCCTTGTGTCGGACCAGTTTTGAGTTCGGTTCTAGCCATTGCCGCTTCTGGAGGAGATGGTGCTTTACAAGGTGTTTTCCTGATGCTGGTCTATACATTAGGCTTGGCTCTGCCTTTCTTGCTTTTGGCCTTAGCTTCTAGCTGGGTTCTACAACATTTTGCTAAACTCAAGCCCCATATGGGAACCTTGAAAAAAATTGGTGGTGCCCTCATCATCTTGATGGGTATCTTGCTGATGCTAGGAAATCTTAATAGCCTCGCATCTTTATTTCACTAATCTTAAGGGATTAAAGGAGAAAAATCATGAAAAAAATTCTTACACTGACCATTGCTACGCTTAGCCTCGTTACTTTAGCAGCTTGTTCTGGTCAAAAATCGGATTCAGATATGAAAAAAATGGACAATAGTAGCATGATGAAGAAGGACGATATGAAAAAGGATGATATGAAGGATTCATCCATGTCCGATGATAAAATGAAAAAAGAAGACATGAAAGATTCATCTATGATGTCTGACAGCAGTTCTGAAATGAAGGACGATATGAAAAAAGATGAGATGAAATCTAGCGATTCTAGCATGAAGGAGGATACGAGCAACTCATCGGAAATGAAATCAGACAAGGAATGAAAGAAAGGAGAGGTCATCTGAGGATGACTTTCTCCTTGTTTAAAGAGGTGATAATGATGAAAAAATTAGCTTTAATAGCTACAGGATTCGTATGCGCTGGACTTTTGGGGGCTTGTTCGAGTCAAGGAATGGCTACTTCCAATAAGGGCATGAGCCAACAAACAGCCAAAGCTGGGGCTAGGCAACCATCTGGCAAGAAAGTGAAGGAGTTTAGCTTGCAAGGAGTGGATGGCAAGACCTACCGCTTATCTGATTACAAGGGAAAGAAAGTTTACCTCAAATTTTGGGCTTCCTGGTGCTCTATTTGCCTGTCGACGTTAGAGGATACCAATGAGTTGGCAAAAGAAGAGGCAGGTAAGGATTACGTGGTTTTATCCGTTGTAGCTCCAACCTTTAATGGTGAAAAATCAGCAGCAGATTTCAAAAATTGGTACCAGTCTTTGGACTACAAGGATTTCCCAGTCTTACTGGATAATAAAGGAGATTTGCTCAAAGAATATGGGATTCGGTCTTATCCATCGGCACTCTTTATCAATAGTGATGGGACTTTATCGAAGAGTCATATTGGCTATATGAATAAAGAGGATATCCTCAAGACCCTAGAGAACATGCAGTAAGGAGATAGACAATGGAAACAAAATGGAAAGTAGGTTTGATTCTTCTCATTGGCTTGCTATCGATTGGTTTCTTTTTCTTTAGTAAGGGATCAAACGGAATGGATCGATCAGAAACAAGCACGGAGATGATTAAAAAAGCATCGATGAGTCAGACTCCAGTAGCCAAAAAGGAAACAAAGGAAACGGTTGATCCAAAGGATCAGCGTGAAATTTATTTGGCTGGTGGTTGCTTCTGGGGCGTAGAGGAATATTTCTCCCGTGTTCCAGGTGTGATTGATGCCGTATCAGGATACGCCAATGGAAAGGGAGAAACGACCAAGTATGAATTAGTCCCTCAAACAGGCCATGCCGAAACAGTTCACATCACCTACAATGTCAAGAAGGTGTCTCTGAAAGAATTGCTCCTGCATTATTTCCGGATTATCGACCCAACGTCGAAGAATCGTCAAGGAAATGATCAAGGAACTCAATACCGAACAGGTGTCTATTATGTCTCTCAAGAAGACCTTCCAACCATTAACCAAGTCTTTGAAGAAGAAGCAAAAAAATACGACAAACCGTTAGTAGTGGAAAAAGAGCCACTGACCAATTTCATCAAGGCTGAGGACTACCACCAGGATTATCTAAAGAAGCATCCAAATGGGTACTGCCATATCGATGTCAATCAGGCTTCTTATCCTGTTATTGATGCTAGCCGCTACTCCAAGACAAGCGATGAGGAGATCAAAAAGAAGTTATCTCCTGAAGAGTATGCGGTGACACAAAAAAATGATACCGAACGGGCCTTCTCCAATCGTTACTGGGATCAGTTTGATGCCGGTATTTATGTAGATGTCGTGACTGGTGAGCCTCTCTTCTCCTCTAAGGATAAATTTGATTCGGGTTGTGGTTGGCCAAGTTTCAGTCGGCCTATTAGTCCTGATGTGGCCATCTATAAGGAGGATAAGAGTTTCAATATGACTCGGACAGAAGTTCGGAGCCGTGTGGGAAATTCCCATCTAGGTCATGTTTTTACTGATGGTCCCAAGGAAAAAGGCGGCCTTCGCTATTGCATCAATAGTTTGTCTATTACCTTCATTCCCAAAGCAGAAATGAAAGAAAAGGGCTACGGTTATTTATTGGACTATGTCTGAGACAATTCAGTCTATAATTTGCTATAATAAGTATAGCAAAAACAAGTAGGTGAAAGACATGTACGCGATCATGATTGTGGAAGATGAAGAGCTTATCCGGCAGGGTCTGACTTCCTTAGTGGACTATGAACAGTTTGGAATGACCGTCATCAACCAGGCAGAAAATGGCCGTGAGGCCTGGGAGAAGTTTCAAGAGCAACCAGCCGATATCCTTCTAACTGATATCAATATGCCACAAATGAACGGCTTGGATCTGGCCCATCTCGTCAAAGAGAAGTCTCCGTCTTGTCATATCATTTTTTTGACAGGTTATGATGACTTTGAGTTTGCGAGAAAAGCCATCAAGTTAGGTGCAGATGATTATTTGCTGAAGCCTTTTTCAAAAGATGATATTGAAGAGATGTTAGCAAAGGTGAAAAGAAAACTCGATGAAGAGCGAAAGAAAGCGCAAGTCGAAGATTTGGTCAGTCATGGTTATTCGACAGACTTAGAAGAAGCCATTCATGCTCGTTTGGCAGATTCCCAGTTAACCCTAAAGAATCTGGCCTATCAACTTGGTTTCAGTGCCTCTTATCTAAGTGTATTGATCAAGAAAAAATTGGGACTCTCCTTCCAAGACTACCTCATTCAAGAGCGAATGAAGAAGGCTCAACTCTTGCTTCTCACGACAGATCTAAAGATTTATGAGATCGCCGATCAGGTGGGTTTTGAAGATATGAACTATTTTTCTCAACGCTTTAAGCAGGTTGTTGGGGTGACACCAAGGCAGTACAAAAAAGGAGAGCATGAATGAAACGATACCCCTTGCTGGTTCAGCTGGTCCTCTACTTTTTTCTCTTCATTCTCTTGCTGTTTGGTCTTATCGGTAGCCTCTATTATCAAACGAGTTCAGGAACGATCCGCCAGCTAACGGAGCGGACGACAAGAAATAGTATTGATCAAAGCAGTCAGTTTATCACCTCCTATCTAAAAAAATTAAAGCAGACCACGACGGTTCTTAGCAAGGAACAGGCTGTTCGCCAATTTGCTCAAGATAGGAGTGCGGATCAAGAGACGGTTCAGCACTTGATGCGAACGATGATTGAAACGGATCCGGACCTGGTCTCAGCAGTCCTGGTGACCAAGGATGGACGTCTGGTAGCGACAGATTCCAAAATCAGCATGCAGACTTCATCAGATATGATGAATGAAAGCTGGTATCAAGAGGCGATTAAAGAAAGAGCCATGCCGGTCTTGACGCCAGCTCGAAAGGAATCCTTGACTTCGGAAAAAGAAAAATGGGTGGTTTCTATTACCCAAGAAGTGGTCGATCAGGCTGGTCAAAATCTCGGAGTAGTACGCTTGGATATTGGCTACGATAGCCTTCAGGCTTACTTGGATCACCTTCAACTAGGGAAACAAGGCTTTAGTTTTATCATTAATCAAAAGCATGAGTTTGTCTACCATCCTAAAAAGGCGGTCTATTCCTCCAGCCAAGAAATGCAGGCCATGCAGCCCTATATTGCTGTGAAAGATGGCTATGCTAAAGAAGGACAGAATTTTATCTATCAGGTTCCGATTCCAAATAGTGATTGGACCTTGATTGGAGTGGCTTCACTTGAAGGACTTCAGATGCTTCAGTCGCAGCTCCTGTACTCTTTCATTGGTCTAGGATTACTGGCCTTGATCATGTGTTTAATAGGGATTACCTTTGTTCTGCGTTTGTGGATCAAACCCTTACGAGACCTTCAGACTATCATTTTGAGGATTGGAGCAGGAGATGCCAACTTGAGGGCTGCAGCCAAAGGATCTCCAGAATTGGTCGACCTCGCTCAAGCTTTTAATGCCATGTTGGACCAAATCGATAACCTCATGCAACAGGTTAAGGAAGAGGAGCATAACGCACGGCGGTACGAGTTGCGGGCACTTTCGGCTCAGATTAATCCGCATTTTCTCTACAATACCTTGGATACGATTGTCTGGATGGCGGAGTTTAACGATAGTCGGCGCGTGGTCGATATCACTAAGTCTCTGGCTCAATATTTTCGACTGGCTCTTAACCAAGGCCAGGAACAAATCCTACTGAGTGATGAAATCGACCATGTCCGCCAGTATCTTTTCATTCAGAAGCAACGTTATGGAGAAAAGCTCCACTATGAAATTCTAGAAGATGAACGGTTGGGCGACTATCAGCTTCCAAAATTAGTGCTTCAGCCCTTAGTGGAAAATGCGATTTACCATGGTATTAAAGAGATCGATCGGCCAGGTCTCATTCGAGTGACAACTGAAGTCAGTGGAGACTACGCCTGCGTATCGATTTTTGACAATGGACGAGGGTTTGATTTATCAGAATCAACAGACCAACCCCTTCTTCGTTTAGGAGGTGTTGGCTTGAACAATGTGGACCAACGATTGCATCTTCAATTTGGCGAAGCCTATCATATGGAGATTGATTCTAAGGCCAATAGCTATACGAAAATCACTCTTTATTTGCCCCTTTCATCCGGCAATGAATATTCATAGAGGCTGGGACACAAGTCCTAGCCTCTCAATTATTTTTGGATTGTCGAGCAAGACGCAGTGGTTGAGTGGGCTCTACTACGCTAATTTCATCAGCTTTTACAGCCCTACTCAACTGTGCGGAGGTGGGACGACGAAATCGAATTCTAACGAATTACCGATTTCTGTCCCACTCTCTTTTTGCACTCAAAGGAATTTCAACTCTTTTCTAGTCAAATCTGACGCAAGTCATCAAATTTATGATAAAATAAAGTGTTATAGTAAATAGATTTTGATGAAGGAACACTATGCGAAAAGAGATTGACCCTGAATTATATAATTACAATAAATTTCCTGGACCTGTCTTTCATCAGGTAGGAGACCAAATCCGTTCAGAAAACCTCTCCTTTGAGCTCTTGAAAAATGAGAAGGAAGCTTTTGATGCGACTGTTTTTGGTCAGCGATTTTCTGAGATTTTAACCAAGTTTGATTACATTGTTGGTGATTGGAGCAATGAGCAGTTGCGCTTGCGTGGCTTTTATAAAGAAGAACGCGATGTTGCAACGATGGATAAATTAAGTCGCTTAGACGATTATCTATTGGAATATTGTAGCTATGGTTGTGCTTATTTTGTCCTTGAAAATAAGGAGCCTCATCGTGCTTCTTTTGATAAGAAATCACCGGTCAAAAAAGCTCAATCAGAAGAAAGAGAGCCCAAGAAGCGTTCGCGCAATCGCAAACAAAAAGATCGTTTCCAAAAACGAGAACGCGACAAGGGACAACCAGCGAATAACTCGAAAAAAACAAGACCGTCTGCTGAAACGAAAAAAACAACGAAGACGAACAACAAACGTCATTTTGTGATTCGACAAAAAGAGGAGTAAGAAAGAATGAAACCATCCATTTATAGTTTAACACGCCAAGATATGATTGATTGGGCGGAAGAAAACGGCGAAAAGAAATTCCGTGCAGCACAAATCTGGGAATGGCTCTATCGCAAACGCGTCCAGTCCTTCGAAGAAATGACCAACCTTTCTAAGGACTTGATTGCTAAGTTGAATGATCAGTTTGTCGTCAACCCACTCAAGCAACGAATCGTGCAAGAGTCAGCAGATGGAACGGTCAAGTATCTTTTTGAATTGCCAGACGGCATGTTGATTGAAACCGTCTTGATGCGTCAGCACTATGGTTTATCTGTCTGTGTAACGACTCAGGTAGGATGCAATATCGGTTGTACCTTCTGTGCTTCTGGTTTGATCAAAAAACAACGCGATTTGAACAATGGGGAAATCGTGTCTCAAATCATGTTGGTCCAAAAATACTTTGACGAGCGTGGCCAAGATGAACGGGTCAGCCATATCGTTGTCATGGGGATCGGAGAACCATTTGACAACTATAACAATGTCTTGAAATTTATCCGGACAGTCAATGATGACAAGGGATTAGCGATTGGTGCTCGTCATATTACCGTGTCAACTTCTGGTTTGGCTCATAAAATTCGTGACTTTGCAAATGAAGGTGTGCAGGTCAATTTGGCAGTGTCTCTTCATGCTCCAAACAATGACTTGCGCTCTAGCATCATGAAGATCAACCGGGCCTTTCCAATTGAAAAATTGTTTGCGGCGATTGAATACTATATTGAGACTACGAACCGTCGGGTGACCTTTGAGTACATCATGTTGAATGAAGTCAATGATGGGGTCGAGCAAGCCTTAGAGTTGGCAGAATTGCTCAAGAATATCAAGAAATTGTCTTATGTTAACTTGATTCCTTACAATCCTGTCAGTGAGCATGACCAATATAGTCGGAGTCCAAAAGAACGGGTCATGGCCTTCTATGATACCTTGAAAAAACAAGGTGTTAACTGTGTAGTGCGTCAAGAGCACGGTACAGATATTGATGCTGCCTGTGGCCAATTGCGTTCAAATACCATGAAACGGGACCGGGAGAAAGCGATTGTTCAACATGCGCAACCTTAAACAAGGGCTGATGGATCATACAGAACTAACAAAAAGAGGAAGAAGGCTGTTACGGAGTGGCAGCTTCTTCTATTTTATCCTTTTGTGTCTGATGTGTTTTTTGCCCCAACAGCCAGAGCCAGGTATGGAAACACCGGGTATTCAACATTTCGGTCGCATCGTCGTCCTGCTGGTTCCTCTTAATTCGGTGATGAATCTTGGTCAGATCACCAGTGTCCTCCAACTCATTAAGGTCATTCTCCAAAACATAGCCAATATCTTTTTGTTAAGCCCGCTGGTCTTTCAACTCCTCTGGCTATGGCCCTGGTTGAGGAGTCGCAAACGGGTCTTGTGCTTTGGATTTGTTATGAGCTTGTGGATTGAATGCAGCCAAGTTCTGTTAGATCTCTTGTTTGATGCCAATCGTGTCTTTGAGCTAGATGATTTGTGGACCAATACCTTAGGGGCTTATCTGGCTTATTTAGGCTTTCAGTATTTCCGAGCACGATTGCTGGCAAAAAATGGGGAAATGTAAAATCCGAACATTTTAGTGCCTTTTTGAAATTTTTGTTGACAAAGTCAGAAGCGGGAGCTATAATAGCTTCAAGACATCAGAAAAGTAGAGGTTTTTCTCACTTCCAGGGAGCTTGTGGTGATTGCGAACAAGCAGTGGTGAATCTTGAAATGGGCTGATGCGTTTATGATGATGAATTTGAAACAATAAAAATTCGGTGAGCACACCTTATCGTGCACCCTGTTGTTAGACAGGTCAGAGATGTAGGAGAAAAAATAGCTTCCTACAATTGAGGTGGCACCGCGGTATCGAATCGTCCTCACACAGAGTTTTCTGTGTGAGGTTTTTTGTATCTCAAAGGAACCCAGTGAGACTGCAGCTCAAAGGGCCGGCGAGGGAAAAAGATCATAAACAGAATTGAAGATAGAGAAAAGAGGACACAATCATGACAGAAACAAAAGGCTATTTCGGACAATTTGGTGGATCTTTCGTACCAGAACCGATTCAAAACTTGCTCAATCAATTAGAGGAAACCTTTGAACAGTATAAAAATGACCCAGAATTTATCGCAGAATACAAACATTATTTGAAAGATTATTCTGGACGGGAAACACCGCTTTACTTTGCGGAAAGTTTGACAGAGCATTTAGGTGGGGCAAAAATTTATTTGAAGCGCGAAGACTTGAATCACCTAGGTTCTCATAAATTAAATAACGTCTTGGGGCAAATCCTCTTGGCCAAACGCATGGGCAAAACGCGCGTGATTGCTGAAACAGGAGCAGGTCAACACGGTGTAGCTACAGCAGCTGCGGCAGCTAAGTTTGGCATGGCCTGTGATGTCTACATGGGGGCAGAAGACGTGGAACGCCAACGCTTGAATGTCTTCCGCATGGAAATGATGGGGGCAACCGTCCATGCGGTTGAAACCGGTACTAAGACCTTGAAAGACGCCGTGGATGCTGCGTTTGGAGCATGGATGGCAGATCTGGATGCCTTTTACGTTTTGGGTTCTGCTGTTGGCCCTCACCCTTACCCAACCATTGTGCATGAATTCCAAAAGGTGATCAGTGAAGAATCTAAACGTCAAATCTTGGAAAAAGAAGGTCGTTTGCCGGATTATGTGATTGCCTGTGTCGGTGGTGGCTCTAATGCCATCGGTGCCTTTTCTGAATATGTCGCAGAAGAGGAAGTCGGCTTGATTGGGGTAGAAGCAGCTGGTCATGGCTTGGACACCGATCAACACGCAGCGACCATGACCAAAGGGACTATCGGTGTGGTTGATGGTATGAAGACCTATGCAGTCTTTGGCGAAGATGGAAAAGTAGCGCCAGTTTACTCGATCTCTGCTGGTTTGGACTACCCAGGGGTTGGCCCAGAGCATGCTTTCTTTAAAGATTCTGGTCGTGTAGAATATGTAGCAGCGACAGATGATGAAGCAGTAGAAGCTCTTCTTCTTCTCAGTAAGACAGAAGGGATCCTCCCAGCCATTGAAAGCTCACACGCGATTGCAGAAGCGGTTAAACGTGCTCCACAATTAGATAAAGACAAGATCATCATCATCAATGTTTCCGGACGTGGGGACAAGGATGTAGCTGCCATCGCTGATTATCTAGAAGCGAAGGCTGCAAAATAAGAAGAACTTATCTGCAAAACATTGTATAAAGCAGTAAAGCGTGATAACTGAGAAAGAGACAGGGAACAAAGGGAATCCGGTCTCTTTCTTTTTTGAGAGCAAAGACGAGAATGCCTAAGATGGATGCGATCTGAATGAGAATGAGGATCTGGGTAGAAGAAAAGCTTAGCGAAAAGGTAGCTAGTAAGAGAAAATCTCCTGCTCCTATTCCGATAAAGAAAAAGTGAGCTCCGATCGCAAGGAGTAAAAAGACCAGCATGAGGAGATTACTACTGGATAAAAAGAGGACCAGGGCATGGAGACAGCACCAGATGAATAAAGGGTATTCCATAAAGCGAAGGTCATAAATGGCTAAAACGGCAGCTCCCAGTAGTGTTAGAAGTTGAGGCAGAGAAAGGAAACCATTGGCGCAGGCTAAAAAGAGTAGGCCACTCCAGACCTCAAAAAGGCAGTACCAAAATGGGTAGGTCTGATGACAATAGTGGCAGCGAAAACGATGGAGTAGTTGCGATATAATGGGGATGAGATCCCAAACTCCAAGGACGTGCTGACATTGATCACAATGACTGCGAGGAGCGAGAATAGATTGGTTTGGAAAACGATCGACAACTAGCCCCAAAAAAGAGGCGATACAAGTACCGATGGTAAAAAAATAAAAGTTGATCATACTTATTTATTCGTAAAGCAATCGGAAAATTTCATCATTTGCTTGAAAATCTTGTAAAGCCTTTCTAAATTTGATACAATAATGAACATGAAAAACCTGTATGATGTTCAACAATTTTTAAAACGTTTTGGAATCATCATTTACGTAGGGAAGCGCCTCTATGACATCGAATTGATGAAAATTGAGCTTCAACGTCTTTATGATGCAGGCCTGATGGAGCGGCTCGATTATTTAGAAGCCGATACCGTTTTAAGAAGAGAACACAAGCAAGAATTAGAATTTTTGAAAAAGAGTGAGGTAGAGTGATGGGAAATATCATTGTTTGGTTGGTTATTTTAGGAGCATTTGGATGGATGGCGTTTAATTATTTCCGCATCCGTAAAGCTGCTAAATTTGTGGACAATGCGACTTTTGAAGAGCTGATTCGTAAAGGTCAGTTGATTGACTTGCGAGAGCCAGCTGAGTTTCATGCCAAGCATATTTTAGGAGCACGCAACATTCCTTCTACTCAGTTGAAGTTGAGTCTTGCAGCCTTGCGCAAAGATAAACCAATTTTGCTCTATGAAAATAGCCGTAGTTCGCGTGTAACCAATGCGGCTCTCTATCTTAAGAAACAGGGCTATACAGACATTTATGTCTTGTCTTATGGTCTTGATTCTTGGAATGGGAAAGTGAAAAAAGACGCCTAATAAAAAGAGCTCTAACTGCACAATGTGTGTGGTTAGAGCTTTTTATCTTGTTTTTTCAAGGAAATCTTTGACCCATGTGAGTTCCACCTCATTCAAAGGCCGGCTTTCTCCAGGGGCTAACTGAGGATCCAAGGTGAAGGGGCCAAAAGACAAGCGTTTTAAGGTCATTACTTTGACTCCAATGGCCAAAAACATCTTTTTCACTTGGTGGTATTTTCCTTCTGAGATTCGGACCTGGGCCTTGCTGTAGCTGGGGGTACTTTCTAGAATGGTCAAGGAGGCAGGCTTGCAGATAGGGCCGTCTGTGAATGAAATCCCATTCTGAAATTGCTCGATGTGGGCTGCATAGAGTGGACCATTGACTTCTACCTCATAGACCTTCTCCACATGGTATTGAGGATGGAGCAGTTGAAATCCTAAGGGACCATTATCTGTGATGAGGAGCAAACCACTCGTATCGCGATCGAGGCGACCAAGCGGATAGAGGTCTGGGTACTCTTGTTGAGGGTCCACTAGATCGATCACCGTTGGATGGTGGGCGTCTCTTTTGGCGGTCACGGCCCCGATTGGTTTATGGAGCATGTAGTAGTGGTGACGCGGTTCTTGAATAATTCGTTCCCCTATTTGAATCTGTTGGAGTCCAGGGTCGATGTTTTGGGATAGCTTTTGAGCTGGTAGGTGATCGACCAAGATTTGCCTTCGGGCCAGAAGTTGTTTGATGTCTTTGCGAGCGTACTGATGGTCTGCCATCAATTGATCTAATCTCATTGGGAGCCTCTTTTTCTGAAATTCTTATCATCAGTGTATCATGAAAAGAAAAGGAAATCGAGTCGGAGAAAAGAAATGAAGATGAAAACATTTACAACTAGCTGAACTGTGTTTTTTAGATAGGACTGTGGTATAATTGTTCAGTTAGAAATATTATTTAAAATTTTATAGAGGAAATCATGACAAAATTAAGAGAAGATATTCGTAACGTTGCGATCATTGCCCACGTTGACCATGGTAAAACAACCTTGGTAGACGAATTGTTGAAACAATCGCACACCTTGGATGAACGTAAAGAATTGCAAGAACGTGCAATGGACTCAAACGATCTTGAAAAAGAACGTGGGATTACTATTCTTGCTAAAAATACAGCCGTTGCTTATAACGGAACTCGAATCAATATCATGGACACACCAGGACACGCGGACTTTGGTGGAGAAGTGGAACGGATCATGAAAATGGTGGATGGGGTTGTATTGGTCGTAGATGCCTACGAAGGAACCATGCCTCAGACTCGTTTCGTATTGAAAAAAGCCTTGGAACAAGATCTTGTTCCGATCGTTGTAGTTAACAAAATCGATAAACCATCTGCTCGTCCAGAAGAAGTTGTAGATGAAGTTCTTGAACTGTTCATCGAATTAGGTGCGGATGATGACCAATTGGAATTCCCGGTTGTTTATGCATCAGCGATCAACGGGACATCTTCACTTTCAGATGATCCAGCTGATCAAGAGCACACAATGGCACCGATCTTTGATACTATCATTGATCACATCCCAGCCCCAGTTGATAACTCAGATGAGCCTCTTCAATTCCAAGTATCCCTGCTTGATTACAACGACTTCGTTGGACGTATCGGTATCGGACGTGTCTTCCGTGGTACTGTAAAAGTTGGGGACCAAGTAACCCTTTCTAAATTGGATGGAACGACTAAGAACTTCCGTGTTACCAAACTCTTTGGTTTCTTTGGTTTGGAACGTCGTGAAATTCAAGAAGCTAAAGCGGGTGACTTGATCGCTATTTCTGGTATGGAAGATATCTTCGTTGGAGAAACCATCACACCGACAGACGCAGTTGAAGCTCTTCCAATCCTTCATATCGATGAACCAACGCTTCAAATGACCTTCTTGGTCAACAACTCACCATTTGCTGGTCGCGAAGGAAAGTGGGTAACTTCTCGTAAAGTCGAAGAACGTTTGCAAGCGGAATTGCAAACAGACGTCTCTCTTCGTGTTGACCCAACTGATTCGCCTGACAAATGGACAGTTTCAGGACGTGGGGAATTGCACTTGTCTATCTTGATCGAAACCATGCGTCGTGAAGGATACGAGTTGCAAGTATCTCGTCCAGAAGTCATCATCAAGGAAATCGATGGTGTCAAATGTGAACCATTTGAGCGCGTACAAATCGACACACCAGAAGAATACCAAGGATCTGTTATCCAAAGCCTTTCTGAACGTAAAGGTGAAATGTTGGATATGATCTCAACTGGTAACGGTCAAACTCGTTTGGTCTTCCTTGTTCCAGCGCGTGGTTTGATTGGATACTCAACAGAGTTCTTGTCAATGACACGTGGTTACGGAATTATGAACCACACCTTTGATCAATACTTGCCAGTGATTCCAGGAGAAATCGGTGGACGTCACCGTGGTGCTCTTGTTTCAATCGATAACGGAAAAGCAACCACTTACTCTATCATGTCTATCGAAGAACGTGGTACGATCTTTGTCAATCCAGGTACAGAAGTTTACGAAGGAATGATCATTGGGGAAAACTCTCGTGAGAACGACTTGACCGTAAACATTACGAAAGCAAAACAAATGACCAACGTTCGTTCAGCTACCAAGGACCAAACAGCGGTCATCAAGACTCCTCGTATCTTGACCTTGGAAGAATCACTCGAGTTCTTGAACGACGATGAGTACATGGAAGTAACACCTGAATCCATCCGTTTGCGTAAACAAATCTTGAACAAAGCAGAACGCGAAAAAGCAAATAAAAAGAAAAAATCAGCAGCTGCTGAATAATACTGAAAGAAAGGAGAAACAAAATGGTCTATTTTATCTTAGGGATTTTGATTCTCCTTTTTTATCTTTTTATGACACCAAAAAGCATCCGTGGCACGTTAGATAGTGTAGTATTAGTTATTTTGATCGTCTCGATTATCGTTCTCACTTGCCTTGCTATTTTTCAAATTTTTCAATTACCATCTGAATTTTTTGTCGGTGCCTTTCTCGCCTCTATTGGTTATCTAGCTTTAGTGGATATTTCAAAAATGACAACCAAACAGAAAAATAAACGATGACGTGATTTTTAAAGCCCTTTGGGCTTTTTAATTTTGCTAAAAAAAGGTAAAATAGAGAGTGATAAAAATGGAGCGAAGAAATCATGAAATTTGTGAAACAATTTGAAAATAAAAAGGTTCTTGTATTAGGTTTGGCCAAGTCAGGCGAGTCAGCTGCCCGTTTGTTGGAGCGCTTAGGAGCGATTGTGACCGTCAATGATGGCAAACCTTTTGAAGAAAATCCAGCAGCACAAAGTTTACTGGAAGAAGGGATTAAAGTTGTGACAGGAGGCCACCCTCTGGAGTTGTTGGATGAAGACTTTGCGGTTATGGTCAAAAATCCAGGAATCCCTTATACGAATCCGATGGTCGAAAAAGCGCTTGAAAAAGGCATTCCAGTCCTCACTGAAGTGGAATTGGCTTATCTGATTTCGGATGCGCCAATTATTGGGATTACAGGATCAAACGGAAAAACGACGACGACAACCATGATCGGGGAAGTCTTGACGGCTGCTGGTCAAGGTGGTCTATTGTCTGGGAATATTGGTTTTCCAGCCAGTCAAGTCGCACAAACAGCGACAGAAAAGGAAGTTCTGGTCATGGAATTATCTTCTTTCCAATTGATGGGAATTGAAGCCTTCCATCCAGAGATTGCAGTGATTACCAACCTCATGCCAACCCATATCGATTATCATGGTTCTTTTGAAAATTATGTAGCTGCTAAATGGAATCTTCAAAAGAATATGACAGAAAAAGATGTCATTGTATTGAACTTCAATCAAGACTTGGCTAAGGAACTCGCTACAAAAACCAAGGCAAGGGTCCTTCCATTTTCTACAATCGAAAAGGTGGACGGTGCTTATTTGGAAGATGGACTTCTCAAGTTTAAGGGAGAAGTTGTTATGCGAGCAGATGAACTGGGGGTTCCAGGTAGCCACAATGTAGAAAATGCCTTGGCAACGATAGCTGTTGCAAAAGTCCGGAGTGTAGAGAATGAGGTCATTAAAGAAACCTTGTCAGCCTTTGGGGGTGTGAAACACCGTCTTCAATATGTGGATGAAATTCAAGGTGTCAAATTCTATAATGATAGTAAATCGACCAATATTTTAGCAACACAAAAAGCTCTTTCTGGTTTTGATAACAACAAGGTGATCTTGATTGCAGGGGGGCTCGATCGTGGCAATGAATTTGATGAATTGGTGCCTCACATTACTGGCCTAAAGGAAATGGTGATTCTAGGGGAATCGGCCCCTCGAGTGAAACGCGCAGCCGATAAAGCAGGCGTCCCTTATGTCGATGCGGCAGATGTAGCAGATGCTACAAAGAAAGCCTTTGACTTGGCTAGCCCTGGAGATGTTGTGCTACTAAGTCCTGCTAATGCCAGCTGGGATATGTATCCGAATTTTGAAGTGCGTGGGGATGAATTCCTTGCTACAGTAAAAGGGTTGAAATAAGATGAAAAAAATAATGTTTACTGGTGGGGGAACCGTGGGACATGTGACCCTTAATCTCCTCTTGATTCCAAAATTTATCGAAGATGGATGGGAAGTCCATTATATTGGGGACAAAAAAGGAATCGAATACCAAGAGATCAAAAAGTCTGGATTAGAGGTACGATTCCATTCGATTGCAACAGGGAAATTGCGTCGCTATTTCTCTTTCCAAAATATGATGGATGTTTTCAAGGTAGCTTGGGGAACGCTTCAATCCATAGCAATCCTACTTCGTGTGCGTCCACAAATTCTCTTCTCAAAAGGTGGATTTGTATCGGTGCCACCGGTGATCGCAGCCCGTCTCACTCGTGTACCTGTCTATATCCATGAGTCTGATCTGTCTATGGGATTGGCCAATAAAATTGCTTATAAATTTGCTACCAAGATGTACACGACCTTCGAGCAAGCTCATGGTTTGACAAAGAGTGCACATATCGGTGCGGTGACCAAGGTCACAGATCCTGTTTCTCCAACTTCAGAAGTTTTAGAAGAAAAAACAAAAGGATTTCGAAAAGAGTTGCCGACCCTTTTATTTGTCGGAGGATCAGCAGGTGCGCGTGTCTTTAATGAATTTGTGACAGAGCATCAAGCAGAGCTCTTGCAACAATACAATATCATCAATTTGACAGGCGATTCAACATTGAATCAGGCTGAGGGTGGCTTGTATCGAGTAGATTATGTAACCGATCAGTATTTGCCCATGCTCCAGAAGGCCGATTTAGTGGTGACTAGAGGTGGGGCCAATACCTTGTTTGAACTCTTGGCCATGAATAAACTCCACCTGATTGTACCGCTAGGAAAAGAAGCTAGCCGTGGCGATCAGATTGAAAATGCCCAGTATTTTGTGGATAAAGGTTATGCAGAGCAATTGCAGGAAGATCAATTGACGCTCGAAACCTTTAATGAAACCATTCAAGAAATGTTGAAGCAAAGCCAAGTCTACCACCAAGCAATGGAAAAATCGACGGAACTCCTTTCACTAGCCGATTTTTATGGCCTGCTTCAAAAAGATATCAGTAAGGGAAAAGATGACGGACGACAATAAAAAAACACCAACGGATGACAAAATTACAGAATTGTCAGCCTGGCAAAAAAGAAATAAAGAATATTTAGAAAAAAAAGCCTTAGAAAAAACGGAAGAGTCTAAAGCTGTGGAAACTGAAAGAGAAGAAGCAAAAGAAAACGAAGATCTTTCAGAAAAAGAAATAGCTTCTGTCTCAGAGGAAGAAACTGACGAAATAAAAGAGTCTGAAGAGGAAAATAAATCTGAAGTCGAAGAGGATCCAGAAACGGATGGGGAAAGTTCAGATGGAGAAAAGTACGATCCAGCTATAGAGGAGCTAGATCATTTAGAGAAGCAAGTGAAAAAGCCTTCATTTTTTGAACGCTTGAAGACGAAAAAATCGAAGAAGGAACCGGCAGTGGCAAAACATCATATCTATCGTGCCCTTCCTGTTTTAGGGATTAGCTCGTTGGTTGCACTTCTTTCTCTTTATTTCTTAAGTCCTTTATCTACACAAAAAGTGATTGAATTTTCTGGAAACAAAGTGGTTGACCAGCAACAATTGTATAAAAAAAGCCAGATCAAAGAAGAAGATTATACTCTGACGACCTTTATTCATAAGTCGATTTATGAACAGAATATGAAAGCAGCTAGCCCGTGGATCAAAGAAATACATATGAATTATCACTTTCCAGTGACCTTTAAGGTCAATGTGACAGAACATAAAGTGGTTGCTTATTATGTTACGGGAGAAGATCACTACCCAGTATTAGAAAACGGTGAGGTCGTTGAAATAGTCACTCCAACGTCTGAATTACCGTCTTCTTATATTAGTTTGAAGTTTTCAGATCGGGAATTGATTAGACAATTTGTAAAAGAAATGTCGTCCATTTCCTCTTCAATCACCAATGGTATTGTTTCTGTTGATTTGACACCTAGTAAGGTAACGAAGGATCTGGTGACTATTACCATGAAAAATGAAAATAAAATCTTGGTTCCCATTTCGCAAATTAACCGAAAACTTTCTTACTACAAGGCTATCAGTAAACAATTGGATGATGCTTCAACTATTGATATGGAAGCAGGAATTTTCAGCTATAGCGAACAATCAATCGCGGATGCGAAAGAGAAGGCCGAAAAGGAGAAAGTTGAAGCTTCCGAAAACCAAGGAGAACATTCTGAGGAATCAACGCAAGAGTCAAATACAGAGGAACGGAATCCTTCAGGAAATGACTAAAGCCCATAAATTATCTCAAATAATTAAAGAAAAAATGTCCATTATATGCTTCTTTGTGATATAATGAAGTTTGGATAGTTCTAACCAAAAGGGCTATAAATAGATGTAAAGTGAAAACAAATAAAGAGAGAGGACTGGTGTAATGGCTAGAGACGGCTTTTTTACAGGTTTAGATATCGGTACTAGTTCAATAAAAGTATTGGTGGCAGAACATGTCAACGGAGAAATGAATGTAATTGGAGTCAGCAATGCAAAAAGTGCTGGCGTCAAAGATGGAATTATAGTAGATATCGAAGCTGCTTCAACTGCAATTAAAAATGCAATCAGCCAAGCTGAAGAAAAAGCAGGGATTTCAATCAATCTAGTCAATGTTGGGTTGCCTGCAAACTTACTACAAATCGAAGCAACTCAAGGAATGATTCCAGTCACAAGTGATTCGAAAGAAATCACAGATGCAGATGTTGAAAATGTTGTCAAATCTGCACTCACAAAAAGTATGACACCGGATCGTGAAGTAATCACCTTCATTCCTGAAGAATTCACAGTAGATGGTTTCCAAGGGATTCGCGATCCACGTGGAATGATGGGAATCCGACTTGAAATGCGTGGACTTCTTTATACAGGGCCACGTACCATTTTGCACAATTTGCGTAAAACAGTTGAACGTGCAGGCTTACAAGTTGAAAACATCATTATTTCACCACTTGCTATGATCAAAACAGTCTTGAACGAAGGTGAACGTGAATTCGGAGCAACAGTGATTGATCTGGGTGGTGGCCAAACAACAGTAGCATCTGTTCGTAGCCAAGAACTTCAATTTACAAACATTTATCAAGAAGGTGGCGATTACGTTACCAAAGATATTTCTAAGGTATTGAAGACTTCTCAAAAATTGGCAGAAGGCTTGAAGTTCAACTACGGTGAAGCCTATGTTCCATCTGCTGGGAACGAAGTATTCCATGTAGAAGTCATTGGTGAAGTAGAGCCAGTTGAAGTTACAGAGAAGTACTTAGCTGAAATCATTTCGGCACGTATCAAACACATTTTTGAGCAAATCAAACAAGACCTCGAGAGAAGACATTTATTGGATCTTCCTGGAGGTATTGTGATTATCGGTGGAGGTGCGATCCTTCCTGGTGTTGAAGAATTGGCTCAAGAAGTCTTTGGTGTAAATGTAAAATTATTTGTTCCAAATCAAATTGGAATTCGCAATCCAGCCTTTGCCCACGTGATTAGTTTGTCTGAATATGCAGGCAATTTGACAGATGTGGACATTCTTGCTCAGGCTGCTGTGCATGGAGACCAACGTCTTCGCCAGCAACCAATTCAATTTGATCGACCAGCTCAACCTCAAGCACAACCGCAACCTGCTATTCCAGCACAACCGGTAGTGCCAGCTTACAATGCTGAAAAGATCGAATCTCCAGTAGCTGCACCAGAAATTCCTGCAGCGAATAGTGATAGCAATCAAGAACAAAAAGCTACATTCACAGACCGAATGAAAAATTTAATCGGTAGTATGTTTGATTAAGGAGTGTAAGTATTTATGACATTTTCATTTGACACAGCAGCGGCACAAGGTGCAGTAATTAAAGTAATCGGTGTCGGTGGCGGTGGCGGTAACGCCATCAATCGTATGATTGACGAAGGCGTTGCCGGTGTAGAATTCATCGCAGCTAATACAGATGTTCAAGCACTTTCAAGTGCAAAAGCTGAAACAGTTATCCAATTGGGTCCAAAATTGACTCGTGGATTGGGTGCTGGAGGTCAACCTGAAGTTGGTCGTAAGGCGGCTGAAGAAAGCGAAGAAGTGTTAACAGAGGCTTTGCAAGGTGCAGACATGGTCTTCATTACTGCAGGGATGGGTGGAGGATCTGGTACAGGTGCTGCACCAGTCATCGCTCGTATTGCCAAAGCTGTAGGTGCTTTGACAGTAGCGGTTGTCACTCGTCCATTCGGGTTTGAAGGTTCAAAACGTGGTAACTTCGCTATTGAAGGGATTAACGAACTTCGCGAACATGTTGATACATTGTTGATTATTTCTAATAACAACTTGCTTGAAATAGTGGACAAGAAGACTCCACTTCTTGAAGCTTTGAGTGAAGCAGACAATGTTCTTCGTCAAGGTGTTCAAGGGATCACTGACTTGATCACAAGTCCTGGATTGATCAACCTTGACTTTGCAGACGTGAAGACCGTTATGGAAAACAAAGGGAATGCCCTCATGGGTATTGGTGTTGGTAGCGGTGAAGAACGCGTTATCGAAGCGGCTCGTAAAGCAATTTACTCTCCACTTCTTGAAACCACAATCGATGGTGCAGAAGACGTGATCGTCAACGTAACAGGTGGTTTGGATATGACTTTGATCGAAGCTGAAGAAGCTTCAGAAATTGTGAACCAAGCTGCAGGTCACGGAGTGAACATCTGGTTGGGTACATCTATCGATGAAACCCTTAAAGATGAAATCCGCGTGACGGTTGTTGCAACTGGTGTCCGTCAAGACAAGGTAGAACGCGTCAGCGGAATTGCTTCCTCACAACGTCCTTATAAAACAGGACCACGGGAACAACGCCCACAAGCTGCACCATTTGACCGTGAATTTGATTTGAAACAAGATGTTGAATTGCCAACAACTCCAAGTCGTCCAGCGGTAGAACCAAACCGTGGCTCAGCTTTTGGTGATTGGGATATCCGTCGTGAGAATATCGTTCGCCAAACTGAACCAACATCAACTCATCGAGTTGATCGTTACGTAGATTCATCTTCAGATGATGATGAATTGGAAACACCACCATTCTTCCGGAATCGTTAATCATGAATCTGATAGAGAATGCTGATCTTGTTCGGCAACAAGTAGAAACTGTAAGAAACAAAGCTAACCGTCAAGATCAAGTAAATGTGATAGCTGTCACCAAGTATGTGGATGTTGCCACAACAGAAGCACTGGTGAAAACAGGGATTCAGCATATCGGTGAAAATCGTGTCGATAAATTCCTAGAAAAGTATCAAGCTCTAAAAGAGTATGAGCTTACTTGGCACTTGATTGGGAGTCTCCAACGGAGGAAAGTAAAAGATGTAATCAATTTCGTCGATTACTTTCATGCCTTGGATTCGGTGAAGCTGGCTCAAGAAATTCAAAAACGAGCAGAACACCCGATCAAGTGTTTCCTCCAAGTGAACATTTCTGGTGAAGAAAGTAAGCATGGATTTGCACCCGATGAACTTGATGATGTTTTAGCGGAAATTGCACAGCTGGACAAAATTGAAATTGTTGGTTTAATGACGATGGCTCCTTTTGAGGCTAGTCAAGAAGAGTTGCAGGATATTTTTTCAAAAACTCACCAACTTCAGAAACAACTAGAAAAGAAACAATTAAAAAATATGCCTTTTTCAGAACTAAGTATGGGTATGAGTCGTGACTTTGAAGTAGCCATTGCGAACGGAGCGACTTATGTAAGAATTGGGACATCATTTTTTAAATAGGAAAGAACTATGTCATTAAAAGATAAATTTAACAACTTTATTGACTACTTCACAGAAGACGGTGAAGAAGTAGAAGTTCGCGAGGCAAAAGCAGCTGGGGCGGAAACGCAACCAGTTCCACAGCCACAGCCGACTCCTCAAGTGACTTCTCCACGTCCACAGATTAGTCAAAAAGAACCAGTAAAACCAAAACCGACTCCTGTCGCACCTGTTACGACTCCAGTGTCTACAGTGGCAATGAAGGAACCTGTTTCAACAACGAAAAATACATCTGAAAATATTACTCGCTTGCATGAACGTCAACGTGAATTGGCTGCTAATCGTGCGAATACAGATGAAAAGATTACCATTGATGTACGCTATCCCCGCAAATACGAGGAAGCGACTGAAATTGTCGATCTATTACTATCTAATGAGAGTATCTTGATTGACTTCCAATATATGACAGAGGTACAAGCACGTCGTTGTTTGGATTATTTGGATGGGGCTCGTTATGTTTTAGCGGGAAATCTTCGTCGTGTTGCAAGTACGATGTACTTGTTGACTCCAATTAATGTAGTTGTTAACATTGAAGATATCCGCCTTCCAAATGATGTGGAAGTGACAGAATTTGACTATGATATGAAACGTAATCGTTAAGATGATTATCTTTCAATACCTATCAAATATCATTCAAATCTATTCCATCATTCTTGTGATCTATGCCTTACTATTTTGGTTCCCTGGGGCACCTCAGAGTACTCTTGGACAAATGGTTCACCGCCTAGTTGAACCATTTTTGAGCCTTTTTAGAAAGTTACCCTTGCAGTTTGGAGGCTTGGATTTTACAGTTCTTGTAGCGCTTCTGGTTTTGAATGTATTAAACCAGTTGTTGGGGCAACTATTTCTACAATTGATTGGTTAGTATACGATGGGACAGAAAGAGATTTACCAACATTTCAATCGTGAAGATCACGAATTTATTGATCGTTGTATTGAATTGTCTGAAAGAGTAATTGAACGCTATTCTGTTGAGGTGACGGGTTTTTTAAACCCTCATCAGGTCGCTATTTTACGAAATGTTGCGGCAAGCTATCAGTTACAGGTCTTTGCTTCCAGTGATGAGCAAAAAATGGAGTATGCCAAGGTCATTGTGGCTCCGGATTATTATCAATTGGATCCAAATGACTTTGATCTGGCCTTATTGGAAATGGTCTATGCTTCAAAATTTCATCACTTGAGTCATTCTCAGGTACTGGGGACCATTGTTCACCAATTAGGAGTGGAGCGCAAGTCCTTTGGAGATATTCTGACGAGTGAAGGAAAGATCCAAGTATTTGTTGAACAGCGTTTTGTTCACTATTTTATGGATCACATCCAGAAAATTTCTCGGGTACCTGTTAGGCTTAGGGAAGTTCCTCTATCAGAACAAATGATCGTAGAGGAAGAAAGCCAGCAACGAGATATTCTCGTGTCGAGTTTTCGGCTAGACAAGGTGATTGCTGGGACCTTCAAGCTTTCGCGTTCACAGGCTAGTCAGTTGATTAGTTCTGGTTTGGTGAAAGTTAACTATGCGACAACTTCCAATGTTAGCTATGCTGTAGGTCTGAATGATTTAGTCAGTGTCCGACGCTTTGGGCGTCTTAAAATTGTTTCTGAAAATGGTATTTCAAAGAGTGGAAAATACAAATTAACTGTTGAAGTACTCTTAAGTAAAAAATGAGGAGGAGTTATGGCTCTTACTGCTTTAGAAATTAAAGATAAAACTTTTGGCGTTAAATTTAGAGGGTATGATGCGAACGAAGTAGAAGAATTCCTTGATATCGTTGTGCGTGATTATGAGGATCTTGTTCGTTTGAATCATGATCAAGAAACAAAAATTCATGCCCTTGAAGAACGGTTGAACTATTTTGATGAAATGAAAGATTCATTGAGTCAGTCAGTTTTGATTGCGCAAGATACTGCTGAACGTGTGAAGCAAGCTGCTAATGAGCGTTCAGAAAATATTGTTCGTCAAGCAGAGCAAGATGCACAACATTTAGTTGATGAGGCTAAACAAAAAGCAAATGAAATTCTTCGTCACGCAACGGATAATGCCAAGAAAGTTGCAGTTGAAACGGAAGAATTGAAAAACAAGACACGTGTCTTCCATCAACGTTTGAAATCAACAATCGAAAGCCAATTGAGCATTATCGATACGCCTGAATGGGATGAAATTCTTCGTCCAACTGCTATGTATATTCAGACAAGTGATGAAGCTTTCCGTGAAATTGTTGAAAAAGCTTTGGGTGAATCAGTGCACCATCATCCAGAAAATGAGAATATCGATTTGACTCGTCAATTCTCTCCAGCTGAAATCGAAGAATTGCAAAAACGCATCGAAGCAGCTAATTTAGAATTGGGTGCAACACAAGCGTTTGAAGGTTTGAATGAAAAAGTTCAATCCGCTTTAGAAGAAGCAGAGCACGCTCGTCATGAAAATGAGACGGTTGTTGAGGAACCGGTTCAACCAGAAGACGAAACGAATCGTGAATCTGTCAATATTTTATAATTTTGTAAAAACAGGTCCATTAATGATAGGTCTAGCGAGCAGATGATGGTGGAAGGTCTGCACTCCCTCTTAATGGATGATCCTTTTACAGTATTCGTTCTGAACCCTTGAGTAAGAACGGACGTTTCCCTCGTTACGGGATGAGAGGAGAAGGTCGCTTGCGACTTCTCGAACAAAGGTGGTACCACGAGCAATCGTCCTTTTTAGGATGCTCGTGTTTTTTTATAGCTTTTAAATCAATAAGGAGACACAATGAAACTCAAAGAAACATTGAATCTTGGAAAAACAGCTTTTCCAATGCGGGCTGGGCTTCCAACGAAAGAACCTGTTTGGCAAAAAGAATGGGAAGATGCAAAATTGTATCAACGCCGTCAAGAGTTGAATGAAGGGAAACCGCATTTTACACTTCATGATGGCCCTCCGTATGCCAACGGAAATATTCACGTGGGACATGCCATGAACAAGATCTCAAAAGATATCATTGTTCGTTCCAAATCTATGTCAGGATTTTACGCCCCTTATATCCCAGGTTGGGATACCCATGGTTTGCCAATTGAGCAAGTATTGGCTAAACAAGGTGTGAAACGCAAAGAAATGGACTTGGTTGAGTATTTGAAACTCTGCCGTGAATACGCTCTTTCTCAAGTAGATAAACAACGCGAAGACTTCAAACGCTTGGGTGTTTCAGGTGATTGGGACCATCCTTATGTGACCTTAACGCCTGACTATGAAGCGGCGCAAATCCGCGTCTTTGGCGAAATGGCCAATAAAGGTTATATCTACCGTGGGGCTAAGCCAGTTTACTGGTCTTGGTCTTCTGAATCAGCTCTTGCTGAAGCAGAGATTGAATACCATGATTTGGTATCAACGTCTCTTTACTATGCTAACAAAGTTAAAGATGGTAAGGGTGTCCTAGATACAGATACCTACATCGTTGTCTGGACAACAACTCCATTTACTGTTACAGCTTCTCGTGGATTGACGGTAGGTGCAGAGTTTGATTATGTCGTAGTGAAGCCTGCTGGATCTGACCGCAAGTACGTCGTAGCCTCTGAACTCTTGCCAAGCCTTTCTGAAAAATTTGGTTGGGAAAATGCTGAAGTTCTTGCGACTTACCAAGGGAAAGAATTGAACCATATCGTTACAGAACACCCATGGGATCCTGAAGTTGATGAATTGGTGATCCTTGGTGAGCATGTAACCCTTGATTCAGGTACTGGTATCGTCCATACCGCTCCTGGTTTTGGTGAGGATGACTACAATGTAGGGATTGCCAATGGCCTCGAAGTTGCTGTTACTGTTAACGAACGTGGAATCATGATGGAGAATGCTGGACCTGACTTTGCAGGTCAGTTCTATGACAAGGTTGTTCCAACTGTCATCGAAAAACTTGGTGATTTGCTCCTTGCTCAAGAAGAAATCTCTCACTCCTACCCATTTGACTGGCGGACGAAAAAACCAATCATCTGGCGTGCAGTTCCACAATGGTTCGCTTCTGTATCAAAATTCCGTCAAGATATCTTAGACGAAATTGAAAAAGTGAAATTCCACTCAGAATGGGGGAAAGTGCGTCTTTACAATATGATTCGTGACCGTGGTGACTGGGTGATCTCTCGTCAACGTGCCTGGGGTGTGCCTCTTCCAATCTTCTATGCAGAAGATGGAACACCAATCATGACGGCTGAAACCATCGAACATGTAGCGCAACTCTTTGAAGAACATGGTTCGATCATCTGGTGGCAGCGTGAAGCGAAAGACCTCTTGCCAGAAGGATTTACGCATCCAGGTTCACCAAATGGCGAATTTACAAAAGAAACAGATATCATGGACGTCTGGTTTGACTCAGGTTCATCATGGAATGGGGTTGTTGTTAACCGTCCTGAGTTGACTTATCCAGCGGATCTCTACCTAGAAGGTTCAGACCAATACCGTGGTTGGTTCAACTCATCTCTTATCACTTCTGTGGCGAACCATGGTGTCGCACCATACAAACAAATCTTGTCTCAAGGTTTCGCTTTGGATGGGAAAGGTGAGAAGATGTCTAAATCTCTTGGAAATACCATTGCTCCAAGTGATGTTGAAAAGCAATTTGGTGCCGAAATCTTGCGTCTCTGGGTAACCAGTGTAGACTCAAGCAATGACGTGCGTATCTCAATGGATATCTTGAGCCAAGTGTCTGAGACTTACCGTAAGATCCGGAATACTCTTCGTTTCTTGATTGCCAATACTTCAGACTTTAACCCAGCTGAGGATGCAGTTGCTTATGATGAGCTTCGTTCAGTGGACAAGTACATGACGATTCGCTTTAACCAGCTTGTCAAGACCATCCGTGACGCTTATGAAAACTTTGAGTTCTTGACGATCTACAAGGCGCTAGTGAACTTTATCAACGTTGATTTGTCAGCCTTCTACCTGGATTTTGCCAAGGATGTTGTTTATATCGAAGGAGCGAAATCACTAGAACGCCGTCAAATGCAAACAGTCTTCTATGATATTTTGGTGAAAATCACTAAGCTTTTGACACCAATCCTTCCTCACACTGCTGAAGAAATCTGGTCATATCTTGAGTTTGAGGCAGAAGACTTCGTTCAATTATCAGAATTACCAGAAGCTCAGACTTTTGCCAACCAAGAAGAAATCTTAGATACATGGTCAGCCTTCATGGACTTCCGTGGACAAGCTCAAAAAGCCTTGGAAGAAGCGCGGAATGAGAAAGTGATTGGTAAATCACTTGAAGCTCATTTGACTGTTTATCCAAATGAAGTTGTGAAAACACTTCTTGGAGCTGTTGATAGCAATGTTGCTCAACTCTTGATTGTTTCCGAGTTGACCATAGAAGAAGGACCAGCTCCAGAAGGTGCAGTGACTTTTGAAGATGTAGCCTTCACGGTTGAACGTGCAGCTGGTGAAGTTTGTGACCGTTGCCGTCGCATCGATCCAACAACTACTGAACGTCACTACCACGCAACCATCTGTGATCACTGTGCAAGCATCGTCGAAGAGAACTTTGCGGACGCAGTCGCAGAAGGATTTGAAGCTAAATAAAAGCCATTAAGAGAGTAGGACAGAAATCGGTAATTCGTTAGAATTCGATTTCGTCGTCCCACCTCCGCACAGTTGAGTAGGGCTGTAAAAGCTGATGAAATCAGCGTAGTAGAGCCCACTCAACCACTGCGTCTTGCTCGACAATCCAAAAATAATTGAGAGGCTAGGACTTTTGTCCCAGCCTCTTTTTAATGGCTAGAATGGTGTATAGATTCATGTATCAAGGAAATAAAAAAAGTAAGGCAAATTGGCCTTACTTTGTAATTGGAAAGGAAATTTCAATTAGTTTATCGGAGTAGAGGGTTTTAATAGCGGATTGGTCAATAATTTGAAGATCAATCTTACGTTTTAAAAAGAACTCACGAATTTTTTCTACTTCAGTTTCACGAATAGCTCGGTGTTTGTTGCTGATCAACAATTCATAGTGTGTTGGGGCTTGTGTAAAAACAACGTCTGTATTGCCCGCGGAATAAACCTCAACAAGCAAGGCGTCAGTGCTGGCAAGTTGGCTTTTGACCAGTGTAGCATGACTATTTGTGGTATTAATGAGCTTCATATGAGTTCCTCCTAACCTCTATCTTCATTTATTATAGCACTTTTTTATTTTTTGTGAAAGAATTCCTTTATCTTTTGTGGGTATTTTTCCACTGTTCAATGCCCCATTTATGACTGCCACGTTTGAGTTTTTCAATAGCTTCTTCTACAGGAAACCAAGCAAGATTGTTAAAATCTTCCAGTGGTTTTTGAGCTTCTGTATAGCCTACCACTTCATAAATATAGGCGGGATTGTAGTAGTAGGTGTCGCGATGACTGGAATAGAAATACTCATCTGCTTGGCCATAGTATTGCCCTAAAATAGCAGTAAAGCCTAATTCTTCGATCAGTTCCCGTTTCAGAGCTTGCAAGTGATCTTCACCTGCCTCGATTTCCCCACCTGGTAAGAACCAGGCTCCATTAGGAGCTTGAACGAGGATGATCTGATCCTTGTCCTTATTGGGAATAACAGCGTAGACACCATAGCGATTGACGTAGGTCACATCTTGTTTTTTTTCTCCAAATGTAGGATTTGTCATTGAATTTTCCTCATTATCTAGTATCTTTATTATTATCATAATGGACGAGGTGAAAGCTGTCAAGAATAAACTGCCGAACTTGTGTAAAAGTAGCTACTTTGTCTGAAGTATAAATTTGTTTAGTTAAACACTCCTATCAAATTAGTTTAATTGATATAATAAAAGGGAGGTGATTTTATGGCTGAATCAAGACTATTTCGTATTTTATACATACTTTTAGAAAATGGGAGAATAACCGCTCCTGAACTTGCTCGATTATTTGAAGTCTCAGTACGTACAATTTATCGTGATATTGAGAGATTAAGCATAGCAGGTATTCCTCTTTATTCTGTTCCTGGAAAGGCTGGAGGGACCTTTTTAATGGAAGACTTCGTTCTTGATCGCACCCTTGTATCAGAGGAGGAAAAAATAAAACTTTTATCTGCTTTACAAGGTCTCCAGACTTTGACAGAAGATAAACAAGATTTTTTACTGACAAAATTGGAATCTATTTTTAAAGTTTCAGCTAAATCTTGGTTAGAAGTCGACTTAACAGATTGGAGGAAACGAAAAGGGCAAAAAGATCTCTTTGATACAATTAAACAAGCTATCTTAGATAAAAGACGACTTTCGATTACTTATCTGAGTGGAAATGGTCAGAAAACGATTCGTACAGTTGAGCCTTTTAAACTAGTATTTAAAAAAAGAGACTGGTATCTTCATGCTTATTGTTGTTCAAAAGAAGATTGGCGTTTTTTTAAATTATCTAGGATTAATGACTATCAACTACTGGAAGAAACAATTAACCAAAAAAATGTGATTGAACCTATTGATACTTCTATTAAGATGGAAAATCTAATGGAAGTATCATTGAAGTTTAGTCAAAAGCTCGCTTTTAGAGTTTATGAAGACTTTTTAGAAGAAGAGATTTTTCAGTGTGAGGATGGATGTTTATATGTTAAAACCCAATTGCCAGAGCACGAGAGTATTTATACTTACTTATTGTCTTATTTAGATGGGGTAGAGATTATTGAACCGGATCATCTGAGAAGATCAATGATTTCAAGATTAGAAAATATACAAAAGATTTATAAACCTTGACAAAAGATGTCAGGGTTTTAATGCTAGAATTGAGATAGAAAGGAGATAGGTCAAATGAAATATGAATGGAGAAAAATAGAGAAAGTTCTCTATCAAATCAAGGATAAGCCCACTATCCTGCAAGTACCTTCTAAATCCTATATCATAATTGACGGCAAAGGGGATCCAAATGAAGAAGATTTTTCTCAACGAGTGAGTGCCTTATATGCGTTAGCATATGCTATAAAGATGAAGTATAAAAAGTCTCCTCTGGATCAAGACTACATGGATTTTACTGTTTTTCCATTAGAAGGTTTATGGAAACAGGAGAATGAAGGGAAACTAGTTAAAAGTGAACTGTCTTATAGTATTATGATTGGTCAACCTAATTTTGTTACGAGTGACTTGTTTGATAAAGCTTTGGAAGAGGTTAAAATCAAGAAACCCAATCAGCTCTATGATGCTATTCGTTTTGAAGAACTAGAAGAAGGCTACAGTCTTGCCATGCTTCATGTAGGACCTTTTGATACAGAAAATCAGACTTTTGATGAAATGGAGCGTTTTTGCAAACTCCATAAACTTAAAAGAATTTCGAAAGTTCATCGTGAGATTTATCTAAACAATCTCCATCGAACAGATCCATATAAATTAAAAACAATTCTTCGTTATCAGATTCAAGAAGAAAATTAAAAAGAACAGGAAATAAGACTTCCTGTTCTTTTTATAAAACTAGAAAATTTAGTCTTCCTTTTCAGAAGTGTTCTTTTCTGCTTTTTTAGTAGCTTTGATGCTAATATTCCCATTGCTGGTCATGACTGCTTTGAGTTGTTTTTCACTTGGATGTTCTAGGTAATAATCTGTAATGGCATCTTCGATATGGTCTTGGATGGTACGACGGAGTGGGCGGGCCCCCATTTTTGGATCGTATCCCAGATCGACCAACTTTTCTTTGACCTTCTCTGTCACATCCAGATGAATCTCATTTTGTGCGAGACGTTGATTGACTTCATCCAGCATGAGGGTAACGATTTGAAGAAGGTTTTCTTTTGATAGAGGTTGGAATTCAATGATGCCATCAAAACGGTTCATGAATTCAGGGCTAAAGAAGTTCCCGAGTTCTCCAAGTACGGAGTTGGTGCGACCTTCGCGAGCAGCTCCAAAACCAACATTGGCCTCAGCCTTGCCGGTTCCAGCATTAGAGGTCATGATGATAATGGTATCTTTAAAGCTGACGGTACGGCCTTGACCATCTGTCAAACGGCCATCATCCAAGACTTGCAAGAACATGTGCATGACATCTGGATGGGCTTTTTCCACTTCATCCAATAAAACGAGAGAGTATGGATTGCGACGTACCTTTTCCGTTAGTTGTCCAGCTTCATCGTAGCCCACATAGCCCGGAGGAGCTCCGACTAGTTTCGCTACGCTATGTTTTTCCATGTATTCGCTCATATCAAAGCGGATCATATTATCTGCAGAGCCAAAGAGCTCGATCGCCAATTGTTTAGACAATTCGGTCTTTCCGACACCGGTTGGTCCGACAAAGAGGAAGCTTCCGATCGGACGGTTAGGAGATCCTAGGCCGACACGATTGCGTCGAATGGCTTTCGCGATTTTATCTACTGCATCGTCTTGACCAATCACATGAGCTTTCAAATCAGAAGCCAGATTGATCAATTGAGATTGTTCTTTTTCTTTCAAATCACCAACAGGAATATTGGTCTTTTGTTCAACGATGTGTTCAATCGTTTTTTCGCTGATGACAGGGGTTTCCTGATCGGTGACATGTTGACCTTGCATTTCCTTATATTTTGCGATTTGGTCGCGGAAGTAGGCTGCTTTTTCAAAGTCTTCTTCGCGGGTCGCTTGAGCTTTGAGGTTTTCCGCTTCAATCAAGCGCTGGTCGATAACTTTTGGATCCACAAAGTTCAGAGTCAGGTTCATTTTAGACCCGGCTTCATCCAACAAATCAATGGCCTTGTCTGGCAGGAAGCGATCTTGGATGTAGCGGTTTGAAAGAATAGCTGCCGCTTCGATGGCCCCGTCTGTATAGTGGACGTGGTGGTAGTCTTCGTATTTTTTCTGGATGCCTTTGAGGATGGTGATGGTTTCTTCAACCGTTGGCTCATCGACCTTAACGGGTTGCATCCGACGTTCCAAGGCTGCATCTTTTTCAATGATGCGGTATTCATTGAGGGTAGTAGCACCGACCAATTGGAGTTCACCGCGCGCCAAGGCTGGTTTGAGGATATTTCCAGCGTCCATATTGCCTTCGCCAGCAGATCCTGCGCCAACAATTTCATGGATTTCGTCGATGAAAAGAATCACATCTTCACGTTGACGAATTTCATCCATTAATTTTTGCATGCGTTCTTCGAATTGACCACGAATACCTGTGCCTTGAACGAGGCTGACGACGTCTAGGCGGATGACTTCTTTTCCTTGCAATTTATGAGGAACGTCTCCATCGACGATTTTTTGGGCCAAGCCTTCCACAACGGCAGTTTTTCCGACCCCAGGTTCTCCGATCAGAACCGGATTGTTCTTGGTTCGACGGTTGAGAATTTCGATGACACGGATAATTTCTTCATCACGGCCGATGACAGGGTCAATATCCCCTTTGCGGGCAATTTCTGTGACATTGATACCGAATTCTTCTAATAGTCCTTTAGGCTTTTGAGGGCGAGCTTGACGTGGGTCTTGACTGCCGCTACGGTTATTGTTTTGGCCGTAACCGCCACCTCCATAACTGACTCCAGATTGAGTTGGAGGTGTTTGAGGTTCTTGTGGACTTTGGAAGTTTCCAAGGTTATTGAAGAAATCTTCGAAGGGATCTCCAGTCAGTTGGCTCCGTTGGGTCATGCCTTTCAAGAAGCTGTTATTTGGGTCTGTTTTCATAATTTTATAGCAATTTTGACAGAGGTCTACTTGCTGCTGGTGTCCATTTACATTTGTATATAAATGGATGGTTGATTCATTTATTTTACAATTTTGACAAAGCATATACATACCTCACAGTAGGTTTTTGATGGTCTTCCATCAAGAGATGAGCCTATTTTTAAAAGGTCAAAAATAGTCAAAGATTTATAGTTTCATTATATCAGTATTCTAGAAGTTTGCAAGAATTTGCTACGAAATGTCGCTTAGGAATACTGAAGAAAGCAAATCAATGGAAAAATGTGAATTTTTATTGGAAGAGCTTTCTCTTTTATGATAAAATAGGAGAGTAGAAAGTAAAGAGGAGAAATAAAATGGAATCACATTTAGTACGGATTATCAACCGTTTGGAGACGATGACAAAAGACGGTGGAAACTTAAAACGTAATTTTGAACGTGACGGTGTTGTTGTCGCTGAAGTAGCCTACAACCACAATGAAGAAGAAGGTTCAACCTTTACACTTCGTGATGTTGAAGCGCGTGAAACCTATACTTTTGACAGCATTGATTTAATTGCAATGGAAATTTATGAATTGCTTTACTAAGCAACTGAGTGGATGAGTTTGGGGTGGTCTCAAGCTCATTTTTTGTCCATCTGGCTATAGTTTGCGTCTATAAGAAATTCTAAATAGGAACAGTTAGGTTTGAGACTTGAAATCTGCTATAATAGAGAGGACTATTTTCATTACTTGACTAGAAAGAGAATTGACATGACGACAATCATTGATGGGAAGGCGCTCGCTACAAAATTACAGGGTGAGATTGCGGAGAAAACAGTACGATTAAAAGAAGAGACAGGGGTTGTACCTGGCCTTGTTGTAATCGTGGTAGGAGATAATCCAGCCAGCAAGATTTATGTAAGAAATAAAGAGCGTTCTGCTATTGCGGCAGGCTTTCGCAGTGAAGTGAGACAACTTCCTGAAAATATCAGCCAAGATGAATTATTAGAAGTGATCGAACACTACAATCAAGATTCTCTTTGGCATGGAATCTTAGTGCAGTTGCCACTGCCTAAGCATATCGATGCGGATGCAGTTCTTTTAGCGATTGATCCGACCAAGGATGTGGATGGCTTTCATCCATTGAATATGGGGCGTTTATGGGCTGGAAATCCTATTATGGTGCCATCGACGCCTGCTGGGATCATGGAGATGTTCAAAGAGTATGGGATTGATCTAGAAGGGAAGCGTGCAGTCGTGATTGGTCGTTCCAATATCGTTGGAAAACCTATGGCGCAGTTGCTCCTCGCCAAAAATGCCACGGTAACCTTGACCCATTCCCGGACCCATCATCTGCCTAAAATCGCTAAAAGAGCGGATATCCTGGTTGTGGCGATCGGTCGTGCAAAATTTGTAACAGCAGACTTCGTGAAAGAAGGCGCCGTCGTCATTGACGTCGGGATGAATCGCGATGAGAATGGCAAATTGTGTGGGGATGTCGATTTTGACTCTGTTGCCCCTTTGGCCAGTCATATTACTCCGGTACCAGGAGGGGTTGGTCCTATGACCGTTACCATGCTGATGGAGCAGACCTACGAAGCAGCTGTTCGTACCTTAAAAAAATGAAAGTGTGAGCGAGATGAAGTTTGTCTTTGATTTAGATGGAACCTTGTCATTCGATGGTGTTACAATCGATGATGAAATTAAACAGGTCTTATTGAGAGCAGAAGAATTTGGTCATGAAGTCGCCTTTGCTTCTGCACGTTCTTATCGGGATTGCTTAGGCCTTTTAGGGGATCAACTGAGCCATCAACTCGTGATTGGCTTAAATGGCGGGCTAGCTTATCGTCAGGGGCAACTGGTTTATGAGGATCAATTGGACAAGGATGTCTATCGAGAAGTCCTTGGTTTTTGTCGCCATTACAATCTACCATTTTTTGTGGACGATACCTTTGATTATAGTGGTCAGATTTTGGAAAAAATTCCTTTTATTGCGAATGTGGATCCCCTCAAAAAAGCCCAGTATCGTTCTTTAGAGGACCTGACGGACCCGATTAAGGTTGTGATCTATATGGGGGCCCATGAGGAATTGGTAGATGAGATCATCGAGCGAATTGAAAAGACCAATAAGGCCCACATTCGTTATCATGCTCATGAAAAATGTATCTATCTCAATCCAGCAAACACTCATAAAGTGACAACAGTCGAAGAACTCTGTGGAGAAAATTTCGTGGCTTTTGGTAATGATCAAAACGATATTGAGCTCTTTGAAAAAGCTATTTATGCAGTTCAAATTGGCGATTTTCCATCCCTTCGGCCTTACGCTGATGATCAATTAGTGGCCAAGCAAAATCATCCACAAGCTGTTGCTGCTAAGATCTTGCAAGTCTTCGCAGAATTTAGAGGAAAATAAAAGAAGGAGGGGGAGTCGTGGCTTCTCCTTTTTCGCTAGAAATGAGGAAGGTATGAGAAGAGTTCAGAAAGAAGAGATCCAGCGCGTCATTGTGAAGCGCCCAATGACGTCATATAAGGGAGATTTTGGTCGTCTGCTCCTGATTGGAGGAACCTATCCCTATGGGGGAGCCATCATTATGGCAGCGATCGCTGCGGTTCACAGTGGAGCGGGGTTAGTCACTGTCGCAACAGATCCTGACAATCTGACGGCCCTTCATAGCCATCTTCCTGAAGCCATGGGCTTTGATCTAGCGGATCATGAACTCCTTTGTGAGCAAGTGCAAAAAGCTAGCGTGATTTTAGTAGGGCCGGGCTTAAAGGAATCTAATGAAAACCAAGCAATCTTGCACATGATTTTTGAGCAAGTCTCTAGCCAGCAGGTCTTGATATTAGATGGAGGAGCTATTAGTCTTTTAGTAGCTTCTCAGTTTGAATTGCCAAAGGCTCAGTTGGTCTTTACGCCTCATCAAAAAGAATGGGAAAAACTGTCAGGACTTGATCTAGCTAGCCAAACAGAAGAGAAGAGCCGAGAAGCGGTTCAAAGTTTTCCTAAAGGGACTGTCATTGTAGAAAAAGGACCACACACCCGCATTTGGACAAGTGGGCAAGAAGAGGGCTATCAGCTAGATGTTGGTGGTCCCTACCAAGCAACAGGTGGCATGGGGGATACCTTGGCAGGGATGATCGCAGGGTTTGCAGGTCAATTTCCACAGGTCAGTCTCTATGAGCGCGTGGTGGTTGCGACCTATCTTCATTCAGCCATTGCTGAAGACTTGAGCAAGGAGGCTTATGTGGTTCTACCGACAACCATCAGCCAAGAAATCCCCAAATGGATGAAAAAGTGGAGTGACAAAGATCAGGTTACCAGCACTGAAAATAGGGAGTAGGTAAAAAAATGAAGGAAAGCATTCGGAAAGCAAATCAGTATATCGATGAAAACAGGGTGAAGGTTAACCAGCAATATAGAGGAGCATTTCATTTGCTACCTCCAATCGGCTGGATGAACGATCCAAATGGCTTTGTTTATTTCCGTGGGGAATACCATTTGTTTTACCAATTCTATCCCTATGATAGTGTTTGGGGTCCCATGCATTGGGGGCATGCTAAATCAAAAGATCTTCTCCATTGGGAAGAACTGCCAGTAGCTTTAGCACCAAGCGAAAGCTATGATAAGGATGGTTGTTTCTCGGGTAGTGCTATTGTGAAAGATGACAAGCTCTATTTGCTTTATACGGGTCATGTAGACGATGAGGAAAAGCGGGAAGAGACCCAGTGTCTTGCGGTGTCAACAGATGGCATTACCTTTGAAAAGTTGCCTACTAATCCAGTGATCTATGCTCACCATATTGAGGGGATCGCAGATATTGCAGATTTTCGTGATCCTAAAGTATTTGAATATCAAGGAAACTATTACGCTGTCGTTGCTTCTAAGACGCCAGATGACAGAGGTCAAATTCTCCTATTTGCATCAAGTAATCTAGTAGATTGGACCTTTACATCAGTTCTTTTAGAAGGTGAAGAAGGGCAAGGGATTATGTGGGAATGTCCTGATTTCTTCCCTTTAGATGGCAAATGGGTCTTGATCCTGTCTCCCATTGAAATGGAAAGGCAGCAAGAAAAATACTGGAATTTAAATTCGACGGTTGCCTTTATCGGTGACATGAATTGGGAAACAGGACGCTTTCATGTCGATTCCTATGATGAATTGGATGGTGGTTTGGATTTCTATGCCCCTCAAACTTGTCAAGGACCAAATGGCGAACGATACATGGTTGCCTGGATGCAAATGTGGCACCGGTCTATCCCCAGTCATGATTTAGCTCATGGGTGGGCAGGTAGTATGACTCTTCCAAGAAAATTGTCCTTGAAAGACGGACGATTGGTTCAGGAGTTACCTGAGTCAGTGAACGAATACTTTCTTGTAGAGCATGTGTCAGAAACCATTGTTCAGGGCAATCAGATCACGATCCCAGCTAGAGGGAAACAAACCTTGTTTGAACTAGATGCCAAACCGGGTTGCTCCTTTATCCTAAGTTATAGCGATAAAACCGATCCTGATAGTGTCTTGAAATTGATTTACGACGCCTCTCAAAAACGCTTTAGCTTAAGTCGAGACCAATTTGGACACCTCATTACTGGAAAAGAAAATCCCACATTTCAATCAAGATGGATTCAGTTGGATGCTGAAAAGGATCATCATTTTTCAATCATTCGCGATACCAACTCAATCGAAGTATTCGTGGATGGCAAAACTCTCTCGATGACCTTTTATGAAACGACTGAAAATCCCGTCTATACTCTCACGGCAGATGAAGGAGTCGATTGGGTCGTAAAAACCTATCAAAAATAGGAATGGAAAAACCTCCTAAAACAAAAGACAAGTCCTGTGACTTGCCTTTTTCTTATTTAAGAGAGGACAGAAGCGAGGAGCCCTCCGAGAATGAGGATGATAGCCCCGCTGAGTCGGTTGGCCATTTGGGCGAAGGCGATCATTTCCATACGATCGGATGCGGAGAGAACAGCGATATTTCCGGTTCCTCCCATAGAGTTATTGATCATACCAGATCCGATAGCAGTCTCGACTGGATACAATCCAACCAGTTTTCCGATCAAAGCAGAAGCAAGCCCCATAGCTAGAACAGATGTCAAGCTTAGGAGAATGAATTGCCAGGTCATCGCCTTCGCTAGAGTTGAAAGGTCAATCAAGGAAAGACCGATCCCAGCTAGGACTGCATGGGTAAGGTTGGTCATAATGACTTGGTTGAACATGGCCACACAGTTTTCCAAAGGTTTTGGGACAGCATTGAAAGCTTTTAGGATAAAGACGATGATAATCATGAAGGCATAACTGTGGATTTTTGGAACAAAGGCATTGCAGATGACCCCGAGAAGAAAAATACTAAAGGCAAACATCATTCCAACTCCGATTTGGGTCGGATCAAGGGTGAGTTTTTCTTTCTTCAATTCATCTTTATTGACGGGGATCAAGACACCGTGACCATTGTAAGGACTGTCTGCAAAGACTTTGACGATCAAAACAGCTCCAATGATGGCAAGGATATTACCAAGTGTGGTAGCGGGTGCCAATTGAGAGAAGATAGCTGCTTGGCTTCCGTGGAGATTGGCAGCGTAGATCTTTGAAAGAGGCAGGATTCCAGCTCCCATTCCTCCGACCATTTGTGGGAAGGAAACATAGAGAATTGAATATCCAAATCCTTGTCCCAAAAGGCTTCCAACGATCCCAACAGAGAGAGCACCAACGACCATGGTGACCAAGGAAACAGGAATAAAGCGAGCGGAAGCTTTTACCAAGAGATTGCGATTCATCCCTAGAATAGCCCCACAAATCAAGGCTGCGATATAAAAATCCAGAAAGCCAAAGGAATCTCCCAAAAAGCCTTTGGTAGCTGTGATAATATTTGCTGGAATAACATGGAAGGTCGCTAGAAGAGTAGCTCCTAGTAGGGTGAAGACGGATCCCCCACCTAGGTAAGAATTCATGATTGGAAGTTTTTCACCGATAAAGTAGAGAAGGTGCCCCATGACGACCAAAAGGAGGGTTAATCCCAGCATATTGAGTGGGAGTTTCCCCATAGCAATCGTCACCGCGAGAACGATGACGATGAATGCATATAGAGGAAGACTGACACCGGAAATGTTGATTTCATTCAATTTTTTCATGGTTGTTCAGTCAGCTCCTTATTAGTATTTAGGATACCATTTAAGGTCACGTACAGCTTTGGCCATATCTGTTTCTTTAGCTTGTGCAAGCCCTTGTTCTTGAGCTTTCTTGGCAACAGCTTCTGCTACCTTGATAGATACGTCAGCTACATATTGGAATGGTGGAAGGACTGGCGCACCTGGTTGACCTGGATTGACAATACCTGACAATGAGTGAGCTGCTGCCCCGATCATTTCGTCTGTCAACAATTTGGCTTCAGAGGCCAACATACCAAGACCAAGACCTGGGTAGATCAAAGCGTTATTGGCTTGACCGATTTCATAATCCACACCTTTGTAGCTGATGGTTCCTGAAGGGACACCGGTAGCGACAAAGGCTTTACCGTCTGACCATTCGATGACTTGTTGGGCTGTTGCTTCCAATTTCTTGGTTGGGTTAGAAATTGGGAAGATAACTGGGCGTTCAGTGTTTTCACACATGGCTTCAACCACTTCTTTAGTGAAGGCACCTGGGTTTGTAGAAGTTCCAACCAAGATCGTTGGTTTCACTGTTTTGATCACTTCAAGAAGATTGGTCATATCGCCTTTACCTTCGAAGTCAGAACGTTTTTTAGCAAATGGTTTTTGAGCTGGTGTCAAATCTTCCATATCGTCAAACAAAAGACCTTGTTTATCGATCATGAAGAAACGTTTGTAAGCTTCTTCTGGAGAAAGACCTTCAGCAACCATTTCAGCGTGAACACGGTCTGCAATACCAGCACCAGCAGAACCACCACCATAGCAAAGGTAAACTTGGTCTGTCAATTTTTCACCAGTGATATCCATTGCTCCAAAGATACCACCCAAGACAACGATACCAGTTCCTTGAATATCATCGTTGAAAGTTGGGATTTCTTTCTTGTAACGGTTCAAGATATCAGCCGCATTTGAACGACCGAAGTCTTCCCAGTGAAGGTACAATTTAGGGAAAAGTTTTCCAGCTGTTTGAACGAATTGATCGATAAAGGCATCGTATTTTTCACCACGAACACGTTCATGACGATTCCCCAGATACATTGGATTGTTTAACAATTCTTCACGGTTGGTACCAGCATCGATGACAAGAGGCATAACGCAAGCTGGATCAATTCCGGCTGCAGCAGTGTAGACCATGAGTTTCCCGACAGAGATATCAACCCCTTGGACACCCCAGTCACCAATACCGAGGATTCCTTCTGCATCAGTTGCAACGATCAAGCGGATATCGCGATCGCCAGCTGCATTTTTCAACGTTTCTTCGATATTTTCTGGGTGGTTAATATCAAGGTAAGCGGCATATTGTGGGTCTACAAAGAGTTCAGAATATTGTTCAATGGTGTCTGCGATCACTGGATCATAGACGATTGGGTTGAACTCAACGATGTGTTGGTTAAAGAGGTAGTAGAAAAGAGTACGGTTTGTATTGAAAATTTCCATCAAGAAAAGACGTTTTTCAAGGTCTGATGGTTTGCGCAAGAAATGTTGGTAAGCTTGTTCAGCTTGTTCTTCGATGGTTTGAACATATGGAGGAAGAAGACCGATCAGGCCAAGTTCTTTACGTTCTTCCATTGTGAAAGCAGTTCCTTTATTTAAGAAAGGATTGTTTAAAATTTCATGTGATTTCATTGCGAAATACTCCTCATAAATAATTTATCTGTAAGATTTTTTCTCACGCAAGCCATTATAGTCTTCTGTAATTCTTATAGTCAACTTCCCTTGTCCTTATAAAAAAATTTTATAAGTAAGAATTTTGTGTTAGAATGAAGGAAATGGAAATTGTAGAAATAGAGGGATAGAGATGAATATCCGAGACTTGGAATATTTTTATCAACTGTCGAAATTAAAGTCTTATACTGATGTGGCGCATTATTTTCAAGTGAGTCAACCGACTGTGACCTATGCCATCAAGCGTTTGGAGGATCACTATGCTTGTCAGTTGGTAGAAAAATCGTCTTCTAATCGTGTTTTGCACCTAACTCAGCCGGGGAAGGTTTTAGCCAATCATGCGCGAGAAGTTTTAATCGAAATTGAAAAGACAGAAAAAGCTGTTGAACGAAGTAAAAAGAATCTGTTGCGCATTGGACTACCGCCATTGATCACCAGCGATATCATGAAAAAATTTGGGACGCATGATGAAGAGCTTGAGATTTTTCGTCAATCACAATTGGTGCAATTAGGTTCCAGGGATTTGATGCGTTTATTGGTGTGTGGAGATTTAGATTTTAGTCTATTGGGAAGCTTAGAGCCCATTTCGCACGCGCATTTGACCAGTCAGCTCCTGTATAAAAAAGAATTTTTTGTGATTGTTTCAAAGGATCATCCACTAGCAGATCGCAAGGAAATTTCTTTTAAAGAGGTGTTAGAGGAGACCTTCATTCTGTTAGATGAGCATCATGTGCACATGACGGCTTTTAAACGCTTGAATGCTCGCTTTGATGATTTGGCCCAGTCTACTGTTGTCTTGACCGATTCCAACTTGGTCTTGAGTTTCATTGAAGAAAATTTGGGAATTGGTCTCATGACCGATCTGACTCTCTTTCCAGAATATCCAAATGTTGTCAAAATTCCGCTGGTTGAAGAGGAAAAAACAGTCTTCTATATTAGCTATGCCTATCCAAATGAAGGGGAACCCCAAGCGCTTCTTAGCTCCTTTATTGAACGGTTAGAGAAGTGTGAAAAATAAGGATGCTGGTGTCAAACAGACAAATAGAGAGCAACTTGAATAAAATGAGGCTTGTAGAGAAAGGAAATTCATGATTTCGCTTTGTCTGCCAGCCTTTTTTGGTGTTTTTTGGTATAATTAAACTTGATCATATTCTGCAGAAAGGAGTTCCTATGTCCAACTATTTATCCGTATCAAGTTTGACCAAATATTTGAAATTAAAATTTGATAAGGATCCCTATTTGGAAAGGGTTTATCTGACAGGGCAGGTCTCCAATTTCCGAAAACGTCCCAACCACCAGTATTTTTCATTAAAGGATGAAAAAGCGGTTATTCAGGCGACGGTCTGGGCTGGGGTTTATCGAAGCTTTGGTTTTGAGCTAGAAGAAGGCATGAAGATCAACGTCATCGGTCGCATTCAGCTTTATGAACCAAGTGGGAGTTATTCCATTGTCATTGAAAAGGCTGAGCCAGATGGGGTAGGGGCCTTGGCCATCCAATTTGAGCAACTCAAGAAAAAGTTGACCGAAGAAGGTCTCTTTCAGGATCAGTGGAAGCAAGCTCTGCCACAGTTTCCAAGAAAGATCGGGGTCATCACCAGTCAAAGTGGGGCCGTGATCCGCGATATTATCACAACGGTGAGCCGACGCTTCCCTGGTGTAGAGATTGTGCTCTACCCGACCAAGGTTCAGGGGGAAGGCGCATCTAGTGAGGTGGTTGCTAATATTCAAAGGGCTAACCAACGGGATGATTTGGATGTCTTGATTATCGGTCGTGGGGGTGGTTCGATTGAAGACCTCTGGGCCTTTAATGAAGAAGCGGTGGTGCGAGCCATCTTTGAATCGCGGATTCCGATTATCTCCAGTGTTGGACATGAGACAGATACGACTCTAGCCGATTTTGTAGCAGACCGTCGAGCCGCTACTCCGACAGCCGCTGCTGAATTGGCCACTCCAGTAACCAAGTTGGATCTCTTGTCCCATTTACAAAAGCAGGAAAATCGCATGGCAACAGCTATGTCCAATCGCTTGGCCTATAATCGTGAACGCTTGGCCAAATTAAGTCAATCGGTTATTTTTAGACAGCCTGAAAGACTCTATGATGGCTACCTGCAAAAGATTGACCAGTTGCAATTACGATTAAAACAAGGGATGCGCGATGCTTATGGACAAGGGGCGAATCAGCTGCAAGGTCTGCGTCATCGCCTAGAAGCTACGTCTCCTTTGCATCGTATTGAGCGCTACCAAGATCGCCTGCTCCAAGATAAGAGAATCTTAACCAACCGAATGGAACAAGTTTTAAAAGAGCAAAAAATCAAGGTGCAAGGCTTATCAGAAGCTCTCTTGATGCTCGATACGAGTCGGATTATTGCGCGTGGCTATGCCATGGTTAAGCAAGACGATCAGGTCCTAGACTCGGTTGCGAAAGTAAAAGAAGGGGACCCGCTATCACTCATCATGAGAGATGGCCAGTTAGAAGTAGAGGTAAAACATGTCGAAAGAAAAGAAATTTGAAGAAAATTTAGCAGATTTGGAAGCCATCGTCCAAAAATTGGAGAGTGGAGATGTGGCTCTTGAAGAAGCCATTACAGAATTCCAAAAAGGAATGAAGTTGTCAAAAGAATTGCAAGATACCTTGGATCAAGCAGAGAAAACCTTGGTCAAGGTCATGCAAGCAGATGGTACTGAAGCGGATCTAGCATGAGACAAGAAGAAAAACGAAATAGAGTAGAGAAAGCGGTTCGCTCTTTTTATGAGGAGAAAGCCGTTGCCCCCCATTTAGTGGAGTCGGTCCTTTATTCGATCCAGGCAGGTGGAAAACGCCTGCGCCCATTGCTCCTTCTAGAATTGTTAGAGGCCTTCGGACTGGAATTGACGGAGGCTCACTTTCAAGTGGCAGGAGCTTTGGAGATGATCCATACAGGAAGCCTTATTCACGATGATCTGCCTGCCATGGACAATGACGATTACCGTCGGGGGCAATTGACCAATCATAAGAAATTCGGAGAAGCCCTGGCGATTTTAGCAGGGGATGCGCTTTTTCTCGATCCCTTTGGGATGATAGTTGCGAGTGCCCTTCCTGATGCGGTCAAGGTCTCTTTGATTCTTGAATTGTCAGATGCTTCCGGTAGTCGTGGAATGGTAGCTGGCCAAGTCCTTGACATGGAAGGGGAGCACAAACAGCTCACACTAGCAGAGTTGCAGACCATCCATGCTAATAAGACAGGACGCCTCCTTGCCTATCCTTTCATCGCAGCAGGTTTGATTTTAGAGTTGCAAGCAGACATTGGTCAGCTCTTAGAAAAAATCGGGAAAAAATTAGGCCTGGCTTTTCAAGTACGGGATGATATTTTGGATTTGGTAGCTGATTTTGAAGCTCTGGGCAAGACTCCTCAAAAGGACTTAGTAGCTGAAAAATCGACCTATCCAGCCCTGTTGGGATTGGAAGAATCGAAAGCTTTGCTGACAAGTGAATTAGATGCTTGCGAAGACTTGTTGGATCAGATTACAGTTGCTTGCGACTTTGATCCGCAAGCAATCAAGAACTTAATAGAAGGATTACGAATAGATGGCTAAGGAAAGAGTAGATGTATTAGCCTATAAACAAGGCCTATTTGATACCCGCGAACAAGCCAAAAGAGGAGTGATGGCAGGTCTTGTCGTTGCCGTTATCAATGGTGAGCGTTTCGATAAACCGGGTGAAAAAATTGATGAAGCGACCGAGTTGAAATTAAAGGGTGAAAAGCTCAAGTATGTCAGCCGCGGTGGACTCAAATTAGAAAAAGCCCTGAACCAATTTGGTTTATCTGTAGAGGGTAAAATTGCGATTGATATCGGGGCTTCTACAGGTGGCTTTACAGATGTCATGCTGCAAAACGGAGCCAGCCAGGTCTTTTCGGTGGATGTCGGGACCAATCAGTTGGCCTGGAAATTGCGCAATGATCCTCGGGTGGTCTCGATGGAGCAGTTCAATTTCCGCTATGCCGAGCCAGATGATTTTGAAGCGACACCGAGCTTTGCGAGTATCGATGTCAGCTTTATTTCCTTGGACTTGATTCTGCCAGCCCTTCACCGGATTTTGGCAGAAAATGGACAAGTCGTGGCCTTGGTGAAACCTCAGTTTGAGGCAGGACGCGAGCAGATCGGGAAAAATGGGATCATTAAGGATCCTAAGATTCATTTAGCCGTTCTTGAAAAGGTCGCTGCTTTTGCAGGGACACATGGCTTTGCGGTAATGGGAGTAGATTATTCCCCTATCCAAGGAGGCCATGGCAACATCGAATTTTTGATGTATCTAGAAAAAAAAGAAGAGAAAACAAAGCCAACTACAGAGCAGCTGGAGGCTGTTGTGGAGCTGGCACACAAGGAATTTAAACATGAAGAGTAAGAATATTAGATTAGAAAAAATTCGCCGCTTCATTCGCGATCATGAAGTGGGGACGCAAGAAGAGATCGTCGAACATTTGAAAGAAGAAGGCATCTCAGCAACCCAAGCGACGGTGTCACGGGATATCAAAGAATTGGGCATCGTAAAACGCCCTCTAAAAGACATGACCTATGTCTATGAATTGCCGCGTAAGCACCACCAAGGGATCGGGATGATCGAAAGCAATATCTTGTCTCATCGTCGGATGGGAGAATATGTCAATTTCACCATGGTTCCAGGTACGGCTCCTTTAGTCAAACGTCGCTTGCGAGAGATTTATAAGGATCATATCTTTAGTATTGTTGCAGATGATGATACAATCTTGCTGATCGCCTATTCAGCTCCAGAAGCAGAGAATATCCTCAAATCAATCTTTGGGTGGTAAGAGCCTATGCTATTAGAAATTTCGATTAAGAACTTTGCCATTATCGAAGAGATTTCCTTAAATTTTGAAAAGGGAATGACGGTACTGACAGGGGAAACGGGTGCTGGTAAATCCATCATCATCGATGCCATGAACATGATGCTGGGAAGTCGTGCAACGACCGATGTCATTCGACACGGAGCCCCAAAAGCAGAAATCGAAGGTCTCTTCACCGTTGAGAACAATCGCCACTTGACGGCTCTCTTTGAAGAACAAGGACTAGAGTGGACCGATGAATTGATCATTCGCCGAGAGATCTTGCAAAATGGACGAAGTGTCAGCCGGATCAATGGTCAGATGGTGAATTTATCGGTCTTAAAGGCAGTCGGCCAACATTTGGTGGACATTCATGGCCAGCATGATCAGGAAGAACTTATGCGGCCCCAACTGCATATCGCTATGCTGGATGAATTTGGAGATGCAGCCTTTTTCCAAACCAAAGACGCGTATCGTCAAACCTTTGAAGACTACAAACGGCTGCGCAAACAAGTAGTGGAACTCCAGCGCAACCAGCAGGAAAATAAGGCCCGTATTGAGATGTTGGAGTTTCAAATTGCAGAGATTGAGGCAGCTGCCTTGGAAGTGGATGAGGACGTGCGTCTGGAGCAAGAACGCCAACGCCTGCTCAATCATAAGATGATCGCTGATACCCTAACCAATGCCTATACCATGCTGGATGCAGAAGAGTTTTCGAGCCTCTCCAATGTTCGCTCAGCCATGAATGATCTGGAGAGCATCGAGGAATATGATCCCAGCTACAAAGAGCTCTCAAGCCAGTTATCTGAAACCTTCTATGCCCTTGAGGATATTACCAAGCGCTTAGAAGATGTGGTCGATGGTCTGGAGTTTGATGGCAATCGCCTCATGCAGGTGGAATCGCGTTTGGATTTGATCCACTCCATCACGCGCAAGTATGGTGGCCAAGTCAAGGACGTCTTGGAGTACCTGGCACAAATCACCAAAGAATATAACCTCCTCACCGGAAGTGACCTCTCGTCTGAGGACTTGGAAAAAGAACTCAAACGTTTGGAAAAGAGTTTGGTCACCTTGGCTCAAGATTTGAGTGATCAGCGGCATGCCCTGGCCCAAGCTTTGGAAAATGAAATCCAGCAAGAATTGGCAGATCTCTACATGGACAAGGCGCGTATCCAAGTACGTTTTAGCAAGGCTAAGTTTAATCGTGAGGGAAATGAAGCTGTCGAATTTTATATTTCGACCAACCCAGGTGAGGACTTTAAACCCCTTGTCAAGGTAGCATCCGGCGGAGAATTGTCACGCTTGATGTTGGCCATTAAGTCGGCTTTTTCTCGAAAAGAAGGAAAAACCAGTATTGTCTTTGACGAGGTAGATACAGGAGTCTCTGGGCGCGTGGCTCAAGCCATCGCAGCGAAAATTCATAAGATTGGTCAAAATGGCCAAGTGCTTGCCATTTCTCACCTGCCTCAAGTCATTGCTGCAGCAGATTATCAATTCTATATTGAGAAAATCAGTGATGAACACTCAACCGTATCCACAGTACGTTTGCTCAATAGAGAAGAACGAATCGAAGAAATTGCCAAGATGCTCGCAGGAGAGGATCTAACGGAGGCTGCCCGTCAACAAGCAGAGCAACTTCTCAAGCGTTAAGAGAAAGAAGGTTTGAAATAATGTCAACATACTTTGTAGTCGGAGATATTCACGGGAAAGCACAAATGCTAGAAGAGCTCATGACAGAGTGGGATGGAAAAGCTCAATTGGTCTTTTTAGGGGATTTGATGGATCGAGGCGAAAACAGCAAACGATCGATTGAAATCGTAAAAGACTATGTAGACCATCACGGAGCTGTTTGCCTTTCCGGGAATCACGAGTACATGTTTTTAGCTTGGTTGGACAATCCAGAAGAGCGTTATGATCACTACCGAAGAAATGGCGGCGATACGACCATTAACTCTCTGTTAGGCCGGCCACTCGATGCTCCTGTAGATGGAATTGTGGATGCGCAAGCAGTGGAGAGTACCGTCCCTGACTTGGTGGCCTTCATCCGCAGTCTGCCCTTTGACTATGAGACAGAGACCTATTATTTTGTCCATGCTGGTGTGGATCTAACCCTTGAAAATTGGCGGGAAACCAGTGATTACCAAAAAGTCTGGATCCGAAAACCATTCCATGAAGCGGAGAATCATACAGGCAAATGGATCGTCTTTGGCCATACACCAGTCTATGGACTGCTCAATGAGCCGGTCGGTACTGAAAATCTTTGGATTTCAGATCAGAAGATGGGTGTCGATGGAGGCGCAGTCTATGGTGGAGTCCTCCATGGATTGCTCTTGGATGATCAAGGCATTGTCCATGACCATGTCCTTCACAATACAGGTTTTTCTGCTGCAGACGATTGAGGAAGCAGGAATGGATATCTTTCACTGCAAAACCCTGTGTTTTTTGATATAATAAAAGCAGAACATTCTAGGAAGAGTATAGGAATATATGGCAAATATTAAAATAGTTACAGACTCATCTATTACAATTGAGCCTGAAGTGGTTGAAGAATATGGCATTACCATTGTGCCGCTTTCTGTTATGGTGGATGGAGTTCTTTATTCTGACAGTGAGTTGGGTGAAGGGGACTTCTTGCGCTTAATGCAATCTAGCAAAAATCTTCCAAAGACCAGCCAACCACCTGTTGGAGTCTTTGCGGAGATTTATGAAGACTTAGCACTGGATGGATCTCATATCGTTTCGATTCACATGTCCCATGCCTTGTCAGGAACAGTAGAGGCAGCTCGCCAAGGGGCAACCTTGTCAGGAGCAGATGTGACCGTGATTGATAGTGGCTTTACAGACCAAGCCATGAAGTTTCAAGTGGTTGAGGCAGCTAAGTTGGCTAAAGAAGGAGCAGATCTAGACACTATTTTAGCTCGTATCGAAGAAGTCAAAGAAAAAACTGAATTGTACATTGGCGTATCTACCTTGGAAAATCTAGTTAAAGGTGGTCGGATTGGCCGTGTTACCGGACTTTTGAGCTCGCTTCTTAACATCCGTGTGGTGATGGAAATGAAGGACCATCACTTGGAACCAATCGTCAAGGGACGTGGAAACAAGACCTTTAAGAAATGGTTGGATGAATTGGTAGAGAAACTATCCCACAGCAAGGTAGCTGAGATCGGGATTTCTTATGCAGGAACACCGGAGTGGGCCAATGAAATGAAGGCTCAGTTGCAATCACTCGTTGAAAAAGCAATCCCTGTTTTAGAAACCGGCTCGATTATTCAAACCCATACAGGGGAGAATGCATTTGCGGTTTTGGTACGCTACCAATAAGCTCTAATAAAAGTTCGAAAAAACAGGTTTAGTACTTGACCTAAAGGTTTTTTTTAGATATGATAATACTGTTAAGGCGTGAAGCCTAAAAAATATTGGAGGATTTGTTAAATGGCTAACAAACAAGATTTGATCGCAAAAGTGGCAGAAGCTACAGAATTGACTAAGAAAGATTCAGCAGCAGCAGTTGACGCTGTATTTGCAGCAGTTTCAGAATACCTTTCAAAAGGTGAAAAAGTTCAATTGATCGGTTTTGGTAACTTTGAAGTTCGTGAACGTGCAGCTCGTAAAGGTCGCAACCCACAAACTGGTAAAGAAATTGAAATCGCAGCTTCTAAAGTTCCAGCATTCAAAGCTGGTAAAGCTCTTAAAGAAGCAGTTAAATAATTGCATTTTGAAAAGCCATCCTAGATTTCTAGGGTGGTTTTTTTGTTGGACAGCTCTATAGGATAAGGATATAATAGGAAAAAAGAAAGAGAGAGAAAAGACCATGCGATTCATTTTAGGACTCTTTGCCTTGTTGTTTATCCGACCTATTTTCTATCTATTGAAAGGGTTGTGGTTTGTACTGGAATTTTGCTTTATGATCCTCGTGGTTAAGATGATCCTAGGAACCGTACGCTGGATGACCAGTTGGATCGGCTGAGCGGGGAGAGAGGAATTTATTAAATGTTACGTTACGTAGTAGAATTAAGTTTGATGCTTAATTCTTTTTTTATAAAAAATTTCACTAAATAAGAATTATTTTCAAAAAATACTTTTTTTTTTAGCAACCATAGTATAATACTGTGGAGCATGAAAGTAAAGTAGGAAAGGGAGCAATTAAGAAAAGTTTATATTGGTTGTCTGTATTACTATATGTAATTTGGAAAAGTTCAAATTAATACTTGTATATAAGATATTTTGGTAACCATGTAGGACATATATTATATAATCAATAAAATTTAGTTAGTTCTAAATGTATAAAATAGGAGAAAAGTAAGATGAAAACAAAAACTTTGGCACTTTTTAGCGGAATTATAGGTTTAGTTGGTGGTATTTTACTATTAGTTGGGCCATTCTTTATTCTTGGTACTGCAGCTGCTACAGCTAGTTCAGATGCAACTGCTGGATCAATTCTTTTATTAAATGCTTTGAAAATTGCAAATCTAGTATTGGGAATTATTACAATTGTTTATTACAAAGGTGATGAGCGAGTAGGTGTTGCTCCTTCAGTGCTACTGATTGTAGGTGGATCTGTTGCGATTATCCCATTCTTAGGATGGATTGGTGGTATCATCGTATTGATTGGTGGTTCATTATTCCTCGGTTCTCTTAAAAAATTTAAAACTAATTAATTAGTTTTATTTTTGAGATAAAAAGTCGTATATAGACACGTGAATCAATGTCCGCTGGACATGAACTTGCTTCTCCGTTTTCAGGCTCGTGAAAAAAATGTCCACTGGACATTTTTTTTTAATTAAAAGCATTCTAAATAGTGATTTATTTTGAAACATGCTATAATAGGGGTAACGAATCGATTAAATCATATTGGAAAGGGGGAAACATAGTGAACGCATTGCATCGTCATGAAGAAGAGCGCGTGGAAGAAGTCTTGCAAAATTTGCGTGCCAAGGGCATTCGGATTACTGATACCCGCAGAGCAGTTCTTTCCTATTTAGTGGCGAGTCATGAACATCCAAGCGCTGAGAAGATCTATCGCGATTTATTGCCTCAGTTTCCAAGCATGAGTTTAGCAACTGTCTACAACAATATCAAGGTTTTAATTGATGAGGGAGTTGTCTCTGAGATCAAGGTTCGCAATGATACCACGACCTATTTTGATTTCATGGGGCATGACCATTTGAATGTGGTGTGTGAAAAATGTGGTCGTATCGCAGATGTGGACATTGAAGTACCAGATCTTCGCGAAGAAGCAGCGAGTCAAAGTGGTTACCAGATCACCAAGACCCAGATGACGGTCTATGGCATTTGCCCCGACTGTCAAAAACAATGATAAAGACATTCCATTAGAGCCGTCAGGCTCTTTTTTGTGAGAAATTGCACTTTTCTATGGTCGCCACTAGATTTTTTACTGAAAATCTAGTAGAATAAAATAGATAAACGGGGGAAACCTCGGAGAATAAAAAGGAGATCCATCTAATGGTAAAATTGGTTTTTGCTCGCCACGGTGAGTCTGAATGGAACAAAGCTAACCTTTTCACTGGTTGGGCTGATGTTGATTTGTCTGAAAAAGGTACACAACAAGCGATCGACGCTGGTAAATTGATCAAAGAAGCTGGTATCGAATTTGACCAAGCTTACACTTCAGTATTGAAACGTGCGATCAAAACTACTAACTTGGCTCTTGAAGCTTCTGACCAATTGTGGGTTCCAGTTGAAAAATCATGGCGTTTGAACGAACGTCACTACGGTGGTTTGACTGGTAAAAATAAAGCAGAAGCTGCTGAACAATTTGGTGATGAACAAGTTCACATCTGGCGTCGTTCTTACGATGTATTGCCTCCTGCAATGGACCGTGATGATGAACACTCAGCACACACTGACCGTCGTTACGCTTCACTTGACGATTCAGTGATTCCAGATGCTGAAAACTTGAAAGTGACTTTGGAACGTGCCCTTCCATTCTGGGAAGATAAAATCGCTCCAGCTCTTAAAGACGGTAAAAACGTATTCGTAGGAGCACACGGTAACTCAATCCGTGCCCTTGTAAAACACATCAAACAATTGTCAGACGACGAAATCATGGATGTGGAAATCCCTAACTTCCCACCATTGGTATTCGAATTTGACGAAAAATTGAACGTTGTAAAAGAATACTATCTTGGAAAATAAAAATATCCAGTGGATATTTTTATCCCGAGCCTGAAAACGCAAAAGCGACGCAATTATAACGGGATTTGTTATCCATACAAAAAGCTGACTTTGGTCAGCTTTTTTGCTTGCCTTCCTTAGATCCTAGCTGGTTTTTGGTTTTCAGGGACTCCTAAAAATGATATAATGAAGTGTTATTACATAAGGTTTCATTAGCCTTGAAAGGAAAAGAAAATGACAAAATCATTCTACATCACAACCCCTATCTATTACCCATCTGGTAAATTGCATATTGGTTCAGCTTATACAACGATCGCCTGTGACGTCTTGGCGCGTTACAAACGCATGATGAACTACGATGTCTTCTACCTGACTGGTCTCGATGAGCATGGTCAAAAGATCCAACAAAAAGCAGAAGAAGCTGGGATTACGCCGCAAGCTTATGTAGATGGGATGGCAGTTGGAGTGAAAGAACTCTGGCAATTACTCGATATCTCATATGATAAATTCATCCGTACGACAGACGATTACCATGAAAAAGTGGTGGCTCAGGTCTTTGAACGTTTGCTTGCGCAAGACGATATCTACCTGGGTGAGTACTCTGGCTGGTATTCAGTCTCTGATGAAGAGTTCTTTACAGAAAGCCAATTGGCTGAGGTTTACCGTGATGAGAATGGCAAGGTTATCGGTGGGGTAGCCCCATCAGGCCACGAAGTAGAATGGGTTTCTGAAGAATCTTACTTCCTTCGCCTCAGCAAATACCAAGACCGTTTGGTGGAATTTTTCAAATCACAACCTGATTTCATCACGCCAGATGGCCGTCTCAATGAAATGTTGAAAAACTTCATCGAGCCAGGTTTGGAAGACTTGGCTGTATCTCGGACCACCTTTACCTGGGGAGTTCCAGTTCCATCTAATCCAAAACACGTGGTCTATGTATGGATCGATGCCCTTCTTAACTATGTGACCGCTCTTGGTTACGGTCAAGATGATCATGAAAACTTTGACAAATTCTGGAACGGAACCGTCTTCCACATGGTTGGAAAAGACATCCTTCGTTTCCACTCTATCTACTGGCCAATCCTTCTTATGATGTTGGATATCAAATTGCCAGAACGTTTGATTGCCCATGGTTGGTTTGTCATGAAAGACGGCAAGATGTCGAAGTCTAAAGGGAATGTCATCTACCCAGAAATGTTGGTGGAACGCTTCGGCTTGGATCCACTTCGTTACTACCTCATGCGCAGTTTGCCAGTTGGTTCAGATGGGACTTTCACACCAGAAGACTACGTGGCTCGCAACAACTATGAATTGGCCAATGACCTTGGAAACCTCCTCAATCGGACGGTAGCCATGATCAATAAATACTTTGGTGGTCAAGTTCCGGCTTATGTCGAAAATGTCACAGCATTTGATGCAGATTTGGCTAAGGTGGTCGAAGAAAGTATTGCAGAGTACCACAAGCAAATGAATGCGGTTGATTACCCACGCGCTTTGGAGGCGGTATGGAATATTATCTCTCGGACTAACAAATACATCGATGAGACTGCTCCATGGGTACTCGCTAAAGAAGATGGCGACAAGGAACAATTGGTAGCAGTGATGGCTCACTTAGCAGCTAGCCTTCGTGTTGTGGCTCACTTGATCCAACCATTCATGATGAATACCTCAAATGCCATCATGGAACAACTTGGCTTGGACTTGGACTTCGATCTTGAAAACTTGACCCTAGCAGGATTCCCTGAAAATGTCACAGTAGTTGCCAAAGGAACTCCAATTTTCCCACGCCTGGACATGGATGAAGAAATTGCCTACATCCAATCTCAAATGACTGCTGGTAAACCACAAGAAAAAGAATGGATTCCAGAAGAAGTGGAACTCAAGTCTGAAAAAGATGAGATCAAATTTGAAGACTTTGACAAGGTTGAAATCCGTGTAGCAGAAGTCAAAGAAGTGGAACGCGTTGAAGGATCAGACAAACTGCTTCGCTTCCGTCTTGACGCTGGTGACGGTGAAGATCGTCAAATCCTCTCAGGAATCGCGAAATTCTATCCGAATGAACAAGAATTGGTCGGCAAGAAAGTACAAATCGTGGCCAACCTTAAACCACGTAAGATGATGAAGAAATATGTCAGCCAAGGTATGATTCTTTCAGCTGAACACGGAGATCAATTAACAGTCTTAACTGTTGATCCATCTGTTCCAAATGGAAGCATTATTGGCTAAATGATAGACAAAGAAAAAGCTCTCCTGGAAGGGAGGGCTTTTGTTGTGACGATATAGTTCCCATCATTGAGTTTTACAAGGATGGTAGATGAGTCCTATTAGTAATGAATATTAATGGAGACTTCCGCAGTGAGAAAAGAGTCTGAAACGGTATCGTTTCAGACTCTCAGAAGATTTGAGACAGTGGGCTCAAATCTTAGGTATGGAATCCCAAAGGGATTCGCTACCGTCCGTCCTCACCTAAGGAAGGTCTCCAATTATATTTTTAAATATATGTCCTATTCATCCGGCCGGTATTCTAGGATATCTCCTGGCTGGCAGTCGAGTTCTTTGCAGATGGCTTCAAGGGTGGTGAAGCGGATGGCTTTGGCCTTGCCGGTCTTGAGAATGGAGAGGTTGGCTGTCGTGATGCCGATTTTGTCGGCTAGCTCATTGGATTTCATTTTTCGCTTGGCCAGCATGACATCTAGATTGACGATAATCATGGCACCCTCCTTAAATGGTTAGCTCATTTTCTTCAGCGATCTCAATCCCTCTCTCTAAAATCTTGCCAAGGACCCAGACAATTGGGACAGCAAGAAGAAGTCCCGTGTCAAAGGTAAATTGGAAGGTGAAGGGAAGGAGATAAGCATTGCCGCTGGTCTCAAGTGTACCAGACATAAAGGACAAGACCAAGAGAATCTTCCAAGCTCGGTTGCAAAGATCAATGTTGGAGTGAGAAAAGATCTTTTCTTGGTAGAGATTTTGGAGGAAGCTGCGAATGGTGATGAGAAGGTAAATATAGATAGCGCTTGAGGCTAGTGGGAAGAGTAACTGCCAGAGGGGTTGCGGATGTTTGGGGAAGAGCTGGATCCCATTCACATCAAAGGACAAGCGACCTGATTGAATGAGATCTTTGAAAAGCCCCATCCGTGAAAGCAGGTGGACGACCAGTGCAGCTAAAGTCATAAAGCCACAGAAGTAAATGAAAGCCGTTAAGACTTCAATGACATTTTTTAAGTTTTTTGAGTTTTTCATCGCAAGCCTCCTTGAAGTTTATTTATTTTTCACTTATAGTATACTCCTTATAAAAAATTAGTCAACGAAAAAGTATCGAAAAACGATAAAAAAATAACGATAAACAAAATATTGTTTTTGAAAAACAGGTATTCTCCGCTAAAACTAGTCAGTTTAAGCCTGGAAAACCACTACATAGAGGGGAATTTTACTATACTTTCGATTTAGGGTATACTAGTGTAAAGATCTTATTCCATGGAGGTAGTAAAATGAATCTTAAGTGGAAGAAAAAATACCTGGGGCCGATTTTGGGGCTGGTCGGAGCAGCTGTTCTGATCGGAGGAGTCTATCTCTACTCTAGTTCCAACATCCAACCAGACCATCAAAAGGAATTTAAGCAGACCAGCAAGAAGGTCACTAAGCCAAAGGAAAAAGCCATTGACTTGAGTGGTGACTATGTCTCTAATGAACGGGATGAAGCCAAAATCGAGAAAAAAGGCAAGGCCTGGAAGATCGATTACCAAACGGCTGATGGCAAGGTATCCGCTGAATTTAGCACGGATTGGAAGGTCGAAGGATCTAATAAAGTTTCGACAGGCAAGATGAAAAAGTCCGATGGCAATACAGACTTTATAGTCACTGTTCGTGTCTTCAAATACAAGACAGATAAGAAGCCTTTGATCACGGTGACCATGTCTGACAAAAATCCCGACCACGAGATGGTCTTTGCCAACCGGGAGGATTTTTTCAAATCGACAGATCCCAATGATGTCGTCCTTGATGGCAATCTCTCACCGTTTGAAGGTGCTTATTCCAATGATACCTATGAAAAGGAAATCGCAGATTCCGGTTTTAAACTTTATGGCTATACTCCAGAAGAATATTACCAAAACAAGACCAATGCCTTTCCAAGTATTGTAAATGGGGAGACTGGCTGGACTTTCTGGAGTGGAGGCACTCGGGCAAGTTACTTGTTCAATAAAGAAAAAGAGCCCAAGAAGCGAAAAGGTTATTATGAAGTTTATTTCACTGGGGCCAATGCGACTGCGATCCAAGGGCAAGAGCAAACCTTGTACTTGATCCCAGCGGGTGTGACAGGTCCTGATGGAGTAGCTTCCCAAGAACGTCGGATTCTCTTTGGGGATGTGGCCTACCGTGATTACCATCTAGAGTGGTGGAAAGCTTACCCACAACCGAAAAAAGAGAAAGACTTGGATATTGCGGCCATTAACGGAGGCGACTTCTCAAGCTTAGCTGGAACCTGGCGCAATGGCAAAGGAGCTGAGATCGTCATCCAAGCAGACGGAAAAGTTAAGGGCCAAGGCAGCCTCAAGGCTGTTGCGGACTCGGATAAGAAGAGCAAGATCCCTTACGTTGAGATGAAGATGGGTGAGACCGGTGCTGCGATTGGACTTCTGAAAATTGGTTTCCAAAATCCAGATGGAGACCAGTCTGATACCAGCAAGCCACGTCTAGTGGTCACTCAATCTGCAGGCAACTACCCAGCTGATCAATATTTCTACCGTCAATAAAAAAGGAGATTAAAGCATGGGCAAACACATTAACTATAAGTGGGCTAGTCTTGGAACAGGCGTTATTGCCAATGAATTGGCGCAAGCCCTTGAAGCGCTTGATGGGAAACTCTATTCCGTTGCCAATCGTACCTATGACAAGGGGCTAGCCTTCGCTGAGAAATATGGGATCGAAAAGGTGTATCATGAAATTGATGACGTCTTTGAGGATCCTGAAGTGGATATCATCTATATCTCAACCCCTCACAATACGCATATTAATTACCTTCGTAAGGCCCTCGCAGCTGGCAAGCACGTACTCTGTGAAAAGTCCATCACTCTCAACAGTGAGGAATTGGCAGAAGCGATAAAGCTTGCTGAAGAAAACCATGTCAAACTGGCAGAAGCCATGACCATTTTCCATATGCCTATTTATCGGAAACTCTCTGAAATTGTGGCAAGTGGGAAGCTGGGCCCTCTCAAGGTCATCCAGATGAACTTCGGTTCCTATAAGGAATACGACATGACCAACCGCTTTTTCAATCGCAATCTGGCAGGTGGGGCTCTACTGGATATCGGTGTCTACGCTTTGTCTTTCGTGCGTTGGTTTATGACGTCACAGCCGACAGAGATGGTTTCACAGGTCAAGCTGGCACCGACTGGTGTCGATGAGCAAGCGGGGATCCTTCTTACGAATCGTGAAGGGGAAATGGCGACGGTGACGCTGAGTCTTCACGCCAAACAACCGAAACGTGGGACAATCGCTTATGACAAGGGCTATATCGAACTCTACGAATACCCGCGTGGCCAAAAAGCGGTCATCACCTATACGGAAGATGGTTCACAAGAAGTGATCGAAGCAGGAGAAACTGCCAAAGCCCTCCAGTATGAAGTCCTCGATATGGAAGCAGCAGTTGCAGGAAAGGAAAATCATCTCTACCTAAACTACAGCCGCGATGTCATGGACCTCATGACTCAACTCCGCAAAGACTAGGGCTTGGTATACCCAGAAGAAGAATAACGAAATGAAAAGAGGCTGGGACAAAAGTCCTAGCCTCTCAATTGTTTTTGGATTGTCGAGCAAGCCGCAGTGGTTGAGTGGGCTCTACTACGCTGATTTCATCAGCTTTTACAGCCCTACTCAACTGTGCGGAGGTGGGACGACGAAATCGAATTCTAACGAATTACCGATTTCTGTCCCACTCTCTTTTTTTACTGCAAGAAAGGCTCGTGGGGTCTAGGAAATTGTTAGTCTCTAACATTAAAAGGAAAAAAATGTAAAAAAGGCTTGACAAAGCAAATGATTAGCAGTATTATTAACTAGTTAATTAACTGATTAATAAACTAGTTAACGAAAATGAAAAAGAGGTGAAGAATGATTAGGAGAAAAATGAAGGTTCTGGGACTCTTGTTTCTCGGTTTCTTTCTACTGACAGCTTGTGGAAGTCAAGGAAATGCGGGCAAGCCACCTTCTAAAAAAGGTCTTAAAATTGTCACGAGTTTTTATCCCATCTATGCCCTGGTCAAGGAAATCTCTGGCGATCAAAATGACATCTGGATGGTTCAGTCAGGTGCAGGGATCCATGATTATGAACCCTCAACCAAGGAAGTGGCCCAGATCTATGATGCAGATGTATTTGTCTATCATTCTCAGACCCTGGAATCTTGGGCCGGTCGCTTAGATCCCAATCTTCAAGGTTCCAGGTTGCGAGTGATCGAAGGTAGCCAAGGAATGACCCTTGATAAGGTGGCTGGATTAGAGGATGTCGAGGCTGGTCAGGGAAAAGAAGCCAAGCACTTGTATGATCCACATACTTGGTTGGATCCTGTAAAAATTGCAGAGGAAGGAAAGATTATCGCCCAGCGTTTGGGAGAGATCGATCCAAAGAACAAGGAGCTCTATCAGGCCAATGCTCAAAAGCTTGAAAAGCGCTGTGAGGACCTAGTAGCCCACTACCAACCTCTCTTTGACAAGGCCAAGCAAAAGACTTTTGTGACCCAGCATACGGCCTTTTCTTATCTGGCCAAACGCTTTGGTCTCAAGCAGTTAGGGATTGCAGGGATATCCCCAGAGCAAGAACCGACCGCTCGGCAATTGGCGGAGATCCAGCAGTTTGTCAAAGACTACAAGGTAAAAACGATCTTTGTGGAAAAGCACACGTCGTCAAAAGTGGCAGATAGTATCGCCAAGGCAACAGGGGCGCGTGTCAAGGTCTTGGATCCACTGGAAGCCGATCCACAAAACGATAAGGATCTATTAGAAAATTTAGAAGAAAATATGGCGACTTTAGCCAAGGAATTAGAGGAGTAAATCAAGAATGAAGAAAAAGGGAACGATTGGATTGGTAGCGACCTTGGGGCTAGGACTCTGTGCCTATGCGCTCAGTCAGCAACCACAAGTCAAGGAAGAGAAAAAGAATCAGATTCAGTATTTGCAAGCGGACAAGAAATCGTCAGCGACTTCCTCCAGCAAAAAGGAGGACAGCATCGAAGCGGTCAATGCCAAGGAAAAGACCCAGGCAGAGCAGATTGTCATCAAGATTACAGATGAAGGCTTTGTCACTTCTCATGGGGATCATTTTCATTACTACAGCGGCAAGGTCCCATTTGATGCCATCTTTAGTGAAGAGTTGATTTTACGTGATCCAACTTATCAGCTGCAAGAAGCAGATATCGTGAGCAAGGTCAAGGATGGCTATATTATTAAACGCGCTGGGAAATACTATCTCTACTTAAAGGATGCCCAACATACGGTTAATGTGCGCTCAATCGAAGAGATCGCTCAACAGCAAAAGGGAGGCGCTAAAGAAGAAGGGGAAACGGGATCGGTGCAAGCGAGCTCCTCGCACAAGGCAGGAAAGACCCGTGACTTCCGTCAACCGAGTCAAGCGCTGAAAGAAGGGAAGACTCTTGAGATGCTGACGGCTAAGAACCATACAGGTGGTGGCTATCGTACGGACGATGGTTATGTATTTAGCCCTGGAGATGTCATTTCAGATACAGGGGACGGCTTTATTGTGCCCCATGGCGGCCATTTCCATTATATTCCAAAGAGTGCCTTATCCGCTGGCGAGTTAGCAGCAGCACTTTCGGTATTAGGAGGTCAATCTGGCCATCAGACTGGGAACTCACGCCTAGCTGGAGCAAGCACAGAGCAAGGGCAAGGAACTTCAGATCAAGCCTCTCCAAGCCTTGGGAAGCAAGCGAGCAACCAGCCATCAGCCAGTCCAACCAATACACAGACAACCCCAACGACATCTAAACCAAGTCCAAGTCTGAGCAATCTGATCGAAGAATTGCAGAAAGCCCCGTTGTCTTCTCGTCATGTGGAATCTGATGGTTCTGTCTTTGATCCAAGTAAGATTACCAAGTGGACCGATCAAGGGATTGTCTACCCTCATGGGGATCATTTCCACTTTATCCCATACAGCTCCCTATCTCCTTTAGAGCGTGAGTTGGCGCGGCAATTCCAATTGCTTCGTGCTCAAGGATCTAGTAGTCCAACAGAAGTAAGTCCAAGCTTGCCTTCAAATCCAAGCATAAGACCAGTTGATCCTGATCATGAGCATGGCGACAGTCACGATCACAAAGAAGAACACGACCATGGCTTCCACGCAGACAAGGTCATTAGCAAGGACGAGGAAGGCTATATGGTCGCTCATGGCAACCATGCCCATTATTTCTATAAAAAGGACCTTTCTCCTCAAGAGATTGCAGCAGCAGAGGCAACTCTGGCAGGTAAGAAAGAAGAGGACAAGGGTCAGCCCCTGACAGATGATGTTGCGACCTATTCTCGTGATGCCTCAGATGAGGAAAAGATCCAGTACATCAGTAAGACCTACGGTGTCCCTCGTGAGGCCATTAAGATTTCCAATGGTTTCTTTGTCTTTAACAATCCAGACCAAGAATACGATCCGACCCACATCCATCCTTATGCCGTTCGGAAGGAACATGTCCGGATCCCACTTGAAACTGGCAATCCTGAACTAGACTTTATCAATGAACTCTATGCAACAGCCCTTCGTTCAGGGATTTCTCCATATAGCCTTCAGATTGAAAATGGTCAGTTTGTCATCCCGCATGGCGATCACAACCACTACATCAAGGTGCGTTCAGCAGGGCTAGCAGACTACTTAGCCCACCGTCTTCCAACCATCCAATCGCCATACAAAAAAGGAGACTTGGACAAGAAAGTTGTAGAGGACAGAGTCAACCAGCTCTTAGCAGAAAGCCGGACTCTCTATGCTTCTGATCCATTGCAACAAAGACGGATTGAGCTCATCTTGGGCCACTTCTTGGAAAATGTCAAGAGTTTCCCAAGTAACTCAACAGAGGGCTATCTTGCAAGTCTCAAACAGGTTGATGCGCAGTACATTCATGCGACTCAAGCGGTCAAACCAAAAGAAGAGACAGCCCTAGATCGTCGTTACCAAGAGTTGCTGGAACAAGTGCGTTTGCTAGACACAGAAGCCTTCCAATTGAAGAAGGAAGAGTTGGTCTCTCAACTGCAGGAAGCCTATGCTGCCAAGGACAGCAAGCGTTTAGAACAGGAAGGGAAGCTATTAGAAGCTGTTCAGGAGATGCAAGATCGGACGGGTGTGACATCGGTCGACTACCTCAAGTATTTCTACCAAAGCTTGAGCGATGCGCGCTTGACACCAGAACTCCGCACTAAGGCAGCAGATCTAGCCTTGAAGCTCTACCGAGCTCAAGCCTTTGAAGAAGCTTGGGATTCCAAGTCTCACTTTATGGAACTCTACCAAACCAAGCAAGCTATTGACCAGCTCTTCTCCCAAGAAAAAGGCCAAACCTATCCTATTGAAAAAACAGTTTTGGATCTAAAAGGAAGTCAAGCCCCATCCTACAACTTAGCGGTTTATGATTTCCTCAAAGGCTTGTATGGAGAGTTGGATAAGGCGACAGAAGCCCGTCAACAGAACAAGATTTTGACAGCTCTCTTAGAGCAAATCCAGTCGCTCTTGCCACAAGTCGAAGATCAAGGCAAACGAACTGCCTTTGAAACAAGCTTGGCTCAACTTGGAAAAGAAGCTAATCCAGACAAGGCTATTTCAAGTGGGGAAGCACTTCTACGCGAAATCAGTGATACCATTGAAAAGCAAAAACAAAAGCAAACGGAAGAGCCTCAAATTGGGGATGTCGCTCTTTATCAACAGCTTTATAACCAGTTGATGGCCCTGCACCAACAATTGGTGGACAAGGGAGCTAGTGATGCTGTATTTGATCGCTTAGAAGCTCTCTTTGACCAATTGGCTAATCCAAAGAGTGATAAAGCAGCCTTACTACAGGCCATCCAAGCCTTCCAGGCAGAGTTGGCAGCAACGCCATCTGCAAGCGAAGCGGGCAAAGCAGCTACCACAGCTGAAACGCCTGTCCCTACAGAAACTCCGGTGGAAAAAGAAGCAGCAGCTTCAGAAGGAAGTAAGCCTGCCACAACTGAGACAGAAACAGAGCCTGCAAGCGCAGCTGTAACAGAAGCAAGCACGCCAGATACTCCATCTCCTCAGAACCAATAGAAAATAGAAAAGAGAGTGGGACAGAAATCGGTAATTCGTTAGAATTCGATTTCGTCGTCCCACCTCCGCACAGTTGAGTAGGGCTGTAAAAGCTGATGAAATCAGCGTAGTAGAGCCCACTCAACCACTGCGTCTTGCTTGACAATCCAAAAATAATTGAGAGGCTAGGACTTTTGTCCCAGCCTCTTTTTGCGTTTTAGTGAATAGAAGAAGTTGTCTCTTTTTTCAGTTGTTGAGCCTCACTCCTTGTGTTCTAAGAGCAGTGGCGAGGTAGTCTCGACTGCTTGTTTTCGCTTGAAAAATGCAGCCATTTGAACCAGGATACGAGGAACTGTTTGCCATTTTTTCCATGCTTGGACCCGGGTATCGATGAGTTGTTTAGCGAGACGTTCCAGCATTTCCCGCTCAGTTGGATCTAGGTCCTGAGCATTTTGAAGGATTTCTTTGGCCTTGGCTAGTTGCTTGAGATCGGTTAGGTCATTGATCGAAGTGATGCCGGCATCCAGAAAAATGCCAAAAAAGGTGTCAAAAAACTTCTTGCGCTCCTCTGCCGATGTTTCGCGAACCCATTGTTTCAAGGTCAGATCGGTCTGCTGGCTATCTGGACTGGTTTCAGAAACGGTCACAAAGCTGTAGTCCTTGATTTCCCAAGTAAAGGCGTCGTGCTGAGCAAAGCCACCAAAAGCGCGACTTTTGACAATGGTCGTCGGTTCTGGCACTTCCAACATCATGCCAACGATGGATCCCTGAGGGACAAAGCGACGAATGTTTGGGGACGTCCGCTGGTAACCTTCGGTTTCGATAATGGCCTTGTTGAGGCCAGGAGCATCGTAGCTGTAGATCGCGTCGACCCGTTCAAACAAAGAATCAGGTAGATACGAGCAGGCATAGGTCGCAAGGTTGCCCCCTTTGGAGTGACCGGCCACTAAGAAGCGTCCTTTCGGAAATTCCTTCATGACATTTTGCAGGTAGCTGGCTGCGCGCTTCTGAGCTGGAACATGGTCCATATAGGTCATGTGGAAGTCTTCCTTCCAGCCGATCAAGGTGTCATCCGTCCCTCTGAAAACGACCAAATACGTATCCAGACTAAGCCGATAGGTCATGGCCGCAAACTGTTTTTGTACATCGGGATCGTACTCATCGACATAGTTAAGGAGTTTGATGTTCTTAAAGCGCTTTGAACTAGCTAATTCATCGACTAATTGGAGGTGCTGGTTACTCACGATGAAATCGGTAGTCCGATCGATCAGTTCCATCGCATCAGACAGGCGCACTGGGATTCCTGTTGTATCTCCTTGAGGCACAATGTGTCCAAAGGGCAGATAGGTCAGCTCTGTCAATGCGAGAACATCCAGTTCTTTGAAGGGGCGGTCATATATGGAATCATAAGTCACTTCTTTTAGGTAATCAAAAATCGTCGACATCTGTGCCTCCCGTGTCTTATTTCTTTCAGTATAGCACAAAAATGGGAGTAGAAAAAGCTCTTACTGTTAAGAAGGCTACGCTCGATCTTTTTCTCTGCTTCTTAATCTGTTATAATAGGAAGAAGAAAAAAGAAGGAAAGAAAGCCATGCATAAAATTCTCTTAGTAGAAGACGATGAAATTATCCGCCAACAGGTCAAACAATTATTGGAACAATGGGGCTATGAAGTGGTCGCAGCAGAGGACTTTATGGATGTCCTCGGGATCTTTGTCGAAAGTGACCCCCACTTGATCCTCATGGATATTGGCCTGCCTCTCTACAATGGTTACCACTGGTGCCAGGAGATTCGTAAGGTTTCAAAGGTTCCGATCATGTTTCTTTCTTCACGGGATCAAGCCATGGATATTGTCATGGCCATCAATATGGGTGGAGACGACTTTGTCACCAAGCCTTTTGACCAAAATGTCCTCCTTGCCAAGGTCCAAGGGCTCTTGCGCCGCTCTTACGAATTTGGCACGGATCAAAATCTGCTGGAGCACCGGGGTGCTATCCTTAATCTCAAGTCTACGGACTTGATGTATGAAGGGGAAGTCATCAAGCTGACCAAGAATGAATTTCAGATCCTGCGCGTCCTGTTTGAGCATACAGGCAGTATCGTAGCACGCGATGACATGATGAAGGAGCTCTGGAATAGCGATTTCTTTATTGATGACAATACCTTGTCTGTCAATGTAGCCCGCCTTCGTAAGAAACTAGAAGAGGCTGGCTTGTCAAACTTCATCGAAACCAAGAAAGGCATCGGTTACGGGTTGACCCATGAATAAATTTGGAACGATCTTCTGGCAGTACGTGGTATCCCGCAGGCGCCTAGTCTATCTATTGGTCATCTTTTTGGTCGTCGATTTGGTTTTTGCCTATCTCTTTCCAGAGACAGGGACTGTTTTCCTCTATGCGACCCTAGTGCTAGGCTTTTTTGCCCTCTGTATCTTGATCTGGGATTTCGCCATGACCTTTCAAGACTACCGCAAAGCCGCACTTTATGAGGAAGTTGAGGTTGCTTCGCCTCTGGAACACCTCCTTTATGAAAAATACACGGAAGAACAGCAGGCGCGCTTGGAGGAAGGGAAGACCGCCCAGGCCAAGTTCAATGACCTGATGGATTACTATACCCTCTGGGTTCACCAGATTAAGACGCCCATTGCGGCCAGCCAGCTCTTGGTGCAAGATGTCGAGACACCCATTGTCAAGCAGCAGATGGAGCAGGAGCTCTTTAAGATTGATTCCTATGCCAATCTGGTTTTGCAGTACCTGCGACTGGAGAGTTTTCATGATGATCTGGTCTTAAAGCGCGTGTCGGTAGAAGACTTGGTCAAGGAAGTGGTCCGCAAGTATGCCCTCTTTTTTATCCAAAAGAACTTGACAGTGGACCTACATGATTTGGAGCAGGAGGTCATCACCGATCGCAAGTGGCTCCTAGTCATCATCGAGCAGCTCTTATCCAATAGTCTCAAGTACACCAGCACCGGTGGGATTGAAATCTATTTTAAAGACCAGACTCTCTTTATAAAAGATAGCGGGATTGGGATCAAAAATAGCGATGTGCTTCGCGTCTTTGAGCGGGGCTTCTCCGGCTACAATGGCCACCTGACCCAGCAATCTTCAGGGCTGGGGCTCTATCTATCTAAGAAAATCGCAGAGCAATTGGGCCACAGGATCACCCTCCATTCAGAGGTCGGCCAAGGCACGACCGTTGCCATTCGCTTTGAAGAGAAGAAGTTGGTCATGGATTAAGATTTCCCCATCTTACAAAAATGTAAGAAATAAAGGTCAAAATGAAAGGTTAGGTTATGGTAGCCGCCTTTTATTTTTTATACAATAGTCTCATCAAATGAAGGAGGTCAAGAAAATGAAACTCTTGAAATGGATGAAACAACTCAAAAAGACTGAGCAACCCTGTAACCAACCCGATCTGGAAAAGACGGAATTTGGTCTCCAAGTCCTGCAACAAACCCAAGAATTTTTCTTGATCTACTAGTAAAAGGAGAAAAGCATGTCATTACTAGATGTTCAACATATCAAAAAAATCTACAAAACCCGCTTTCAAGGAACGCAGGTTGAAGCCTTAAAGGATATTCACTTCACCGTGGAAAAGGGTGAGTACGTGGCTATTATGGGGGAATCAGGATCCGGGAAATCGACCCTTCTCAATATCCTAGCCATGCTGGACCAACCAACCGAAGGACGGGTCTACCTCAATGGCACGGACACCTCAACCATCAAGAACAAAGACGCATCGAGCTTCCGTCGCGAAAAACTAGGTTTTGTCTTTCAAGATTTTAACTTGCTCGATACCTTGTCCGTCAAAGACAATATCCTTCTCCCTCTAGTTCTCTCACGCAGGCCAGTCAAAGAAATGATGAGCAAGGTCGATAGCGTCAGTCGGGAATTGGGTATTCACCAACTTCTTGAAAAATACCCCTACGAAATCTCTGGTGGGCAAAAGCAACGGGTGGCCGTAGCGCGGGCTATCATCACCTCACCTGAAATCCTCCTTGCGGATGAGCCAACAGGGGCGCTGGATTCCAAGTCTTCAGCTGCGTTACTGGACGTCTTTGAAGATATCAATACCATGGGCCAAACCATTCTCATGGTGACCCACTCAACCGCAGCGGCAGCGCGTGCCAAGCGCGTGCTCTTTATCAAGGATGGGATCCTTTACAACCAGATCTTCCGTGGCGAAAAAACGGAGCGTCAGATGTTCCAAGAAATCTCGGATACCCTGACGGTCATGGCAAGTGAGGTGGAGTAGATGTTTCGATTAACCACTAAATTAGCTTGCTCTAATCTGATCAAGAACCGCAAGCTCTATTATCCCTTTGCGATTGCGGTCATTCTTGCAGTGACCATCGCCTACCTCTTTGACTCCCTGACCTTTAATCCCCACATTTCCGAGCTTAGAGGGGGCTCTTCCATAGTGTTCACTCTCAGCTTGGGGTTCTTCGTGGTCAATGCTGCGGGAGCTATCATCGTGCTCTATGCCAATAGCTTCGTCATGAAAAACCGCTCCAAGGAACTGGGCATCTACAGCATGCTCGGCCTTGAGAAACGGCATCTCATCAGTATGATCTTCAAGGAACTCTTGATGTTTGGCTTTCTAACCATCTCAGCCGGAGTCTTGATTGGAGCCCTCTTTGACAAGCTGATCTTTGCCTTTCTCTTGAAACTCATGAAGATGAAGGTCCAGCTAGTGTCCACCTTCCAACCTGGGATTGTCATCTTGGTCTTTGTCACCTTTGGTCTCATCTTTGGACTTTTGGTTCTTCTCAATGCTTGGCGCATTCTCCGATTGAATGCTCTGCAACTGACACGTGAGAAAGCGAGTGGTGAAAAGAAAGCTCGCTTCTTGTGGCCCCAAACCATCCTGGGCTTAGCCTCTCTCGGTTTTGGCTACTACCTGGCTTTGTCTGTTAAAGACCCCATTTCTGCGGTTTTGATTTTCTTTCTAGCGGTTATCCTGGTCATGATCGGAACCTACCTGCTCTTTAATGCTGGGATCACCGTCTTCTTGCACCTGCTTAAGAAAAAGAAGAGCTACTATTACCAGCCCAATAATATGATCTCGGTCTCTAACCTCATCTATCGTATGAAGAAAAATGCAGTGGGGCTTGCGACTATTGCCATCCTCTCGACCATGGTGCTAGTAACCATCTCTGCAGCAACCAACATCTATGTCGGTAGCGAAATGGTCAAGAAAATCATGGCGCCTCATGATTTCTCTGTCCAAGGAAAAGGGGTCGATCTGGAGCAGATCAATCAGAAATTTGATGAATTTGCCTCTGAGCACCATCTCAAGATCAAGAATCGTGACCTGATGACCTATGCCAACTTTGGGGTTAAATCACAAAAGGGCACAGATTTCACCGTCTATCCAGCTGATGAACGCAGCGTCACTCCCAAAACCGTCTTTATGGTCTTTGATGTAGCTAGTTATGAACACATGACAGGCGAACACGTTGATCTGGCTGGCAACCAAGTCCTTCTCTTTGCCCATAATAAGGCTTTGACAGGGCAGAAACAGTTCACCATCAATGGGCAAGACTTCCAAGTCAAGAAAGAAGTGACCAAGGATTTTATCACTGATCATGTCCCAAACATGTATAACATGCTGACGGAGGATTTCAACTACCTGATCGTGCCGGACCTCTCAGTCTTTGTCGCTCAGTTTCCAAATCTGGCCATCAATACCAATATCTACGGTGGCTTCAATGTCAATGTCGATGAAGATCAGCAACTCAAGCTAGCAGCTAGTTATGACAAGATGATCGATGAATTGAGCAGCCAACAGGGCCAAGGGACCTTTATCTATGGAGGCAACCGAGCCAATGATGTGGCAGAGTTGAATAGCCTCTTTGGTGGCATCTTCTTTATCGGTATTTTCTTGTCATTGATCTTTATGGTCGGAACAGTCATCGTTATCTACTACAAGCAAATTTCAGAAGGATATGAAGACCGTGACCGCTTTGTCATCCTCCAACAGGTGGGGCTTGATGAAGATGAGGTCAAACGGACCATCAACCGTCAAGTGCGGACCGTCTTCTTCCTTCCCCTCATCTTTGCCTTTGTCCACCTGGCCTTTGCCTACCATATGATCCGCCTGATCCTCAAAGCCCTTGGCGTGATTAATAGTGGCCAAGTCCTCGTCGTCACCCTCAGTGTCTGTGCTGTCTTTCTTATCACCTACCTGATCGTCTTTTGGATCACCTCTCGGAGTTATCGTAAGATTGTGCAGATTTAGGAAAAGAAACTCAAATTAAATTAGAAACTTTCCTTAGGTGAGTACGGACGTCAGCGAACTTCGAAGAAGTTCCATGACTAATTATTGAGCCTAAGGTCTCAATAATTCCGAGTGCCTGAAACATAATTATTTCAGGCACTTTTCTCACAGCGGAAAGTTTCAATATACTCTAATAATAATCAGATATTATTTGGATATTTTTGCACAATAATCCAGCATAGGTTATTCAAAGAAAAGAATTGTCAATTTTTTTAGCTTGCTCATAGCGGGCTTTTTTGTACGAAAACCGACTGCGATTGTTTTTGTTTTTCAAAGGGATACACAAAAAAGACTGAACCCGTAGAGTTCAGTCTTTGTTCACTTTCTATTAAAGTGATGTAAGGAAAGTCAATCCCCCTAGGATGACACCTGCCGAATTCGGAATGATCAAAATCCAGTCTTTTTTAGGTTCCTTTGTCCAACCATAAATGACCCAGATCAAGCAAGAAATAGCAGCTGACAAGGGTTGGAAAGGTTGGGCCTTATTTCCCTGTAAATTAGCAATAATTTGTGGGATGTAGGCAATGAAAACGATAATCCCAATAAAGGCACCGATCGAGCCAACGATTTGGTTGATTTTTTGTTTATTCATAAAATTTTACCTCTGTGTATCAAAATAGCATAAGTGGGAAGAAAATGCAATTAATTTGCATGCTACGCAAAATGAAAACGATCACATTTGCAAAAGAATTAGACAAAGTGTCAAAAAATGGCAACTAGAGAGAAAATTCACTCGAAAAGAAATCCATCTTCCTGCAAAATCACAAGATTGTGACACTTTACAGTTTAGTAACATTTGAAAAAAGTACTTGAATTTTAAGAGGGCAAGCGTTAGAATAGTGCGTACTTAAAAAACGAAAGGTATCATGAAAATGAATGAAAAACAAATGAAAATTCTTGGTTGGGTTGCGACCTTTATGTCTGTGATGATGTATGTCTCTTACTTCCCACAAATTATAGATAATCTCGCTGGTCACAAAGGAAACTTTATTCAACCTCTTGTCGCAGCCATCAACTGTAGTCTTTGGGTCTATTATGGACTTTTCAAAAAAGAACGCGATATCCCACTTGCTGCAGCCAATGCTCCAGGGATCATCTTTGGTTTGATCACAGCCATCACAGCCTTGTAATCAATGAAAGAGAGAGTGGGACAGAAATTGGTAATTCGTTAGAATTCGATTTCGTAGTCCCACCTCCGCACAGTTGAGTAGGGCTGTAAAAGCTGATGAAATCAGCGTAGTAGAGCCCACTCAACCACTGCGTCTTGCTCGACAATCTAAAGACAATTGAGAGGCCAGGACTTTTGTCCCAGCCTCTTTTTTATAACTTCACTCATTTCCATGGTATAATGGGAGGACTATTCATAGAGAAGATCAAAAGGAGACACGAGTGGATCAAAAACATCACTGCCAAGTCCTATGGGCGAAAAATAAATACCTGGTGCTGAGTCATTCCAGCAACATTTACAAGGAGATCCGGGAATACCTCAAGCAAGACCAGGTGGAGGTCAGCCACGTCGAAGGCTTGATCCAGCAAGCACTGGCCTTGCCAGAAAATCGTGGTCAGGTCTCCAATGCCTTCCAGCATATCTGGGGATATTTCAAAAAGCAGGCGACTCCTGAGGAAAAGGCCGACTTCATGCTGCTACTTGAGAAATACCAGCATGGGCAAGCTAGACAAGAGGATCTCATCAAGGGGATCCAAACGCTCCTAGAGCGCTACCCCAATCGCTATTTGCAAGAGTCGACACTACTAGGAGGTCAATAGATGAGACTGTGGCACCAAGATTTGATCTCAAAACTCCCCCGTCCCCAGCTTCTCGGCCAACACCGGGAATGCTGTGCCCTTCGAGGCAATGGCTGGGGCAAGAAGCACGCGACGGTCAACTATGTCTTTGACTACTCGCCCTATCGCCTCTATGCCTATCACCGCCTGATCATGGAGGAGATGACTGCACGTGGCTACAAGGTCAGCCCAGAGTGGTGGGAGCCGACCTATCGAGGCAAGACCTGCCCAGCTTATCCAGAGCTAGAAGAGGAAGTCTTGAGCAACCCCATCTATCCTGAGCACCAGGCTACTTATCTCCAAGAATGCTTAGACAATCTAGCAGAAAAAGGGATCCAACTATACTAAGAAAAAACGAATCAGACCAGGTTCGTTTTTTTGCGCGAAAAACCAACAAAATGCTTTGAAAGCGTTAATTTCTTTTCCAAACATGCTATAATAATAGGAGATTATGCACAGGAAAAGGATAGACGGATGAAGGCAGTAGCAACTCCAGAACTTGAGATTGAAAGACCAAGTACAATCGGAGTAGCACAGCTTTAATAGGATGATGATATGAGAAAAGGGAAAGAATTTACAGAAATGACGAGGGTTCAAATTCCAGCAGCATTGCATCTCATGCGTATGGGCTATACCTATCTTCCTTGCAAAGGGAAGGAAATTGCAGAAAGAGATCCAGAGACGAATATTCTGGTATCTATTTTTAGAGAGCAATTTTTGAAGTTCAATAATTACGCAAATGATGTGGATGTTGAACGAGAGCTAAGTAATATCAAGTTGGAACTAGACCAAAATGATCTGGGACGGGCTTTTTACAAACGAATCATCGGAGAAACAAGTGCGACCTATATTGACTGGGAACATCCTGAAGCAAACACCTTTCATGTAGCGCTTGAAGTTACATATAAGAATGGCCGGGATGAATTTCGTCCGGACCTCGTTGTATTTATCAACGGCATACCTATTTCTTATATTGAAGTTAAACAGCCCAATGCTATCCGAGATGGAAAGACAGGAGTTCACTCAGAGCAAGACAGAACAAAACAACGTTTTGAAAATCGCAAGTTCCGACGCTTTAACAATATCACCCAGTTGATAGCTCTCTCTGACAACTTGCCATATATCAGTGGACAAGGGCAGCAAAAACAAGGTTCTTATTATGGTTCGAATGCCTATTCAAAAACCAAGTTTAATGCCTTCAAGGAAGAAAGAAAAAAAGATTTCCGTCATTCCTTTGCTATGTTAACTGAGGAGCAAATAGACTTCGTCTTAAATGACATGAACCACTTTGCCCTCAAATCTCAACCAGAGTTTACAACAAACCTAAAGCCTGATACACCTTGTAATGCCTTTCTATCTTCTTTGTACCAGAAGGAACGCTTGCTATTTATGCTTCGTTTTGGCCTAGTCTATGTCGAAGAACAAAGTAAGGATGGGCAGATGCAATTGCAGAAGCACGTCATGCGCTATCCTCAGTATTTTGCTACACGTGCCATCGAAGAAACAATCGCAAAAGGTGTCAAGAAGGGCGTTATCTGGCATACACAAGGTTCAGGTAAGACTGCCTTGGCTTTCTTCAATATTCGCTATCTGACTAATTATTTTTCAAAAGAGGGAATCGTTCCTCAGTTTTACTTTGTCGTGGATCGTTTGGACCTGGCAGACCAAGCCTTTAAGGAATTTACCAAACGAGGGCTCAAGGTGAAGCGCATCAACAACCCTCGAGAACTCAATCAAAAACAAGACGGCTATGATGTGGCTGTGGTCAATATCCAGAAATTTAAGGATGATTCAGACCTGACCGACCGCTCTGGCTATGACCTCAATTGTCAAAATGTCTATTTTATCGATGAAGCCCACCGTTCATACAATGAACGTGGTTCCTACCTGCCAAACCTCTATCAGGCAGATACCAAGGCTATTAAAATTGCCTTGACCGGAACGCCATTGATCACATATAAGAAAGATGGTAAGACCAAGGAAAGTCATGCGACCACGCGTGATATCTTTGGAGATTATATCCACAAATACTATTACAACCAGTCTATCGATGACGGCTTTACCCTACGCTTGATGCGAGAAGATATCGAGACTTCTTATAAAGATAATCTCAGATCTATCAACGAAGAAATCCAACGTGGCGATCTATCCAAGGAAGACATCTTTGCTCATCCCCACTATGTAGAGCCTATGCTGGACTTTATCATCGAGGACTTTAATAGAGCGCGTAATGTAATTTTCGATGATCAGACCATCGGTGGTATGATTGTCTGTGATTCGTCCAAGCAGGCGCGTGAGCTTGAAAAACAATTAGAAGAACGTCGTCAAGCTGGTTCAACAAACTTGACCTCAGCTCTCATCCTTCACGATGAGGGAGACAAGGAAGAGAAGAAGGACAAGGTAGATGCCTATAAGGAAGGTAAGATTGACCTCGTTATCGTCTTCTCCATGCTCCTTACAGGATTTGATGCGCCTCGTCTCAAACGCCTCTACCTAGGGCGCAAGATTAAAGCTCACAATCTTTTGCAAACTCTAACCCGTGTTAATCGTCCCTACAAGGACTATCTCTTTGGTTATGTCATTGACTTTGCTGATATTTCCAAGGAGTTTGACAAGACTAATCGTGCCTATCTGGAAGAACTCAATCAAGAGTATGATACGACCCTGACAGGGGAAAATGGTGAGGATGTTTTTGGTTCGCTCTTCGTGTCGGCAGATGAAATTTCTCAAGAGTTGAGCAAGACCGAGCAAATCTTGCTTGACTATCCAACGGATAATCTAGAGTATTTCTCCCAAGCCATCAATGACATCAAGGATAGAAAGCAATTGATTGATTTACGAAAAGCCTTGGAGTCTGTCAAGCAGTACTACAATATTGCCCGTCTTCTTGGCTACCATCACTTGCTCAATCAGATTGATATTTCTCAGATTTCAATCTTGCTTAACATTCTCACTAGACGTATGCTGACACTGTCTCTGATCGATAAACCAGACGACTTCTCTAGTCGGACTCTTTTAAATCTTGCCATGTCTGAAACTAGCTTTAGCTTTGTCAAGATTGCAGAAGAAGAGCTCCGTCTAGCAGCCAATGACCTAGAAGATTGGAGACGTCGAGTTGCAAGTGGTATTAAGAACCAACGGGATGAAAAGGATCCGGAGTGGGTCTCTCTATACGAAGAATTCCAGCGGATCATGCAAAAACATTACATTCATGGGCAAGAAGGTTTTACCATGGAAAATATCAAGGAAACTCAAAAAGACTATGAAGAACTCTTTAAATCCGTGGAGGACTATCATACTCGTATGAGACGCCTAACCATGAACTTTGATGGGGACGAAATGGCAGCTCGTTCATACAAGCATGTGACCAACTCGACTATGGTCAATGAATTTCTAGCTATTTACCATGTTATCAAAGATTCTAAGGTTAAATTAGACCATAGAATCGGTCAAAACCAAGGAGTTTTAGATAATGAGGAATATTTAAAGCGAATGATTCGCGAGCAAGCCCGAAAAGAAATGAAGAAAAATCAATCAGCTAGTAATATGACCAAACAAGATTTTGATAGATTGGTTCAATCACTATTTGAAGAATACGAAGAGGAATACCAACACTAATGAATGAAACATACAAAGTCCAAGTCCAAGACTTGGTAGACGATTTGAAAGCCGTCTTTACCCATGCGGGACTAGGAGGAGAAGCAGGTGAGTACAAACTCCTCACCCAATCCTTCCTCTACAAATTTTTAAACGACAAGTTTTTGTATCAAGCTAAGGTCCTAGATGAGTCCAACACCTATGAAAACCTGCTAGCTATGAGTGAGGAAGACTACGACTGGCTTTTGGAAGATATCGGCACTAGCACTGCTTGGCTTAAGCCAGACCAGTTGATAGGAACCCTCCACCGTCAGCAAAACGAAGCGACTTTCTATGAGACTTTTGAAAATACTCTCAATCAAATCGCCATTGACAATAACGATATCTTCTCTGTTCATACAGATGGCGACACGGCTATTCGTCTCTTTGATGAACGTTTGATTACTGATACTATCTCAGATAGCAGTAAGCGTAATGAGGTCGCAAAGGCCATCATCAATCTCCTTGCACGCGTCAAATTTGATGAAACCATCTTTTCACAAGGTTTTGACTTTTTCTCTACCCTCTTTGAGTACATGATCAAGGACTACAACAAAGACGGTGGTGGCAAGTACGCCGAGTATTACACGCCTCACTCTGTGGCCAAGATTATCGCGGATATCTTGGTGGGAGATGATAAACCTCAAAACGTGCGCATCTATGACCCGTCAGCTGGTTCTGGAACCTTGCTCATGAACCTGGCTAGTCGTATCGGTGTGGATAAGACCACTGTCTATAGTCAGGATATCTCGCAAAAATCGTCTAATCTCCTCCGTCTCAATCTGATCTTGAATGGACTGCAACACTCCATTCACAATATCGTACAGGGAAATACCATCATCGCCAACCGTCATCCTGAAAAGATGGACTATATCGTTTCCAACCCTCCTTTCAAGCTGGACTTTTCAGAGTGGCGTGACCAAGTGGAGACCTTGCCAGAAGCCAGTGAGCGTTTCTTTGCAGGTGTTCCAAAGGTTCCAGCCAAGTCTAAGGACAAGATGGCGATTTACGAGCTTTTTGTTCAGCATATCATCTACTCCTTGAAGCCAGATGGTCAAGCAGCCGTTGTCTTGCCGACAGGCTTTATCACGGCTCAGTCAGGGATTGACAAGACCATCCGTCAGCACTTGGTGGACAATCAAATGCTGGCAGGTGTCGTATCTATGCCATCCAATATCTTTGCGACGACAGGTACCAATGTCTCCATCCTCTTTATTGATAAGAAAAACAAGGGCGATGTCGTCCTCATCGATGCCTCGAACCTCGGAACCAAGGTCAAGGAAGGCAAGAATCAAAAGACTGTGCTGTCTCCTGAGGAAGAGCAAAAGATCGTCGGGACCTTTATCAAGAAAGAAGCCGTCGAGGACTTTTCTGTCACCGTCTCTTATGAGGATATCAAGGAGAAAAACTACTCTCTCAGCGCAGGCCAATACTTTGACATCAAGATCGACTATGTAGATATCACAGCAGAAGAGTTTGAAGCCAAGATGACTGCCTTTCAAAACAAACTCTCAGACCTCTTCCAGCAATCACACGCATTGGAGCAGGAGATAGAGAAGCAGATGAAGGGGTTGAAGTATGAGTGAAGTTACTTGGGAAATAACAAGTTTATCTGAACTAGGGACATTTAGCAGAGGTAAATCGAAACATAGACCTAGGAATGATATAAAACTATTTGAAGGTGGCACGTATCCCTTGGTACAAACAGGCGATGTTAAAGCTGCTAATCTCTATATAACTAAGAATGATTCGTATTACAATGATTTTGGGTTAAAACAAAGTAAGTTATGGCCAGCTGGCACACTCTGCATCACGATAGCGGCTAATATTGCTGAAACAGCAATTTTATCTTATCCAATGTGTTTCCCAGATAGTATTGTGGGATTTAATGCAAATCCTGAAAAAAGTAGTGAATTATTTGTTTACTATTTCTTTGAATATATTAAGAAAGAAATTCAAAAATCTGCTAGTGGAAGTATCCAAGATAATATAAATATTGACTATTTATCAAAAATGAGAATCAAGGTTCCTGAAAAAGATTATCAGGATAAGATAGTTGAAGTACTATCTTCAATTGATAAAAAGATTCTTTTAAACAACCAAATCAACCAAGAGTTGGAAGGCATGGCTAAGACCCTCTACGACTACTGGTTTGTGCAGTTTGATTTCCCAGACCAGAATGGTAAACCCTACAAATCATCAGGCGGAAAGATGGTCTATAACCCAGAACTCAAACGCGAAATCCCAGAGGGGTGGGGAGTGGAGACTCTTAGAGACTTCGAATCGAAAATTATTACTGGAAAAACACCTTCTAGGGCAAATAGTGATAATTTTGGAGGTAAAATTCCTTTTATAACAATTGGAGATATACGTGGAAATACTTTTATTTATAGCACTTCAGAATCATTGACTGATTTAGGAGCAAGCGTACAACAGAATAAGTATTTACCTGAAGGTAGCTTATGTGTTTCTTGTATTGCGACAGTGGGTGAAATTGGATTTACTACTGAATGGTCTCATACAAATCAACAAATAAATTCAATTGTTTTTGAGGATGAAAACCATAGATATTACCTTTATTTTGCGTTGAAAAATTATTTTGAAAATGCCAAAGCGAGTGCAAAGACTGGAAATACTTTTGCTAATATGAATAAAGAAGATTTTTCAGGAATTAGAATCATTCTACCAAGTAAAGAAATCAAAAATAATTTTCACGAAATTTCAGAGCCTTATTTTGCACAAATCAAGTGTTTACAAGGACAAAACCAAGAACTCACCCAATTTAGAGATTGGCTATTGCCAATGTTGATGAATAGACAGGTTATAATCTAATGTTTAGGAGATAATGATATGGAAAAGAGATTAAGGTTATTTCATTTTTCTAAAGATCAATATGGAGAACCGTATTATTTACCGGGTATAATTTTTGACGATTCTTTTGAAGAATTCAGTAAAATTGTTGAAGATTTAGATTCTAGAATAAATAAATGTATTGATGATAAATATGCTAAGAATTTCAGATTTAAGAGACCTTCATCACAGATAGTAACAAATGTATCAGAGATTTTTGAAAACGAAGAGAATTTCGATAGAAACTCAGAAGACATTGCAAGTAAATTTAAAGAATCAATAGGACGTAGATTTCAAAATGATTTTTATTTAGTCGTACTTACAACTGAAATTGACGATATAGAAATCCTTTTTCTTGTTAAGATGGAAACAGGAACGGCTATTCGAGTAACTGATGAAAATACATTAACTACATTAGACAAAATTCTTCCAGATAATAAATCAAGACTTCAAAAGGCTACTGTAATCTACAAAGATAAAACAATCCAGTTTAAAGAAAATAGAGAGGAACCAAATTCAGAAAGAACAAACATCCACTCAAGAGTATTGGATAGAACCGATGATAATATATCGGGGTATTTCTTCAAAGTATTTTTGGATAGTGATAACGTTTTAGATGATGAAGATTCAGCAGCTAGAATGGCTATACAAGCGATTGAAACTATCGTTAAACCATACATAAAGTCTGAACTTAGTCCAGGAATTGTAAAAGAAAAGTTAACAGGTTTTTTATCTCAGAGAAGAGATACATCATTTGAAGGACTGATTCAAGAGGTTAGTGATGTATTAGACTTTAATATAGAAAATAGAGAAGTAGATATAGAAAAGTTATCAAATGAAGCTTATGAGTTAGCGAAAAGAAAAAATAATACTGTTGTAGCTAGCTTCGTAGCAAAGTTATATCGTCCACCTAAACTAACATATGTAGCTCAGGGAGATGAACAACAAATTAAAATAAGTTTTCTTAAAAGTCTAGAGAGTCATGGAGATGTTTATTGGGATGATGGCGACGACGATTTTTACGTTTTAAAAATTAACAAAGAAGTAATTACTCTGATTGAGAGGTGATTACATTGATAAAAAAACTTATTAAGTATATTAACACTTTTAAAAATGTTACCGGACGTATCAATATTGATTCTAAAGAAAAAAAGATTATCTATATTTTAGAGTTCGAAATTTCAGAAAATGAGTTAGATGATTTTAAGGAAAAGATTAATAGTTATAAAATAAGTCAACTGGAAATAGCTTGTAATAATTACCCGTTGGAATTATGTAAAGAAACTAAGAAAATCAATAAGATTGCTGTAACAATTAAACAAAATCAAATTCCTTTAGAGAATCAATTATTATATTTTAGAAACAGTAATGACTTTTATAAATTTGAAAAAAAGTTTTTAAAAAGTACGACATTTAAAAGTCTCGAAAATAGGAGTACAAAGATAAGAATCTGGATTCCAGAAGAAAATAGCGATATATGTTCGCCCGTTTTTTCACTTTGTGACGAAAATTTACAGATACCTGATGTATTAATTTCAAAAACGGAGTTTAATCATAATATTCTCTGTGCTCTTCCTAAAATAATTTTAGATAGAAATTTTGATGAATTAAAAAGAGAGACAATTGATGGTTTTCTAAGTATAGTGTCGGAAAGAAAAATATCCAGAGATGAATATATTATAAGTTTTGAAAAAAATGCAATTCTAGAAATGAATAGTATTGAAATAGATAATATAGATTTATTTGTTGTTCTCAATCAATTATTTGATTTTGTTTTTTATGATGAAAAAACTTATTATGAAAAATTGATAATTTTTAGAAATACTTTTTCAGAATTTATCAAACGAAAAAATACAATTAGTAATATGGATTTTCAGTATATTTTAAAAGATGTACAGTCGAATTATAATTTATTTATCAATGATAAGTTAAAAAAGTTTATCTCTGATAAACAAAAGTTAACAGAAGATTTTTCAAAACTCCAAAAAGAGATTTTGGTTAGTATAAAAAATATTTCTAATACAATATCTCAGCAATTTTTAGTTTTAATTGTAACAATTTTAACTACATTTATCTTTAAAAATTTTAATACAAGGCTAGCGATGTCCCTAACTGTATATTCTGGAATATTTTATTTAATTTGTATAATTATAGTAAACAAAGTAAGAGGATGGAATTTTGATTCTAAATCTATAATATCAGAGTGTGATGATATTGATAACAACTATAATATGTTGTACAGTATAGATAAAAGTTATATTATTGCTTTAAAAGAATCTGTTAGCTATAAAACTGAATTAAAACGGTTAGAAAAAATTGAAACTTTATATAAATGGTTGATTTATGGTCTCTTATTCATTTTGATAGTTATATTGATCCTGATTTATAAACATAATAAATTATATACTCAAATTACTTTGTATAAACAAATAGTTGATTTTTTACTGCCGTGAAATTTTAAAAAGCAATGTTCACAGAAAGAAGCACATAAATTGGGATGATTACTTAATATATGCTCGATTGAGGAGATTGATTTCACTAAGGTAGACAAATGGATAAGTGTAGGTAGATTTGGAGATTAAAATGAAAAAGAATTTTTCAATGTCAGATCAAATTTTAAATTTGATGCATATTCCTAGTGAGCAACTTAGTGATTTAGTTGGATACCCAGTTCAATATGAATCAAATTATTTTGTAGTAAATGAGAATATCGCAACAATTCGCTTTATGAGTAAGGGAGAATCAGGGTATATTGTTCCACATTCATTAGAGCTAGGTAAGAGACCTAAAGGCGCTATTTTTTATATCAATAAAAATGATTATGACGTTTTTAAAATTCAAAAAGAATCGAGTGATAAAAAGAAAGGTCGGCCGAAATTAGGGAAACCTGCTGGATGGAATAAAATTGATAAATTGAATGATTATAAGTTGTTTTTCCATAGAGGCCATTTGATTGCCTATTCTTTAGGTGGTGACGATGAGATTCAAGGAGATGATTGTAAATCCTTGAAATCCTTATTTATCCAAACAGCTTGGAGCAACATGGGGAAGGATGTTAAGGAGGAAGAAAAAGTAAATAAATTCAGCCAGTGGCATTTTGAAGATAAGGTGGTAAATGAACTTAAAAAAAGTTCAGTATGCATTGCTTCTTGTCCCATATATCGAAACAACGCTGATGTAATTCCGATTGGAGTTCATTTACAAGCAGTGACGAAAGAAAAATCTTTATTTAACGTTTTTCTTCCGAATATCGATCCTAATATTGTAATTGATTATAAAAAATGTACTTTTAAACCGAAAAAGTAACTCTCTGTAAATGCTTTGCTTTTTGAATGTGAAAGTCTTATCTTTTTAAATTAATTATTTTTCCAAGAGTTATAACGCCGAGACTTCTTTCTGGTCTGATAAAAATTAAATTCCTAAAAATAGAGGAGGTCAGTAATCACTGTGAGTATGAAAATTGTTGAATACAAAGACTTAATCGCGTTCCATCCAGGAAAATATATTGGAGAGCTAACTGAAGATTATAACATGACCCAGAAAGAATTTGCAGAGAAATTGGGAGTATCACCAAAAACGATCAGCAAATTAGTGAATGGTGAGGAGTCGATTAATAATGATATTGCTCAGAAGTTGGCGAAGTTTACTAATATTTCGATGACAACTTGGCTGAATTTACAAACTTCCTACGATACGAAAATAGCAGAAGGGGCAGTACATTGGGAATGATGATTATAGAGAACTATTTCTTCGTTTCGTAATGGTTTTTAGCCGCTTTCCCAAATTTTTTTCGAATGATAGAAGTAGAGGGACCTTCCCTCTATTTTTTATCGAAAAGGAGCAGGGATGCAGAAAAGACACGCGCATGTATCGCCGACCTTGGATATCATGGCCAAGAAGATTTTTAGTTTACCGGAGGTGACGGCAGCATTTATTCGGGACATTTTGGAGCTGGATGTAGCGGATGCTCAGATTGTGGAAGGAAGCCAGCCCCACAGCATGGCCTATGAGGAGGATGACCTGTTCTCCACTGCGGTGGATGTGAGAGCTAAGCTCCACGATGGGACCGAGGTGATCATCGAGATCCAGATTCGCAAGCAGCAGTATTTCTTGAATCGGTTTCATTACTATTTGGCCAATCAGCTGGTGGAAAATGTGCAAAAACTGCGCCAGCAAGGCCAGACACATAAGATGTACGAGCAGATGGAGCCAGTCTATGGGATTGCGATTTTGGAGAAGTCGCTCTTACTGGATGAAGATGCCGCCATCAATAAATACTGGCTGACCAATAGTCGGTCCGGCAAGCAACTTAAGGCCTATTATAAAAATGGCAAGCACCAAAATCTTCTGCAGGTTGCCTTTTTAGAGCTAGACAAGTATAATAAAGATGAGAACCTGACAGATGCAGGCAGACAGTGGCTGGAGTTTTTTGGGAATCTTCCCTTCACAAAAGCTCCCAGTCAAGCTGTCGCCCACGCAGATTCATTACTGGATTCATCTAGCTGGACCAAGGAGGAGAAGACCATGATAGACGAGCGTATTCGTATTCAAGAAAATTATGATATGACCCTGGAGACGGCGGTTGATGAAGCGCGCGAAGAAGGTTTAGAACGAGGTCGAAATGAAGCTCGTTTACAATTGATTCATGAGATGATCTCACGAGGAATGACACCTGAGCTTATATCGGAGATGACGGGCTTATCGCTTGAAGAGATTGAAACTCTTCTTTCCTGAGTCGTTAAAAGAGGCAGCGACTCTTTTCTTTTTGGAAAAAACTTGAAAATTTTCCCATTTTTTCAATCCGCCTTTCTAGAATTGTGGTAGAATAGAGTCAACAAAGAGCTATCCTCACCAACAGTGTGATCGATACTAGAAAAGAGGATTCTGATGACAAGAAAAATTGGTATTATTGGTTTGGGGCATGTGGGTGCCACCTTGGCCCACAGCATGATTTTGAAACACACCTGTGATCACTTGGTCTTGATTGATACCAATGAGAAAAAGGTTAAGGCAGATGCCTTGGATTTCTGTGATACGGTTGCCAATACAGGGTATCCGGTTCATATCACGGTCAATGACTACGCGGCTTTAAAAGATGCGGATGTCGTGGTGTCGACTCTTGGAAATATTGAGTTGCAGGCTAATAACACTGATGACCGTTTTGCGGAGCTTCCCTTTACCAGTAAGCAAGTGGTGCAAGTAGCGCGTGATCTGAAGGCTTCTGGTTTTAGCGGGGTCTTATTGGTAGTGACCAATCCGGTCGATGCCGTTACTCAACTCTATCAACAATATACTGGCCTTCCAAAAGAGCAGGTGATTGGGACAGGGACGTTACTGGATACAGCTCGGATGAAGCGTGCAGTAGCTGATCGTTTGCAGGTTTCTCCTGCTAGTGTATCAGGTTACAACCTCGGTGAGCACGGAAATTCTCAATTTGTTGCTTGGAGTCAGGTCCGTGTCAAGGGACACGCTATTACCGATCTCTTCTCTCAAGAAGAGCTTGATGCTATCAACTACGAGTCCTTGCGCGGTGGCCACACGGTTTTCTTTGGCAAATTCTATACTAATTTTGGGATTGCTGCGGCAGCCCAACGCCTGGCAGAAGCTGTGATCAATGATAGCCACGAGGAAATGCCTGTGTCTAACTATCGTCCAGAATATGGAACCTATCTTGGCTATCCAGCAATTGTAGGTCGAAAAGGAATTCTTGAACGATTGGATTTGCATTTGACAGAAGAAGAAAAAGAAAAATTGCTCCATTCAGCTGAAACTATCAAAGAAAATACACGAAAAGGATTGGAGCATGCATAAAAGCAAGAGGCTGGGACAAAAGTCCTAGCCTCTCAATTATTTTTGGATTGTCGAGCAAGACGCAGTGGTTGAGTGGGCTCTACTACGCTGATTTCATCAGCTTTTACAGCCCTACTCAACTGTGCGGGGGTGGGAAAACGAACTCTTTTTAACTAGTCAGAGTTCTTTCCCACTCCCTTTTTTCTGCAATTTTTTCGAATGGTATAAGTGAGGGGATTCCCTATACGAAATCATTGGAGGTTGCTATGAAAAAACGACACGAGTATGTATCGCCCACCTTGGATTTAATGGCGAAAAAGATTTTTAGTCTGCCGGATGTGACAGCGAAATTCATCCGCGAAGTATTGGATCTGCCAGTAGAGTCCGTTGAGATTTTAGAAGGAGACCAGATCCATGAGCAAGGTTTTTTAGGAGATCTTCCTTTTGAAACATCCGTTGATGTGAGAGCAAGACTAGATAGTGGGCTTGAAGTCATCATTGAGATTCAAGTTTTGAAGCAAGAGTATTTCTTGAATCGTTTCCACTATTATTTAGCCAATCAACTGGTAGAAAATGTCCAACGCAAGCGAAAGAAAGGAGCGACCCATTCTATGTACCAGGAGCTGGAGCCGGTCTATGGGATCGCTATATTGGAGCGAAGTATTTTTCCTCATTTAGATTCACCCGTCAATGTCTATGAAATGCGCCATACAGTAGATGGGACACCTCTTTATAGTTCTCGAAAGGATGGAGTAGCGCACAATATGTTAAAGGTTGCCTTTTTAGAGTTGGATAAGTATAATGAAAGTAGAGATACGGAGTTGAATGCTCAATGGAGACAATGGCTTGAATTCTTTGGCAATCGCCCATTCAGTCATCAACCAGATCAAGTGATCGAGCAGGCAGAATCACTCCTGATCCCATCAAATTGGACAAGGGAGGAAAAAGAAATGATTGATGAACGGATTCGTATCAGAGAAAATTGGGAAATGAGCATGGATACCTTTCGGAAAGAACAACTGGAAGCCGGATTTCAGAAAGGGTTGAAAAAAGGTCTTGAACAGGGACTCGAACAAGGACTCGAGCGTGGTCTCGAACAAGGCCTCGAACAGGGTCTTGAACAAGGTCTCGAAAAAGGTCTCGAACAGGGATTGGAACAAGGCAGACAAGAAGGCATGGAGTTGGGAGTTCAAGCTGGTCAGCAGTCTCTGATTCAGAAACTATCTTTGAAGGGGATGAGTATCGAGATGATTGCTGAAATGACGGATTTATCCAGCGAATCCATCAAAAAAATGTTGGCTACGGATTTGTCTAACGAGGAGTAGTAGCGAGAACAGAATTTTGGGATTGAGAATTACCTTGCTGAGAAAAAAATAGTTCTAAAATGGATTGTAAAGATCTCTGGGAGTCGTTTTTCTTGGATGTTGATCCTCTACAGATTTATACGGTTATGATTTATTGAAGGTTGGAAACTTTTATCCAACCTTTTTTTCTCACTCCTCTTGGCCCATCCTTAGTGAAATGGAATAAAAGTTTAAAATGTCCGAGTTGTAATCCTTGACATTACATTATGATCGTGTATAATAGCTATTGTAACAAAAAATCTTACAACAGAAAGAGGAAACAACTATGAAAAACATTTTATTTATCGTCGGTTCTCTTCGTCAAGGATCTTTTAACCACCAAATGGCTAAGAAAGCAGAAAGCCTTCTGGAAGGAAAAGCAACGGTGACTTACTTGGACTACAAGGACATTCCAATGATGAACCAAGATTTGGAAACACCAACCCTGCCTGCTGTGCAGGCAGCGCGTGATGCGGTTCTTGCTGCGGATGCCATCTGGATCTTCTCGCCAGTCTATAACTTTGCTATTCCAGGTGTAGTGAAAAACCTGATCGACTGGCTTAGCCGTGCCCTTGACCTGTCAGAAACTCGTGGTCCATCTGCCCTTCAAGATAAGATCGTAACGGTTTCTTCAGTAGCCAATGCCGGACACGAACCAATGTTTGCGGCATACCAAGCGCTTTTGCCATTCGTTCGAACTCAAGTAGTTGGAGAGTTCACTGGAACAACCGTTAACCCAGAAGCTTGGGGAACAGGTGAATTAATCTTGACAGATGAAGCGGTCGCAGGACTGGAAAAACAAGCACAAGCCTTATTAGAAGCATAAGAAAAAGCTGAGACAAAATTCTCAACTTTTTTAGATACTAAAGAGTTGTCCGAAGAAGTAAGTCACACACATGGTGAGAAGGCCAATGATCAGGTTGCGAAGCATGGCTTGCTTGGTTGGTGCTTTTCCCAGTTTTGCACTGGTATAGCCAGTGAAGATCAAGGATAGTCCAACAACGAAGACCGTCACCGGAATGCGATAGGCAGCTGGAAAGAGGATGATAGAGAGCATTGGAGGAAGGGAACCAACCGAAAAAGCAAGGAAGCTAGATGCAGCAGCATGCCAAGGATTGGTAAACTCCTCATATTCGATACCATATTTCTCTTCGACTAGGGCTTTGAGGGGATGTTTCAGAAAGGCCCGTTCTGTCAAAATCTTTGCGGAAGTTTCGCATTCTCCATTTTGAAGATAAGCGTGGTAGAGAGATTCTCTAGCTAACTTTGGATCGCGATCCAACAGGGCTTGTTCGCGGTTAACAGCGGCTTCTTCCGTGTCTTTTTGAGTGGAAACTGAGACATATTCACCGCCCGCCATCGAAAAGGCACCTGCCAGAATCGCTGATAAGCCAGAAAGGAAAATGATCCAGATGTTTGAGGTGGCACTGGCTACCCCAATCACCACCCCAGCAATAGAAATAATCCCATCATTGGCCCCGAGAACAGCGGCTCTCAAGATATTCAATCGGTCGTTAAATGATTCATCTACTCCATGTTTCATTTCAGTCATACAATGTCTCCTTCGTCTTGTTTAGAATGATTATAAATAAAACACAAAAAGAAAGCAAGGATTTTAACTCAAATGATAAAAGTTAGACAATTTAATAGAATTTTTTAGTTGTAAAATTTGACATTACAAGCAAAAGAGAAAGAATAGGGTATACACCTATCCAAGCAAGATTTATTTAGCAGAAGTGGCATAATTTTTGAAGATCCTGATGGCATTGTCACACGGGTCAGAAAAGGATAACAAAAAAACAGCAAATTGCTGTTTTCTGATGAGAAAAATTAATTCGTATCTTGTTCTTTCCCAACAACCCAAAATAAGAGAAGGAGTTGGAAGATGCCCAAGGCAAATAAGGCCATAAAACCGTTGCGACTTCCTTTAGCAGTGGCTTGAGTAAAGTCCATCTTTTGATTAGCTTGGCTCATGGCAACAATCAGCGAAGCCAGTGTTGTTCCGACAGCACCTGCAAATTGTTGCAGGGTGTTAAAGATCGCGTTCGCATCAGGTTGCTCTTCCAGAGAGAGTTGTTTTTGTCCGTTGGTCATAATATTGCCAAAGGCCAGTCCCATACCGGTCATGAAGATCATGTAAAAGATGAGAATCAAGCCATTTGTCAGCTTCAGTCCAAAGAGGGTAAAGTGGAAATGGGCCAGAAGAATTAAAGTAGCTCCAAGGAGAATCGGTTTGCGGGCACCCAACTTATCTAGAATGAGACCAGAGAAGGGAGCAAAACCAGCCCCAATGATGGCTCCTGGAAGCAGCATCAAGGCTGCAAGCGTGGTACTCGAGTGGTTGACCAATTGGACATAATTGGGCAAGAGGAAACTCATGGCCAGAGAACCTAATTGGAAGGTGAAAAAGGCAAGAACATGGCCAGTGAGGAGATGGTTCTTTAAGATGGCAAGGTTGATAATGGGAGTCTCCAAGCGATTGGACCGCCAGACTAAGAGAACGAGTCCCAAGAACCCAATCACAAGCCAACCAAGCACAGAAAAACTAAAGAAAGCATGATCAGAGAGACCGTGAATGCCTAGAATCAACCCTAAGAAAAGGGCAATGATAGCAAGGAGACTCATGATATCAAGGGTTTCTCGTTTGACTGTACTGATTTGTTCAATGGAGCGAAGTCCTGCAACTAGCGAAGCTAGAAGGATCGGGAATTGAACCAAAAAGATGGACCGCCAACCGAAGTTAGCCGTCAAGAGACCACCGACAGTAGGCCCAATGGCTGGTGCAATGGCTGTAATTAGGGTACCCACTCCCATCATGAGACCGATCTTGCGTTTTGGGACCTGCTCTAAAATGATATTAAACATTAGAGGAAGGGCAAAACCAACCCCCATTCCTTGGACCAATCGTCCCAGGACCACAAAGCCAAAACTTGGAGCAAGGAAGTCGATAAGAACACCTAAAACAGAGAGAAGATTTCCAACTAAAAAGATGGACTTCATTTTAAAAGAGCGTTTGAGATAAGCAGACAAGGGGACCACACAGGCAACCACTAGAAGATAGATGGTCGTAACCCACTGGACGGTTGCAGTATTGATTTCAAATTCCTTCATCAATATTGGGAAGGTGATATTCATAGCGGTTTCCCCAGCCACCCCGCAAAAGGAAAGGATCCCTGTTGCAAAAATAGCATACAGGACCTTGGCTGAAATTTTTTCTTGTGACATGGACGTCTGATTCCTCCTAAATCTTTCTATAATGTTGTAAAAATGGTCTGAAAATCCATCCTATCTCTCTCATTTCCCATCAATTCCAATTGCTATGAGCATAGCAGGGCTGACGTTAACATGATTCATCGTTTTGTTAGCTAACAAATAGTATAGAGGAAATGAAGACCCCTGTCAAAGAGTTTTTGAATAGTTTTGAAAATTTTAACAGCATTCTCAACTGATGACGTCTCTACAAACGAAAGGAAACGCTCGCCAGTATGGTATAATAAGAAGAAAGTAAGCAACGTGAATAAGTCAATCAACTCGAACAGGAGGCCCCATGACCAAGTATTTAGTCCAGAAGTTTTTCTGGTTACGAGAAAAAAGTTTGATTCAAATTTCCCAGAAGACCCTGGTTTCCTTATTTCCTTTTTTCCTATTTTCAGGGATCATTCGGGTGATCGCTCTATCAGTCTTTTCCGATCGAGGCTATATCCATCAGCTCTTTTCGATGGATAGCTGGTTGCCGTGGGATCAAGCTATTAGTCAAGTCCTTATCAATTTTTCCAACTTTCTAGGAGGTCTAGCTGGGCCTTTAGCGACTTACTTCGCTGGAAAATACACAGCTGGGCACTATGGTAGAAGTACAGGGACAGCCGGCGTGACTGCTCTTTTGGTCAGCTTGATTGTAGGGTCACAGGAATTGTTGGTAGGCCCTCTCCATGAGGGGCAACTGACACGCATCAACTTACCTGCGACGACCAATATCCTCTTAGCCATTGTTTTAGGCTATCTAATAGGGCAGATCTTTCGTCTATCCAAGGCTAGTGACGACCAGATTGTGGACAAGGATTTCATCTATCAGCCCAAGACGGTGCGTCCCATTTTCTTGTCCTTACTCCTTGGGATTAGCCTCAATCTTCTTGTGGTTCTTGGGAACCAATTTAATATTTTTCAGACTATCCGACAGTTCTTGGCTTCTCTAACGGTAAGCAGTCATCATCTGCTCTCCACCTTTGTCATGGGACTCTTTAGTGGACTATCTGCTTGGTTTGGTAATAGTCAAGCCTTTGCCTTGAACTCAATTGCGGATGATAACTTTGCTTTGGAAAATCTCACCTACGCTGTGACGCATCATACAACGACAGGTATTCCTTATCCCTATACCTTGACCAATTTGTATCGGAGTTTTGGTCTGGTGGCAGGTGTTGGAGCTGTCCTATCGCTTTTGGTGGCGATCTTGCTGGTTTCACGAAGTCAAAAGGACAAGAAAGTTAGTCTCCTCAGCATTTTTCCAAGTCTCTTTAACAATGGGGCTTCATTCATGGTAGGGATACCGGTCCTTCTCAACCTCCTATATGTGATTCCCTTTTTATTGATCCCTTTGGCGAATATGGCGATAGCAGCTGTAGCTTTGTGCTTCAAACTGATGCCGGCAGCTGTCTATCCAGTGCCAGACGGGACTCCTAGCCTTCTCTATGCCTTTATTGGGACAGGAGGAAGTCTGAGGGCTTTAGCTGTCAGTATACTTTGTTTTACCGTCGATGTGCTCCTTTATCTACCATTTGTCCGCATGGGAAATCGTATTCGAAAAGATTTAAAAGTGAAAGGAGAAAGCGATGAAGCAATCTAAAAAAATAGCGATCGTCCTTACTTTGGTTAGTCTTTTCTTGATCGCTTTAGCCATTCCTTCTTATAGCTGGACTCGGACCAATGTTTCAAAAATCGAGAAATTTTATAATTCAAAATTGTCTCCCATCATCATGATCCCAGGAAGCTCTGCAACAGAGAACCGCTTTGATGGCTTGGTGACCAAGCTCAACAAAGAACGCCAAGGGACCAAACACAGCCTGCTCAAGGTCAAGGTTTGGAATGATGGGCATATCACCTATAGTGGTAGTATTGATGCCAAGGACAATGAGCCGGTAATTGTGGTTGGTTTTGAAAATAACAAAGATGGCTATAGCAATATTAAAAAGCAAGCCAAACTATTTAATCAAGCCTTTGAAGCCCTTCAAGAAAAATACAATTTTAATAATTTTAAGGGCTTGGGTCATTCCAACGGTGGCTTGATTTATACAGCCTTTATTGAAAATTATCTAGGGGATTATGATGTTGATCTCAAGACCCTTATGACCATCGGAACTCCCTATAATTTCACAGAGACCAATATCAAAAATAAATCTGAGATGTTGGCCGATTTTATAAAGGGAAAAGAAGCTATCCCCACAACCCTCCATATGTATTCAGTAGCAGGGACCATTACCTATGATTCAGATGAGTTGGTCCCGGATGCTAGTGTTTCCGCTGGGAAATATATCTACCAAAACCAAGCAGCTAGCTATACGGAGATTACGGTGACGGGGGAAGATGCTCAGCACTCGGACCTTCCAACCAATGATGAGGTGGTTGCCTTGGTGAAAGAGCATATTGAAAGTCAAACGGATCGTCGAACCAAACCAAATAAAGAAAACTAAGTGTGATGAAGGGATTTCTTCCTCACGCTTTTTTTAGTATAATAAAGTTTAGTATGAAAATAGGGGAGAGTAAAGGAGATCAGATGAAAAGAAAACAATGGATGCAATTGGGCTTAGTGGCTTCAAGTACGCTCTTGTTAACAGGATGTTACCAGAGATACCAACGTCAGTCCAGTCCTAAAAAAGAGGCTACAACGATCCAGACTTCAGCAAAGAAACAAGCGAAAAAAGCAGATAACAAACAATTATACCAGTCTGTTTTTTCAGACTACCAAAAGATTTTTGCCACTTCCAAAGAGTTAGATGCCATTTCCAAATTGAATGATGAATTAGCCAAAGAAGATCGGATGATCAATAGCTGGGTGATCGAGACGGTGATCAATCAGCCAGAAGCCGTTCATTATGCCTTTAAGGACTTAAATAACGATGGGGTAGAGGAGATGATCATCGCCAATCAGCAGACCGATGGAAGCTACTTTGTGACAGGAGTTTATTACCTCAAGAACCAAAAACCGACTCTGCTAGCTGAAGGTTTCGTCGCTGGACACGGTGGAGCGCGCAATGCGACGACCCTCTATCAGGGAGGAGAAGTCTTAGAAGTCAGCTGGTTGTCAGGAACTGGCCGTGGTGTAGCCGTTCTCTCACGGATAGAAAAGGTGCCTCAAGCCGCGACCAAAGTCCAGGAAGAAGAAGTCCAAGTACCGGGGTCAGATCTGAATGCCCTCTTTGGAAAATCGGACGAGGAAAAATTGGATCTCAAGAGTTTTGACTGGCAAACTTTTGACAGCACACCATCAGCGGGAAATAGCCAAAGCCAGGGAAAAACGCCTTGGAATGCTGAAAAATCAGCAAAATTAGCAGAATTTATGAAGAGCTGGGGCGAAAAGCTGGGCCAACCCAACTATCAAAAAGGCATCGCTGGTGGTGATGTTGGACCAGACAACCTCTACACTCTAGGGGAAAATAGCAAGATGGATGCCATTTATACAGATACTGGTCAGGGAAATGCAAAATACCGCATCGTAGAACGTTATAGCAATTGGGACAAGTATCCAGATGTGCATAGTTATTTCTTTGCCATTACAGATACAGGAGAAGGAATTGTCTTTCATTCTCCAACGACCAATGGTGGAAAGATGTATCTAAAACCAACAGACAACAAGGAACTTCAAGAAGAGTTCAATCAATTACTTCATCAATGAAAAAAAGAAACAGGAGCGAAATCTTGTTTCATGCATTTTGTGCACTTTTGCAGTTAAAAGGCAAATAAATACGTTAGAAACTTACTTTAATACCTCAATGCAGTTCTTTAACCGATCAGCTACGGGCTTATTCAGTTATTTCAATCATTCATTAAAGATTGGACGTTTTGTCTAATCTTTTATTTTATTCGCGGAATGAATAAAAATATATTTTCTGGTTTTTGTGAATCGGACGGCAAAATATGTTAAGAGTTAGTGATAAAAGCTGGTATAAAAAGGATTGAGTACATAAAATATTTGACAATAAAAAGATTTCATTTTAAAATATAATTAATCAATATCTATAGGAGAAAAAATTATGAAAAAACTTCTTACAGCGGGCGTGGCTCTCTTATCAGTTGCAACGTTAGCAGCATGTTCTGGTAAAACTGCTTCGGAATCATCTAGCAAAGATGCAAAGGCTTCTTCTAGTAAGGTAGAAAAATCATCTACTTCAGAAAGCAAATCAAGCAGTTCATCAAAATCATCTAAATCAGCAACTTCTTCAACAAATATCCCTGAAATTGTATTGTTGACAGATGAAGAAATTGACAGTGCAAAAACAATCGGAGATATGAAGAATCTTTATAGCAAATTAGTTGAAAGCTATAAGAAATATGCAAAAGATATTGGCCAACAAATTCCCGAGGCTCAGAGAGATGCGTATACTCAACAAGTGGATCCAGCTATTAAGGCCTTGGATGAATCAAAAACTCAATTTGATACGATGCTTTCAAGCGTAGGTCCTGATAGTACGACTGTTCCTGAACAAGGACGTACGACTTTCTTACAACAAGTGAAAACATCTCGTGATGCAATGAAACAAGCTCTTGAAAGTGCATATAAAATGGTTGCACCGTATACATCGGCTCAGTAATGAAAGAATAAAAAAGAGAGTGGGACAGAAATCGGTAATTCGTTAGAATTCGATTTCGTCGTCCCACCTCCGCACAGTTGAGTAGGGCTGTAAAAGCTGATGAAATCAGCGTAGTAGAGCCCACTCAACCACTGCGTCTTGCTCGACAATCCAAAAACAATTAAGAGGCTAGGACTTTTGTCCTAGCCTGTTTTTTTTACTTTCTTACAAAAATGTAAGAAATAAAGGGTAAAATGTAAGGTTATGTTATGGTGAAAGCGTTTCAGTTTTAGTACAATAGACTTGTAAAAAACGATTGAAGCTTTTTCGAGCTAGAAAGGAATGGACCATGACCCTACTAGACGTTCAACATATCAAAAAAATCTACAAAACCCGCTTTCAAGGGACGCAGGTTGAAGCCTTAAAGGATATCCATTTTACCGTTGAGAAGGGCGAATACGTCGCCATCATGGGGGAATCAGGATCCGGGAAATCCACCCTCCTCAATATCCTGGCCATGCTGGACCAGCCGACCGAAGGACGGGTCTACCTCAATGGCACCGATACCTCAACCATCAAAAACAAGGACGCATCGAGCTTCCGCCGGGAAAAACTAGGCTTTGTCTTTCAAGATTTCAACCTGCTTGATACCTTGTCTGTCAAGGACAATATCCTCTTGCCTCTCGTCCTCTCTCGCAGACCAGTCAAGGAAATGATGAGCAAGGTGGAGAGCGTCAGTCGGGAATTGGGCATTCACCAGCTCTTAGAAAAATACCCTTACGAAATCTCTGGTGGGCAAAAGCAACGGGTGGCCGTAGCACGGGCCATCATCACCTCGCCAGAAATCCTCCTAGCCGATGAGCCAACAGGGGCGCTGGATTCCAAGTCTTCAGCTGCGTTACTGGATGTCTTTGAAGACATCAATAGCATGGGCCAAACCATTCTCATGGTGACTCACTCAACCGCAGCAGCAGCGCGTGCCAAGCGCGTGCTCTTTATCAAGGACGGGATTCTTTACAATCAGATCTTCCGCGGGGAAAAGACGGAGCGTCAGATGTTCCAAGAAATCTCAGATACTCTGACGGTCATGGCGGGTAAGGAGGATCATGATGTTTAAATTAACAAGTAAATTAGCTCTTTCCAACCTCAAACAAAATCGCAAGCTCTATTATCCCTTTGCCTTGGCTGTTATTTTAACGACCATGATCCTTTATAGTTTTATCGCCTTGGCAACGACCCCTCATTTAGAGGATTCTTACGGAGGGAGAACGGGGAGAACGGTTCTTGGTTTTGGTTGTTTCGTCGTCCAGCTGGTCGTCATCATTTTAGTGGCTTATGCCAATGGTTATGTCATGAAAAATCGTTCCAAAGAACTGGGACTCTACAGTGTTTTGGGAATGGAGAAGAAGCACCTCCTCGTCATGACCTTATGGGAATTGCTTATCTTCTATATTCTCACAGTTGGCGCGGGACTGGGTTTGGGGCTCTTATTTGATCCCTTGATTTTTGCCCTGCTCTTAAAATGTATGGGGCTTCCAGTCGTCATTCAATCAACCTTCCAGATAGGGGCTGTTCTTAACACTTTACTTGGGTTAGCCTTAGCTTTTGGCCTCATTCTTTTGTTGAATTCTTTCCGCCTCTTGCGCTACAGTTCCCTTCATCTTATGCAGCAAAAGAAAGCAGGAGAGAAGAAGGGAAGATTCTTGCTGGTCCAAACTCTTTTAGGTCTAGGGCTCTTAGGAATTGCTTTCTATTTGGCGCTAACAGCGGAGCGTCCGGTTGCGGCTGTCCAAGGATTCTTTATTGCTGTCATTTTGGTCATTCTTGCGACTTATCTTTTATTCAACGCAGGCTCCATTACCTTTTTAAGATGTCTCAAAGGTCGGAAATCCTACTATTACAAGCCAGAGAATTTTATATCCGTCTCTAACTTAATAGCTCGGATGCGAAAAAATGCAGCGGGTCTTGCGACGATTAGTATTCTATCCACCATGGTTTTGGTCACCTTAACAGGGTCGCTTAATATCTTTGTTGGAGGGAAGAACTACCTAGATACTGTTTACCCTTCTGATTACATGATTAGTGTGGGGCATATGCCTTCAGATGCTGAAACAGAACCGGTTATCAAGGATGTTCAAGCTATTATTCAGAAAACAGCCGATGCGACACATCTGTCAGATTATCAGGTGGCACAGACAACATACTGGTCGGCTGAAATTCGAAAGATTGATGGAAGGGTCTTAGAGGTGAATGATCAGTCCACTCCATCAACTGGTCAGGAGTTAGAGTCAGAAGGAACAGTCTACTTTTTTGATCAGGCGACTTATGAGCAACTGACCGGTCAAAAAGTTGTGCTTGGGGAAAATGAAATCCTAGCCTATGGTTATCAGTATCCGGGAAGACTAGACTCGAAATTAGAAATCAATGGGAAGACCTTCACGATTAAACAAAAATTAGATTCCAATTTTATCCAAGGAAAAATCCCCCAAATCGCCCTGTTTCAACGTCAAATGGGCTTGCATCTTGTCCTCCCTGACTTGAACCAACTGGGACTAAAAGTTGATAAAAATTTGGAATTCTCTATTACTGCTAAAAATAAAGATAACCAAGATTTTATTTCTAGCTTGATCAAAGACCTTTATTCGACAGACAAAATGAGTCAATATGGTGCGACTCTTTTTGGTGGATATGAACGATACAGCATAGAGAAAGAGTGGCGTGAATCAGCAGGGACTCTCCTCTTTATCGGTATTTTCCTATCGGTCATCTTTCTATTAGCTACGGTTCTCGTCATTTACTACAAGCAGATTTCAGAGGGCTATGAAGATCGGGAAAATTTTGTGATCTTGCAACAAGTAGGATTGGACCAAAAGCAAACGTCCACCACCATTCGCAAACAGATACTCACCGTCTTTTTCCTTCCTTTATTCTTCTCCTTCCTCTACCTAGGAGTGGCCTACAAGATGATCGCAAAAATCGTTGCCATCTTAGGAGCAACCAATGCGGGACTGGTCCTTCAAACGACTCTTTCTATTTGCGCTGTCTTCTTCATCTCCTATGTCCTTGTCTTTCTTCTGACTTCTAGAAGTTATCGGAAGATTGTCGTGAGATAGCGTTCGAGTCTATAAAAGATTAGAAATAAGATGAAACATACAACATTTTGTTAGCACAAAAAACACCGAGGATCAAATCCCCGGTGTTTTCTATCACGATTATTTTACGTGTTTTGCAAGTTCTTCTTGCGCTTTTTTGTTTGATTCTTCTTTTTCTTTCAACCAATTCTTATAAGCTTTTTCGTAGTCAGCAGTTGTGACTGTCTTATCTTGAAGTTTTTGGTATTTGAAGAAGCTTGTTTCACCTTTAATACCAATTGCAGAATTTGCTGCTGAGAATGGCGTTACCTTCGTGATAGATGGAACTCCACCCTTAGAGTAGATTGGAAGTACTATTGCGTTTTCAGTCAACCAAGCTTGGGCAGCAGCGTATTTTTCATAACGCGCATTGGTATCCAATTTTTCAGCATTAGCAGCATCCAACAATTCTTTGTATTGGTTCAAACCAATTTTTTCGATGAGCGCTTGGTCTTTCTTAGGATCAAGTCCCATACCAGTCAAGGTTGAACCATCTGTTGGGTTCAAGATATCCAAGTAAGTAGATGGGTCTTGGAAGTCAGGTCCCCAACCAGTGATATCCATATCAAAGTCTTTTTGCTCTGGTGATTGGGCAAAGTAAGTAGCGTTATCTGCATCGTCTGTAGACAATTTTTGTACATCGATCACGACATTGTCTTTACCAAGAGCTGCTTCGATTGAGCTCTTCATAGAGTCTGCTTGTTGGACAAGAGCATTAGAAGATTGGTCTACGACATAGTCGATATGGATTGGGAATTGAACACCTTGTGATTGCAATTCAGCCTTCGCTTTTTCAAGTTCTGCTTTGGCTTTATCCGCATTATGCAAGCTATCTTGAGCATCTGCGAAGCTAACACCTTTCCACTCATCTCCTGTTGCGGCAAGTTTTTCTTCAACGAGAGTACCGAAGTCTTTCCCGTCTGCTTGCACAAATGTCGGTGGAACTAGAAGGGTACGTAGAGTTTTTGATGCTCCGTCTTTCCCGTTAACTTGAGCGCTGTAGGAAGTTCTGTCTAAAGCAAAGTTCAAAGCTTGACGGAAGTTTTTGTTTTGAAGGGCTGTCTTCGTGTTGTTCTTTTGCTCATCAGATGTCTTCTTGGTATGGCCGTAATTTTGACGGTTGACGTTGAAGTAAGCGTAGTAAACAGTAGAATCTTGTGGGGTATAAACGATGTTATCCTTGAATTTCTTCTCAATCGTACTGTAGGTTGAGCTTGTTGGGAAGAGACGAGCAGTAGATAGGTTACCATCTGAGAAGTTACGAGCAAGATAGTCTTGGTCGGATCCATCGAAGTAAGTTAATTTAACCGTATCGATGTGAACATTTTTCTTATCGTAGTATTCAGGGTTCTTTTCCAACTCGATTTGTGATTTTGAAGTGAAGGACTTCAAAATGTAGGCCCCGTTGTAGAGGATCCCATTTGGTTTCACGCTACCAAAGTCTTTCCCAGCTGATTCCAAGAATTTTTCATTAACTGGCATCATGGTAGCAGTCGTCAATTTAGAATTCCAGAAAGATTCAGGTTGGTTCAAAGTATATTGAAGAGTGTGATCATCAACAGCTTTTACCCCAACGGTTGAGAAGTCTTTGGTTTTCCCGTTTACATAGTCATCCAAGCCTTTGACTGAGTTTTGAACCAAGTAAAGTGCATCAGATTTTTTATCTGCTACATATTTCAGAGATGTCACGAAATCTTTTGCAGTGACGTCAGCGTATTCATTTCCTTCTGAATCATACCACTTCGCGTCTTTTCGAAGCTTGTAGGTATAAGTCAGACCGTCTTTTGAAACAGACCAGTCCTCAGCAAGAGCAGGCACTAGGTTACCGTATTGGTCGTTTTCAAACAAACCATCGACCAAGTTGGTAGTAATGTCGCTTGTAGTTGAACGATTTGAAGTCAAATAGTTCAAGGAATCAGGGTCTGTACCATACACGTAGTTGTAGGTTGTTCCCTTTGACGCATTAGAAGATGAGCCACATGCAGCAAGGAAAAGCGTTGAAGCAGCGGCAACACCTGCTAAAAGAGCAAGCTTCGATTTTTTCATATTCGTGTCTCCTTTTGAATAATTTTAATTATTATACTCCAATCAATCTATAAAATAAAGTGTTTTTTGAACTTTTTTTGCATATTTACACACCAGTATACAGTGAAAGCCTTGATTTTAAAGGATTTTTAAGGAATAAAAATTTTTTTAAAAAGTTACTATTTTGCTTTACATACTAGTTGAGAAAGAGTATACTGATAGTGAAACAGCTAGTATGTAAAACAAACTAGTGCATATGTGAAGAAAGAGGTGAGAAGGATGAAAGAGTCCCAATTACTAAAGGGAGTCTTGGAGGGCTGTGTGCTGGAGATTATTTCCAAAAAGGCCATCTATGGCTACGAATTGATTCAAAGTCTCAAAGAGATGGGATTTGATAAGATTGTCGCTGGGACCATTTATCCCCTACTTCAAAAATTAGAAAAACAAGGAATTATTCATGGGGAAATGAGGCCGTCTCCAGATGGTCCTGATCGTAAGTATTTTTCACTCAGTGATGCTGGAAAAGAGCGTTTAGGGGAATTTTGGGACCAGTGGCAGGAGCTAGTCACAAAAGTAGAACGTATCAAGAAGGAGGGAGAAGAATGGTAGAAAGTTATACAGAAAAAATGTCAGATGAATTGATTCATTTAAATAAAGAGGATCAAGCCTATGTGAAAAAAATGGCCTCTTATATTGGGGCTAAGTCCTATTTTTATGATGATGAAGCACTCGGTGAACAACTCTACAATATGGTTTGCGACCTAAAAGTTGCTGAGAAAGAAGGCATTCGGGCAGTGGATTATTTTGGAAAGGATCCACGGGCTATGGTGGATCAAATTCTTGAAGAGTTACCTAAACGCTCTCTAGGATCTTATGTGGGACTCGTCTTCCTACTTGGATTGATCTTAGTTGGCATGCGTTATTTAATGGATTTTACCTGGATGACGCCACTGAAAATCGAACCCCTGACCTATGTTGTTATTTTATTCAATTTCTTGGTGTTTAGCCAGTTCATCACGTGGCTTTGGTCCAAACAGAGCTATGGTGAAGTGAAGTGGCCTTGGGTTATTTTTATCAGTGTGATCTGCCTGATGGTATTTCTGAACATCGTACGACTATTTTCGATCTATTTTGGCCACATTGGGAGTCTCTTCTTATCAGATGGTTGGGCGGTTGTTCTTGCTATCCTAGTCCTACTTGGGTTTGTGGTTATGGCTGTTAGAAGCAGGGAGCGTTTGATGACGAGTCTACTAGTCATGGGCCTGACTTTCCTAGTTACGGGATGCTGGATTCGTCTTGTGAATCAGGAAACTGCTCACTTATTAGGCTGGCTACTTCCTCTCATAGGACTAGTCCTGACCTTGGTTGTATTTCGTCTCCAAAGAAAGGGGGAAGAAAGATGACATCAGTTATTTATTATGAAGAAACGCAGGCTTTGGTTCAAACCTTTATCCAGGAGGACCAAGCCTATTTCCAAGACCTCTGGGATTATTTCAATTTTGCAGGTTTCTTATATGAGGAGAAGGCTTTGAGAGAGCAGGTCTATAATTTAGCGCTAGATTTTTCGCAAGCAGGAGCGGATGGATTGACAGCAAAGGACTATTTTGGTCTCGATCCAAAGGAAATGGCAGACCAAATCATCGAAAATATGCCCAAAGAATCCACGCGATCTGTTTTGAAATATGGGGCGATCATCTCGGGAATTGTGATTTTCTATCGCCTCTTAAGTGATTTTGCTTCACAAGCAGTCCTGGTTCTTAAACCACTCGTCTATCTAACGGATGGTATTTTAGGACTTTTGGCTGTTGGGCTATTCTTCTATCTCCTTCGTCGCCTCATTTTTGCAGAAGAAAAGTCAAAGAAAGCAAACTATGTGGCAATCGTTTTGGTTTTAGGATTCTATTTTTTCAGTGAAATAGTGGGAGTTCGCTTCTTACCAGCACTTGCTTGGTTGACAGTGCCGAATCCATGGGATACTCTCCTTATGACAGGAGCTAGTGGAGCTCTCATTCTTTGGCAATGGAAAGAAGAGCTTGGCAGAGCCTTCGTCTTTCCTATCGTCGCCTTTTTAGTGGTTGGATTCTTACATCGCTGGACCTTGGCACAAGGAGTTCAGAATCTTGGTATGACAGTTCTTCTGCCCACAGTGATCATCATCTTTGGGCTGGTTATTTATTATTGGTTTACGATTCGTTCTTTGAAAAAGAATAGGACGGAAAGTGATAAATAGAAAGAAAAAGTCTGGGCATAAACTGTTCAGTTATATCTGTTTGATAGAAATAAATGTATGACGCAGTGGTTAATTGCTCAAAGCACTGCTTTGAGGTGGTGGCTAGGACTTGCGAAGCAAGTTTCCTAGGTATTTGTTCGCTTTTCAAGCTCCAAAGATGACCTAATGAGGGAAACAAAGTTTCCTTAATCCGCAACCTTCAACAATCTCCCAGACCGTTGAAGCTATGCGGGGCTGGGGAGCCTTTTCAACCTTATTTTACTAGTCGGAGTTCTTTCCCACTCCCTTTTCTTGTTCAAGTATGATAGAATAAACTCAATAGATGGGAGAATATACATGAATCTATTTCGAAAAAAAAGTCTCGGGCAAGTACACCCGGGTCTGAACCGTCATTTACGATTGTGGGATTTGATTATTTTAGGAATCGGTGCCATGGTGGGGACAGGGATCTTCACGATTACGGGGACTGCAACGGCGAATTTAGCTGGTCCAGCCCTCATCATTTCGATTGTGATTGCGGCTTTTTGCGTCGGCTTATCTGCCCTCTTTTTTGCAGAATTTGCCTCTCGTATCCCTTCAACTGGTGGAGCCTATAGTTACCTCTATGCCATTTTTGGAGAGTTTCCAGCCTGGATTGCAGGTTGGTTGACCGTGATGGAATTCATGACCGCCGTATCAGGGGTAGCCTCAGGTTGGGCTGCTTATTTCAAGGGGTTGTTGGCCAATCTTGGCTGGCGTCTGCCGACGGCTTTAAATGGGACTTTTGATCCAGCTGCGGGAACTTATGTGGATCTCTTACCTATTTTGGTCATGGTCCTAGTCACCGCCTTGGTCCTTATGAATGCAAAAGCTGTCTTACGCTTTAATTCCTTGCTGGTCTTACTCAAGTTCTCAGCTCTTGCCTTGTTTATTCTTGTCGGGATTTTTCACCTAAATCCTGGTAACTGGGGAAACTTTGCCCCTTATGGCTTTGGCGAAATTTATGGTGGTCAAACAGGGATTATGGCTGGCGCTTCGCTCATGTTCTTTGCCTTTCTTGGTTTTGAGTCCATTTCAATGGCGGTCGATGAAATCAAGGAACCACAAAAGAACGTTCCTCGTGGCATTGTCCTTAGTCTTTTGATCACAACGGTTCTTTATATCTTGGTTACCCTGGTTTTGACCGGCATGGTTCCTTTTAAGAACTTAAATGTAGATGATGCGGTTGCCTTTGCCCTCCGTCAGGTAGGAGCCGGCTGGGCAGGGAATTATGTATCGCTGGTCGCTATTTTGACCCTGATTACCGTCTGCATTTCGATGACCTTTGCCCTCTCACGGATGATTTACAGTTTGGCGCGAGATGGCCTTTTGCCAAAAGCTATGAAACAGCTCGATCCTAAAACCAGAATTCCAAAAAATGCGACCCTGGTCGCTGGATTAATGGCTGCCATTGCTGGTGGAGTTTTTCCGCTAGCTAGTATCGCTTCCTTTTTAAATATCTGTACCTTGGCTTACCTGGTTATGTTGGCCTTCGCTCTCTTGAAATTGCGCAAGGAACACGGGGCTCCTGGACCTGGTGAATTTAAAACGCCTTTGGTTCCGGTCTTGCCAATCCTATCGATTGTGGTCTGTGTGTCCTTTATGACCCAGTATTCTCTATCGACCTGGCTGGCTTTCGGAGTTGCTCTCCTGATTGGGATAGGAATTTATTTTGGCTATGGGTATCGCCATTCAGAAGAACATAAATAAAAGATGAAAGCTAGAGTAGAAGAACTCTGGCTTTTTGTATAGGGAAAGCTCTTTTTTTGGTATAATAAAGGGAGAAAGTTAAATAGATAACAAAGGAGAACACCATGACATTTGAAGAGATTTTACCAGGATTAAAGGCCAAGAAAAAATATGTACGAACAGGATGGGGTGGAGCAGAAAACTATGTCCAATTGTTTGATACCATCGAGCAAAATGGAGTGGCTCTGGAAGTGACACCTTATTTCCTCATTAACGTGTCTGGTGAAGGCGAAGGCTTTTCCATGTGGAGTCCAACTCCCTGTGATGTTCTAGCGACAGACTGGGTAGAAGTACATGACTAAACGGGTCTTGATTACAGGCGTGAGCTCCGGGATTGGTCTGGCGCAAGCTCGTTTGTTTTTAGAAAAGGGCTACCAGGTTTATGGAGTGGACCAAGGAGCGGATCCTCAGTTGCCAGGCGATTTTCACTTCTTGCAGAGGGACTTAACTCTTGATTTGACGCCGATTTTCGACTGGTGTCCTGAGGTAGATGTCTTGTGTAATACGGCTGGGGTCTTGGATGATTACAAACCGCTTCTTGAGCAAAGTGCTCAGGAGATTCAGGAGATTTTTGAGATTAACTATGTGACCCCGGTGGAGCTGACACGGCATTATCTGACTCAAATGTTGGAGAAGAAGCAAGGGATTATCATCAATATGTGCTCGATTGCTTCTAGCCTAGCAGGCGGAGGTGGGCACGCCTATACCTCTTCTAAACATGCCTTAGCAGGATTTACCAAACAGCTGGCCCTGGATTATGCAGAAGCTGGGGTTCAGGTCTTTGGGATCGCGCCAGGAGCTGTTAAAACAGGCATGACCGCAGCGGATTTTGAGCCAGGAGGCTTGGCTGACTGGGTAGCTAGTGAGACGCCCATCAAACGCTGGATTGAGCCAGAAGAAGTGGCAGAAGTCAGTCTCTTTTTGGCTAGTGGGAAGGCATCTGCTATGCAGGGACAACTCCTGACCATTGATGGTGGCTGGAGTTTGAAGTAGGGAAATGAAAAAGCAGGAGTTAAAATCTTATTATGAAATGTAATTGTTTTTTCCTTACTGAAAAACTATCAAACCTAGGTGGACAATTGAGTTAGGACAGTAGTGAGACAGGTATTTACCTCTATGCTAAAGAAGATCTTACTGAACGAAATTAAACCTACCAGAGTGATCATGATGAATCAGATTTTTTTATAATTAGTCAAGATGGAGGTCTAGCCTATTTCATCAAAAAATACGGGGATGATAACATTTATGAAGATAACGGAGGGTTAGTTCAGAATAACTTTCTGAATGGGATACTTGAAACTTTAAGAGATTTTTTTAGAAGAAACGAATAGTACAATTGATTTGCTAAGTTATTGTGGAATGAAGGTGAAATCATGATTAAATTAGTGAATGTTACTAAATGTTTTAGTGATGGATCGAATGTCAGATATATTTTCAAAAATTGTAATTTTGAATTTAAAAAAGGTAGCACGACTGCAATAGTTGGCCGTTCTGGATTAGGAAAAACTACTCTTGTTAAATTAATATTAGGGATTACCAGTTTAAATGAGGGGGATATCTTAGTCTGTGGTAGTTCCGTTTTAGATATGAAAAATTTGAGTAAGGTAAGGCGTAGGAATATTGGCTGTGTGTTCCAAAACTTTAATTTGATTTCAGGTTTTACGGTGAAAGAAAATATTCTACTTCCAAGATATTTTTTTGAAAATGGAGAGAATAACATTAACGAAATTTGTAACACTCTAGGTCTTTCAAAAGAAATGTTAAGTAAGAGTATTGATAAGATTAGTGGAGGTGAAAAACAAAGAGTTGCTTTGGCAAGAGCTCTTATTAATAATCCAGAAATATTGATAGCAGATGAACCTACTGGTAATTTAGACGCTGATAACGAACAAAATATAATAGAATTGTTAAAGAGGATCAATGAAGAGTTAGGTATCACGATTATAACAGTAACTCATAGTGATAAGGTGGCGAATAGTATGCAGTCTATTTGCACAGTTGTTGATGGCAAAATTGAGTACGTAAGGAGATGATAAAATGAATCATTCCATATTATTCATTGCTAGAAGAGATTTAGAAGTTAACAAACGAAGATATAGATTAGTTAGACTGTCAATAGCGATCTCTGTTTTGCTAATTGTTTTAGTGATGCTCATTTCTAATTCTTTCTATAATAAAATGATTAAAGAAATGACTGTAGCAAATAAAAATGTTGTTACTGTTGCCTTTGGTAATAAAGAAAATTCTCTGAATTATAAAGCTTTGCCTTTGTTTTCTAATGAAGATATTGATCGAGTAAAAAAAATAGATGAAGTAAAGAATGCTACTGGTGTAAAACTTTTATTTACGGATGATATCAAATTCCAAAATGGTAAGACATCGGTTTCCAATACCATCCATTGTCTAGAAGAAAAGTATTTAAAAAACCTGAATATTAGAATTGCTGATGGAAAATTTCCAGAGAAGGACAATGAAATATTAATCGGAAATTCCGTACACAAGGCTACATCAATGAATGTCGGAGATACGGTGACTATTAAGATTGATAATCATTATGTAAAGTTTGTAATTTCGGGCATTATAGACAAGCAAGAAGCGCAGTTGTTTTCTACGTTGCCAACAGAAATAAATCAAATGATGGCAATAAATATTAATAGTAGTAGCGTCTCATCAAATAAATATTACTATCTGAATGCTACTGTAAAAAATGGAACCGATTTAAATGAGGCAGCAAACAGGATAGAAAAGATTGTTTTAAAAAATGAAAATTTAAAACAATCTTTATCAGGGACAGGATTAGATGTTGTTGTAGCAACACAACAGGATGTTATAAATATGCTATCCAGATGGTTTTCCTACATTGACCTTTTTATCCTATTAATCATAGTTCTTATCTCTATTGTAGCGATTATTAATATTATCAATATTCTAGCCATTACCATTCAGGAGAATCATAAACAGATCGCAACTTTTAAAATCATCGGTGCATCTGATCGACAGATAAAAAGAATTTATTTATTTGAAAGCTTCATGATGGGAGTACGAGGTACAAGCGCGGGATTGGTGATAGGAATTGCTATTTCTTATTTGATCATCTTTTTGAGTGGATTACCACTAGATATTGAACTTATCAGATTGTTGTTCCCAGTATTAATAGGGATTCTCACTTCAGTTTTTGCAGGATTTTTGGTATCTAAAAAAATTACTAAAATAGATATTGAAAAAGTATTAAATCAATAGAGAAGAAATGATTAGTGGCAATCATAGATGGTGTTGCAAAAAGAAAAGCTATACTGATTTCATTATCGACTGAGCTTTGAATGAAAGTAGGAGGATTTGATGAAAATCAAACATCACTTTGGGGTATACGGAGTCTGTCTTCAAGAGGGAAAACTGCTCTGTATTGAAAAAACAAGAGGACCTTATCAACATCGTTTTGATCTACCGGGTGGTAGTCAGGAACTCGGTGAGGGGTTGACAGAAACCCTCAAGAGAGAAGTTCTGGAAGAGACGGGCTATACCCTTAGCCGTTACTCAAATCCTAGGGTTTATGACGTGCTGGTTCAAGAAGAAGGGCAAGACTTCTGTCTAAGACGGTTGATTGAGCGATCAGTATGGGTTGAAAAAGTAAAATAATAAAGTAAAATAATAAGGATAAAATGAGTCTAGTAAAACCGCTAGGCTCATTTTCTATTTTAGCTTTATGGAAAGGGAATCTTATGGTATGATAGACTAAAAGGGACCTGTAATATGGAGGTCAAACTATGGAAAGAGAGACTCAAAAAGGAGAAGGGATGCTCGTATTGACAGACACAGATCCAGCTATTTCAAGAGAAGATCTTTTACAATTTGAGGAGTTTCTTGGAAAGAAATTGCCGGAAGCCATGAAGGATTTTTATCTCAAGTACAACGGTGGCCAGCCCCAAGTAAGGGGTGTTCACGATGATTATCATCTCTTTCCTTTCAATTCCTTTGACTCACTTGAGGAGATAAGGAAGTCTCTTACCTGGTTTGACGATGAGGCTGTGCCTGCGGGATTTAAGGCCACAGACCTTCTCCATTTTGCCTATGATCCTGGATCGGGCAACTATGCTCTTTCTTTAAGGGCAGAAGATTATGGCAAGGTGTATTTCTATGTTCTAGAAGAAACAGCTGAGGTGTATGGTCAATGGGCATCTTTTGAGGTTTTTTTGAACTCCTTTGTTGAAGAGTGAGATTAAAAAGGAGAAGGGATGCGAAAACATAAATGAATAATTGCCCCTTTTAACTTGCATGTTTATGATGAGAATCCTCAAAATGTTCGAGGGTCGTTTATTTATTACACTGATGTAGAATACAGACTAGAATTGTTTGACACTCGAGAAGAGGAGGGATTTGAAGGAAATAGCTACGATTTGGCATCTCTGGATTTGGAGAAAAAATGCCTGAATTAAGTAAAGCTATCGACTTTGATCCAGAAGGAAGTATGTTTTGTGCTTATTCTTCCAAGGTAGACGCCTTAGCTAGATTTGCACTTGGATTGAAAGAGTTTGTGATGATACCAACACTATGAAAGACTTGTTTAGCCGAGCAGAGTTGGATTAGTTGACTAAAATCTCTTTAAATTTTAAAAAAGAATAGAAAGGATTTCAGATGAAGCTATCGGAAATAGTTGAACAACTGGAAAAACATCCAGACCTACATCTCTATTTAGATAAAATTTTAAAAAAGAATAAGAAAACCCAAGCTAGCTATCTCGAATCGCTAAATCATCTGGCTTATTTACTTTATCTGAATGGTCAAGAGGAAATAGCTAAGGAATTATTAGATAGTATCATACAAGTTCCATTTGAAGGGAATTATAACACTTGGACTTTTGTTGATAGCTCTCTGGTTTTATTGGCCTATCTGGAAAGAGAGGCAGAAAATAAAGTATTCGACTATAAAAAAATCCTTTTATCTCCATTAGAACAGGGAGAAGAATCCACTCAAAACATAAGAAGGAGAGTTCATCAGAGATTTTTGAATGGTGATAGCTTGGAGCAAAAGCTTGCAAAAATCGAGCAAGCTTCAAGTACTGAATCAGAAATGGAACGCCGTCTGCTATACTTAACAGATCTACTGAAAATTTACCTCTTTATTACTGAGTCAACTTGTGAAAAGACAGATATCCAGGCAAAAATCGAAGAGAATACGGAGATACTGAAGAAGTATATCAAGGAGCATGAAATCTATAGCCTCTTTCCTTTTAAGGGATAAAGTGAGCTAGCAATCTTTAACTTTTAGAAAGAGTGGAATATGGAAATCAAAAATCACTTTGGTGTATACGGAGTCTGTCTTCAAGACGGGAAATTGCTTTGCATTGAGAAAACGAGAGGACCTTATCAACATCGTTTTGATTTACCGGGTGGTAGTCAGGAAGTAGGGGAGGGACTGACAGAAACTCTCAAGAGAGAAGTTCTGGAGGAGACAGGCTATACGCTTAGCCAGTATTCAAATCCTAGGATGTATGATGTGCTGGTTCAAGAAGAGGGCAAAGATTTCGCTGTACACCATATCATGGCCTTTTATGACGTGGTACTCGATTTCGAACGTCCTCAAAAATCCCTTCCTCATGAAGTTCTTGATGGAAGCAATGATTCAGCAAAGGCAATTTGGTTAAATTTGGAAGAGATTACTGCCGATAATGCTTCGCCTTTAGTATTAAAGGTAAAGGCAGAGTTACGAGGATTTCCAGAATTAGAACTGACAAGCTATAGAAATTGGAAGGTAAAAGAAAAGAAGGAGAAGAAATGACACCTCAAGAAATGTGGAATGCCTACAGGCAAATCAACCCCTCTATCGGAGATGAGATAGATGCCTGGGCTTTTGGAGTGGAACCAGACCTTTTAGCGGAACTGGTCTTTAAAGGCGAAAAAACAGCAACAGCCTCAGCCTACGATCTCTATGCAGTAGAGGACGAACCCCTTCCACAAGAAGGAACTTTTGATGTTGTTTTAGACAGTAAGGATCAAGCTGTCTGCATTATTGAAATTACAAAGGTTTCCGTTCAGCCTTTTCATCAAGTGTCAGAAGACCATGCCTATAAGGAAGGTGAAGGAGACAAATCTCTGGCTTATTGGCGTCAGGTTCATGAAGACTTTTTCAAAGACTGCTTAGGAGAAGCAGGACTGACTTTTACACCTGACAGAAAGGTGGTTTTAGAAGAATTTCGTAAGGTTTATCCATTATAGATACGCTCTCCTTTTAGGAGAGTCATTATTGAAGACAAAATCAATTTGAAAACTTTCCTTAGGTGAGTACGGACGTCAGCGAACTTCCTCGAAGTTCCATGATTAATTAAGATACAAAGGGCGTCTGCGGATACTGTCAAAATAGGAAGTTTGACGCAGAATCTTTAGATTCTAGGAGAACTTATCTTTTTGACACAATCCGCAGCCCGTGTTCAATTAGTTTTGAGCCTCTTCGCTCCTTAATTTCTGGGCTCAGGCTAAAACAGTTTCCCAAACTGTTTTACTCTCAAAACTCCCGAGTGCTTGAAATGATTGTATTTCAAGCACTTTTCTCACAGCGGAAAGTTTTAGTATATTTTTGATTAATTTTTAAAATTAAAACTATTATTACTGATTTGTAGAGTAACGTTACTTATCTTACTAAAAAATAGTTTGTCTACATTCGAGCTTTCCTTATAGGAGAGTTTTTTGGTTTGGGTCTTATTTTCCAAAAGGGCTAAAAAATGGTATAATATAAGCGATATTGTACAGAAAAGAGAAATGTTATGCCAAATTATGCCATTATTTTAGCAGCGGGGAAAGGTACCCGTATGAAGTCAGATTTGCCTAAGGTTCTTCACAAGGTTGCAGGGATCTCAATGTTGGAGCATGTCTTCCGTAGTGTTGGAGCCATCTCACCTGAGAAGACGGTAACGGTTGTGGGCCACAAGGCGGAATTGGTGGAGCAAGTCCTAGCTGGACAAACAGAATTTGTTAAACAAACCGAACAATTGGGAACTGGTCATGCGGTAATGATGGCAGAGCCAGTCTTGGAAGGTCTTGAAGGCCATACTCTTGTCATCGCAGGAGATACACCTTTGATTACGGGTGAAAGCCTCAAACACTTGATCGACTTTCATATCAACCACAAGAATGTGGCAACCATTTTGACAGCCGAAGCAGCCAATCCATTTGGCTATGGTCGGATTGTTCGTAATGACAATGCGGAAGTGCTTCGAATTGTCGAGCAAAAAGATGCGACAGATTTTGAAAAGCAAATCAAAGAAATCAATACAGGGACTTATGTCTTTGACAATGCGCGCCTCTTTGAAGCGTTGAAAAATATCAACACTAACAATGCCCAAGGCGAATACTATATCACGGACGTGATCGGTATTTTCCGAGAAGCAGGTGAAAAAGTCGGGGCCTATACGCTTAAAGACTTTGATGAAAGTCTTGGGGTCAATGACCGCGTGGCCCTTGCGACAGCAGAAGGCATCATGCGTCGTCGCATTAACCAAGCCCACATGGTCAATGGGGTGAGCTTTGTCAATCCAGATGCAGCCTATATCGATGTCGATGTTGAGATCGCACCAGAAGTGCAAATCGAAGCCAATGTTACCCTAAAAGGGCACACAAAGATTGGGGCTGAAACCGTCTTAACCAATGGAACCTATATTGTGGATAGTGAAATTGGTGCAGGTGCCGTTATTACCAACTCCATGATTGAAGAAAGCATGGTAGCAGATGGCGTAACGGTAGGACCATACGCTCATATTCGCCCAGCTTCTACCCTCGCCAAAGATGTCCATATTGGAAACTTTGTTGAAGTCAAAGGTTCATCTATTGGCGAAAATACCAAAGCAGGTCATTTGACCTACATCGGCAACTGTGAAGTCGGTAGCAACGTTAACTTTGGTGCAGGAACTATCACAGTGAATTACGATGGCCAACATAAGTTTAAAACGACGATTGGAAACAATGTCTTTGTCGGCTCCAATTCGACGATTATTGCGCCAGTTGAATTAGGCGACAATTCCTTAGTCGGTGCTGGATCAACCATTACCAAGGATGTACCAGCTGATGCGATTGCGATTGGTCGTGGCCGTCAAGTGAATAAAGAAGAGTATGCCCTTCGCTTGCCACACCATCCTAAAAATAAATAGGAGATTCTCATGCAATTTGAAGAAAAAACCATTGAGCGCAAGGAGATTTATCAGGGGCCAATTTTCCAAGTGGTCACTGATCAAGTAGAACTACCCGCTGGAAAAGGCCAAGCGCAGCGTGATTTAATCTTCCATAACGGAGCAGTAGCGGTTTTGCCGATCACAGAAGATGGGAAGACGATCTTGGTCAAGCAGTACCGCAAGGCGATTGAAAGGACCTCGGTGGAGATTCCAGCAGGGAAGTTAGAAAAGGGAGAAAATGCAGATCCTAAAGCGGCTGCTCTGCGCGAATTGGAAGAAGAAATTGGCTACACAGCGGACCTAGAGTTATTGTATGATTTTTATTCAGCCATTGGATTTTGTAATGAGCGGATCAAACTTTATGGTGCGTCCAACTTGAAAAAGGTTGAAAATCCACGTCCACAAGATGCGGATGAGACCTTAGAGTTATTAGAAGTAACCTTGAAGGAAGCGAAAGATTTGATCCTGTCTGGTGAAATCTGTGATGCCAAGACCATCATGGCTATCCAATATTGGGACTTAATCAATAAATAGAGGAGGATCCGATGGGAAAACCTTTATTAACCGATGAAATGATTGAACGAGCGAGGCGAGGTGAGGACATTTCGGATCCTAAAATGGTCGATGCTGAAGAGACGAAGATTATTCGGACAGACCACAGAGGATTTGGCTATGAACGTCCTATGAGAGAGAGTCGTATGGAGCATCCACAAGAGCGTTATTCTCAGGATACTGTGCAGATCCAAGTGGAGCCCACAGTGACCAAGAGTCGTCGCATTGAAGAACGCAAACAAAGTGTGGTCCAATCCAAACTCAATAAGATTTTGTTCTGGATCATTGTGCTCCTCATTGCCTTAATCATTGCTATTTGGCGTCTGTAAGGTCGTCACAAGGAGAGAATGGATATGAAAATTGGAATTATCGCAGCCATGCCCCAGGAGTTAAAGATTCTGGTTGAAGCCCTTGAAAATGGGGAAAAGCATCTGCGTCTTGGAAAAGTCTACTATACAGGATCGATTGGTCGCCATGAAGTCGTTTTGGTTGAAAGTGGCATCGGAAAAGTCATGTCTGCCATGAGTGTAGCCGTCTTGGCCAATGATTTCAAAGTGGAAGCCATTATCAATACAGGATCTGCAGGAGCAGTCGCACCGGGAATGGCTGTTGGAGATATCGTTCTTGCGAATAAATTGGCCTATCATGATGTGGATGTGACAGCCTTTGGCTATAAGTATGGTCAAATGGCAGGTCAACCACTTTACTTTGAATCCAGTCGCTATTTTGTATCAGAAATGAAAAAAGTTCTGGAAGAAGAAGCTGCAACCACGCATGTTGGCTTGATTACAACAGGAGATAGCTTTATCGCGAGTGAAGAAAAAGTCGCAGCAATTCGGGAGCATTTCCCAGAAGTATTGGCGGTTGAGATGGAAGGGGCAGCCGTTGCCCAAGCCGCTCATGCAGCTGGACGTCCCTTTATGGTTATTCGAGCTATGAGTGATACGGCAGATCACGCAGCCAATATTTCTTTTGATGAATTTATCGTAGAGGCTGGCGAACGCTCTGCTCAGACCCTGATTACCTTCTTGAAGAGATTGGTGTAAAATAAACAATAGAGCCAAGGAATATCTTATGATAGAAGTGGGACGAAGAATGAAGTTCGATTCAATTTCATTTCCAGTCCCTCTTCTTTTTTTGAAGCTGATTTTTTTAGAAATAGGGTGTTTTCATGCTATAATAAAGTCTAGTAATGTAAAGGAGAAATTATGGTTTTATCAAAGAAACGGGCACGCCATGTGATTGAAGAAATTATTGCTCTCTTTCCAGATGCTAAGCCAAGTTTGGATTTTCGCAACCATTTTGAATTACTAGTAGCAGTCATGCTCTCAGCTCAGACGACAGACGCGGCTGTTAACAAAGCGACACCAGGTTTGTTTGCGGCTTTTCCAACCCCACAAGCTATGGCAGCAGCCAGTGAAGCCGCTATCGCCAAGCATATTTCTAAATTAGGCCTCTATCGAAATAAGGCCAAATTTCTCAAAAAATGTGCCCAGCAATTGCTAGATAACTTTAATGGTCAAGTGCCTCAGACTCGCGAAGAGTTAGAAAGCCTGACAGGAGTAGGCCGCAAGACAGCAAATGTCGTTATGAGTGTAGGATTTGGTATTCCAGCCTTTGCTGTCGATACCCATGTGGAGCGGATCTGCAAACACCATGATATTGTCAAGAAATCAGCGACGCCATTGGAAGTTGAAAAGCGGGTCATGGATGTTCTGCCAAAGAGCGAATGGCTAGCTGCCCATCAAGCTATGATTTACTTTGGACGGGCTATCTGCCATCCTAAAAATCCTGAATGTGACCAGTATCCACAACTCTATCATTTTGATTAGGAATCAGTTCCTCTGCTCGAACGAGCAGAGGTTCTTTTTTAGGCTGAACGTATATTTATTAAAAGGATTGAAAGATTCGGTTTTGCAAACCTGTGGTGGTAGGTGCCTAGATTCGCCTATCCAGCTTTTTTGAGATTGATTTCAAGATGCTTTTTCTTGACATCTTATTATATTCATTCAGAAATAACGAACTTTTTTAAAATAAATTTGGTTTTTTTAAAGAAATAGTGTATAATGGTAGAAAATCTAACATAAGGAGATAGTGATGAAAGCAAAAAAACTGTTAGCTCTTGCAGGAGTTTCTGTTGCAGGTGCCTTTCTCTTAGCAGCGTGTGGTGGTGGTAGTAGCAATCAAGCAACCTACTCATTTGTCTATTCAGCGGATCCAAATACCTTGGATTACATCGCTGCAACTCGTACAACAACTTCAGATGTCACAAGTAACCTTGTAGATGGTCTTCTTGAAAACGACCAATACGGAAACTTTGTGCCAAGTCTAGCAGAAGATTGGACTGTCTCTGAAGATGGATTAACCTATACTTACAAACTTCGTAAGGATGCCAAATGGTATACGAGTGAAGGAGAAGAATATGGTGCTGTAACGGCTCAAGACTTTGTTACAGGGATCAAACACGCGGTTGAGTCTAAATCAGAAGGTCTCTTCTTGATTCAAAATTCGATCAAAGGTTTGGATGCCTATGTAAAAGGGGAAACCAAAGACTTTAACACAGTTGGAGTCAAAGCCTTAGACGACCACACCATCCAATATACTTTGGTCCGTCCAGAAAGCTTCTGGAACTCAAAAACAACCTCAGGTGTTCTTTTCCCAGTCAATGCTGATTTCTTGAAATCTCAAGGAAAAGATTTTGGTTCTTTGAAACCTAGTAGCATCTTATACAATGGTCCATATTACTTGAAATCATTGACTTCAAAATCTGAGATTGAATTGGTCAAGAACAAAGACTATTACGATGCGAAAAATGTTCATATCGATAATGTCAAATTGACCTTTAACGATGGATCAAACCCAGATTCTATCATTAAAAACTTTGAAAAAGGTCAATATTCCTTTGCATCTGTTATGCCAAACAGCTCGACTTACAAGAGCGTTAAGAAAAACTTTGGCGACAACATTGTCTACGGTTTACAATTAGGAACATCCTACTATCTTGGATTCAACTTGGACCGTCAAAAGTATGACCACACTGCCAAAACAACGGATGAACAAAAAGCTTCTACCAAGAAAGCAATCCTGAACAAGGACTTCCGTCAAGCGGTAAACTTTGCATTTGACCGTAAATCTTATGCAGCACAAGTATCCGGGGCTGATGCGGCTGAAAATACCCTTCGTAGTACCTTGGTGCCACCAACCTATGTCCAAATCAATGGAGAAGATTTTGGTAAAGTCGTTGAAAAACAATTGGTTACCTATGGAGACCAATGGAAGGGTGTGAATCTGGACGATGGTCAAACAAGCCTTTACAGCCCAGAAAAAGCCAAGGCTTCATTTGCGAAAGCTAAAGCTGAATTGCAAAAACAAGGAGTTCAATTCCCAATTCATTTGGACTATATTGTCAGCCAAGTGGACAACAGCATGGTCCAACAAGCTAGCTCCTTCAAACAATCTGTAGAGTCAGCGCTTGGTGCAGACAATGTCGTTGTGGACCTTCAAAAGGTTTCGGATGATGATTTCCAAAATATCACCTATTTCAGTGATACAGCAGCTGCGAGAGATTACGATATCTCAGGCGGTGGTTGGGCCCCTGACTACCAAGATCCATCCACTTATCTCGAAAGTATCAGCCCAGTTAATGGTTCAGTTTCATACTATTTTGGTATAGATGCGGGAACAAACAACCCAGCCATTGCAGCAGTTGGTTTGGACCAATACGCCAACATGTTAAAAGATGCGGATGCTGAATTGTTGGATCAAGCAAAACGCTACGAAAAATATGCAGCAGCACAAGCTTGGTTGACGGATAGTGCGATTACGCTTCCAACTGTTTCAAATGGTGGTTCTCCAATGCTTCAACGGACCGTACCATACAGTCGTGCTGCTTCATGGGTTGGTACAAAAGGAACAGGAACATTCTACAAATACCTTGAAATGTCCAAAGATGTTGTCACAACAAAAGACTTTAACAAGGCCAAAGAAGAATGGTTGAAGAAAAAAGCAGAATCCAATAAAAAAGCTCAAGAAGATCTCAAAGATCATATTGAGAAGAAAAAATAAAATTGATCTTTCATTGAAGATGAGCAAAAAAAGCCGGCCCCTGTAAGAAGGGGCCGGCTTTTTTAGGTTTCGAATGATAGTCCGTCTCGTTCTTTTGGATGAAAGATAAACAAATTACCCGCTATTGAACTGCACCCCAAATAATAGATTTTTGGTTATAGCTCATAGACGGGTGATGATTATTCTATTCACTAAATCTTAAAAAATAGCCATCTGGATCTAAAACTGAAAATTCATGAGGATAGATATACTGTTCACCAACACGAAATTCTCTTTTGGTCAATGGACGATGAATAGGATAGTTAGATTCTAGCAATTTTTGATAGAGTCTAGGGACATCTTTTATGCCAAAGGAGATATTGACTCCACGACCAAATGGATAGGTTAGTTCAGCTAATTCATCCTTTGTTCCCTCCTCTAGCATGAGCTGGCAATCTTCAAGAGACAGGAAGAGAAATTTTTCTTCTAGACGCTGGTATTCGATGGTGAAACCCAGTAAATCACAGTAGAAGGAACGGGACTGTTCTATATTCGATACCATAAACTCGGGAATTACTGCATTGTAGTTCATAAAGAAAATCCTTATAATTTAATCTCCAAGACAATGGGTGTGTGGTCTTGGCGTGCGCCTGAGTCGATCATATCTGACTTGGTAATTTTGTCTGTCACACGGTTACTTGTGAGCCAATAGTCGATTCTCCAGCCTGTATTGTTGATTTTTGAAGTCTTGCTGCGTTGCGCCCACCAAGTGTAACGCTCCGGCACATCGCCGTGGAGGTGGCGGAAGGTATCTGTAAATCCTTTGGCCAAAAGATTTGTAAATCCTTCGCGTTCTTCGTCTGTGAAACCTGGTGAACGACGGTTGCTGGCAGGGTTAGCAAGGTCGATTTCCTTGTGAGCAACGTTGTAGTCACCGGTTGCAAGGACAGGCTTTTGCTTGTCTAGTTCAGCCAAGTATTTCGCATATTTGACATCCCAGACTTGACGTTCTTCCAAACGTTTGAGACCATCACCAGCGTTTGGTGTGTAGACCTGAGTCACGAAAAAGTGATCAAATTCTAGTGTAATGATCCGACCTTCCAAGTCCATGGTCGAAGGAGCTCCGATTTCTGGGAAAGTCACAACTGGTGTGAGCTCTTTTTTATAGAGGAACATGGTTCCAGCGTAGCCTTTACGAGCCGGTTCTTGAGAAGAGCGCCAGGTGTTTTCGTAGCCAGGGAAGAGTTCCTCAAGGATTTCAAGGTGTTTTTTGGTAGGTCCTTTGGCGGATAACTTGGTTTCTTGAATGGCAATGATATCCGCATCCTCAGCGACCAAGGTTTGAAGGACTTCTTGAGAAAGTTTAGCGCGTGCTGAATCACTAGTCAATGCAGCATTAAGCGAGTCGATATTCCATGAAATGAGTTTCATTGTGTTTCCTTTTCTTGACATGATAGATAATTTTATTATAACAAAAATTTAATGATTTTCTGATTAGAATGCCTTGAATTCTCTCCTGAAATCCATTATAATAGCTTGAATTCATTTGGAGAAAGGGAGTTCATTATGAAATTTTACTCTTATGACTATGTATTGAGTCAGATTAGTCAGCAAAATTGGGTGACCATTGGGATCTCTGGTTTGCTCATTCTACTGACCAGTTTTTTTGCGGTGAAAGCTTATCGGGATAAGCACGATAGCAAATTCCGTGAATTATCCATTATTTCCATTTTGACTCTGGTTGCAGTGGTCTTGATCGGCATCAGCAATTTCCAAAATAGCCAAAGTAATAATGACCAATTCCAACGTTCTCTGCATTTTATTGAGGTTATCTCAAAGGAGTTGAATGTCAAAAAAGAAAAGGTCTATGTCAATACTTCGGCAGCCACAGATGGGGCGATCCTGAAAGTTGGAGCAGTTTATTACCGAGCTATCGCAGGATCTGACCCAGATAGCTACCTATTAGAAAAGATGGATCTGTATAAAACAGACGTGGAACTTGTGGAGGTGAACAAATGACAGTAGATTTTTTAGCCATTTTGATTAAATTAGCTCTCGGCTTGATTTCCTTGGTATTTGTGATCAATGTGACAGGGAAAGGCAATCTAGCACCAAGTTCTGCAGTAGACCAGATACAGAACTTTGTTCTGGGGGGAATTATTGGTGGGGTTATTTACAATAGCTCCATTACCATTCTTCAATACATTGTGATTCTCTTGATGTGGACCATTTTGATCTTGCTCTTAAAATGGCTCAATACCAATGTTCGTTTTATGAAGCATTTGATTGATGGAAAACCTACTGTCATCATTAAAAATGGGAAACTCGATCCGGAAGCTTGTCGTTCCAAAGGACTTTCTGCTTCAGATGTTGCCTTGAAACTACGTGGACAAGGGATTTTTCAATTAAAAGATGTGAAGCGCGCTGTTATTGAACAAAATGGTCAATTGATTATTGTACGTTTGGGAGATGAGAATCCTAAATACCCGATTATTACGGATGGCGTAGTTCAGCTTGAAATTTTGGAAACAATTGGAAAAAGTGAAGAGTGGCTGCTGGCTGAATTGGAAAAAGAAGGCTATGACAACGTTTTGGATATTTTCATTGCCGAGTACGACAAAGGAAAGATCAACGTGGTGACCTATTAGTAGAAGAGATTGGGCGAGCCTGTCCAATCTTTTTTCTTTGTAAAATTCCAGGAAAGGCCTCTTCATTTTCTTGAGATACTCTTGAAAAAATAGTAAAATGAAAGGAAAGTGTTTATTAGAAAAGAAGGATAGAAAATTTCATGAAGAAAAAAATACGGAAGTTTGAGAATCATTCGATAACACGCAGGCTATATCTGCTGTTTAGTTTGATTTGCCTTCTTTTTTTAGTTCTGATTGCTCGGCTTGGCTATATGCAGATCACTCACCAATCCTATTATACGGATAAATTGGCAAAAGCTACGAAAAAGACGGTCAAACAAGGGAGTGTGCGAGGGCAAATCTATGATGCTTCTGGCAAGCCCTTGGTGGAAAATGTGGGGAAACAGGTTCTGACATTTACGCGGGATCGTAAAATGACAGCCCAAGAAATGCGAGAGACTGCAGGGAAACTCTTACAGTACGTTGATGTAGAGGATCCTCAAGTGACCGAACGGCAAGAAGTAGACTATTATCTAGCCAATACCAAAGTCTATCAAGAGGTCGTGGAACATCTGCCTGAGAAAAAGAAATATGATACAGATGGAAATCGTCTGCCGGAAGCTAAAATCTATCAAGCGGCAGTGGACAGCATTGATCCTTCGAAACTCGGTTACACTGATGATGAGAAAAAGATCATCTATCTTTACAGCCAGATGAATGCTGTGGAGAATTTTGCGACGGGAATCATTACGACGAAAGCGTTAGGTGCTGAGCAGATTGCGACCATCACTGCTGACAGTCAAGATTTTCCGGGAATTGCCATCACGACTAGCTGGGACCGCAAGGTTTTGGATACTCCTCTAGCCTCTATTATTGGGAATGTCTCAACCGAGCAGGCGGGGCTTCCAGCAGAAGAGGTCGACCAGTATGTCAAAAAAGGTTACGCTCTTAATGACCGGGTTGGAACGTCTTATCTCGAAAAGGAATATGAAGAGGTTCTCCAAGGGAAACGCAGTGAAAAAGAAATTCTTCTGGATAAAAATGGCAACATAGAAAAAGTGGTCGATGTTTCGAAAGGGGCTAAGGGAGAAAACCTCAAGCTCTCGATTGATTTGGATTTCCAAAAAGGGGTGGAGGATATTCTCCGCTCTGCCTTTAGCGCAGAGTTGCAAGCTGGAAATGCGACCTACTCCGAAGGTGTCTATGCAGTAGCCCTGGAGCCCGATACAGGGAAGGTCCTTGCCATGGCAGGGATTAAACATCAGGCTGGTAGTCAAGATCTATCAGCAGATGCTTTGGGAACAGTGACCAACGTCTTCGTCCCAGGATCCGTGGTCAAAGGAGCGACCTTGACTTCGGGATGGGAAAATGGAGCCATTTCTGGGAATCAGGTGCTGACCGATCAGCCGATTGTTTTTGCAGGATCAGCTCCTATCAATTCTTGGTTTACCCAATACGGTAGTCGTTCCATCAATGCGGTGGAGGCTTTGGAATACTCCTCTAATACCTATATGGTCCAAATTGCCCTTAAGATGATGGGGCAACCCTACACTCCAAACATGACCTTACAAGTGGATCAAGTAGACCCTGCTATGAAAAAACTCCGTTCTACTTTTGCAGAGTATGGTCTTGGAACGACAACGGGGATTGACCTTCCCAATGAATCGACTGGTTTTATCCCGAAAGAGTATACAGTCGGCAATTATTTGACCAATGCCTTTGGCCAGTTTGACAACTATACACCGATGCAATTGGCCCAGTATGTGGCGACAGTTGCGAATGATGGGAAGAGGGTGAGTCCTCATGTCGTTGAAGGCATCTATGACAATAATGATCAAGGGGGCCTTGGTCAGTTGAAAAAAGCGATCGAAACTAAGGAGCTCAATCAGGTGCATATCTCAGCGGAGGACATGGCTTTGATCAAGCAAGGGTTCTACCAAGTTGCAAATGGTACGAGTGGGTTAACGACAGGAAAGACCGTGGGTCGAGGTGCTAGTGTGCCCATTAGTGCAAAGACCGGTACAGCTGAAACCACAGTCGATGGAGGCAAACAAGCCATTAATACCAATGTTGTGGCTTATGCACCATCAAACAATCCAAAGATTGCGGTAGCAGTGGTTTTTCCACATAATACCAATCTACAAGCGACGGTCAGTCATTCCATTGCGCGTGACATTATTAATTTATACAATCAGAAACACCCCATGAATTAGAAAGGAAATTATGCTTTATCCAGCACCTATTGCAAAATTAATTGACAGCTATTCGAAGTTGCCAGGAATTGGGATCAAAACAGCGACTCGTCTGGCTTTTTACACGATTGGTATGTCAGATGATGATGTCAATGAATTTGCCAAGAACTTACTGAATGCCAAGCGTGAGCTGGGGTATTGCAGTATTTGTGGAAATTTAACCGATGAAGAAACCTGCGAGATTTGTCGAGATGAAACGCGAGATCCATCCCTCATTCTGGTTGTAGAAGATAGCCGGGATGTATCTGCTATGGAGAATATCCAGGAATACCACGGTCGTTACCATGTCTTGCATGGCTTAATCTCGCCCATGAATGGCGTGGGACCCGATGATATCAATCTCAAGAGTTTGATTAGTCGCTTGATGGATGGAACAGTCACAGAGGTCATTGTTGCGACCAATGCGACGGCAGACGGGGAAGCGACATCGATGTATATCTCGCGCGTGCTCAAGCCAGCAGGGATCAAAGTGACACGTTTGGCACGGGGTCTGGCAGTTGGAGCCGATATCGAGTATGCGGACGAAGTGACCTTGCTTCGCGCGATTGAAAATCGGACAGAATTATAAGAGAAGTTCTTTCGAAAGGGCTATCATTGTGGTATACTATCAAGTAAGAAATCAAGGGAACAATTAGGGAGAAAATATGAGTAAACAAGACTTAATCCTGTTGTATGGTGGACGTAGTGCAGAACGTGAAGTTTCTGTTCTTTCAGCAGAAAGCGTGATGCGCGCGATTGATTACCAAGCATTTTCGGTTCAAACCTACTTTATTACGCAGTCAGGAGACTTCATCCAGACGCAAGCTTTTGAAGAGAAACCAGCGGATGATGAGAAATTGATGACCAATGATACAGTGGACTGGTCTAAAAAAGTGGCACCATCTGCGATTTACAAGGAAGGAGCAGTGGTCTTTCCAGTTCTTCATGGACCAATGGGAGAAGATGGTTCCATTCAAGGCTTCTTAGAAGTCTTGAAGATGCCTTATGTTGGCTGTGGCATCCTAGCTTCCAGTGTTGCGATGGACAAGATCACGACCAAACGGGTCTTGGAGTCTGCAGGGATTCCACAAGTTCCTTATGTAGCTGTAGTGGAAGGCGATGACTTGGAAGAGAAAATTGCTGCAATTGAAGCCAATCTCTCTTATCCTGTCTTTACCAAACCATCCAATATGGGCTCTAGTGTTGGGATTTCAAAATCTGAAAACCAAACAGAACTTCGGACTGCTCTTGAATTAGCCTTTAAATACGATAGCCGTGTCTTAGTAGAGCAAGGGGTTAATGCGCGTGAGATTGAAGTTGGACTGCTTGGAAACTATGATGTGAAGAGCACCTTGCCAGGTGAAGTTGTGAAAGATGTGGCCTTCTATGATTATGATGCCAAATACATCGACAACAAAATTACCATGGCGATTCCAGCTCAATTGGATCCTGAGGTTGTGAAAACCATGCGGACCAACGCAGAAAAAGCCTTTCGTGCAATCGGTGGTCTGGGCTTGGCGCGTTGTGATTTCTTCTATACAGATAAAGGAGAGATCTTCTTAAACGAACTCAATACCATGCCAGGATTTACCCAATGGTCTATGTATCCTCTGCTTTGGGACAATATGGGACTCAACTATACAGATTTGATTACCAAGTTAGTAGAGCTTGGAAAAGAAGTCTTCCAAAAACACGAAGCGCATTTGTTGTAAGAAAAGAGAGAGTGGGACAGAAATCGGTAATTCGTTAGAATTCGATTTCGTCGTCCCACCTCCGCACAGTTGAGTAGGGCTGTAAAAGCTGATGAAATCAGCGTAGTAGAGCCCATTCAACCACTGCGTCTTACTCGACAATCCAAAAACAATCAAGAGGCTAGGACTTCTGTCCCAGCCACTTTTTTTGTGGTCTAGAATATGGTATAATGAGAAGAATTTGATAGGAGCGTCCAAATCTTTGAGGACGCTACGGAGAACTGAGGAGTCGGATATGAATCTCACATTACATGAAGTTGCTCATCTAGTACATGCAAAAAATGATATCAGCCAATTTGAAGATGTGGCCCTCGTCAAGCCGGAATTTGACAGCCGTTTGATTGGGCCTGGAGACCTGTTTGTTCCTTTAAAGGGAGCGCGTGATGGTCATGATTTTATTGAGACTGCTTTTGAAAACGGAGCCGTAGCCACTTTTTCAGAGAAAGTGGTAGAAGGCCACCCTTATATTTTGGTGGAAGATGTGCTGAGTGCTTTTCAAACATTAGCTGCAGCCTATCTTCAAAAGACAAAAGTGGATGTTTTTGCAGTGACGGGGTCAAATGGTAAAACCACCACAAAAGATATGTTGGCACAGCTTTTGTCCACCACCTACCTAACCTATAAAACACAGGGAAACTATAATAACGAAATTGGTCTTCCTTATACGGTTTTGCATATGCCAGAAGGGACAGACAAACTCGTCCTTGAAATGGGGCAAGACCATCTAGGAGATATCCATCTCTTGTCAGAACTGGCGCATCCAAAAGCTGCTATTGTCACCTTGATTGGGGAAGCCCATTTGGAATTCTTTAAAGATCGAAGTGAGATCGCAAAAGGAAAACTCCAGATTGCGGACGGGATGCCAGAAGGTGGCCTTCTGGTAGTTCCAGCTGATCCGATCGTCGATGCCTACCTTCCTGAAAATCAAACAGTCGTCCGCTTTGGGCCAGACGAGGAGATTTTTATTACTGAGTTAATCGAGCGAAAGGATAGCTTAACTTTCCGAGCTAATTTCTTAGAAGAAGCGATTGATCTTCCAGTAACAGGAAAATATAATGCGACCAATGCCATGATTGCAGCTTATGTTGCCTTGAAAGAAGGAGTGAGTGAAGCTGCGATTCGTGATAGTTTCGAAACCTTGCAATTAACTCGCAACCGGACAGAATGGAAGAAGGCAAGTAACGGAGCAGATATCTTATCCGATGTCTACAATGCCAACCCAACGGCCATGCGCCTAATCTTAGAAACTTTCTCGACTATTCCTGCCAATCCAAATGGTCGAAAATTGGCCGTCCTGGCAGATATGAAAGAACTAGGGGAGCAATCGGTAGATCTGCACAACCAAATGATTCTCAGCCTCTCGCCAGATGTTTTGGATACGGTTATTTTCTATGGTCAAGACATTGCGGGATTGGCTCAGTTAGCGAGTCAGATGTTCCCACTCGGACATGTCTATTATTTCAAGAAGACAGCTGAGGAAGATCAGTTTGAGGACATGGTCAAACAAGTCAAGGAAAGCTTGAAAGAGCAAGACCAAATCCTTATCAAGGGAAGCAATTCCATGAATTTGGGCAAATTGGTAGAGGAATTGGAGAATGGTAAGTAATAATGTACTGAAGGACATTCAGCGCTTGATTTCAATCACCAATACAGGCTTAGCCTTCTCAAAAGATCCATTTGATCAAGAGCGCTACCAGGATATTCGTGAAATTTTACAGGATCTTGTGAGAGAAACGACTGATCTGAATTCACAAGAATTATCGGATTTGTTTCGACCGACAAACTATTATGACACCCCCTTAATTGATGTTAGGGCTTGGATTGTCAAAGATAGAAAACTTTGTCTGGTGAAAGGTCAGGGAGAAGAGACCTGGGCTTTGCCGGGTGGTTTTGGTGAGGTTGGCTATTCTCCTAAAGAAAATATTTTAAAGGAAATCCAAGAAGAAACGGGCTATGTAGCACGTGTCAATCGGTTGTTGGCAGTATTTGATACTAATCGCTACCAATTGCAAAGTCGCCAATATGTGAAATTGGTATTTGAATGTGAATTGCTGGATGGAAGTTTTCAACAGAATCAGGAAATTTCCGATCTTGCATTTTTTGAGAGAGAGAAAATGCCTGCTCTTTCTACCAAGCGCAATACAGAGGAACAATTGAATTTCCTTTGGGAGGTTTATGATGGGAAACGAGATTTGTATTGTGATTAAAAACGATCTATAAATTAAAGGGATATAAACATGACACTTTGGGATTTATTGTTTACGAACCAAAAATCAGCCCCGCCTGAATTTGGGCTCTGGTATTTTTTCCTACCAGCTTCCTTGTTGGTGGTTGGCTACTTTTCTATCAAATATGCTCAGTCAAAAAGCTACCAACGCTTTTGGTACTGGGCACAATTGATTCAAGTCTTGACCATCAATGCTTGGTATATTCTAGCCCACATGCCTCTGACAGATAATTTGCCTTTTTATCATTGTCGCTTGGCCATGCTTGCGATCCTTTTTGCCCCGAGAGGAACCTATATCAAGCAATATTTTGCCTTGTTGGGAGTTCTAGGATCGATTGCAGCATTGGTGTATCCGGCCTTTGATCCTTTCCCATTCCCTCATATCACTGTGTTGAATCTGGTTTTTAGTCACTGGGCCTTGTTTGCTAATAGTTTGATTTACCTGCAAGATTTTTATCAGTCGGAAAAGCAAGACAGCTTACGAATTGTTAAGATTACCTTTGGTATGAATGCCTTGATTTTCTTGGTCAACCTTTTGACGAAAGGGGATTATGGCTTCTTACGACGTCCACCAATCATTGGAGACCACGGTGCTCTCTTGAACTACCTCTTGGTCAGCATCGTGATGGTAGCTGGTATTTGCTTGGTCAATCAACGCTATAAGTACAAATACAAGATGGTTGAAGAGACTGTCGGTTCGCGTTCGGAATAAAAAGAGCAGATCAGGGAAAGAAATCATGACACTTTGGGACTTATTTTTCACCAGTCAACCAACGTCCCCTCCTCAATTGGGGGTCTGGTATTTCTTATTGCCGACTTCATTGGTGGTAGTGGGAGTTCTGTCCATTCGATTTGCTCACTCTAAAGCCTACCAAAACTTTTGGTATTGGGGGCAGTTGATCCAGCTGCTCATCATCAACTCTTGGTATCTAGCTGCTCGCTTGCCTCTTTCAGAGAGTCTTCCCTTCTATCATAGCCGGATGGCCATGTGGATCATTCTTTTGGCGCCCAAGAGCAGCTTCAAACAATATTTTGCCCTCGTGGGAGTCTTTGGCTCCATTATGGCCTTGGTTCATCCCGTTTTTTATCCTTACCCTTTTCCTCACGTATCCTCGATCAACAATGTCTTTGGTCACTGGGCTCTCTTGGCCAACTGTTTGATCTATCTGGTTCAATCCTACCAGGTGAAAGAAGGGTCTGTTTGGAAAATCTGTCAGATGACTTTTGGGGTCAATGCCATTATTCAGCTTGCAAATCTCGCAACAGGTGGAAACTACGGCTTTATGCGTCGCCCTCCTGTGATCGGTGACCATGGCCTTGTGCTCAACTATTTGATCGTGACAGTCCTCATGACGGGGACACTGATTTTCATCAATACGATCGTTCAGTACAGTAAGAAAAGAAGAATACCTAAATCTGTTTAAATAAGGAGATTTTATGCATCATTTTTTCACTACAGAATCAACAGCACCACCAGCAATCTCAGCACTTTGGTATAGTGTGATGGTCTTGTTAATTGTGACAGCGATCATGATGTCACTTCGCTATTATCAGAATGAGCAATTTCGCAAATGCTTTCAATACTTACAGGGCTTCCAGTTAATTTGCTTGTATCTTTGGTATTTTGCCTACCACATTCCTTGGTCCAATAGCTTACCATTTTATCATTGCCGCTTGGCCATGTTTGCGGTCTTGTTTTTACCAGACCGCTGGAAAAGCAAACAGTTCTTTGCCTTGATGGGAGTGAGTGGAGCCATCTTTGCCTTGGGCTATCCAGTCTTTGATCCCTACACTTTCCCTCATATTACGAGCTTTTCTTTCCTCCTCGGACATTACTGTCTCCTGATCAATTCCTTGATTTATCTCTTGAGATGGTATGATCGAAACCTCTTAAAAAATAGTCAGATTGTTCTCTATACCTTTGCCTTAGATTTATTCCTGGTTGGAGTCAATCAATTGACGGGAGGAAATTATGGCTTGATGGCTCGCCCTCCGATTATGAGAGGGGATAAGGTATGGCTCAATTATCTGGTTGTATCCAGTATTTTAGCCCTTGCTTTATTGCTCTTTAATCAGTTCTTCAATCGCAGAAGTGAGCGGGTGAAAGTGAGAAAATAACCATGATTGAAGAAGACTAGAATCTACGGATTTTAGTCTTTCTTTTTGCTCTCAAAGAAGAATCATCGTTGAAAAAAGTGCCTATTTTCGCTATAATAGGACAGATAGAGAAATTGAGGAGAGATCCGATGTAGAGATGAATTTGTAAATTTATCAAAAAATAAGAAGAGAAAGAATTAGGAATATGAACGTACAAGAAGAAATTAAAAAACGCCGTACCTTTGCTATCATCTCCCACCCGGATGCTGGTAAAACGACGATTACTGAGCAGTTGCTCTACTTTGGGGGAGAGATTCGGGAAGCCGGTACTGTCAAAGGGAAGAAAACAGGAAACTTTGCTAAATCCGACTGGATGGACATTGAGAAACAACGTGGGATTTCGGTAACCTCATCTGTCATGCAGTTTGACTACGATGGCAAACGCGTTAATATCCTTGATACCCCAGGGCACGAGGACTTCTCAGAAGATACTTACCGGACCTTGATGGCGGTGGATGCTGCCGTTATGGTGGTGGACTCTGCCAAAGGGATCGAGGCCCAAACCAAGAAATTGTTTGAGGTTGTGAAACACCGTGGCATTCCAGTCTTCACTTTTATGAATAAGCTGGACCGTGACGGTCGCGAGCCACTGGACCTCTTGCAAGAATTGGAAGAAGTCTTGGGCATCGCCAGTTACCCAATGAACTGGCCGATCGGGATGGGGAAAGCCTTTGAAGGACTTTATGACCTTTATAACCAACGCTTGGAACTCTATAAAGGAGACGAACGCTTTGCTAGTCTAGAAGATGGAGACAAGCTCTTTGCTAACAACCCTTTCTACGAGCAAGTAAAAGATGATATCGAACTCTTGCAAGAAGCTGGAAACGAATTCTCAGAAGAAGCCATCCTTGCAGGTGAATTGACACCAGTCTTCTTCGGATCAGCTTTGACTAACTTTGGGGTGCAGACTTTCTTGGAAACCTTCCTCGAGTTTGCTCCAGAGCCTCATGGACATAAAAAAACAGACGGTGAACTTGTCGATCCATACGACAAGGATTTCTCAGGCTTTGTCTTTAAAATCCAAGCCAATATGGACCCTCGTCACCGTGACCGGATTGCCTTTGTTCGGATCGTATCTGGCGAATTTGAGCGTGGGATGAGCGTCAACCTGCCTCGTACTGGTAAGGGCGCTAAGTTATCTAACGTGACTCAATTTATGGCCGAGAGCCGTGAAAATGTCAGCAATGCTGTAGCAGGAGACATCATAGGGGTTTACGATACCGGTACTTATCAGGTTGGAGATACTTTGACAGTGGGCAAAAATAAGTTTGAATTTGAACCACTGCCAACCTTTACGCCTGAAATCTTTATGAAGGTTTCTGCCAAGAATGTCATGAAGCAAAAATCCTTCCACAAAGGGATTGAGCAATTGGTGCAAGAAGGAGCTATTCAGCTCTATACCAACTACCAAACAGGTGAATACATGCTTGGTGCTGTTGGTCAATTGCAGTTTGAAGTCTTTAAGCACCGGATGGAAAATGAATACAATGCCGAAGTGGTCATGAGCCCAATGGGTAAAAAGACCGTTCGCTGGATCAAACCAGAAGACTTAGATGAGCGCATGTCTTCGAGCCGAAATATCTTGGCTAAGGACCGCTTTGACCAACCTGTCTTCCTCTTTGAAAACGACTTTGCTCTCCGCTGGTTTGCGGATAAGTATCCAGACGTTGAGCTGGAAGAAAAGATGGGGTAAGGAACGATTCAAAACCGATCCATAACAAGAGAAATAAGAAAACGAAAATCTATCCGTTTTCGCTTTTAAAGGAGAAATGATGGGATTATTAAGTGGTTTGATGGGCAATGCCTCTCAAAAGAATGTTGATAAAGTAGAAAGAGATCTGGAAGATATCTTGGTGCCGGGAGAGCAAGTCACACTTGCTTTTAGCTTGATTCGTGATTTAATCGTCTTTACAGAGTTTCGTTTGATCTTGGTGGATAAGCAAGGAGTAACAGGGAAGAAAACGTCCTACAAATCTCTTCCTTACCGCTCCATCTCTCGCTTTTCCGTTGAAACTTCCGGTCATTTTGATTTGGATGCCGAATTAAAAATCTGGGTCTCTTCAGCAGTGGAACCTTCAGAAGTTTTACAATTCAAGAGTGACAACAGTGTCATTGAAATCCAGCAAGCATTAGCCAGTGCGGTCTTTAAATAAAATAATCATTTTGATAGAGAACAGTTGAGAAAGGAGACGGAATGTTTATCGATAAACAATTGGGTCAAGATCGGAAATGGATCAATATCGACTCGGATTTGATTGCTGAAAATTCATATCTTTATAAAAAATACGATATTGACAAAGAAACCATTGAGTACGCGATGGATAAGAACGAACGTGCCCATATGGATTACAATCGAGAAAACGGAACGATCACCTTTATCTACAATGTATTGGATTTAGAAAAGGACAAGGAATACTACGAAACCATCCCCATGACCTTTATCGTTCAAGATACGCGACTCGTGACCATCAGCAATCAAGATAATGCCTATATCATTGAACAAATGGTTCGTTATTTGGAAAGCCATGAGGAGCTATCAATCTATAAGTTGCTTTTTGCAGGTCTTGAAATGATCAGTAATGCTTATTATCCGATTATTGATCGCTTAGATAAGCACAAGGATGAACTCAACCGTTTGCTTCGAAAGACAACGACGACCAAGAATCTTTATGCCCTGTCTGACCTTGAGACCGGTATGGTCTATCTGGTCGCAGCTGCTAAGCAAAATCGGATGTTGCTAGAACATATCAAAGCGCATGTCATTTATCGCAGGATGAATGATGTTGAAAAAGAGCAGTTTGATGATGCAATGATCGAAGCGCGTCAGTTGGTTTCGATGACTGAGTTGATTTCCAATGTCTTGCAACAGTTGTCAGGATCTTACAACAATATCCTAAACAACAACTTGAATGATAACTTGACAACCCTAACCATCTTTGAAGCCTTGTTGGCGGTCTTAGCCGTTATCACAGGTTTCTTTGGAATGAATATCCCTCTTCCGATGACAGAGGATCCCAATGCTTGGATCTATGTATCCGTATGTAGCTTTATATTATGGCTCATTTTGGCAAAGGTCATGCGGTGGATTGTGAAAAAAAGATAAAAAAAGAGGCTTGGAGAAATCCGAGCCTCTTCGTATCTAGAATAATCTGAGAAATAGGAACCATCTAGACACCTGCCCTCCTCTCCAAAGAAGGGGCAGTGTGAATAGTTCATCGACTGTACAAAATCTTCTTGGAAATAGTAGGAGTAGATTTAATAGTACTGAGTGGTTTCTAAATAAATTAGAACTTAGAATAAATCGTTGAATCAGATAAAATGATCCTATTTCTTTATACAGAAATATTTTAGATACTAACTGTATTATACATATTTATTTGTAAAAACGCAAGATAAGAGTTCCCAAAAAATAAAAGTTTTTCCTGTTTTTTATACTCCAATGATGAAGTATATTAGATGGTTGCATGAAGAAAACCAGTCCTGGCTAGGTTTTGTGTCACTTTTATGATTTAAAGCTATCCAGGATTTTTTCCTAAAAAATAAAATTAGTCTCCTTTGACTATCATTTGCCTCTTCATTGTGTTATACTAGATAAGTTGCAAACTTGTATGAGAGAAATGGTAGGGAGGCAGAACAGATGGAAGGCTTTTGTTCGAAAGAAGACTCCCGCAAGAAGGATCTTGTGGCCTATTTGTTTGAAAAACGATACTAGCCAACAACATCCGATAGGACGCAAAACATTTTTCTCTAAAGAAATTGTAGTTTTAAACAGACGGACTAGTTTTTCTTTAGATGAGTCTTGCGACAGGTGACCGGGAAGGTGACTTCCTATGCAATCAGTGCGTATTCGTATTGAAAGAAGTTTGATAAAGTGGCTTCGCACCACTTTTTAGAAAGAAGAAAGAATTGAAATTCAATGAATTTAACTTATCTGCTGAATTATTAGCAGAAATCGAAAAAGCTGGCTTTGTAGAAGCAAGCCCCATCCAAGAACAAACCATTCCTTTGGCTCTTGAAGGAAAAGATGTCATCGGCCAAGCGCAAACAGGGACCGGTAAAACGGCTGCTTTTGGTCTTCCAACTTTGGAGAAGATTGATGTCGATAACACAGTGATTCAAGCTCTTGTTATTGCCCCAACGCGTGAATTGGCGGTTCAAAGTCAGGAAGAACTCTTCCGCTTTGGACGTAGTAAGGGTGTCAAAGTTCGCTCTGTCTATGGTGGATCGAGCATTGAAAAGCAAATTAAAGCTTTGAAGTCAGGTGCTCACATCGTTGTGGGAACACCTGGACGCTTGCTAGATTTGATCAAGCGCAAGGCCTTGAAACTTAATCATATTGAAACATTGATCTTGGATGAAGCAGATGAAATGCTCAATATGGGCTTCTTGGAAGATATCGAAGCTATCATTAGCCGTGTTCCCGAAACACGCCAAACCTTGCTCTTTTCAGCAACGATGCCAGAAGCCATCAAACGCATCGGTGTTCAGTTTATGAAAGAGCCAGAACACGTTAAGATTGCGGCCAAAGAATTGACAACTGATTTGGTTGATCAATACTATATTCGTGTCAAAGAGGGCGAAAAGTTTGATACCATGACTCGATTGATGGACGTCGAGCAGCCTGAACTTGCTATCATTTTTGGTCGGACCAAACGTCGGGTCGATGAGTTGACGCGTGGCTTGAAGATTCGTGGTTTCCGGGCAGAAGGGATTCACGGAGATTTGGATCAAAACAAACGTCTCCGAGTACTTCGTGACTTTAAAAATGGGAACGTGGACGTCTTGGTTGCAACAGACGTTGCGGCGCGTGGTTTGGATATTTCAGGTGTGACTCATGTCTACAACTACGATATTCCACAAGATCCAGAGAGCTATGTTCACCGGATCGGACGAACAGGTCGTGCTGGGAAAACAGGGCAATCCATTACCTTCGTTTCGCCAAATGAAATGGGCTATTTGCAAATCATTGAGAACTTGACCAAAAAGCGGATGAAGGGAATGAAACCTGCAACAGCAGAAGAAGCCTTCCAAGCGAAAAAACAAGTAGCGCTGAAGAAAATTGAGCGAGACTTTGAGGATGAAAAAATCCGGACTAACTTTGAGAAGTTTGGTAAAGATGCTCGCAAATTGGCTGCAGAATTCACTCCTGAAGAACTGGCTATGTATATCTTGAGCTTGACCGTTCAAGATCCAGACAGTCTTCCAGAAGTTGAAATTGCGCGTGAAAAACCATTGCCATTTAAACCATCCGGTGGTGGCTTTGGTGGGAAAGGAAAAGGCAGCCGTGGGAATGGCCGTCGTGGAGACCAACGCCGTGACCGAAATCGCAGAGATGACCGTGAAGGTGGACGCCGTGATTTCAAACGCAAGTCCAATAAAAATAGCCGAGACTTTGAAGGTAAAGGCAATAAACGTCCTCATCGTACTTCTAATGAAAAGAAAAATGGATTTGTCATCCGCAACAAAGGGGATAAATAAGTCCTAAGGACGGTCTAGCAATAGGCCGTTTTTTTAATGAAAATCAAAAATACAAGGATTAACTAGCTGTTAACCCTTGTATATTTATAAGGAGACCTAAATGATAACAGACTCTTTTAGAAAAAATGTATCATGATAAGGAGCATCCTAAAAAAGTCAGAAAACAGAAAGAACGGATTCCTAAAACGGAATATCTCTGTTAACATATTAAGTCTACAATTATTTCTAAGCTTTGTCAAGAATTATTTCTCTTTTTTAAAAAATTTTTGACTAGAAAATAAAAATTGACAATCTTTCCCAAAAGGTTATAATGAATATAATAACCACACTAATTATAAAGAGGTATCGTCCATGGTGATTGCATTAAAAAACGATGATCTAGAAGTACAATGTAAGACATTTGGAGGGGAATTGAGTTCCATTCGTAATAAAGAAGGCGTAGAATATCTCTGGCAAGGGGATCCAGAGTATTGGTCGGGACAAGCGCCTGTTTTGTTTCCAATTTGCGGAAGCGTTCGAAATGGCCAAGTACAGTATCATCTAAAAGATGGAGTGAAGACAGGTCAGCTGCCAAGACACGGTCTCATTAGGAAGAGAGAGTTTAAACTTAAAGAACAAACAGACAATCGTCTTGTCTTTGAAATCACCTCTAACGACGAGAGCCTGCAAAATTATCCCTACCATTTTCGAGTTGAAATCGTTTATGAATTGCAAGGGAAAGAAATCACTATCACCTATCGTGTACAAAATCTAGAGTCTGATCAAGTCATGCCTTATTTCATTGGAGGGCATCCAGCCTTTCGTTGTCCCCTTTTAGCAGATGAAGACTATGAAGACTATGAGTTGATTTTTGAAAAAGAAGAAAGCTGTAGCATTCCTCACTTGTTCACAGAAACCGGTTTGGTTGATCGCCTGCAGCGGACGCCATTTTTAGACCATAGTCCTAGCCTACCTTTGCGCCATGAACTGTTTGAAAAAGACGCCATTATTTTAGATCAATTAGCCTCTAAATCTGTGAAGCTTATCTCGAAAAAATCTGGTAAAGGTTTGGAATTGGACTTTGCAGATTTTGAGAATCTCGTCCTTTGGTCTACCAATAACAAGGGTCCTTTCATTGCCTTAGAGCCTTGGACGGGTATTTCCACATCTGCAGAAGAGGGCGATTTCTTCGAAGATAAAAAAGGTGTGATCCAGTTAGCTCCTCAAGAAACACGGAGTCATCAGTACCGTATCACCATTTTGTAAATGAAAAGAGGCTGGGACAAAAGTCCTAGCCTCTCAATTATTTTTGGATTGTCGAACAAGACGCAGTGGTTGAGTGGGCACTACTACGCTGATTTCATCAGCTTTTACAGCCCTACTCAACTGTGCGGAGGTGGGACGACGAAATCGAATTCTAACGAATTACCGATTTCTGTCCCACTCTCTTTTTTTGATATAGTTTAGCTTTGCTTGACGCGATTTCTTTTTAAAGAGAGCCTCGGCAGACATAGCAGAGGGTTTATCTGGATAGGCTTCTTGGTAAAGAAGTTTAACAGGGAGGCGAGCCCGTGTGTATTTGGCGCCTTTTCCAGCATTGTGAGTCTTTAGGCGTTTTTCGACATCCGTGGTGTAGCCAGTGTAGAGGGAGCCATCCGCACACTCTAGGACATACATGTAAGCCTTAGTTTCCATAGTAGATCTCATGAATCTCTTCTGTATAGCTTCCATCTTCATTGTGAATAAAGAGGGGAGGCAGAATTTTTAAACCGTCCAGTGAGCCATCCTTGATCGCTTCAATCAATAACATATTCGCTTCTTTGGTCACTTTGGGATAGACAAACTGGATCCGCTTAGGTGCAAGATTGTAACGCTTCATGGTTTCGATGATATCTAAAAAGCGATCTGGACGATGGACCATCGCTAAGCGACCATTTGATTTGAGAACCCGCTGGGCCACATGGCAAATCTCATCTAAATTGGTCGTAATTTCATGCCGAGCTAAGAGGTAGTGTTCACTCTCATTGAGATTGGAATGCTCATCCACCTTGAAATAAGGAGGATTGCAGAGGATGATATCCACTTTACTGCCCTTGATATGTTGAGGCAAATGCTTGAGGTCATCGGTGATCATGGACATTTGCCGGTTCAAGTCATTGAGAGCAATGGAGCGGGTAGCCATATCCGCCAGACGTTCCTGAATTTCGACACCAATGATCTGGGCCTCTGTACGAGTACTTGCAAAAAGTCCCACGGCCCCATTTCCAGCGCAGAGATCTACGATCAATCCTCGCTTGGGCAATTTTGGAAAGCGCGAGAGCAGGACGCTATCCACGGAGTAACTAAAGACTTCCCGATTTTGTATGATTTTCACATCACTTGAAAAGAGTTGATTGACGCGCTCGCCGTCTTTTAATTCGATATCTGTCATGGCTCTATTATAGCATGAAAAGAGGCTTGGGGAAAGATGATAATTTTTAATATAATAAAATGATATATTTTTGTAAAAGCGCTTTCTTTTCTTATTTAAATATGTTACTATATATTAAAAAAGTGAGAGGTTTTGTAAATGAACAAAACGAAAAAATGGTTTGGCTTGGGGGTAACATTGCTTTCAGCGAGTATACTAGTAGCCTGTGGGAATTCTAGTAGTAAGTCTAATGATACTTCAAAAGAAGCTAAAACAGAGAAAAAGACATCTACTGAGAAGAGTAGTGAAAAGAAATCAACCTATGCTATTGGTGATAAGATTGTTTTTGATAAACAAGCTGAGTATACTATTACAAATGTTGAATGGTCTGATGAACGGAACGATTTTGATGAAACAAATCCCGATAAAGTATTAAAAGTGACCTATAATGTGAAAAATCTATCAGATAGTGATCTAGCAGTTGGGGTTGACATTGATCTATTTGTTGGTGGAAATAAAATGGAAACTTATCCTAATACAAATACAATGGGGTCAATTTCACCGGGTCGATCAATGGAAGGTGCTGTGCAACATTTTGGTGTAAAAGGGGATGGTAAATTAGAACTTGAAATAAAACCATTTGCTGCATTTAATGAAAAACCTGCGATTGTTGCTTTTGATGCACCGTAAAAAAAGTTGAGAGCTTTTCTCTCAACTTTTTTTAATCAAATTCATATTTTTGGAGAATCGTAGTGAGGATAAAGACTCCTGTAAAGATAGCCATCAATGCCAGATAAACTGGGAAAGTAGTGGCTGTAAGGAGGGAAATCTCGATCAAGTTTTTCAACACAACCGCAGATGCGTAGAATCCTACTACAGAGAAGAGGATGAGGAGGGCACGCCAGATATTTAGTGGCAGGCAAGCACGGATAACGGATAGGAAACCGATGGATCCAAGTAAGTAGTAGGATACAGTAGACATATCGGCTGCAGACCAACCATGGCTTGCTCCCCAAAGGCGAATGAACAAGACACTAAAGACGACCATCAAGGCGCTTGGTAAGGCTAAAAGAAGGGAACGTCTCAAGAAGTGTTTTTCAACCGGTTTGATATTGCGTTCAAAGGTCAAAACAAATGGTGGGAATCCTTCGACGAATTGGTCGATCAGGGTGATTTGAATAGGGATGAAAGGGAAAATCAGCAAATAGTTGACGTTAAAGAAGAGAGCACTGGCAATACAGATGATAGCCAAGAGGAAGGAATAGATCGTTTTGATAAAGAAGATTGGAGCGATTCGTCCAATGTTATTCACCACACGACGGCCTTCAAAAAGAATTTCTGGAACGTCATTAAAGTCAGAGTTCAAAAGAACAATATTGGCAATTTGACGGGTTGCTGGATCTCCCTCGGCCATCACGATGGAACAGTCTGCTTCGCGAAGAGCAAGGATATCATTGACCCCATCTCCTGTCATGGCAGTTGTCCGACTAGCTGCTTTCAAGGTTTGGATGAGCAGTTTTTTCTGGTGAGGAGACACACGCCCAAAGATAGCTGTTTCTTCTGCTTGATCCACTAATTGATCATCAGAAATTTTTGAACAATCGATGTAGTTCTCATAATTTTTGAAGCCAGCTTGTTGAGCGATATAAGAGACCGTCACAGGGTTGTCACCGGAGATGATTTTGAGATCCACTCCTTGAGAGCGCAAATACTCAAGAGTATCTGAAGCCCCTTCACGAATGGGGTCTGTAATCTCAATAACCGCAATCCCTTCAAGATTCTCAGGCAGTTTCAATTCCTGCATGCTGATCAGTTCTGAACTGTGGGCCAAGACGAGCACGCGCGACCCACGAGCTTGTGCTTCGACGACAGCAACTGGATTTTCTTTAAGGAGCATTTCAGGGGCACCGAGAAAGACGGTTCCAAGGTTGGATAGGTGCATGGCGCCCCATTTTCGATCACTTGAGAAAGGAATAATGTTTTCCGCAGTATAAGCATGCTCCAACTCCCCATAAGCCTTGCGAATAGCTTGAGCAGTAGGATTGGTGTCCTCGCTATTTTGCATGTAAGCTGAAAGGATAACTTTGATGGTTTCCTCAGAAAAATGATCAGATAAGCTATGGAGAGCTTCAACTGTCATCTTTCCTTGAGTGATGGTACCGGTCTTATCAAGACACAAGGTATCCACACGCGCCAGGGTTTCTACTGAGTACATTTCTTGGACAAGAACCTTGCGCATGCCGAGCTTAATCACCGCCGTCAAGAGAGACGTAACCGTCAGTAGGGCAATTCCTTTTGGCAACATTCCCAAGAGAGCTGTGGAAGAATTCACGACAGAATCCTTGATTGGCAGCATCTTGATCAACAATGCTTCAAAGAAGAGTGCAAGGCCAAATGGGATGATAATTTTACCAGTGAAGCTAGAAATTTTCGCTAAGTTATAAAGAATACGCGAATTGATAGGCTTCAAGGTTTTGGCTTCCATCATCAGTTTGTTGGCATAGTTGTTTGCTCCAACTCGCTTGACACGGGCATAGACTTGACCACTGGCAATATAACTACCAGAAAGAAGTTCATCGCCAACTTCTTTTAAGACCAGATCACTCTCACCAGTCAGCATAGCCTCATTGGCTTCTGCGATACCGGACATGACTTCAGCATCACTAGGGATCTGCTCACCCGAAGACAAGAGCATTAAATCACCCAGAACGAGCTTTTCGGGTGGAATCGCATCTTTATCCCCGTCTCGAATGACAGTCACTAGCTCACGACTCATAAGGTTGAGCTTATCAATCATCCGCTTAGCGCGCATCTCGGTCATGATCCCTGTAATGGCATTGAAGCAAATAACCGCGAAAAAGATCATATTGCTCCAAGCTTGTACAGCAGCCAAGGCTACCGCGATCACAAAATTTAAGGTGTTAAACAAGGTAAAGACGTTGCGCTTGATAATTTGCCAGGTACTGGTACTTGTATTCGTTGTAAAATCATTGGTTTGTCCGTGGTCAACTTTTTTGCGGACTTCATTTTGGGTTAATCCCTTTAAATCAATAGTTTCCATAGACAATATGATATCATTTTTTTGAGAAAAAGACTATCTAGAATCGGTCCGCTGAGACATTTTTTATCTAAAAAGGTTTGCGGTCAAAATCAGGATACGGTATAATAAGAAAGAATGTTTTACATGATTGAATATCTTGTAGAGAGACAAATGAAATGGATTTGAGGAACAACTATGTTTTATACCTATCTACGTGGCCTTGTTGCCTTTATTCTTTGGGTCTTAAATGGGAATGCCCATTACCATCATAAGAACAATATTCCAGATCGGAAAGAGAACTACATCTTGGTATCACCTCACCGAACTTGGTGGGATCCAGTCTATATGGCCTTTGCAACCAAGCCAAAACAATTTATCTTTATGGCTAAAAAAGAACTCTTCACCAATCGTATTTTTGGCTGGTGGATTCGCATGTGTGGGGCTTTTCCGATCGACCGTGAAAATCCGGGAGCAGAAGCCATTAAGTATCCTATCAATATGCTGAAAAAGAGTAACCGTTCCTTGATTATGTTCCCAAGTGGAAGCCGTCATTCTCAAGACGTCAAAGGCGGTGTTGCCATCATTGCCAAAATGGCTAAGGTCCGTATCATGCCAGTGACTTATACTGGTCCAAGAGATTTGAAAGGGCTGGCAACGGGTGAACGCATTGATATGAACTTTGGACATCCCATTGATATTTCGGATATTAAAAAGATGAATGACGAAGGAGTGGCAGAAGTTGCCCGCCGTATCCAAGAGGAGTTTGACCGCTTAGATGCTGAAGCACAAGCGATCAACACCCCAACAAAACCTTCTCTCTTGATTCGTTTGTTAAAAATCCTTTTGATTCCCCTTGTCTTAGTCGTAGGCATCTTGACCTTGCTCTTTAGTTACCTAGCAAGCTTTGTATGGGATCCAGATAAACATCGGAAAAACAAGTAAAAAAATTGAGAGTTTTTCTCAGTTTTTTTTATTTTTACGAATAATAAAAGTGAGAGGAGGTTTCTTATGGAGGATATCATCGAAAAAATCAAAGAATATAAGCTCTTTTTAGCTCTTACTGCTATTGGACTCTTAATTGGAGGGTATTTTCTTTTCCATCGACCTCAGTCAAGTGCATCAACCATACCGGATCTTTATCAAGCTTCTAGTTCAACTTCGAGCAAAGAAAAGGTGCAGACCACTAGTTCCAAAGAAGAAAAGACGGTTACTTCAGTGTCTGATGCACCCGAGATCATTACGGTCGATGTCAAAGGAGCTGTCAAACAACCAGGTGTCTATGAGCTACGCTCAAATAGCAGAGTCCACGATGCCATTCATAAGGCGGGTGGGATGACAACAGATGCCAATAGCCAATCGGTCAACTTGGCGCAAAAACTCTCTGATGAAGCAGTGATCTATGTTGCCAAAGAAGGGGAAGATGTTCCAGCGCTTGGAAGTTCAGAAAGTTCCGCAACTTCGTCAGCATCAGCAGAAAAAACAGGCAAGGTCCATTTGAATCGAGCGACAGAGACTGAGCTTCAAACGGTATCGGGCATTGGACAGAAACGTGCCCAGGACATTATCGCCTATCGCGAAGCAAATGGTCCTTTTCGATCAGTGGATGATCTGAAGAATGTTTCAGGAATCGGAGAGAAAACACTGGAGAAACTAAGAGATGCTTTCACGGTGGATTAAAGACCTTCCTTTTTCCCTTGTCCATCTCGCCTTTTTACTCCTATGGCTGTATTTTAGTGTTTATCAACCATCTTGGCTTTCGATCAGCGGTCTAGTAGTAGTGGTAGTTTTAGCGGTTCATCACTATAAAGGGGATCGCTCAAGTTTGCTAGGTCTTGCTTTAGCAACCCTTTGTTTTGCGGCCTTCTTTGTCTTTCATCGAATACAGGATCATCCAGTACAAGCAGAAAGTCAGCCCCCATCCCACTTACTCCTGATTCCAGATACTATCAAGATCAATGGGGACGCCCTGTCTTTTCGTGCTAAAAATCAGGGAAGGACCTACCAAGTCTTCTACACTTTAAAATCAGAAAAAGAAAAACAGCAGTGGCAAAGTCAAACCCACTTGCTGGAGTTGACATATAAAGGTGTTATAGAGGAACCAGAAGGGCAACGAAATTTTAGAGGATTTGACTACCGGTCTTATTTGCAAACACAGGGGATTCACTATCAAATAAAAATTGAAGCGATCCAATCCGCGCTTCCTATCCAAACTTGGAATGTTTTCGATTGCTTATCTCAATGGAGGCGCCAAGCCATTGTTTGGAGCAAGGAGCACTTCCCGCAGCCGATGAACCAGTATATGACCGGCCTTCTTTTTGGCTATTTAGATACGGATTTTGAAGAGATGGACCAGCTTTACACGAGTTTAGGAATCATCCATTTATTCGCCTTATCTGGGATGCAGGTCGGCTTTTTCATCAATGGGATCCGGAAAGCTCTCTTACGTCTAGGAATCTTGCAAGAGACAGTTGATATCTGGATGGTTCCAATTTCTTTGGTGTATGCTGGCTTGACAGGTTTTTCAGTTTCAGTGGTTCGCAGTCTCTTGCAGAAGATCCTCTCTCAAAAGGGGATCCGAGGGATGGAGAATATGGCGATGACCTTGATGCTCTTAATGCTGCTCATGCCCAAGTTTCTCCTGACAGCTGGAGGGGTCTTGAGTTGTGCTTATGCCTTTATTTTGACCTTGGTAGATACCAGTTCTTATTCAGGACTTAAAAAGCTACTAGTGGAAAGTTTCTGGATTAGCCTGGGGATTTTGCCCCTTTTGACCTATTACTTTAGTGTCTTTCAACCGTGGTCACTCCCTTTAACTTTCCTCTTTTCTTTCTTATTTGACCTTGTCCTTCTTCCAGGTTTAACGGTGCTATTTATCTTATCGATTCTAAAGCCCCTTACAATTTTTAACAGTTTCTTTCTTCTCATAGAGGAGTGTATTCGTTGGATTTCAAAGCTCACGTCGCTACCTTTGGTATTTGGTCAGCCGACGGGACCAGCTCTGATTGCTCTCTTCCTTCTTTTAGGGATCTTATATGATTTTCGAAAGCAAAAAAAACGTCGTTTCCTGTTAATAGGCATGATTCTACTCATCTTTTGTTGGACCAAGCACCCTTTAGAAAATGAGATCACCATGGTGGATATCGGTCAAGGAGATAGTATCTTTTTACGCGATTGGAAAGGAAGAACCATATTGATTGATGTCGGAGGACGCGTCACTTTTAAAAGTGGAGACAAGTGGCAAGAGCGCAGTCAATCTGCCAATGCGGATCAAACCCTGATTCCCTATCTCAAGAGTCGAGGTGTTGGAAAACTCGATGCTTTGGTCTTGACTCATACAGACCAGGACCATATGGGCGATATGTTAGAGGTTGCAAGACAAATCCCGGTTAAAAAAGTGTATGTCAGTCCAGGAAGTCTAACCAGTTCTAAATTTCAAGAGAAATTGAAACAGCTTCATAGTCCGATTAAAGTAGTCCAAAGAGGGGATCGTCTTCCTATTTTTGATCATGATCTAGAAGTCTTATCCCCTGATGAAGTGGGGGATGGTAAAAATGATGATTCGATTGTCCTCTATGGGCAGTTCTATCAGAAACGATTTTTGTTCACGGGTGATCTGGAAGAAGCTGGAGAGAAAAAACTTTTGGAAAACTATCCACAATTACAAGTGGATGTCTTGAAAGTAGGCCACCACGGTTCTAAAGGTTCCTCTAGTGATGTGTTTTTGGATCAGGTACATCCTCAATTGGCCTTGATCTCTGTTGGCAAGAAAAATCGCTACCGGCATCCCCATAAAGAATTACTCGATCGATTAGAGGAACGATCTATTTCTTATCTTCGTACCGATGAAAGAGGAGCGATTCGCTTGATTGGATGGGACCATTGGAGGGTGGAAACGGTCCGCTAGAGACGAGGAGAGGTTTGCTTTCTATGCTGAAAATTGCTATTATAGAAGGTGAAATCAATGTAAAGGTAGAATCGTATGAACGCATTTAAGCAATTTTGGATACAGTATGCAGATTTTTCAAGTAAGACCAGTCGAGCTCATTTTTGGCTAGCTTTTTTCTGGAATTTCCTGATTTCTTTGCCTCTTTGGGTTTTTTACGTAGTGACTTCTTTATCCCATCAAAATGCTCAAGAAACGCTCAATTTTTCAACTGTTCATTCTAAGACAGGTTTATGGGCGCTCGCTTTCTTAGCATTCTTTTACTTCCTCATTTTGGTACCCAGTCAAGCCATTTGTGTGCGTCGCTTGCGGGATGCTGGAATCCATTGGTCTTGGATCTTTTTGAACCTTGGTCCGGTTATGCTCTATTTGTTGACGGGGCTAGATATTTTCCTATTTCTCTGGGTGATCACAGTTATTTCCCTCTTGATTCTCATGATGCTTCCAGGGAAAAACACCTTCCCACAATCAATGGAAACTCCTATGGGAGTGGCTTCTGAACCACAGGTTACAGCGACAGGGGGGAGCTTTGGAGGCAACTCGTTTGAGCAGATTCCTAATTTTGTAGCAGCACCTGATTTGTCCGACGAAAAACCACCATTGGAACAAAAAATGGCTGCTGAACACGAAATGCACTAAACTGATAAAGATAAGAGAGTTTCATGCAAGCAATTACCGACACTAAACATCTGACGGTTCAAACTCTGCCTCCTATTCTTGTCTTGACAGGAGAGGATGTAGGTCAATTTGAATGGTTAAAAAAAGATATTTTAAATAAAATAGGCTATGATCCTTCAGATTTGAATTATTCTTATTTTGATATGAAGGAAGCCTCCTATGATGAGGTCGAGCTGGATTTGGTCAGTCTTCCCTTTTTTGCAGATGAAAAAATCGTGATTTTGGATCACTTATTGGATGTGACCACTGCCAAAAAACGCAATTTAACAGATGAAGATCTAAAGCAATTTGAAAACTATCTGGAAAATCCTTCTGAATCGACCCGTTTGGTGATATTTGCAGAAGGAAAATTAGATAGTAAGCGCCGCTTGGTCAAACTCCTAAAACGGGATGCCCAAATCATTGAAGCGACAACGCCTAAAGAGCAAGAGGTAAAACGTTATTTTGCAAGTCAGGCCCAAGAATTGGGCTTGCAGTTTGAGGGCGATTCCTTGGACCAGCTACTCTTAAAATCTGGCTATGATTTTGGAGAGTTACAGAAGAATATCGCTCTACTGCAGGCTTATAAAGAAGATGGTCAGATTACCCTCGAAGATATCGAGGAGGTTGTTCCAAAGTCCTTGCAAGATAATATTTTTGATCTGACACAAATGATTCTCAAACGCCAAATCGATCAAGCCCGGAATTTGGTGAAGGATCTCCGCTTACAAGGAGAAGATGAGATAAAATTGATCGCTATTCTGTTGGGGCAATTCCGAATGTTTTCTCAAGTTAAAATTTTCTCAGAAGAAGGCCAATCCGAAAGCCAAATTGTAGCGAGCTTGTCGGAGTTGTCAGGACGCAAGGTCAATCCTTACCAGGTGAAGTTTGCCTTACGGGATAGCCGCAGGCTTTCCCTGTCCTTTTTGAAGCAGGCTATGATGACTTTCATCGAGACGGATTTTGCGATTAAAAGTGGAACATATGAAAAAGACTACTTATTTGATTTGGCCCTGTTGAAAGTAGCGAATAGCGTCTAAATACGAATGAATCGCAAGCAGATTAGTTGAATAATTTATCTGTTTGCGTTATCATCAAGTCAGTAATAAAGAAAAGAGGACCATAAAATGGCTATCATTTTACCAGAATTACCATATGCTTATGATGCATTGGAACCTTATATCGATGAAGAAACCATGCATTTGCACCATGATAAACACCATCAAACATATGTAAACAATGTTAATGCAGCTCTTGAAAAACATCCTGAAATTGGAGAAGACCTTGAAAGCTTGTTAGCTGATGTTGAATCCATTCCAGCTGACATTCGCCAAGCTGTAATCAACAATGGTGGTGGTCATTTGAACCATGCTCTTTTCTGGGAATTGATGACTCCAGAACAAACAGCTCCTTCAGCAGAACTTGCTGCAGCGATTGATGCTACATTTGGTTCATTTGAAGACTTCAAAGCAGCCTTCACAGCAGCAGCAACGACACGTTTTGGTTCTGGCTGGGCATGGTTGGTTGTCAACAAAGAAGGCAAACTCGAAGTGACTTCAACAGCAAATCAAGATACACCGCTCTCTGAAGGTAAAACACCAATCCTTGGTTTGGATGTCTGGGAACACGCTTACTACGTGAAATACCGTAACGTACGTCCTGACTACATCAAAGCTTTCTTCTCAGTGATCAACTGGAATAAAGTTAATGAATTGTTTGTAGCAGCAAAATAATAATCCATAATGAATCTATAGGAACAGGTCTTTGTTTTTATAGATTTTTTTTGTGAATTCATCTTGAAATCGGAGTATAATTCCTTGCGTTTGGACGGTAAAATGATACACTAGTAGAAATGTGTCACACCTATGTGAAACCTGTTTAAAGTGATTAGGTAGGACGAAGTCAAAACGATAAATATAATCTGAAAGTTCAGGGAGAAATGAAATGACTAGTATTGCTATTACCAAAGGAGTTGTTGATACGCCAATCTACTTACAGATGGTGAATCGGCATGGCTTGATTGCGGGTGCAACAGGGACAGGGAAAACAGTCACTCTCAAGGTCCTAACAGAAAAATTAAGTAAAGAAGGTATTCCAGTTTTTCTTGCAGATATCAAAGGAGATTTATCTGGATTAGCGAAAGCGGGGCAATGGACACCAAAACTGGAAGAACGCTATAAGCTTATTGGAATCACAGATCCTTTTGAGCCACAAGCTTTTCCTGTCCGATTGTGGGATGTCTTTGGCCAAGCAGGCCATCCTGTCCGTGCGACTGTTGAAGGAATGGGTTCATTATTCCTTTCTCGTCTTCTTGATTTAAATGAGACTCAGACAGGGATTTTAGCGATTGTTTTTAAATTAGCCAAGGAGAAAGAGTGGCCTTTGATAGATTTGAAGGACTTGCAAAGTCTTTTAAAGGAAGTCTATGAACATAGTTCGGAATATTCAGCCCATTATGGCAATATTACCAAACAGTCTGTTGGAGCGATCCAAAGAAGTCTCTTGGTTTTGGAAGAAGAAGGAGCAGATCAGTTTTTCGGTGAGCCAGCACTTGATTTAAATGATTTCATGCAACTCGATGCATCTGGTCGTGGTTATATCAATATTCTTTCTGCTACAAAGCTCTTTCATTCACCTAAATTGTATTCAACCTTTTTGATCTGGATGCTGTCTCGTCTCTTTGAAACACTTCCAGAGGTTGGGGATCCTGAAAAGCCAAAATTGGTCTTCTTCTTTGATGAAGCGCATCTCCTCTTTAAGGATGCGAGCAAGCTCTTTCTTGAGAAGGTCGAGCAAGTGGTACGCTTGATTCGATCTAAGGGTGTAGGGATTTACTTTATTACCCAAAATCCTCAAGACCTACCAGAGTCTGTTTTAGCGCAACTTGGGAATCGTATTCAGCATGCTCTTCGAGCTTACACTCCAAAAGAAATGAAGGCGATTAAGGTTGCTGCCCAAAGTTTTCGTCTGAATCCAGATTTTGATACAGAAACTGTGATTACTGAGTTAGGGACAGGGGAAGCCTTGGTTTCTTTCCTGAATGAAAAGGGACAGCCTAGTGTGGTTGAGCGTACCTTTATTCTTTCTCCTCAATCCAGTTTTGATCTGTTAAATGAAAGTGAACAATTGGCCTTGATCACAACATCGCCTTTCCATCAAAAGTATGCGACAGCGATTGACCGAGAATCTGCCTATGAAAAATTAGCGGCTAAAGCAAGCAAGGAAGTGCAAGAAGAGAAAAAAGAAGCAGAAAAAGAACGGTCTGCAACAGAAAAAACAGAGCAAAAACGCAGTCCAGGTCGTCCAAGGAAATCCAGTCTTGAAAAGGCAAAAGATTCCTTCTTGAGTTCTTTATTCCGGACGATCGCGCGTGAAATTGCTAAGCTCATTATGGGCTCCTTTAAACAGAAGTAATTTCTTAAAGAAGAGGGATATTTTTTTAAAAAATAAACCGTTTTCCCCTTCTGATTATTCTTGTTATTTTTAGTAGAATCTTTTATAATTAATTCTATATGAAAAAATATTTTAATCTACGCTCGATTATGATTGGAATCAGCATCCTTTTGTGCCTGGTGGGAACAGGTGTATTGGGGTATTTGCATCTCACGCAACCAACAGTATCAGCAATTGAAAACAAAGCAAAGAAAACAAAAAAATTAGATGTAGAAAAGTCAACCCCAGAGACCAAAAAACCACGTGTCAAATCTCCAGAAGCTAAGCAAGCAGTTGTAGACGCAGATATGGAGACGATGAGCGCTTATGGCCTTGTCTATGATTATGCTAATAAAGGTTTGGTAGAGGTTGTTCAGGATTTCTTAGCAGAAAGTGGAATTGATCCATCACAAATTGCCTTTACTTATCGTAATGCCATTACAGGAGAGCAGTTTGCGATGAATGATCTTCAACCAATGACGGCAGGTAGTACCTATAAGCTACCGTTGAATATGTTGGTGGTGGATGAAGTCGCAAAGGGCAAACTGAATTTAACAGACAGGTTTGACATTACCAACACCTACTATGAATATGTAGGGGAGCATGACAATTACGTTGCTGCCTTTGATGGAGCCATGTCTATTCCTGATATGCAGCGCTATTCATTGGTTTACTCTGAAAATACCCCAGCTTATGCCTTAGCAGATCGATTGGGTGGCATGGAGCAAGCGCGGAAGCTATTCAGTCGCTATGGTCAATCCCGTTCACCAGAAGTAAAGACCTTTAGCGATGAAAATAAAACGACAACAGATTACTATATCCATGTTTTGGAATATCTTTGGAATCATCAAGAAAAATATGCAGATTTGTTGGAATTGATTGGTGAGTCTTTCCCAGGTGAGTACTATAAGAAATTCTTACCGGATTTGGTCATTCAACAAAAACCAGGCTATGTTGCTGAAGCTTTGAATGTGGACGCTATTGTGCGTGAATCTACTCCGTACCTGATCGCCATTTATACCGCAGGTCTTGGAGGAACGACTCCAGAAAGTGCTGAGATCAGTGGTGTCGGTCTGTATCAATTGGGTCAATTGGCTTATGTTATCAATGAATGGCATCGAGTTAATATGAATGAATAATCGACAAAAGGTCTGAGGGTTGCTCAGGCCTTTTATTCTATTAAAGTAGGATGAAATTTACTTGTTGTTTTGAATTACTTTTCTGTTCTAAAGAGACTTCTTTCCCTTTTCTATAAAAAGTATGTTATACTAATAATAGTAATAAGAGGAAGTATAGACATGATTACAAAGGAAGATTACCAGTTGCTTCGCTTGCATCCTGCATTTTCTGCGTTGCCAGTGGAGCTTTTTGATAAATTAGCTGTTGAAATTCATGCCAGGGATATCCCTAAAGGACAAATTTTATTTTTTGCAGGAGATAGACGGGATCGCATATTCCTTCTAGTGGAGGGCTTTGTTCGCATTGAGCAATTTGATTCTTCTGACCAATTCTCCTATATGGATTACATTAAAAAAGGGTCCTTGTTTCCTTATGGTGGAATGTTCCAGGACGAACGCTACCACTATACAGCCAGTGCTGTAACGGATTTACGCTGTTTTGTAATTCCCGTCAATCTTTATGAGATGTCTGCTCAAGAAAGCAAGGAGCAATTGCTCTTCATTTCGAGAAAGCTTTCGTCGATTCTAGAATTTCAAGAGTTGCGTCTACGTAATGTTGTGACAGCCAGTGCTAGTGAGCGCGTGGTTCAGTCTTTGGCCATATTATGCAAGGACTATGAAAGCCTTGGAAATCAACTTCCATTTCCGATTAGTATGAAGGAAATGGCCAAATTAGCGGCAACAACTCGAGAAACAGTCAATCAAGTTTTAAAGAAACTCATCGATTCTCGTAAGATTCAGTATGAAAGAAAACAACTAACTTTTCTAGATACAGCCTACTTTTTAAAGAGCTTTGAAGAGATCAACTAATTTGTTGATCTTTTTATATATTTTACAAAAAAAATATATATTCACAAAAATAATATAAAAGACAAAATATTCAAAGAAAACGCTTCATATTGACTGAAATATAGATAAAATTCAAAAAAACACAAAATTCTTTGCATTCAAAAAGTAGAATCCTTCGTGAAAGCGGTAACAATAAAGGATATAATAACAATTGTAATAAAGCTTGTGAACAAGCTCAAAGAAAAAAGGAGGATGACAGATGTCAACTAAACCAATTCATGTTTTCTCTGAAATTGGAAAACTGAAAAAAGTAATGTTGCACCGTCCAGGTAAAGAGTTGGAAAACTTGATGCCTGACTATCTAGAGCGTCTTCTTTTTGATGATATTCCATTCTTGGAAGATGCTCAAAAAGAACACGACAATTTCGCTCAAGCGCTTCGTAACGAAGGAATCGAAGTACTTTATCTTGAAAAATTGGCAGCTGAGTCATTGACTACTCCAGAAATTCGCGAACAATTCATCGAAGAATATCTTGATGAAGCAAACATTCGTGGTCGCCAAACTAAAAACGCTATTCGCGAAATCCTTCGTGGTATTGAAGACAACCAAGAATTGGTTGAAAAAACAATGGCTGGTTTCCAAAAAGCTGAGCTTCCAGAAATTCCAGAAGCTGATAAAGGCTTGACAGACCTTGTTGAATCTGACTACCCATTTGCGATTGATCCAATGCCAAACTTGTACTTCACACGTGACCCATTTGCTACAATTGGGAATGCAGTATCATTGAACCACATGTATGCAGATACACGTAACCGTGAAACTTTGTATGGTAAATACATCTTCAAATATCACCCAGTATATGGTGGTAATGTAGATTTGGTATACAACCGTGAAGAAGACACTCGTATCGAAGGTGGGGACGAATTGGTCCTTTCTAAAGATGTCTTGGCAGTTGGTATCTCACAACGTACAGATGCTGCATCAATTGAAAAATTGTTGGTAAACATCTTCAAGAAGAACGTTGGCTTCAAGAAAGTATTGGCCTTCGAATTTGCGAACAACCGTAAATTCATGCACTTGGATACAGTATTCACAATGGTGGACTACGATAAATTCACAATCCACCCAGAAATCCAAGGCAACCTTCGCGTCTTCTCTGTAACATATGAAAATGAAGCATTGAAGATTGTTGAAGAAAAAGGTGATTTGGCTGAATTGCTTGCTGAAAACCTTGGTGTAGAAAAAGTTACATTGATCCCTTGTGGTGATGGCAATGTGGTTGCAGCTGCTCGTGAACAATGGAACGACGGATCAAATACTCTTACAATCGCACCTGGTGTGGTAGTTGTATACGATCGTAACACAGTCACAAACAAGAAATTAGAAGAATACGGACTTCGTTTGATTAAGATCCGCGGAAGTGAATTGGTTCGCGGTCGTGGTGGACCTCGTTGTATGTCAATGCCATTTGAACGTGAAGAAATCTAATAGAGAAGACCGAGAGCTGGTCTTTGAGGATCAGCTCTTTCTTCTTACTGATCAATACTAGAAAGAAAATAGGAGACAAATAGAATGACAAATTCAGTGTTCCAAGGACGTAGCTTCTTGGCAGAAAAAGACTTTACACGTGCAGAGTTAGAATACCTTATCGGACTTTCAGCTCACTTGAAAGACCTTAAAAAACGCAACATTGAACACCACTATCTTGCTGGTAAAAACATTGCGCTTTTGTTTGAAAAAACTTCAACTCGTACTCGTGCAGCCTTCACTACTGCAGCTATCGACCTTGGTGCTCACCCAGAATACCTTGGTGCAAACGACATCCAACTTGGTAAAAAAGAATCTACAGAAGATACTGCTAAAGTTCTTGGACGTATGTTTGATGGTATTGAATTCCGTGGTTTCAGCCAACGTATGGTTGAAGAATTGGCTGAATTCTCAGGTGTTCCAGTATGGAACGGTTTGACTGACGAATGGCACCCAACTCAAATGCTTGCAGACTACTTGACAGTTCAAGAAAACTTTGGACGTTTGGAAGGTTTGACACTTGTATACTGTGGTGATGGACGTAACAACGTTGCGAACAGCCTTCTTGTAACAGGTGCTATCCTTGGTGTGAACGTACACATCTTCTCACCAAAAGAACTCTTCCCAGAAAAAGAAATCGTTGAATTGGCAGAAGGATTTGCAAAAGAAAGTGGCGCTCATATCTTGATCACTGAAGATGCCGACGAAGCAGTGAAAGGTGCAGACGTACTTTACACTGACGTTTGGGTATCAATGGGTGAAGAAGACAAATTTGCAGAACGTGTTGCCCTTTTGAAACCTTACCAAGTAAACATGGATTTGATTAAGAAAGCTGATAACGAAGACTTGATCTTCTTGCACTGCTTGCCAGCCTTCCACGATACAAATACTGTTTACGGTAAAGATGTTGCTGAAAAATTCGGCGTAGAAGAAATGGAAGTTACTGACGAAGTGTTCCGCAGCAAATATGCTCGTCACTTTGACCAAGCTGAAAACCGTATGCACACAATCAAAGCGGTTATGGCAGCAACTCTTGGTAACTTGTACATTCCAAAAGTTTAAGACTTTATAACCGTATACCAACAGCTATAGGGGCTGGACTGCTAGCTTTAGTCCTGCCCCTATTTTTTATAGAAAGGGAAAACTTATGTCAAGAAAAATCGTCGTTGCTTTGGGAGGAAATGCTATTCTCTCATCTGATCCTTCTGCTCAAGCTCAACAAGAAGCACTTGTAGAAACAGCAAAACACTTAGTCAAATTAATCAAAAATGGGGATGACTTGATCATCACTCACGGAAATGGTCCTCAAGTAGGAAACCTTTTGCTCCAACACTTGGCAGCAAACTCTGAAAAGAACCCTGCTTTCCCACTTGATTCATTAGTTGCTATGACCGAAGGAAGCATTGGCTACTGGCTTCAAAATGCTCTTCAAAATGCTCTTCTTGAAGAAGGAATTGAAAAAGATGTGGCTTCTGTTGTGACACAAGTCGTTGTTGATAAGAACGACCCAGCTTTTGTCAACCTCAGCAAACCAATCGGTCCATTCTACTCAGAAGAAGAAGCAAAAGCAGAAGCTGAAAAATCTGGAGCAACTTTCAAAGAAGATGCTGGTCGTGGCTGGCGTAAAGTTGTTGCTTCACCAAAACCAGTGGATATCAAAGAAATCAATACCATCCGTACTTTGTTGAACGACGGTCAAGTCGTTGTGGCAGCCGGTGGTGGCGGTATCCCAGTTGTGAAAGAAGCAGATGGTAGCCTATCTGGTGTTGAAGCTGTCATCGATAAAGACTTCGCATCTCAACGTTTGGCTGAATTAGTAGAAGCAGACCTCTTCATCGTCTTGACTGGTGTCGATTATGTCTTTGTGAACTACAACAAACCAGACCAAGCAAAATTGGAACATGTTAATGTGGCTCAATTGGAAGAATATATCAAACAAGACCAATTTGCACCAGGAAGCATGCTTCCTAAAGTGGAAGCTGCCATTGCCTTTGTAAATGGTCGCCCAGAAGGAAAAGCAGTTATTACATCACTTGAAAACCTGGGAGCTTTGATTGAGTCTGAAAGTGGAACAATCATCCAAAAAAACTAATGAAAAATTAGGAAAAAACTAGTATTTTAAAGCTTATTGTGATAGAATAAGTCTATAGGAAAGCGTTTTACAAGAGACTCTTGTAAAACATCACTCACACTTTGTTGCGTTAGGAGGAAGACAAATGAGTGAAAAAACAAAAAAAGGATTTAAGATGCCTTCATCTTTTTCCGTATTGTTAATTATCATTGCTATTATGGCAGTGTTAACTTGGATTATTCCAGCTGGTCAATACAAGGTTGACGATGCAGGTGCTATCATTGCAGGTAGTTATGAATCTGTAAAAGCACATCCTCAAGGGATTTGGGATGTCTTGATGGCCCCAATCAATGCCATGCTTGGTAAAGCACCAACTAGTGCAGCGATTGACGTAGCCTTCTTCATCTTGATGGTCGGTGGTTTCCTTGGAGTTGTAAACGAAACAGGTACCCTTGATGTAGGGATTGCTTCTATCGTTCGCAAATACAAAGGCCGCGAAAAAATGTTGATTTTGATCTTGATGCCATTGTTTGCCCTTGGTGGTACAACTTATGGTATGGGTGAAGAAACCATGGCCTTCTATCCACTTCTTGTACCTGTTATGATGTCTGTTGGTTTTGACAGCTTGACAGGGGTAGCCATTATCCTTTTAGGATCACAAATCGGATGTTTGGCGTCAACATTGAACCCATTTGCGACAGTTATCGCATCTGATACTGCAGGTATCTCAAGTGCTTCAGGTCTCTTACTTCGTGTGATCTTCTGGATCGTATTGACAGGACTTAGCACATATTATGTATACCGTTATGCAGATAAGGTTCAAAAAGACCCAACCAAATCTCTCACCTATGCAACTCGTGAAGAAGATTTGAAACACTTCAATGTTGATAGTGGCGAAGAAATTCCTTCACAAATGAACAAGAAACAAAAACGTGTCTTGCTCGTCTTCATCTCAACATTCGTTATCATGGTTGCTGGATTTATCCCATTCAAAGATTTGGGTATTAAATTCTTTGAAAGCTTTAACGAATCTCTCCATAAAATTCCAGTACTTGGTCAATTGATCGGTAACACAGATGCTCTTGGTACATGGTACTTCCCTCAAACAGCTATGCTCTTTGCCTTCATGGGAATCCTCGTTGGTATCATTTATGGCTTGAAAGAAGATAAAATCATTTCATCCTTCATGAATGGTGCAGCTGACCTCTTGAGTGTTGCTCTTATCGTAGCAGTAGCACGTGGTATCCAAGTCATCATGAACGACGGTATGATCACTGCGACAATTCTTCACTGGGGTGAAGAAGGATTGAAAGGTCTTTCATCTCAATTGTTCATTGTCTTGACTTACATTTTCTACTTGCCAATGTCATTCTTGATCCCATCATCATCTGGTCTTGCCAGTGCAACAATGGGTATCATGGCACCTCTTGGTAAATTTGTCAATGTACCAGGTAGCTTGATTGTCACAGCTTACCAATCTGCATCTGGTGTCTTGAACTTGATCGCACCAACTTCAGGTATCGTAATGGGAGCTCTTGCTCTTGGACGTGTTGACTTGAGTGCATGGTGGAAATTCATGGGTAAATTGGTCGTAGCGATTGTTGTGATCACCATTGCCCTTCTTCTACTAGGAACTGTGGTTCCATTCTTGCAATAGAATAAAGTAGGTGTTTCATGAAAAAAAGAATTAAGAACGATGTGAAAGAGCAGTTTTTAAACTCTCTTCAAACCATCATTTCTTATCCTTCTGTATTAAATGAAGGGGAAAATGGAACACCGTTTGGACAAGCTATCCAAGATGTCCTAGAAAAAACCTTAGAGCTTGCTCAGGAATTAGGTTTTCAAACATATATAGATCCTGAAGGATACTATGGATATGCAGAGATCGGTCAGGGGGAAGAACTCCTGGCCGTTCTTTGTCACTTGGATGTTGTTCCAGCCGGTGATCTAAAAGATTGGCAAACGCCACCTTTTGAAGCGACCATTGTCGGTGATTATTTAGTGGGTCGTGGTGTGCAGGATGATAAGGGTCCGTCCCTCGCTGCTCTTTACGCTGTCAAGAGTTTGCTGGATGATGGCATCCAGTTTACCAAACGAATTCGCTTTATCTTTGGGACGGATGAAGAAACCTTGTGGCGCTGTATGAACCGCTACAATCAAATCGAAGAGCAAGCAGATTTAGGATTTGCACCAGATTCCTCTTTCCCCTTAACCTATGCTGAAAAAGGCTTATTACAAGTGAAATTGCATGGTCCAGGTTGGGATGATCTTCCCTTACAGGCTGGACAGGCCCTCAATGTTGTTCCAGACAAGGCGACCTATGCTGGTCATCGTTTGGAGGAGTTGCTTCCTGTTTTGGATCAAAGTGGGGTTCAGTATAGCCAAACAGCAGATTCTGTAACGGTTTTGGGTGTTTCGAAACACTCTAAAGATGCAGCCGAAGGAGTGAATGCTATTGTCGGTTTAGCGGAAAGTTTATCCCTCATCCAACCCCATCCAGCCTTGCTCTTTATAGCAGATGCTGTTGGTGAGGATGCAACGGGAGAAGCTTTATTTGGCAGAATTACAGATGAACCTAGTGGGGATCTTTCTTTTAATCTTGCGACCCTTGTGATCGATCAAGAACAATCGGAAATCGGGATTGATATCCGGATTCCCGTCTTAGCAGACAAGGATGCCTTGGTAGCTCGTTTGCAAGAAATTGCAGCTAGTTATCAGTTGGAATATGAAGAGTTTGATTATTTGGCTCCTTTATATGTTCCTTTGGATAGTTCTTTAGTCAGCTCTTTGATGGCCGTCTATCAGGAAGAAACTGGTGATAAGACGCCAGCTATGTCTTCTGGTGGTGCGACATTTGCGCGGACCATGGAAAATTGTGTTGCCTTTGGGGCTCTTTTCCCAGGTGCAGAACAGACCGAGCACCAAGCCAATGAACGTGCAAAAATTGAAGATCTCTATGCTGCGATGGAAATCTATCGAGAAGCCATTCAACGCTTAGCTACAACATAAAAAGTTTGGAAACTTGGTTTCCAAACTTTTTATTTACTAAAGAAGAAGGGTGGGGTGAATTCTTTTAATTTTTCAAAACAATCCAAAGCTCCTTGATTGTCTTCGCAGATGACCAAACAGACATCGTCTCCACAGATGGTGGCTACAATTTCTTGGAGTTCTAATGCATCTAAGATCGCTCCAAAAGATTGAGCGAGGCCTGGAAGAGTTTTTACAACGACCTGGTTTTGAACGGGCCGCAACATGACTAAGGCATCTTCCATATACATCCGCAGGCGCTTTTCCCAACGGGAAGGAGCGATGGTATTCATGGCATAGTAGGAACTATCCCCCTCGTTAATTTTTACTAGATTCAAGGATTTGACATCCCGTGAAAGGGTGGACTGGGTAACGAGAACGCCATTGGCTTCTAAGGCTTCTTGAAGTTCTTGTTGAGTATGAATCCTACGCTCAGAAATGATAGAGCGGATCAAGCGGTGGCGACTTTCAATTTTATTCATGAGAGATTCCTTTACTTGATGAACATAGCATCCCCAAAACTGAAGAAGCGGTAGCGTTCTTGAATAGCATGGTGGTATGCTTCGAGGGTTAATTCACGGCCGGCAAAGGCAGAAACCAACATGACCAGAGTTGATTTTGGAAGGTGGAAGTTGGTTGAAAAGGCATCGACGACTTTCCATTCATAACCTGGTTTGATAAAAATATTGGTCCAGCCTGAATCAGCTTGGATGTCTCCATCAAATTTGTTGCCAATCGTTTCAAGGGTCCGAATAGAAGTCGTTCCGACGGCCACGATGCGTTTTCCTGCAGCTTTTACCTGGCGAAGGGTCGCAGCAGCTTCTTCAGAAAGTTGGTAAAATTCAGAGTGCATCTCATGGTCTTCAAGATTGTCCACGGATACTGGACGGAAGGTTCCTAGGCCCACATGAAGGGTCAAATAGACCAGGTGAACCCCTTTTGCTTCAATTTTTTGGAGCAATTCTTGGGTGAAATGAAGACCTGCCGTCGGAGCTGCAGCAGAACCATTTTCTTTGGCGTAAACGGTTTGGTAGCGTTCGCGATCAGCAAGCTTTTCGTGAATATAAGGAGGAAGTGGCATTTCGCCAAGGCTTTCTAGAACTTCTAAGAAGATCCCTTGATAGTGGAAGCGGACGATGCGGCCTCCATGCTCCAATTCTTCCTCGACAGTTGCGGTCAAACGACCATCTCCAAAGCTGACTGTGGCCCCTACCTTTAAGCGTTTTGCAGGTTTTGCCAAGACTTCCCAACAGTCATCTTGGGTATTTTTAAGGAGAAGGAATTCGACGTGACCACCTGTTTCTGGTTTGACTCCATGAAGACGGGCAGGTAGAACGCGCGTATTGTTCATGACAAGAGCATCTCCTGGTTCCAATTCATCCAAAATTGCATCAAAATGACGGTCTTGGAATTTCCCTGTTTTTCGATCGAGAATCAAGAGTTTAGAGGCATCGCGTTTTTCAAGAGGGGTTTGGGCAATCAGTTCTTCAGGTAAATCAAAGTCAAAGTCGTTTGTGTTCATTTGTGCTCCTTTAAAGTAAATTTGAGAGTAGATAGATGGTTGTTCCAATAGCTAAAAGCATCAGGCAAGTTCCTATCAAAAATATTATAGCCCTTAGGACTTTTCTTCGGTGAATCAAAAAAGATAAGAGAAAAACAAGAAGTCCTATCAAAAAAATGATAAATAATATAGTTACAATCATACCTTTCATTATATCACGAATCGAATTGAAAATGAAAAAATACAAAAAAAGATAGCGGTTTCACTTGACAAAAATTGGTCTATACCATATAATTAAACCATAGAGATATAGGAGGTCTATCGCATGAAGATTATTGAAGTTCAGGACCAAATTGAGGGTGGAAAAGTTGCCTTTGATCTGTTTAAAGAAAAATTACAGGAAGGAGCTCAAACCATAGGTCTTGCGACAGGAAGCAGTCCCCTTGAATTTTACAAACAAATTCGTGAAAGTGATTTGGACTTATCTAATCTAATTAGTGTTAACTTAGATGAATATGTAGGATTAACAGGAGATGATCCTCAATCCTACCGTTATTTCATGGAGAAAAATCTCTTTGATGCCAAACCATTTAAAGAAAGCTACCTCCCAATAGGTGTAGAAGAAACAGCCGAACAAGAAGTTGCACGTTATAATCAGATTTTAGAAGAACATCCTGTAGATCTTCAAATTCTAGGGGTTGGGCGCAATGGACACATCGGTTTCAATGAGCCAGGGACATCCTTTGATAGCCAAACCCATTTAGTCCAGTTAGATGCTTCTACAATTGAAGCGAACTCTCGTTTCTTTGATAAAATTGAGGATGTACCAACCAAGGCAATTTCGATGGGAATTGCTAATATCTTAGCAGCAAAATCGATTGTTTTGTTTGCTTATGGGGAATCGAAAGCCCAAGCGATTAAAGGAACAGTAGAGGGTGAAAAGACAGAAGAAGTGCCTGCAAGTGCCCTTCAGGGACATCCAGATGTGACCATCATTGCGGATAAGGAAGCTTTGAGCTTGTTAAGTCGATAAAAAACAGGACCTATCGCCGATTTATTCGTGCTAGATAGGTTTTTTTCTGCTTCAAAGTATGGTACAATACAAGTAATTATCTGCTGGGATTAGCTCTTTTCATCTACTGGGAGACAAGAGAAAAGGGCATGAGGGCTAGAAGCTTGTTTTAGCCTCCAGCTGAATAGTCTGTTATAAAGGAATAGTTTATGATAAAAAAATATTTGATCCATATTTGCCTCCTTCTGAGTCTCTTATGCCAGCCAATTCTAGCTAGTGCGGATGAATTGGTGGATATGGCGCAAAAGATGTACCCAAATGACAATGTCCAAGCCATTAACCGTCCACATTCCTCACTCATTATTGACGGCAATACGGGAAATGTTCTTTGGAAAGACAATATCGATGAAGTCAGAGATCCTGCCAGCATGAGTAAGCTCATGACGCTCTATCTCTTGTTTGAAGATATGGCAAATGGCAAGATCAGTAAGGATACAGTGATCAAGGCGACCGCTTCAGACCAAGCGATCGGAAAGATCTATGAAATCTCCAACAATAATATTGTTGCTGGGGTAGACTACACAATTCCTGAGTTGATTACCATGACAGTGGTTCCATCCTCAAATGTATCGACCCTCATGTTGGCCAATCTCATGTCCAACAATGATCCAGATGCCTTTATCGAGCGTATGAATGCCAAGGCTAAGGAATTAGGGATGACCAATACGGTCTGGAATAACCCAAGCGGGGCGGCCATCTCCACCTTGCAAGGCTACTATCAGGTAAACAATTATCCAAATGATGCGGCTAACCAGACAACTGCGCGTGATTTGGGAATTTTGGTCTATCATTTTATCAATCAATACCCAGATATTTTAAACTATACCAATCAAGCACAAGTCACGGTCAAAAAGGGGACTCCGTATGAGGAAACCTTTGATACCTACAATTATTCATTGCCAGGAGCCAAGTATGCTTTGAAAGGTGTGGATGGTTTAAAAACTGGATCAAGTCCTCGTGGAGCTTTCAATTATATCGCGACCATCAAACGGGGAAATCAGCGCTTAATTGCTGTCATTATGGGCGTAGGAGATTGGGCAGACCAAGATGGGGAATATTACCGTCACCCGTTTGGGAATGCTTTGATCGAAAAAGCTTATAAAGATTTTGGCTATAAAAAATTGTTAGATGCAGGTGTCCAGAAGATTGACGGCAAGACCTATACACTCGAAAAACCCTTCTATGCAACGGTCAAAAAAGGTGCTAAAGAACCGACCCTTGCGGTAAAAGATGGCTATCTGACAGTAGATAATGATCTCTACACTTTGTCTGAAGGTATCCGAGATGATATGAAGGTGGAAGAAGGGGCTAAGCCAGAGCTTGTCAAAGAAAAAGCTGATGGAAAAAAGACAACGGCTAAGCAAAGTAAATGGCTTTCGCTGGATCACTTCCTAATTTTGATTCCGATTCTCATTCTTGTCATCATTCTCTCGATTGAAAAACAAAGTCGTGAGAGACGCAAAAAAAGGCTCAAAAGCGCTATAATAAAAAATAAATAGAAACTCAACTGGTGATCAGTTGGGTTTTGTCGTTGTTTCGTTCATACTTATTTAGAAAAGGATTCATATGAAAAAATTCCGAAATTCTTATGCAGCTTATATGTTGCTCTATAGTTTTTATTTTATGTCCACATCTCTCTTTACGACCCTCATTTCCGTCTATTTGATGGGAAAGCACTATAGTGCAACCCAAGTGTCGACCTTGGTATCGGTTGCCTTTTTCTTATCTATGGTAGCCCAACCTTTCTTTGGGTATATCAATGAGCGATTTGGAATCGTAAAAATGACGACCCTCAGTCTGAGTGTGATCATTGGTGGTGTCCTAGGTTTTCTTTGGGCACCTAATCTCTTTTGGCTGACCGTTTTTTATGGGATTGTTCTAGTCTGTTTGAATGGGACAGCTCCCATGATGGAAGTATTTGCAACGCAAAGTCCATACGCTTTTGGGAAGATTCGCGTTTGGGGAACCATTGGCTACTCGGTCGGTGTTCAAATAGCCGGCTGGGTCTATCATCAATTTAGCCCCCAAGCTGTCTATTATACGGTTTTGATCACCATTGTACTCAGCATTTTCTGTCTAAGTGCTGTTCGGATGAAGACAAGAGAGAAAAAAGAAGAAAAGGTTAAAGAGCCGGTTTCTATTCGTCCTCTTCTTCACAATGTGCCTTACCTCTTCTTTATCATTTTGATTGGCTTGGCTTCAGGTGTTGGAAATATTGGTCATACCTATATTCCTGAGTTGCTCATGGATAGTGGTCTACCAGTTCATATTGCCTCAACAGTTGTGGCTATCTCAGTCGTAGTGGAAGCCCCCTTGATCTTTTTCTCTGATCGATTCATGGACCACTGGCCTTTACGGGTTTTGATCGCTCTTCCAATTGGGATTATTTTCGCTCAATATGCCGTCTACGCTCTTCCAAGTCCTGTCTTCTTAAAAGTGATAATGACTCTCTTAGCTAAGCACACGACAGGGATGGTTTTGATTATGGTCTCCTTACGGTTTATCGCCCAACAGGTAAATGGCAAAGACTTGGTTCTTGCCATGGCCATTGTCCAAGGAGCTCGTTATTTAGGAACCATTCTTTTACAACCCCTCGCAGCCCTCTGTATTGAAAGAGGTGGTTACCAAGTCATGAGTTTCTTTTTAGCAGGGGTTGTAGGGATCGTCTTTTTACTGAGTTTTGCCTTAAAAATGCCCCAAGGGAAGGCTCACGGCCTTTTTGGTGGTAAAGTAGACTAATGAAATTGTTACAATTGTATGACTCATAATCGAGAAGTTGGATAGAAACACTGATTTCACAGTGTTTTGTCCAACTTTTTTTGCTATTATTAAGAACTAGTGATTAATTTGACGATCAAAGTATCCGATGGTAGAATGAGGTAAAATAAATATAAAGGAGACCATTTTATGAAAAAAATGATCTTATCGACAGCTGCTCTTTTGACGATTGTTTCACTTGCTGCTTGTTCAAACAAACAAGACACAAAGAAGGAAACTTCAAATAGTCAATCAACGACTAAAGTGACGAGCAAATCTGCCAACACTTCAAAAAGTAAGGATACTTCAACAGATTCAGAAGATACATCCACTTCTAGTCTCTTAACAGATGCTGAAATCAGCAAGGCTAAAACAGTTGGAGACTTCAAAAAGTTATTTGCAAAACTAATGGATCAAACAGTTTCTCTTACTGAAGAAGCAGGTGCTTCTGTGACAGGCTCAGCCAAAGTGGGCTATGATGCGACTGTCAGTAGCTTGAAGCAACAAATGGAAACTCAAAAAGAAATCTTTAATGAAAGCTTGGAAAGCATTGGTTCAGATAGCACAGTCGTTCCTAAAGAAGACCGTGAAGCTCTGATCGAAAGCTTGAAAGATGCTCGAGAAGAGTTGGAAAGTGCTCGTAAAGAAATGAAAGATTTGCAGAAAGAATTGAGTAAATCACCTGTTGCAGATGATGACAGTGATGATTCGGATTCAGATTCTGAAGAATAAGATGGAGAAAGGGTTGGAAATTTCCAGCCTTTTTCTTATTTTTTTTCGAATGATATAGATGAGGAGGTGGGGCTATGTTTATTGCCATGGATAACAATCAACAGAGGTGGAACTGTATCAAGGAGGTCCCACCTACAACAGCTGGTCCTTTCTATTGCTTGGCTTGTCACAGTCAAGTGCGTCTAAAAAATGGCTCGGTTCTACGGGCTCATTTTGCTCATGTAGAATTACAGCATTGTCCCTATCATCACGAAGCTGAGAGTTTTGAACATCTGGAATTGAAAGCCAGTCTTTATGATTGGGCCTCTAAGGAGTCTAAAACAGAGGTAGAAAGTTATTTAGCAGACTTTCAACAAATTGCCGATCTTTTGGTAGTAGACAAGAACTTAGCTTTGGAAGTGCAGTGTAGCTCCTTATCTTTAGAACGCTTGAAGGAGAGAAGCGATGCTTATCGATCCCACGGTTACCAGGTCTATTGGTTACTTGGTAAAAAGTTGTGGCTCAAGGAAAGACTAACAAAACTGCAGGCTGGCTTTCTTTATTTTAGTCAGAATCGAGGTTTTCATCTTTGGGAATTGGATCTGGCAAAGAAAGAGCTACGTTTACAATACCTCATTCATGAGGATTTACGAGGGCGATTGCATTATCAAACAGAAATTTTCCCTTTTGGTCAAAGGTCTTTACTGGAAGTCTTACGGACCCCTTATCTTTCGCAATCCATGCAACAAATGGCAGTCGAGCTCGATCGGACATTTTTAACGTATATACAGCAGCAACTCTTTTATCGTCACCCAAAGTGGATGAGGTTTCAGGAAGAACTCTATTTGCAGGGACACCATCTACTGGAACTAGGCTTGGATTTCTTTTATCCTCTTTGTCGTCCGATCCTTTCACAGAACTTACTCCAAATTGAAGAGGATGTAGAAGGTTACTACCAGCAATTTATGGCCTATTATCAGTCGCAAGGGATCCAACCTGTTCAGATCCTCTATCCTCCACGTTTTTATGCTCAACAGAAAAGCTAACTTTCTAAGATAGAAATCCTCCCGAAATGTTCATTTTTATGCTAAAATAGTACCATTGGAGGATTAATCGAAATGGTAAAACAACGTAATGAAATTGATGAAAAATACCAATGGGATTTGTCGACAATTTTTGCGACAGATCAAGCTTGGGAAGAAGAAGCAGCTAGCTTAGCTGCAGATATTAAAGCAGCAAGCCACTATGCTGGCCATTTGTTGGATTCAGCACAAACGCTTTTGGAGACAACCAATGCTTATTTGGAATTGAGCCGTCGCTTAGAAAAGGTCTATGTCTATGCTCATATGAAAAATGACCAAGATACACGAGTGGCTAAATACCAAGAATACCAATCAAAAGGGATGTCTCTTTATAGCTTGTTAGGTGAAACCTTTGCCTTCTATGAGCCTGAATTCATGGCCATTACGGATGAGCAATACAAGGCCTTTGTGAGTGAAGTTCCAGCCTTGGAACAATATGGTCATTATTTTGATCGTTTGCTAGAGAAAAAAGAACATGTCTTGTCTCAAAAAGAAGAGGAATTACTTGCAGGAGCTGGTGAGATCTTTGCGGCTGGTGGTGAAACTTTTGAAATCTTGGACAATGCAGATATTGTTTTCCCTACTGTACATGATGACAAGGGCGAAGAAGTTCAATTAACACATGGAAACTATATTTCTTTGGTAGAATCAAAAGATCGTGCCGTTCGTAAAGAAGCTTACGAAGGTCTCTACAAGGTCTATGAACAGTACCAACATACCTATGCTAAAACCTTGCAAACCAATGTAAAAGTTCACAACTTTAATGCTAAAGTTCGCAAATTCTCTTCTGCCCGTGAAGCGGCCCTTTCTGAAAACTTTGTGCCAGAAAGTGTTTATGATAGCTTGGTAACAGCTGTGAACAAACACTTGCCACTCTTGCAACGCTATGTACAATTGCGTTCAAAAATTCTAGGTATCTCAGACTTGAAGATGTACGATATGTATACGCCATTATCAGATACAGACTACAAGTTTACCTATGAAGAATCATTGGCTAAAGCAGAAGAAGTCTTGGCTGTTTTGGGGGAGGACTATCTTTCTCGTGTGAAACGTGCCTTTAGCGAACGGTGGATTGATGTGCATGTCAACCAAGGGAAACGCTCAGGTGCCTATTCAGGTGGTTCTTATGATACCAATGCTTTCATGTTGTTAAACTGGCAAGATACATTGGATAATCTCTTCACCTTGGTGCATGAAACTGGTCACAGTATGCATTCTAGCTATACCCGTGAAACCCAACCTTATGTCTATGGGGACTACTCAATTTTCCTTGCTGAAATCGCCTCTACAACCAATGAAAATATCTTGACTGAACGTCTGTTAGAAGAAGTAGAAGATGATGCAACTCGTTTTGCTATTTTGAATCACTTCTTGGATGGCTTCCGTGGAACGGTCTTCCGTCAAACCCAGTTTGCCGAATTTGAGCATGCCATTCATAAAGCAGACCAAGAAGGTACCGTTTTGACTAGTGAGTTCTTGAACAACCTTTATGCAGAGCTCAATGAAAAATACTATGGTCTTTCAAAAGAAGACAACCCTGAGATCCAATATGAATGGGCTCGGATTCCTCACTTCTACTATAACTACTATGTCTTCCAATATTCAACTGGTTTTGCAGCAGCTTCAGCCTTAGCTGAAAAAATTGTTCATGGAACCCAGGAGGATCGTGATAAATATATCGACTACTTGAAGGCTGGAAACTCTGATTATCCACTAAATGTCATCCGCAAAGCAGGTGTGGATATGGAAAAAGAAGACTATTTGGACGCAGCCTTTGCAGTCTTTGAACGTCGTTTGAATGAATTTGAAGCCCTAGTAGAAAAATTAGGACTCGCATAAGATGGTAGAGTCTTATAGTAAAAATGCCAACCACAATATGCGCCGTCCAGTGGTAAAAGATGAGATCGTTGACTTTATGCGTACGCGTCAAAAACCGGTAGCGGGTGCCCTAAAGGAATTAGAAGCATTCGCTCGCAAGGAAAATATTCCCATCATCCCGCATGAAACGGTAGCATACTTTAGACTACTCCTACAAGCCCTACAACCAAAGAAAATCCTTGAAATTGGGACAGCAATTGGGTTTTCGGCGCTCTTAATGGCTGAAAATGCTCCCAATGCACAAATTACTACCATTGATCGTAACGAAGAAATGATTGACTTTGCCAAGAAAAATCTAGCTAAATACGATCTGAGAAAGCAAATTACCTTGCTTGAAGGAGATGCGGTAGATGTCTTGCGGGATTTAACAGAGACCTATGACTTTGTCTTTATGGACTCTGCTAAGTCTAAGTACATCGTCTTTTTGCCACGAATTCTCGAACTCTTAGAAGTTGGGGGAGTCGTAGTATTGGATGATATTTTCCAAGGAGGAGATGTTGCCAAAGACATCATGGAAGTTCGTCGTGGGCAACGGACCATTTATCGAGGTCTTCAAAACCTCTTTAACGCGACTCTCAACCATCCAGATTTGACAGCTAGCTTGGTGCCACTTGGAGACGGTATTTTGATGATTCGTAAAAATGCAGAGACGGTAACCTTGCCAGATCCTAGCTCTTTTTAGGTAAATTTAAGGTATTCTCTCTAATTTGTGGTAAAATAGAGGAAGTTTAAAAAGGAACGGAGAGTAATTTTCATGAAGAAAAAACTTGTAGCAGGTGCTGTGACCTTGCTATCAGTCGTAACATTAGCAGCCTGTGCCAATAGCACAAACAAAGATGTCGTGACCATGAAAGGGGACACGATCACGGTTTCAGATTTCTATGATGAAATCAAATCAAACCAAGGAGCCCAACAAGTTCTTTTCCAAATGACTATCAATAAAGTTTTTGAAAAAGAATATGGATCAAAAATTTCTGATAAAGAAGTCGATAAAGAATTGGCTAAACAAAAGAAACAATTGGGCAACCAATTTGATGCTTACTTGGCGCAACAAGGCTTGACGGAAGAAACAGCGAAGAAACAAATCCGTAGCAATATGTTGTTGGAATATGCAGTTAGCCAAGCTGCTAAGAAAGATATCAAAGAGTCAGACTACAAGACAGCTTTTGAATCTTATACACCTGAGGTAACAGCACAAATTATCAAGTTGGATTCTGAAGACAAAGCAAAAGAAGTATTGGAAGCAGCTAAAGCGGAAGGTGCAGACTTTGCCAAAATTGCAAAAGATAATTCAACAGATACCGCTACAAAAGACAAAGGTGGTGAAGTCAAGTTCGATTCAGGAACAGCAGATATCCCATCTCAAGTCAAAGAAGCAGCCTTTAAGTTGGATGAAAACGGCATTTCAGATGTGATCACAGTATCAGCAGGTCAAAACTACTCAGCTAGCTACTATATTGTCAAATTGAATAAGAAGACAGAAAAAGGTTCGGACTGGAAGAAATACGAAAAACGTTTGAAAGAGATCATTATTGAAGGTCGTAAGCAAGATACTAATTACATCCGTAGTATTATAGCTAAAGCGATGACCAATGCCAATATTAAGGTTAAAGATGATGCCTTCAAATCTACTTTCAACCAATATTTGCAAAATATCGGTGTTGAAACAAGTGATAGTAGCTCATCATCTAAAAAATAGTTGACGGTTCCTTTTGGAACTTGTATAATGAAATAGTTGAGAATGAATCATTGTTACTCGGAATCAGAGAAGTGGCGGGGGTGCGAGCCATGGAAGAGAAATGATTTTGCTACTCAGCTGAGACAATTGCATATGAAAATAAGAATGACAAGTTCATTGAATGAAGGTGGTACCGCGGTTTTTCGCCCTTCGTTTGGTGACTTGTCTTTTGTTTGCGGACAGTTGTCAGAAGCTTTTTAAAGGAGATCAAAAGATGCGAACCTATCAAGTGAAACAAAAATTTCGATTGGGTGGCGAGCGGTTCGATATCAAAGATGAGTTGGGAAATGTTGAATACCAGGTTGAGGGATCTTTTCTTAAGATTCCCAAGACTTTTACCATCTATGATAAGAATGGACAAGAAGTGAGCCACATTACTAAAAAACCAATCAGCCTTCTTCCTAAGTTTGTGGTTGAGTTGAAGGATGGGGACAGCTTTTTTATCCATAAAAAGCTGACGCTCTTCAGGGATAGGTACGATATCGAAGATTTGGGACTGCGGGTACAAGGAAATATCTGGGACCTAGAATTCAAATTATTCGATGATCGGGATCAAATCGTCGCTGAGATTAGCAAGGAACTCTTTCATCTAACCTCTACCTACCAAGTATCGGTGTATGAGGATGAATACGCTGATTTAGTCATCTCACTTTGTGTCGCCATCGATTATGTCGAAATGTTAGAAGCTGGCGCAAATTAATCTTAAAAAAATTAGGAGACAAATATGAAACAATTATCTAGTGCACAAGTCCGTCAAATGTGGCTTGATTTCTGGGCAAGCAAAGGCCACTCTGTAGAACCATCTGTTAGCTTGGTTCCTGTAAACGACCCAACGCTTTTATGGATCAACTCAGGGGTTGCCACTCTTAAGAAATACTTCGATGGAACCATCAAACCTGAAAATCCACGGATTACCAATGCTCAAAAAGCTATCCGTACCAACGATATCGAAAACGTAGGGAAGACTGCTCGTCACCATACCATGTTTGAAATGTTGGGGAACTTCTCTATCGGAGATTACTTCCGTGATGAAGCCATTACGTGGGCTTATGAGCTTTTGACAAGTCCGGAATGGTTTGACTTCCCCAAAGACAAACTTTACATGACCTATTACCCTGACGACAAGGATTCATACAACCGTTGGATTGCTGTTGGTGTGGATCCAAGTCACTTGATTCCAATCGAAGACAACTTCTGGGAAATCGGTGCGGGACCTTCTGGACCAGATACAGAAATCTTCTTTGACCGTGGAGAAGCCTTTGACCCTGAAAATATCGGTCTTCGTCTGCTTGCAGAAGATATCGAAAACGACCGTTACATCGAAATTTGGAACATTGTCTTGTCACAATTTAACGCTGACCCTGCTGTTCCTCGTAGCGAATACAAGGAATTGCCACACAAGAACATTGATACGGGCGCAGGTTTGGAACGTTTGGTAGCCGTTATCCAAGGGGCGAAAACAAACTTTGAAACTGACCTCTTCATGCCGATCATCCGTGAAGTGGAAAAGATGTCTGGTAAAACCTATGATCCAGATGGCGACAACATGAGCTTCAAGGTGATTGCTGACCACATCCGTTCGCTTTCATTTGCGATTGGAGATGGAGCTCTTCCTGGTAATGAAGGACGCGGCTACGTTCTTCGTCGTCTCCTTCGCCGTGCTTCCATGCATGGTCAAAAATTGGGGATTGAAGGAACCTTCTTGTATAAATTGGTTCCAACCGTTGGGAAGATCATGGAAAGTTACTACCCAGAAGTACTTGAAAAACAAGACTTCATCGAGAAAATTATCAAGAGTGAAGAAGAATCGTTTGCTCGTACTTTGAATTCTGGTCAACACTTTGCTCAAACCATCGTTGAAGACTTGAAAGCCAAAGGTCAAACAGTGATTGCTGGTCAAGATGTCTTTAAACTTTATGATACATACGGATTCCCAGTAGAATTGACAGAAGAAATCGCTGAAGAAGCTGGAATGACAGTCGATCGTGACGGTTTTGAAGCGGCTATGAAGGAACAACAAGAACGGGCGCGTGCATCTGCTGTCAAAGGTGGATCCATGGGGATGCAAAATGAAACCCTTCAAAACATTACAGTTGAAAGTAGCTTCAACTACAATGCCAGCCAATTGCCTTCTAAGTTGGTGGCTATCGTAGCGGACAATGCAGAAGTAGAAGCTGTATCTGAAGGGACTGCATCACTGATCTTTGCAGAAACTCCATTCTACGCTGAAATGGGTGGACAAGTTGCGGACCATGGTCAAATCTTGGATGCTGCAGGAAATGTCGTTGCTACAGTAACAGATGTTCAAAAAGCACCAAATGGACAACCACTTCATACTGTTGAAGTTCTTGCCCCTCTTGCCTTGAACCAAGAATACACCTTGGCTATTGATACCAATCGTCGTCATCGTGTCATGAAGAACCACACAGCCACTCACTTGCTCCATGCGGCTCTTCACAATATCCTTGGTAACCACGCAACCCAAGCAGGATCTCTCAACGAGGTAGAATTCCTTCGCTTTGACTTCACTCACTTCCAAGCCGTAACTCCTGAAGAATTGCGCGCTATTGAACAACAAGTCAATGAAAAGATTTGGGAAGCGATCGCAGTCGAAACGATTGAAACAGATATCGATACTGCTAAAGAAATGGGAGCCATGGCCCTCTTTGGTGAGAAATACGGTAAAGAAGTCCGTGTTGTAACCATTGGTGGCTACTCAGTGGAACTCTGTGGTGGTACCCACGTAGGCAATACTTCTGAAATTGGTCTCTTCAAGATTGTCAAAGAAGAAGGGATCGGATCAGGAACTCGTCGTATCTTGGCAGTGACTGGTAAGGAAGCCTTCGAAGCTTACCGTGAACAAGAAGATGCTCTGAAAGCAGTCGCAGCAACCTTGAAAGCACCTCAACTCAAAGAAGTCCCTCATAAGGTGGAAGGTCTTCAAGAACAACTCCGTCAATTGCAAAAAGAAAATGCAGAATTGAAGGAAAAAGCAGCAGCAGCTGCAGCAGGTGATGTCTTCAAGAATGTTCAAGAAGCAAACGGCCACCGTTACATTGCCAGCCAAGTTTCTGTATCAGATGCAGGTGCCCTTCGTACATTTGCCGATAACTGGAAACAAAAAGACTACTCTGATGTACTTGTTCTTGTCGCAGCAATCGGTGATAAGGTAAACGTCCTTGTAGCTAGCAAGACAAAAGAAGTGCATGCAGGTAATGTGATCAAAGAATTGGCTCCAATCGTCGATGGGCGTGGTGGTGGTAAACCAGACATGGCCATGGCAGGAGGAAGCAACCAAGCGAAGATCCAAGAATTGTTGGATGCCGTAGCAGGTAAATTGTAAGAAAGAATAGAAATACCTTAGGGTAAGTATCAGATTGAATTTAAAAGACTACTGATAAAATTTCCTTAGGTGAGTACGGACGTCAGCGAACTTCTACGAAGTTCCATGACTAATTCTTGAGACTAAGGTCTCAAGAATTCCGAGTGCTTGAGACTATTAAGTCTCAGGCACTTTTCTCACGGCGGAAATTTCCAGTATCTATTTGAATGTTTCTGAAAATTAGATGTCAATTATATTTTTTCAGGAATACTTTAATTCTTATTTTTACGGTCTTTACAAGTCCTAAGCGATCATTCTCAAAAAATATCTACAAAAAAACCTTTCCGTCTGGAAAGGTTTTTCTTCTTATAGTCCGTAATTGTAATCGTCATCCTGCATGGCTTCTACTTCACCGAGAAGGTAACCATTTCCGACTTGAGAGAAGAAGTCGTGGTTAGAAGTACCGGTTGAGATTCCGTTCATGACAATTGGGTTAACGTCATCTGCTGAGTCAGGGAAGAGCGGATCTTGTCCCAAGTTCATGAGGGCTTTATTGGCGTTGTAGCGAAGGAAGGTCTTGACTTCCTCTGTCCAGCCCACACCATCATAGAGGCTCTCTGTGTAGCCTTCTTCGTTTTCATAGAGGGTGTAGAGCAGATCATACATCCACTCTTTGAGTTTCTCTTGTTCTTCTTCTGGTAATTCGTTAAATCCAAGTTGGAACTTGTAGCCGATATAGGTTCCGTGAACAGATTCGTCCCGAATGATCAACTTGATGATCTCAGCTACGTTGGCCAATTTGTTGTTTCCAAGATAGTAGAGAGGTGTGAAGAAACCAGAATAGAAGAGGAAGGTTTCAAGGAAGACGCTGGCAACTTTCTTTTCAAGGGGAGTCCCATTGAGGTAGATTTCGTTGATGATTTCTGCTTTCTTTTGAAGGAAAGGATTGGTGTTGGTCCATTCGAAAATCTCTTCGATTTCTGACTTGGTATTCAAGGTCGAAAAGATAGAAGAGTACGACTTAGCATGGACTGATTCCATAAATTGGATGTTGTTAAAGACAGCTTCTTCATGGGGAGTACGAATATCTGCACGAAGAGCCTGAACACCTGTTTCAGATTGCATGGTATCTAAAAGAGTTAATCCCCCAAAGACTTTACCAACTAGGTCTTTTTCTTTATTCGACAACTTTCTCCAGTCGTCCAAGTCGTTTGACAAAGGGATACGCGTATCCAACCAGAATTGCTCTGTCAGTTTTTCCCAGGTCGATTTATCGATGACATCTTCGATCGCATTCCAGTTAATGGCTTTGTAGTATGTTTCCATTTGCATCACTTTCTTTTTCTATTCATTCAATCGTTACTATTCTACCATAAATTGATAGAATACCGCACAAAAAGTCGGCGAACCGACTTTTGATAGCTATCTAGGATAGCGGATTAGATGACACAGCTTTCACATTGGTTGGCGCCAACTTCTCCACCATCATCTGTAAAGGTACGAACGTAGTAGATAGACTTGATACCCTTGTTAAAGGCGTAGTTCCGAAGGATAGACAAGTCACGAGTGGTTTGTTTGTTTTCTGTTTTCCATTCGTAGAGCCCTTTTGGAATGTCGCTACGCATAAAGAGGGTCAGTGAAAGACCTTGATCTACATGCTCAGTTGCAGCAGCATAGACATCGATGACTTTTCGCATATCCATGTCGTAGGCAGAAGTGTAGTAAGGAATCGTTTCCGTTGACAATCCTGCTGCAGGGTAGTAGATCTTACCGATTTTTTTCTCTTGGCGTTCTTCAATCCGCTGTGTAATTGGGTGGATAGAAGCAGATACGTCATTGATGTAGCTGATAGATCCATTTGGTGCGACAGCTAGGCGGTTTTGGTGGTAAAGACCATCTGCTTGAACTTTAGCACGCAGTTCTGCCCAATCCTCTGCACTTGGGATAAAGATATCTTTAAAGAGTTCTTTGACGCGATCAGATTTTGGTACAAATTCTCCAGTCGTGTACTTATCAAAGTAAGTACCGTTGGCATAATCAGATTTTTCGAAGTTGTGGAAGGTAACACCACGTTCGCGCGCGATGTTGTTAGATTCTACGAGAGTCCAGTAGTTCATGAGCATGAAGTAGATACTTGTGAACTCAACAGACTCAGGTGATCCGTATTCAATCAATTGTTGCGCAAGGTAGCTGTGAAGTCCCATAGCTCCAAGTCCGAACGAATGCGCCAGTTTATTTCCGTGGTCAATTGTTGGAACGGCCACGATATGAGAGCTATCTGTAACGAAGGTTAAAGCACGAACCATGGCACGAATCGAACGACCAAAATCAGGTGAAGTCATCATGTTGACCACGTTGGTTGAACCAAGGTTACATGAGACGTCTGTTCCCATTTGAACAAATTCTTGGGCATCGTTGATCAAGCTTGGTTCCTGAACCTGTAGGATCTCTGAACACAAGTTACTCATGATGATTTTCCCATCAACAGGGTTAGCCCGGTTGGCTGTATCAATGTTGACCACATAAGGGTAACCAGATTCTTGTTGCAATTTAGAAATTTCAGTTTCCAAATCACGTGCCTTAATTTTTGTCTTGCGGATATTTGGATTAGCGACTAACTCATCGTATTTTTCAGTGATGTCGATGTAGTTAAATGGTACTCCGTATTCACGTTCCACAGAGTATGGGCTGAAGAGGTACATTTCTTCATTTTTACGAGCCAACTCGTAGAACTTATCTGGCACGACGACACCAAGTGAAAGAGTCTTCACCCGAACTTTTTCATCAGCATTTTCTTTCTTAGTAGACAGGAAGGCGATGATGTCTGGGTGGAAGACGTTGAGGTAAACAACCCCAGCCCCTTGCCGTTGTCCCAATTGGTTAGAGTAAGAGAAGCTATCTTCAAAGAGTTTCATAACAGGTACGACCCCAGAAGCTGCTCCTTCATACCCTTTGATCGGTGCTCCGGCTTCACGAAGGTTGCTGAGGGAAATTCCAACCCCACCACCGATACGAGACAGTTGAAGGGCAGAGTTGATAGAACGTCCGATCGCATTCATATCATCGGTTACTTGGATCAAGAAACATGAAACCAATTCTCCACGGCGGGCACGTCCAGCGTTTAAGAAAGAAGGAGTAGCTGGTTGGTAGCGTTGGTGGATAATTTCGTTTGCGATGTCTCGCGCGATAGCTTCATTTCCATCTGCAAAATAGAGAGCATTGAAGAAGACACGGTCTTCCATGCTTTCAAGATAGTATTCTCCATCATTTGTTTTCAGAGCATATTGGTTATAGAATTTATAGGCCGCCATGAAGGACTTGAATTGGAAGTTTTGGTCTTTGATAAATTGGGCCAATTCCTCTAAAAATTCAGGACGGTATTTCTCGATAAATGCTCTCTCAATGTAATTGTGCTCGAGAAGGTACTGAATCTTGTCTGTAATCGAGTCAAAGGTTTTAGTATTTGGTACAACATTTTCTTTAAAGAAAGCATCCAAAGCTTCTTTATCCTTATGAAGCATGATTTGGCCGTTTACTGGACGGTTGATTTCATTATTAAGACGAAAATACGTCACATCTTCAAGAGATTTTAATCCCATAATAATCCTTTTCTAGTTCAAAAAAATGAAGAGGAGAAGTCCTCTCTTTACAAGTAAAAAGTCTAGTGTTAGGTTGCTAACGCTAGACCTTATTCAAGAAAAATACTGTGTTTATTAAGAAAGTTTCTTCAACTTAGCTGGTTGAAAACCAGAAAATACTTCATCTGGTGTTTGAATAACTGGAGCAGCGTTGAAACCGAGGCTCTTAACATGCTCTACAAATTGTGGCTGTTCGTCTAAGTTAATTTCGCGGTATTCTACGTGATTGCTATCAAGGAATCGCTTCGTCATTTTGCACTGAACACAATTATTTTTTGAATAAATGGTTACCATTTCTTTTCCGTTCTCCTATCGAAATATAAATCTGTAATCAGTATAAACAAATTCCAGTTACTTGTCAACAAAATTTAACTAAATATTGTGCAAAGATATGGAATGGTGTTTTTAGACCACAATATATTGTGGTTTGTAAAGGATGCGTATTTCCAAAAAAGAGGATAGGAATAGGTTTCTAAGCATCTTTAACTAGGAATAATATTCTTATAAATCAATATCCTGTGGTTTGAAAAATAAAATCATTGAAAATAGAGGGAAAATTTGACCTTTTATATAGTAGAAAATTGAAAGGTTGTTTCATATATTCCTAGAAATAGCGTTAAAATGTATTAAAATTGCGATTTTTCGCAGTCTTTTTCTGTAAGTCAGTGATAAAAATCTTGAAAAATATTTCAAAAGATGATATAATACCAAATTGTAAGGGTTATCAAAAGGTAGCTCAAAACTATTTTTTAAAAGGAGAGTCCAATTATGGCTTCTAAAGATTTCCACATTGTGGCAGAAACAGGTATCCACGCACGTCCAGCAACTTTGTTGGTTCAAACTGCAAGTAAATTTGCATCAGACATCACTCTTGAATACAAAGGTAAATCAGTTAACTTGAAATCAATCATGGGTGTTATGAGCCTTGGTGTTGGTCAAGGTGCTGACGTTGTGATTTCTGCCGAAGGTGCTGACGCTGATGATGCTATCGCAGCTATCTCAGAAACAATGACTAAAGAAGGATTGGCTTAAAATATGACAAAAATGCTAAAAGGAATTGCAGCATCTGACGGTGTTGCCGTTGCTAAGGCATATTTGCTCATTCAACCAGACTTATCATTTGAGACAGTTTCAGTCGAAGATACAAGTGCAGAAGAAGCTCGTTTGGATGCAGCTCTTGAAGCTTCACAAAACGAGCTTTCTCTTATTCGGGAGAATGCAGTAGCAAGCCTTGGTGAAGAAGCAGCGCAAGTTTTTGATGCGCATATGATGGTTCTCGCTGACCCTGAAATGGTTGGTCAGATCAAAGAAACGATTCGTACAAAAAAAATCAATGCAGAAGCAGGCTTAAAAGAAGTCACTGACATGTTCATTGCGATCTTTGAAGGAATGGAAGACAATCCTTACATGCAAGAACGTGCAGCGGATATTCGTGACGTTACAAAACGTGTGCTTGCTAACTTGCTTGGTAAGAAATTGCCTAACCCTGCTTCTATCAATGAAGAAGCAATCGTGGTAGCGCATGACTTGACACCATCTGATACAGCTCAGTTGAACAAAAAGTACGTAAAAGCCTTTGTTACTAACATCGGTGGACGTACCAGTCACTCAGCTATCATGGCGCGTACACTTGAAATTGCAGCCGTTCTCGGTACAAACAATATTACAGAACTTGTCAAAGATGGCGATGTTTTGGCTGTTTCAGGGATCACTGGTGAAGTGGTGATCAACCCTACTGAAGAACAAATCGCAGAGTTCAAAGCAGCTGGTGAAGCTTACGCGAAACAAAAAGCTGAATGGGCTCTCCTTAAAGATGCTCAAACAGTTACTGCCGATGGAAAACATTTCGAATTGGCTGCTAACATCGGTACACCTAAAGACGTTGAAGGTGTAAATGATAACGGTGCAGAAGCTGTTGGTCTCTACCGTACAGAATTCTTGTACATGGATTCTCAAGACTTCCCAACTGAAGATGATCAATACGAAGCATACAAAGCTGTTCTTGAAGGTATGAACGGTAAACCTGTTGTCGTTCGTACAATGGATATCGGTGGAGATAAAGAACTCCCTTACTTCGATCTTCCTAAAGAAATGAACCCATTCTTAGGTTTCCGTGCTTTGCGTATCTCTATTTCTGAGACAGGTAACCAAATGTTCCGTACACAATTGCGTGCTTTACTTCGTGCATCTGTTCACGGTAAATTGCGGATTATGTTCCCAATGGTTGCTTTGTTGACTGAGTTCCGTACTGCTAAAGGAATTCTCGAGGAAGAAAAAGCGAAATTGGTTGCTGAAGGGGTAGCGGTTGCAGATGATATCCAAGTAGGTATCATGATTGAAATTCCAGCTGCGGCAATGCTTGCTGATCAATTTGCTAAAGAAGTTGATTTCTTCTCAATTGGTACAAACGACCTGATCCAATACACAATGGCTGCTGACCGTATGAACGAACAAGTTTCATACCTTTACCAACCATATAACCCATCTATCCTTCGCTTGATCAACAATGTGATCAAAGCGGCTCACGCTGAAGGTAAATGGGCTGGTATGTGTGGTGAAATGGCCGGTGACCAAACTGCTGTTCCACTTCTTGTCGGAATGGGCTTGGATGAGTTCTCTATGTCAGCTACATCTGTCCTTCGTACACGTAGCTTGATGAAGAAATTGGACACTGCTAAAATGCAAGAATACGCTAACCGTGCTCTGACTGAATGTTCAACAATGGAAGAAGTTCTTGAACTTTCAAAAGAATATGTGAATGTAGACTAAGAGTCGAACAAGACTAAGACAATTCTGTCTTAGTCTTTTCTTATATGATTTTTTCTAATGAAACAAGAGAAATGTTTGTTTTTATTCGTAATCAACTAGCTAGTAATAAAAATATTAGAAGGGTTGTTCGGTTTTTTGTTTGAAATCCCTAAGATATATAGTATAATCATAAGTAAGATTAGGAGGAAAACGAAGAGAACAAAGAAAAAGTTCGGGATAGAAAATGACAAAAATTTTCCTGATAATTTTACATGATTTTACAGGAATAAGCTTGAAAATTAAGTGATTTTATAGTAAAATAAAAACACGTAGAAAACGCTTTCAAAAATATAAAGAGGTGAGTTTATGGATAGAAGCACAGACTTATGGACGTTTGGAAGAGGGGATAATTTCCGTCTTCAAGAGTACTTAGGAGCTCACAAAGAGTTCGAAGGAGATCAAGAAGGTTACACCTTCCGTGTATGGGCTCCAAATGCACAGGCTGTTGATCTGATTGGTGATTTCACTGATTGGGAAGCCCGTAGAATTCCAATGGTTCGTAATGAAGGAGGCGTCTGGGAAGTCTTCTGTCCCGATGCAAAAGAGGGAGATATATACAAGTACTTGGTGACGCGACAAAATGGTCATCAGGTACAAAAAATTGATCCTCTAGCGTTATGGATGGAAAAGAGACCCAATACAGGATCTATTATTAAGACCATCCCAGAGAAAAACTGGAAAGATGGTCTTTGGAGGGCACGCCGTAAAAAGCTTGGTTTTAAGGAACGACCTGTTAATATCTATGAGGTGCACGCAGGATCGTGGAAACGAAATGAAGATCACAGTTCCTATACCTTTAAACAACTAAAAGAAGAACTGATTCCTTATCTAGTTGAGATGAACTACACTCACGTGGAATTTATGCCAGTTATGGCCCACCCATTGGGACTGAGCTGGGGATATCAGCTCATGGGTTATTTTGCACTCGAACAGACTTATGGTAGTCCAGAAGAGTTTCAAGACTTCGTGGAAGAATGTCATCTCAATAATATCGGTGTTATCGTGGATTGGGTACCTGGTCATTTCATTATCAATGATGATGCCTTGGCTTATTATGATGGAACACCAACTTTTGAGTATCAGGATGAACATCGGGCCCATAACTATGGTTGGGGAGCTTTGAACTTCGATTTAGGAAAAAATCAAGTACAATCATTCTTGATTTCTAGTTTGAAGTTTTGGATTGACACCTATCATTTAGATGGAATTCGGGTTGATGCCGTGAGCAATATGCTCTATCTTGATTACGATAGCGGTCCATGGACACCAAATATTGATGGGGGAAACCTCAACTATGAAGGGGTTCATTTCCTCAGACGTTTGAATGCGATTATCAAGAACGAACACCCAGATGTTATGATGATTGCAGAAGAAAGTTCTGCTGGTCAAAAGGTCACAGGCCCTGAAGAAGAAGGTGGTCTTGGTTTTGACTATAAATGGAATATGGGTTGGATGAATGATATTCTCCGATTCTATGAGGAAGACCCGGTCTACAGGAAATTTGACTTTAATCTGGTAACCTTTAGTTATATGTATGCATTTTCTGAAAATTTCCTTCTTCCGTTTTCACATGATGAAGTAGTGCATGGCAAGAAGAGTTTGATGCACAAGATGTGGGGAGATCGTTACAATCAATTTGCTGGACTCCGTAACCTTTTGACCTATCAGATTTGCCATCCAGGAAAAAAATTACTCTTTATGGGTTCGGAATTTGGTCAATTTTTGGAATGGAAGTCAGAAGAGCAACTGGAATGGGGCAATCTAGAGGATGAAATGAACGCCAAGATGCGTCGTTTCACTTCTCAGCTCAATCATTTCTACAAGGAACACAAGGAATTGTGGGAGATTGATGATAGCTTTGATGGCTTAGAGATTATTGATGCAGATAACCGGGATCAGAGCGTCTTGTCTATGGTCCGGAAAAATCGTAAGGGCGATCTTTTGGTGTGCGTTTTCAATATGGCACCAGTAGAACGCAAGGACTTTACGATTGGTGTGCCTGTATCAGCGGTCTATGAAGAAATTTGGAATACAGAATTAGAAGAATGGGGAGGTGTCTGGAAAGAGCACAATCCGACAGTTCAGTCTCAAGAGGGACTGTGGAAGGATTATGAACAAACCTTGACCTTTACTTTGCCGGCTTTAGGTGCTAGCATTTGGAAGGTGAAACGCAAGGTGCGTAAGACAAAATCTAAAACATCAGATAAGAAATGACGATCGGTTGACTCTATGGGAGTCCAGGCTTTAAAAAGAGGAAGTAGTCAATGAAGAATGAAATGCTCGCTTTAATTCTTGCCGGTGGGCAAGGAACACGTCTTGGAAAATTAACCAAAAACATCGCAAAACCTGCGGTTCAATTTGGTGGGCGCTATCGGATTATCGATTTTGCGCTATCAAACTGTGCCAACTCAGGAATTCACAATGTTGGTGTGATTACACAGTACCAGCCACTTGCCCTTAACAGCCATATTGGGAATGGTTCCAGCTGGGGTTTGGATGGAATCAATACGGGTGTGTCTATTCTCCAACCTTATTCAGCTAGTGAAGGAAATCGTTGGTTTGAAGGAACTAGCCATGCTATCCTCCAAAACATCGACTATATCGATAGCATCAATCCGGAATATGTCTTGATTTTATCTGGGGACCACATCTATAAGATGGATTACGATGATATGCTTCAAGCGCACAAGGATAATAATGCAAGCTTGACTGTTGCCGTCCTAGATGTACCTTTGAAGGAAGCAAGCCGTTTTGGAATCATGAATACAGATGCCAATAATCGGATTGTCGAATTTGAAGAAAAACCAGCTGAACCAAAATCTACCAAGGCTTCCATGGGGATTTACATCTTTGACTGGGCTCGTCTGCGCAATATGTTGATTGCTGCTGAAAAGAGTGATATCGATATGTCAGACTTCGGTAAAAATGTCATTCCAACTTATCTAGAATCAGGCGAAAGTGTTTATGCTTATGAATTCAATGGTTATTGGAAAGACGTTGGTACGATTGAGTCTCTTTGGGAAGCCAATATGGAATATATCGATCCAAATAATGCCTTGGATAGTCGCGATCGTCACTGGAAAATCTATTCACGCAACCTCATTTCTCCACCGAACTTCTTTGGGGAACATGGCCACGTCGAAGATTCTCTTGTCGTCGACGGTTGTTCGGTAGACGGTACAGTCAAACACTCCATCTTATCAACAGAAGCTCAAGTTCGTGAAGGAGCAGTTGTCGAAGATGCTGTCGTGATGAGCAATGCCATAATCGGTAAAGGAGCTGTCGTGAAACGCGCGATTATCGGGGAAGGTGCAGTCATTGCAGAAGGTGTCGTGATTGATGGAACAGAGGAAGTACAAGTTGTCGGTTACAATGAAAAAGTGGGGGTAGCAACAGATGAAGATTGATAAATATTCAGCCATTTTAGGAAATACAGTTGGGTATCATGATATGTCCACTTTGACTAGCCATCGTCCGGTAGCATCCCTACCGTTTGATGGGAAATACCGCTTAATCGACTTCCCATTGTCTAGTCTTGCAAATGCTGGTATTCGTAGTGTTTTTGGGATTTTCCAACAAGAAAATATTAGTTCGGTCTTTGACCATATTCGTTCAGGTCGTGAGTGGGGCTTGTCTACTTTATTGAGCCACTATTACCTCGGAATCTATAATACTCCAGTTGAAAATACAACGGTAGGGCCAGAATACTACCAACAATTATTGACCTACTTGAAACGGTCTGGTTCTAACCAAACAGTTGCTTTGAACTGTGATGTATTAATGAATATTGACCTCAATCAGATTTTCCACCTTCATAATACCATTGATCGTCCGATTACAGTGGTTTATAAAAAGTTGCATCTTCAAAATATCTCTGAAGTGAATGCTGTCTTGGAAATTGATGAAACAGACCATGTTACAGAGCAAAAACTTTTTGATGGCAAGGATCCTGATGAAGTATACAACATGTCAACAGATGTCTTTATTGTGGATACTCCTTGGTTGATTGAAAAAATAGAAGAAGAAGCTAAGAAAGAATACCCACAAAAATTGCGCTATATCTTGCGTGATTTGGCGGTGGAATACAATGCTTTTGCTTTTGAATATACAGGCTACCTAGCAAATATTCACTCAGTTGAATCCTATTATCAAGCAAACTTGGATATGTTGGAAAACCAAAAATTCATGAAGCTCTTTTCACCAAATCAAAAGGTGTATACAAAAGTGAAGAATGAAGAGCCGACTTATTATTCCAAGACTTCAAATATCAAATCGTCCCAATTTGCTTCTGGTAGTATTGTAGAAGGAACCGTTGAACGCTCTGTTGTTTCACGCCGGGTACACCTTCATCAAGGTTCAGAAGTCCGTAGTAGTCTTCTTTTCCCTGGTGTTGTAATTCATGAAAATGCAATCGTCGAACATGCCATCCTGGATAAGGGGGCCGAAGTGGCTGCTGGTGTGACGATTCGTGGGACAGAAGAAGCACCTGTCGTGGTTAAAAAAGGAACGATTGTTACAGAGGATATTGTCTAATGAAACTATTATTTGTTGCAGCTGAAGGAGCACCGTTTTCTAAAACAGGGGGGTTGGGAGACGTCATTGGCGCTCTTCCTAAATCCTTAGCTAAAAGTGGTCATGATGTGCGCGTGATCCTCCCATACTATGATATGGTAGAGGCCAAGTTTGGAGATCAAATCGAAGATGTCTTGCATTTTGAGACCAAAGTTGGCTGGAGAAGTCAATATGTTGGTGTGAAACGCATTGTGCGCGATGGAGTCACCTTTTACTTTATTGATAACCAACACTATTTCTTTAGAGGCCATGTGTATGGTGACTTTGATGATGGCGAACGCTTTGCCTTCTTCCAGCTTGCGGCCTTAGAAACGATGGAACGGGTTGACTTCATTCCAGATGTTCTTCATGCACATGATTACCATACAGCGATGATTCCTTTCTTGCTTAAGGAGAAATACCGTTGGATTCAAGCTTATCATGGGATTAAGACAGTATTGACCATCCATAATTTGGAATTCCAAGGTCAGTTTGACCCAGGAATGTTATGGGATCTATTCGGAGTGGGATTTGAACGCTATGCAGACGGAACGCTTCGGTGGAATGATTGCCTGAATTGGATGAAAGCCGGCATTCTATATGCTGACCGTGTGACAACCGTATCTCCTAGTTATGCACATGAGATTATGACTTCTGAATATGGTTGTGGCTTGGATCAGATCCTTCGGATGGAGTCTGGCAAGGTGACCGGTATTGTTAACGGGATTGATGCGGATCTATATAATCCTGAAACTGATCCGCTTCTGACGTATCACTTCAGTCTCTCAGATCTTTCAGGTAAAGCAGCTAGTAAACGAGCTCTTCAAGAACGTGTCGGTCTACCCGTTCGCGATGATGTACCTTTGTTTGGGATCGTCTCTCGTTTGACACGCCAAAAAGGTTTTGATGTTGTGGTAGAAGAGTTGCATCAACTCTTGCAAAAGGATATTCAGATTGTCTTGCTCGGTACAGGAGATCCTGGATTTGAAAATGCCTTTGCTTGGTTCGGTCAAGCCTACTCAGATAAACTTTCAGCTAATATCACATTTGATGTCCAATTGGCCCAAGAAATCTATGCAGCGTCAGATGTCTTCTTGATGCCAAGCCGCTTTGAACCGTGTGGTCTTTCTCAAATGATGGCCATGCGTTATGGAACCCTTCCTTTGGTGCATGAAGTCGGCGGACTTCGAGATACGGTTCAACCGTATAATGTTGTTGATGGAAGTGGAACAGGCTTTAGCTTCAATAATTTGTCTGGCTATTGGTTTAACTGGGCAGTTGATGAAGCTTTGGCTGTCTACTACAAAGACAAACAGGCTTGGTATGGTCTGCAAGAGCAAGCTATGACTCGTGACTTCTCATGGGATACGGCTAGTCAACGATACAATGATTTGTACCAATCCTTATAAATAGAACTATGATACAAACGCCTTTCGAGGCGTTTTTTGTTTTGCTTTCTTCCTATAAATAAAACAGTTTATTTTTTTGAGTTTTAGTGCTTGCTAAAATAGAAGAAAAAAGATAAGATAGGTGAAGGTAAAAAATCTCGGGAAGTTCCTTGTTTTCGGAAACTATTTTCCTTCTCCATATAAAATAAGGCTTTGACCTGAGGTTTGAATATTACTATATAGGAATTTTAGGATGAAAAAAGCAAAACAATTTTTTGAAAAGAAGACCAAATATTCGATTCGGAAATTATCCGTTGGGGTTGGTCCAGTGGCCATTGGAGCCTTTTTATTGGGAGGAAGTCTGTTAGGAGCTCGTCCTGTCAAAGCTGATCAGGTGACCCTACCTGCAAACGTTCACTTAGGATATGTGACAGAAGAAGAGCTAACTGCTGATGAAAAAAAACAGGTAATTCATGCAATTCCTGAAGAATACCAAAATGAAGATACCTTCTATTTAGTCTATAAGAAGAAGGAGGCAACTCAGCCAGTTCTTCCCCAAACAGGAAGTCAGGAAATCGCCCTCTTTGGCCTAAGTCTAGCCACAGCTTCATTTGCGGTCCTCTTACTTTCTAAAAAGCACCGGAAGAAGGTCATGGGCGTCCTTTTGATTGGAGCCATGGGACAAAGTCTTTTAGTTCCAGTTGAAGTCGCTGCGCTACAAAATCAAATTTTTCGCGCTTATAATCAGGATCTTGCGATCTCATCGAGCAAAGATCTTGCAAATGGCGTGATTCAAATTGACGGCTACGACTATGTGGGCTATCTGCACTACTCGCCAGTCCAAAAGACGGATTCACAAGAAACAAAGGCTAAGCAGGAAACGAAATTTTCTGTAGCAGGGACGATCAAAAGAAGCACAGGGATTCCACAAGTGGAAGCACAAGCGCGTGTGACCCCAGAAGTCGCTCCAGCCTTTCCTCAAGTTGAAAAACCAAGCCTTGAAGTCTCTACTGAGCCTATCCCATTTGAAATTATCAACCAAGCTGATCCTACATTAGCCAAAGGGCAAACTAGGGTGCTGACTGCTGGCCAAAATGGAGAGCGGACTATATTTACGGAAGTGAGTGTAGTAGATGGACAAGAAGTTCGCAGAGTAGCTGAAAGCAAGCTCACTAAAGAACCGGTTTCGCAAATTATTGCCGTCGGTACAAAAGAAGATGCGCAACCAACCCCTCAACCAAGCCCTTCTCCAGTTGTAACAGCAAAGGGGACGCAGGAAGAAGGTCACGTGGGAGAAGCTCACGTTCAACCAGAGGCTCCAGCCTATACAGGAGTAGTGGAAGCTAAAGGGACGCAGGAAGAAGGTCACGTGGGAGAAGCTCCTGTTCAACCAGAGGCTCCAGCCTATACAGGAGTAGTGGAAGCTAAAGGGACACAAGAAGAAGGTCATGTTGGCGAAGCTCCTGTTCAATCAGAGAATCCAGCCTACCAAGTGACCGAAGGGACAGTGACGGAGACAGAAACGGTAATCCTTCCATATGAAACAGAGTATGTAACGGATGCCAATCGTTACACCGATGAAGAAATCCTCCTTCAGAAAGGCGAAGCTGGTAGCCAGGAAATTCGCCGTGTTTATAAAACGGTCAATGGCGAAAAGGTTGGAGAGCCCCTCAGCACGACAACTGAAACGGTAAAAGCTCCTGTGACAGAAAAAATTAGTCGTGGAAGTAAGGTGATTGAAGGCCAAACAGAGGATATTTCTTTTGAGGAAATTCCATTTAAGACGGTAATCGAACAGGATGCCACCTTGCTGAAAGGAAGCGAAACAGTTTCTCAAGCAGGTAAAAACGGGAAGAAGAAAATCAGCAAAGTCTATAAGACCATTAAAGGTGTAAAAACTGCGGATGCTCCAACAGTTTCGGAGGAAGTAGTTGAACAAGCCCAAGATCGGATCATTAAAAAAGGGACCAAAGAACTAGACAAGCCAACCTTAACCTTGACCCAGGTCGATAAGGAAGAATTGAAGCGCAGTGCCAAAGCTAGCTATCATTTAGACAAACCAGAGGGTGTGACCATCAAGTCCATCCAGGCGGTGTTGAAGAAGGGCGATCAAGTGGTGAAAACTTTTGCCCTTTCAGAGTCTGATTTAGCAGCTGCCTTACTGGATTTAGACTACTACAAGGATTATACGCTGGCAACGACCATGGTCTATGACCGCGGAAATGGGGATGAAGAAGAGATTCTCAAGGAAGAGCCACTAAGACTTGACCTTAAAAAAGTTGAAGTCAAAAACATCAAGGAAACCAGTCTGATTAGCGTGGATGACCAAGGTCTTGAGACAGATAGTAGCCTCTTGTCTGAAACACCATTGGATGTGAAACCTTATTACTTAAAGGTTACCACCCATGATAATAAGGTCACAAAACTGGCTGTTGATAAAATTGAAGAAGTGACGGTAGAGGGAGCGACCTTATACAAAATAACAGCCAAAGCTCCAGATCTGATCCAACGGACTGCGGACAAGCAGTTTAGTGAGGACTATGTCCATTATATTGCGAAGCCGAAAGCTCATGAAGGAGATGTCTATTACAATTTCAACGAACTTGTAAAAGCTATGCAAGCCAATCCGACTGGTACCTTTAAGCTTGGTAGCAGTATGAATGCAAGTAATGTGCAACCAGCTGGCAAGTCTTATGTAACCAATGCCTTCAAGGGAATATTGGAAAGTACAGAAGGCAATAAATTTGCTATCCATAACATTACGAGACCGTTATTTGGTAACATCGAAGGTGGTACTGTTAAGAATCTCTTGCTTGAAAATGTTGCGATTGACCTACCTGGGACAGATCGAGTAGCACCAATCGCAGGTGTCATAAAAAATAATGCGATTGTCGAAAATGTTAAAGTAACAGGAAGCGTTGTTGGAAACAACGATGTAGCAGGGATCATCAATAAAATTGATGGCAGTGGGAAGGTCAGTAATGTTGCCTTCATCGGGAAACTGCACGCTGCTGGCAATAAAGGTGGCTATCTAGCAGGTGTTATTGGTGAGAACTGGAAAGGTGTCGTTGAAAAAGCTTACGTTGATGCTGAAATCACTGGTAACAAAGCCAAAGCGGCAGGTCTCGTTTATTCCTCTCAAAATGGTGGAAATAACCACACAGTAGGTAAAGAAGGGGTTCTCAGAAATTCACTTGCTAAAGGTTCAATTGAACTCAAAGAAGCAGTTCAATCTGGTGGATTACTCGGGACCAACTGGGCCTTGGGGACTATTGAAGACAATATCACCATGATGAAAGTCAAAACTGGTGAGATGGTCTTCGGACACTCGGATATCGATGCAGATGATTACTTCACCTATTCAAGAACCAAGCGCAATTACAGTGTGGAGGGCGTGAGTGAAGGGAAGAAATCCTTTAACAATTCCCGTAGAATCCCAAGCATCTCGCTGGCAGAAGCTGAGCAGAAGATTGAAGCAATGGGAATCACTGCTGATAAATTTACCAACAGTAAACCGATTGAAGTTACGCTCAATAACCTTGTTAGCAAAGACGATCAATACAAGGCAATTGATGGCTACGATGCCACTCGCGAACTTGCTTACCGCAATATTGCAAAACTGCAACCATTCTACAACAAAGAGTGGATTGTGGATCAAGGAAATAAATTGGCTACAGGAAGTCCTCTCTTGACAAAAGAAGCCTTGTCGGTGACGGCCATGAAAGGCAATACCTTTGTGACAGAACTGGGGGATGCCGACCATATTCTGATCCATTACTCGGATAAGACAAAAGATATCTTTAGCATTTCACCGAAAGATTCAAAAGTCAAACAAGTGAAAGAGTACAGCGTAGCGGAGCTCGGTGAAGTGGTCTACACGCCGAATATGGTGGACAAAGACCGGAGAGATCTCATTAGTGCCATTGTTGAAACATTAAATCCCGTCGAATTACAATCTGACCCAATCTACACGCACCTAGGTAGAACAGGACCTAACAAAGTCAATGCCATTAAGAACCTTTACCTCGAAGAAAGCTTCCAAGAAGTCAAAGACAATCTGACTCACTTTGTCAAACAACTGGTTGAAAACCAAGACCATCAATTAAACACGGATGAGGCTGCCAAACGGGCACTCATCAAGAAAATTGAAGATAACAAGGCTGCCGTACTTCTGGGGCTTTCTTACCTCAATCGCTATTACGGAGTGAAGTTCGATGATGTCCATCTCAAACAGCTCATGTTGTTCAAGCCAGACTTCTATGGGAAGAATGTCGATGTTTTAGATCGCTTGATCGAAATTGGTTCAAAAGAAGATTATATCAAAGGGACTCGTACCCACGATGCCTTCCGAGAAGTCGTGGCTAAATCGACTCTTTCTGGTAACCTAAATGACTTCTTGAAGTACAATATGGAGCTCTTTACAAGTGATAGAGACTTGAATGATTGGTTCATCAAAGCAACCAAAGACAATGTCTATATAGTGGAGCCTGAGACGACCAATCCAGCGTTCGCATCTGCCAAACACAGAGCTTATGAAGGCTTAAACAATGATGTTCACGGTAAAATGATCTTGCCACTCTTGAACTTAAAAGATGCCCATATGTTCTTGATTTCAACTTACAATACCATGGCCTACAGTTCCTTTGAGAAATATGGCAAGAATACGGAAGCGGAACGAACTGCCTTCAAAGCGGAAATTGACAAGGTGGCTAAAGGACAACAAAATTACCTAGATTTCTGGTCGCGTCTCGCAACGGATAAGGTTCGCAATCAACTCTTGAAGAGCAATAATATGGTTTCGACCCCTGTCCTTGATAATCAAAACTACAAGGGCATTAGTACAGATCGCTATGGCCATACCAACAGTGGCAAAGATGTCGCTCCAATTCGTGAATTGTATGGCCCAACCGATCGTTACCATGCGACAGATTGGCGGATGGGAGCAGTAGCTCGAATTTACGGAAATCCATATAAAGACGACTCTGTCTTCTTCATGGTGACCGATATGGTCAGTGACTTTGGGGTGTCTGCCTTTACCCACGAAACGACGCACGTCAATGACCGTATGGTTTACTTAGGTGGGTGGAGACACCGCGAAGGGACAGATATTGAAGCCTTTGCCCAAGGAATGCTCCAAACACCATCTGTATCCAATCCAAATGGGGAATACAAAGCCTTAGGTCTCAACATGGCTTATGAACGTCAAAACGATGGAAACCAATGGTACAATACAAATCCAAATGATCTCACCTCACGTGAGGAGATTGATCGGTACATGAAAGGCTATAACGATACGCTCATGCTTCTGGATTACCTAGAAGGGGAAGCTGTATTGGATAAACATAGCAAGGACTTAAACAATGCTTGGTTCAAGAAGGTTGATAAACAATACCGAGGAGCGAACACCAAGAATCAATTCGATAAGGTTCGACCGTTGAGTGATGAGGAAAAAGCCATTGCTTTAAATACAGTAGATGACCTCATCACCAATAATTTCATGACCAACCGTGGTCCTGGAAATGGCGTCTATAATCCATCTGACTTTGGTTCAGCCTATGTGACTGTGCCGATGATGACAGGGATCTATGGTGGGAACACCAGTGAAGGGGCTCCTGGAGCCATGTCCTTCAAACACAATACTTTCAGGATTTGGGGCTATTATGGCTATGAAAAAGGCTTCTTAGGGTATGCTTCAAACAAGTATAAACAAGAGTCTAAACAAGCTGGACTTGCCACTCTAGGAGATGACTTCGTCATTCAGAAGATTTCTGATGGAAGATTCAGTACCCTTGAAGATTGGAAGAAAGCTTACTTCAATGAAGTGGTAACCAGTGCCAAAAATGGAATGCAGGCTATTGACATCGATGGGAAGACATACAATAGCTATGAAGACTTGAAACGTGCATTTGCTGAAGCAGTGGATAAAGATAAGGCTACTCTAAGTAACGGTTCTGTCAAATTTGACAATACGGTTGCACTGAAAGAAAAAGTCTTTAAGAAATTGCTGCAACAAACAGACAGTTTCAAAACGTCTATCTTTAAATAATCGAATTCTCTCATCTGCTGAGCAGGTGAGAGTTTTTTAGAAGAAAAAATGAATAGAGGTGGACAAAGTGTCTAAAAATTAAAAGGAATCAATCGTAGGTCGGAAAAATTATCATATTAAAAAAATAACGTAATTTAACAAAAACGCTTTCTTTTCTAGGAAATATTTGACTATTATATCTTTTAGGAGTAAACTAAGGAGGTAAAATTTATAAAAGGAGAATTCATCATGAATTTAACATTTTTAGGTCTTTGTTTAGCCTGCTTTGGTGTATCACTGGCAGAAGGTTTGATGATGAGCAGCCTATTGAAATCTGCGTCTCGTCAACCAGAAATTATTGGTCAATTGCGTAGCCTCTTGATTCTTGGTGTTGCCTTTGTCGAAGGTACTTTCTTCGTAACCTTGGTTATGGCCTTCATTATCAAATAAGCACTTCTATTTTAGAAAAGGAGGTGTCAAAACTTGGAAGAAAGTATCACTCCAACGATAACTCTTGGACCTGTAACTTTTAATTTGACCCTACTTGCTATGACCTTGATTGCTGTTTTGGTGGTTTTTGGCTTTATTTATTGGGCCAGCCGTAAAATGACGATCCGACCAAAGGGCAAACAAAATGTGCTGGAATACGCATATGACTTTGTCGTAGGCTTCACCAAAGGAAATATTGGGGAACATTATATAAAGGACTATTCATTGTTCTTGTTTGTTCTTTTCCTATTTCTTTTAGTGGCCAATAACATTGGATTGATGGCTAAAATCGAAACGACCAATGGTTACAATTTGTGGACATCACCAACCGCTAACCTGGGTTATGACTTTGCCTTTTCATTTTTGATCACCTTAATCGCCCATGTAGAAGGAATTCGCCGACGTGGTGTGAAGGAATATTTAAAGGCTTTTGTGACACCTGGATTTATGACCCCCATGAATATTTTGGAAGAATTAACGAACTTTGCCTCCTTGGCACTTCGGATCTTCGGAAATATCTTTGCGGGTGAGGTATTAGCAAGCTTGCTCGTGAACTTATCACACCAAGCTTTCTATTGGTATCCATTTGCCTTTATTGGTAGCATGGCATGGACTGCATTTTCAATTTTTATTTCATGTATCCAAGCCTATGTGTTTACCATGTTGTCATCAATCTATATTGGTAAGAAAATTAATGGTGAAGAGTAAGTAGAGGAGGAGTAGAAGAATGCATGTATCAATGAGTGAAATTATTGGTAACTTTATTCTCATTGCTGGTTCCTTCCTATTATTAATCTTTTTAATAAAGAAATTTGCATGGAACAATATCAATGGAATTTTAGAAGCGCGTGCCAAAAAGATTACAGATGATATTGATGGAGCAGAATCAGCTCGTCAAAAAGCTGAGGAACTAGCAAGTAAACGTGAAGAAGAGTTGGCAGGTAGCCGCAAAGAAGCTGCGTCTATTGTCGAAAATGCAAAGGAAACTGCAGAAAAGAACAAATCTCAGATCCTTTCAGAAGCCACTCAAGAAGCAGTACGTTTGAAAGAAAAAGCGCAACAAGAAATTGCGCATAACAAAGAAGAAGCATTGAACAGTATCAAAGGCGATGTGGCAGATCTCACTGTCAATCTTGCCAGCAAATTGTTGAGTCAACAGCTGGATGCTGAAGGTCAACGCCAACTGATCGATCGCTATCTTGATGAATTAGGAGAAGCCTAATGGACAAAAAGCAACTGATGGTGATTGAGAAATATACCCAGCCTTTTGTTCAATTGGTCTTTGAAAAAGGAGAACAAGATCTTGTCTTTGAAAAATTGACCCAAATCAAGGGCATTTTTGAGGAGACTGGACTTGCTAACTTCTTAGCTCATATCGGTGTAGAGGATGAAGAGAAAGCAAAAAGTCTAAGACTTTTTCAACCCTCTGATTCACAATTACTCGACCATTTGATTGAAGTGGTTATTCTCAATCATCGTGAAGCCTTATTTTATGACATTGTAACGATTTGTTTGGATCAGATTCAACTGTTGAGCAACGCATTTGTCGTCACTGTTACGACAGTTGCTGGTTTGGATCCTGTTCAAGAGCAAAAGCTAGTACCCATTATCGAAAGAAAATTTGGGATTCAAGTTCGCTCGATCCAACAAAAGATCGATCCAGATTTAATTGGTGGCTTTGTCGTGACAGCCAATCATAAAACGTTGGATACCAGTCTCAAACACCAATTGCAAGTTATAAAATCTAAATTGAAATAGAAAGTGGTGTGAATTTTGGCGATTAACGCACAAGAAATCAGCGCTTTAATTAAGCAACAAATTGAAAATTTCAAGCCAAACTTTGACGTCACTGAGACAGGTGTTGTAACCTACATTGGTGACGGGATTGCCCGTGCTCATGGGCTTGAAAATGCCATGAGTGGTGAGTTGTTGATTTTTGAAAATGGCTCATACGGGATGGCCCAAAACTTAGAAACAACGGATGTCGGGATCATCATCTTGGGTGATTTCACGGATATTCGTGAAGGAGACTCTGTCCGTCGTACAGGTAAAATCATGGAAGTCCCTGCGGGGGATGCCTTGATTGGTCGTGTTGTCAACCCACTTGGCCAACCAGTAGATGGTTTGGGTGAGATTGTGACAGATAAATTCCGTCCAGTAGAAACACCAGCTCCTGGTGTTATGCAACGGAAATCTGTCTCAGAACCCCTACAAACTGGTTTGAAAGCCATTGATGCCCTTGTTCCAATTGGACGCGGTCAACGGGAATTGATCATCGGGGACCGTCAAACAGGGAAAACTTCGATTGCCATCGATACCATCTTGAACCAAAAGGGTCAAGACATGATCTGTATCTATGTGGCGATTGGTCAAAAAGAATCAACAGTTCGTACGCAAGTAGAAACTCTCCGTAAATACGGAGCTATGGATTATACGATTGTGGTAACCGCTTCGGCTTCTCAACCGTCTCCATTGCTTTATTTGGCACCTTATGCTGGGGTTGCCATGGCAGAAGAGTTCATGTATAACGGTAAACATGTTTTGATCGTCTATGATGATTTGTCAAAACAAGCCGTAGCCTACCGTGAATTGTCCCTTCTTCTCCGTCGTCCACCAGGTCGTGAAGCCTTCCCAGGGGATGTCTTCTATCTCCACAGTCGTTTGTTGGAACGTTCAGCTAAAGTTTCAGATGAATTGGGTGGAGGCTCTATTACAGCTCTTCCAATCATTGAAACCCAAGCAGGAGATATTTCTGCTTATATCGCAACCAATGTGATTTCGATCACAGACGGACAAATCTTCTTGCAAGATAGTTTGTTTAATGCCGGTATTCGTCCAGCCATTGATGCCGGATCTTCTGTTTCCCGGGTTGGTGGATCTGCTCAAATCAAGGCTATGAAGAAGGTTGCTGGTACCCTTCGTATCGACCTCGCTTCCTACCGTGAGTTGGAAGCCTTCACGAAATTTGGTAGTGATTTGGATGCGGCCACTCAAGCGAAATTGAACCGTGGTCGTCGGACAGTGGAAGTCTTGAAACAACCCGTTCATGAACCATTGACAGTTGAAAAACAAGTCGTGATCTTGTATGCCTTGACTCATGGTTTCTTAGATAGTGTTCCAGTAGACGACATTCTTCGTTTCCAAGAAGAGTTGTTTGATTACTTTGAAGCACATTATCATCAAATCTTTGAGACGATTCGTTCGACACATGATCTTCCAGCAGAAGAAGAACTGGATGCAGCCCTTACTGAATTTGTCAACCAGTCAAATTTCAAATAGAAATAGGAGTGGAAGATGGCAGTTTCATTAAATGATATTAAAAATAAAATTGCATCCACAAAAAACACCAGTCAAATCACCAATGCCATGCAGATGGTGTCCGCTGCCAAACTTGGTAAATCTGAGCAGGCAGCCAAGGATTTTCAGGTTTATGCTGCTAAGGTTCGTAAGCTCTTAACAGACTTGCTCCATGGACATGAAACAGAAAATACCAAGTCCCATCCGATGTTGGTGAGTCGCCCGGTAAAAAAGACAGCTTATATCGTGATTACATCCGATCGTGGTTTGGTTGGAGGTTACAATGCCTCCATCCTTAAAACCATGATGGAAATGAAGGCAGAATACCATCCAACTGGAGATGACTTTGAAGTGATCTGTATTGGAAGCGTCGGTGCGGATTTCTTCCGTGCCCGTGGGATTCAGCCGGTTTATGAATTGCGTGGTTTGCCTGATCAGCCTAGCTTTAAGGAAGTTCGCAAGATCATTTCGAAAACAGTCCAAATGTATCAGGAAGGCTTGTTTGATGAGTTGTACGTCTGTTACAACCACCACGTCAACAGTTTGACGAGTCAAATGCGGGTGGAACAAATGCTTCCAATTATTGATTTGGACCCAAATGAAGCGGATGAGGACTATGTATTGAATCTAGAATTGGAATCTAGTCGAGATGCCATTTTGGATCAATTGCTTCCTCAATTTGCTGAAAGCATGATCTATGGTGCCATTATTGATGCTAAAACAGCTGAAAATGCTGCTGGGATGATGGCCATGCAAACTGCAACAGACAATGCCAAGAAAGTCATTGATGAATTAACGATTCAATACAACCGTGCTCGTCAAGCAGCGATTACACAAGAAATTACCGAAATCGTTGCGGGTGCTAGCGCCCTTGAATAGTTGTCGGATACAATTTTAAATACAAAAACAGATGCTTGAAAGAGAACTTTTGAGCAGTAGAAATTACTTAGAATAGGAGAATGACATGAGTTTAGGCAAAATTTCTCAGGTCGTAGGTCCCGTCGTAGACGTTGCCTTTTCCGTTGGAGATAAACTTCCTGAGATCAATAATGCGCTTGTAGTCTATAAAAATGACCAACAAAAATCAAAAGTCGTTCTTGAAGTAGCTTTGGAACTTGGTGATGGGGTCGTACGGACCATCGCCATGGAATCAACCGATGGTTTAACCCGTGGAATGGAAGTCTTGGACACAGGTCGTCCAATCTCTGTTCCTGTCGGAAAAGAAACCTTGGGACGTGTCTTCAATGTTCTTGGAGATACCATTGACTTGGATCAACCTTTTGCTGAGGATGCTCCTCGTGACTCCATCCACAAAAAAGCTCCATCCTTTGACGAGCTCTCTACTTCAGAAGAAATTCTTGAAACAGGGATCAAGGTCATTGACCTCTTAGCCCCTTATTTGAAAGGTGGGAAGGTCGGACTCTTCGGTGGTGCCGGAGTTGGGAAGACTGTCTTGATTCAAGAATTAATCCATAATATTGCCCAAGAACACGGTGGTATTTCTGTATTTACCGGTGTTGGGGAACGGACACGTGAAGGGAATGACCTTTACTGGGAAATGAAAGAATCTGGCGTTATTGAAAAAACAGCCATGGTCTTTGGACAAATGAATGAGCCACCTGGAGCACGGATGCGTGTTGCTTTGACTGGTTTGACCATTGCGGAATACTTCCGTGATGTCGAAGGTCAGGACGTCCTCTTGTTTATCGACAATATCTTCCGTTTCACCCAAGCCGGATCTGAAGTATCAGCCCTTTTGGGACGGATGCCTTCAGCCGTTGGTTACCAACCTACTTTGGCAACTGAAATGGGGCAATTGCAAGAACGGATTACGTCAACCAAGAAAGGTTCTGTTACATCCATCCAAGCCATCTATGTGCCAGCCGATGACTATACAGACCCAGCGCCAGCAACCGCCTTTGCCCACTTGGATTCAACAACCAACTTGGAACGTAAATTGGTACAATTGGGGATCTACCCTGCGGTGGACCCATTGGCATCAAGCTCACGTGCCCTTTCTCCAGAAATCGTAGGAGAAGAACACTATGCAGTAGCTTCTGAGGTCAAACGCGTCCTTCAACGTTACCATGAATTGCAAGATATCATTGCGATCTTGGGGATGGATGAATTGTCTGACGAAGAAAAGACCTTAGTTGCTCGTGCTCGCCGGATCCAATTCTTCTTGTCACAAAACTTCAACGTTGCCGAACAATTTACCGGTCAACCTGGTTCATACGTACCTGTTGCAGAAACTGTTCGTGGTTTTAAAGAAATCTTGGACGGAAAATATGACCATCTTCCTGAAGATGCCTTCCGTGGTGTTGGATCGATCGAAGATGTGATTGCCAAAGCTGAAAAAATGGGATTCTAAGAAGAGGTGAAAGATGAGTCAAATGAACGTCCAAATCGTTACACCGGATGGACTGGTTTATGATCATCATGCCGCATTTGTATCTGTCAAGACAATTGATGGTGAATTAGGGATTTTACCTCATCATATCAATACCATTGCGGTTTTGGCTGTAGACCAAGTAAAGGTTCGTCGTGTCGACGATGACAAACATATTGATTGGATTGCAGTCAATGGGGGGATTATCGAAGTAGCAGATAATGTCATTACCATTGTTGCCGATTCTGCCGAACGTGCTCGAGATATCGACATTAGTCGTGCAGAACGTGCCAAACTGCGAGCTGAAAAAGCGATTGAAGAAGCCAAAGATCAGCATTCGGTTGATATGGAACGTCGTGCTAAAATTGCTCTTCAACGCGCCATTAATCGGATTAATGTCGGAAATCGTTTATAACATATTAAAAAATAAGGTAGAGGTCTTATCCTCGCCTTATTTTTGTTGAGTGAGAATCAAAAGAAGAAAGTGAGAATCAAATATGGTATAATAGCTGTATGATTCAAATGATTTTTAACTTTTCAAGCCATTTATTGTTTATCTTTTTTGCCTATTACCTATTGTTGAACCTGGTTCAATGGGAAAAGTTTTTAAAAGTAAGTACTGAAAATGCTGTTAAAATCCGTTTTTTGATCTTGATGCTCAGCATTGGAATCGGCTATCTAGCCAGCTCATTTTTTATCAGCGTGTATGAGATGAGTCGGCAGATTTTTATTGGCCAATTCTAACCACATTTTATAAAAAATATGGTATGATAGAAGTCGTGACTTTAAGAAATTGGAGAACAATCCCGTATGGAAAAAATAATCGTTAATGGTGGAAATAATCGACTAGTTGGAACTGTCAAAATCGAAGGAGCAAAAAACGCTGTCCTTCCGCTTCTTGCTGCAACAGTCCTTGCAAGTGAGGGCGTGACAACCTTAAAAAACGTCCCTGTTTTATCAGATGTCTTCACAATGAATAATGTCGTTCGTGGGTTGAATGCACAAGTGACCTTCAATGAAGAAGAAAATACGGTTGTCGTAGATGCGCAAGAAAAATTGTCAGAGGAAGCGCCTTATAAGTATGTGAGCAAGATGCGAGCCTCTATCGTTGTCTTGGGTCCTGTCTTGGCACGGAATGGCCATGCCAAAGTTTCCATGCCTGGAGGCTGTACGATCGGTAGTCGTCCGATTGATCTTCACCTTAAGGGTCTGGAAGCCATGGGGGCTGAAATTACACAAACGGCCGGCTATATTGAAGCGAAAGCAGATCGTCTCAAGGGAGCACATATCTATATGGACTTCCCATCAGTAGGGGCGACACAAAATATTATGATGGCCGCAACCTTGGCTGATGGAGTCACCGTGATTGAAAATGCTGCGCGGGAACCTGAGATTGTCGACCTAGCTCTTTTGCTCAACAAAATGGGAGCTAATGTCAGGGGGGCAGGAACTGAGACCTTAACCGTCGTCGGTGTGGAGAGCTTGCACGGGGCAAACCACAATGTTGTACAAGACCGCATCGAAGCTGGAACTTTTATGATTGGGGCAGCCATGACGGGTGGAGATGTCTTGATCGAAGATGCCATTTGGGAACACAATCGTCCGCTGCTGTCTAAGATGCAGGAGATGGGCGTGACGGTAACCGAAGAAGAAAATGGAATTCGGATTCAATCGGATATCAGTAAGCTCCGTCCAGTGACCGTTAAAACTCTTCCGTACCCAGGATTCCCAACTGATATGCAGGCTCAATTTACAGCCTTGATGGCCATGGCTAAGGGTGAGTCCACCATGATTGAAACTGTCTTTGAGAATCGCTTCCAGCATTTAGAAGAGATGCGTCGAATGGGCGTTCACTCAGATATTATGCGGGATACAGCTCGTATCGTAGGAGGTGAAAGTTTCCAAGGTGCAGAGGTCATGTCGACCGATTTGCGTGCGAGTGCAACGCTTGTCTTGATGGGCTTAGTGGCAGAAGGAGAGACGAAAGTCAGCAAATTAAGTCACTTAGACCGTGGTTATTATCAATTCCATGAGAAATTGGTGGCACTTGGTGCAGATGTGAAACGTGTAGAGGAAGCAGACGATGAAAACTAATCTTCGTTATGTTGGAAAACAGCTAGGAATTGTCCTCCTGTTGGCTGTGATTGGCATCATCATTTTTGCAGTTGGTTTGGTCATTGGCTATGGAGTGATTGGCAATGGAAAAAATCCATGGTCCATTCTCTCTCCGGAGACCTGGTCAGAGATCATTGGAAAGCTAACAGGCAAATAAGATTTAAATAAAATTGAGTAAAAAGGAGAGCAGCGAATCGAGTCAGTGACCCATCTAGCGCTGCTCTTTTTTGGAGAGAGGAATGACAAAACAAATAGTAAGCAAACGAACCAAACAAACGCTAGCAGGCTTCGTGGTTGCAACAGCCTTAGCAATTGGTGGTTATTATTTTAATCAATCGTCGGTAAAAGAAGCGACGGATCAGGTTGTTTCCGTGGTGACTAGTAGCCAAGAGGAAACACCCAGTAAAGAGTTAGCTAGCTCTGTACTAACGAAATCTGCTTTTTCACAATTGGGGAATGACTTGGAATGGAACGGAGTTGGAGCCTTCGTTGTCAAGGGCAATCGAACAGATTTGGATGCCAGTGTGGCTAGTCAACCCTATGCAGATAACAAGACAAAAGAGGTGAATGGAAAGACCGTACCGACAGTTGCCAATGCCATCATGACTAAGGCGACTCGTCAGTACAGAGATCGCGATGCAACAGGAAGTGGCCGAACCGATTGGAAACCTGCAGGTTGGCATCAGGTTCATAATCTGTCAGGCGAGTACGACCATGCTGTGGATAGAGGTCATCTATTGGGCTACGCCTTGATCGGCAATCTCAAAGGCTTTGATGCTTCGACTAGTAATCCCAAAAATATCGCCGTCCAAACGGCTTGGTCTAATCAAGCCAATGATCCTCATTCCACCGGTCAAAACTACTATGAGACTCTGGTTCGAAAAGCGCTGGATAAGAACAAGCGGATCCGCTATCGGGTCACCTTGATCTACAATCAGCCGGAAGATCTGATTCCTTTAGGTTCTCAGATCGAAGCCAAATCGAGTGATGGGACCCTTGAGTTCAATGTCTTTGTTCCCAATGTTCAAAGTGGAATGAGCCTGGATTACCAGACAGGAAAAGTAACCATCCATCAATAAGCAAAAAAGCAGGTTTATTTAAGTTATTTTTAAGCATGGGGTGTTACAATTGCATACCTTCTTTAAGAGAAAGGAGAATGTATGAGAACTATTTTTCGGTTTTTCAGAGGAATCCTTCGCATGGCTTGGAGTCTCTTTTGGGGATTTTTCTGGACCATTGCGATCAGTTTTCTCGTCCTAGTGGGGATCATCTATTTCACAGATTCTCCTAGTTCTGGTTTTGATGGGGTTGGGCGAGCTGCCCAAAAGGTTGTCTATCAAGTTGGAAATTTATTTGGTGATCAGGGCTTTGCATCGCGCTTTGGGATGGCGCCTAGCTCACAGACGACGCAGACGGATAATCATGAGCATAGCGGTGCTCGCTGGGAAAAAGCGGAGGCCACGGTCTACCTGGATCCCAATATCAGTCAAACTTTCGTAAAAGCCTATCGGGATGCTATTGAGGCTTGGAACCAAACAGGTGCCTTTACCTTCAAGCTGGTCACAAATGAAAAAGAGGCCAATGTGGTCTTGACCGAGATGGACAACGCATCCGTTTCTGCAGCAGGAGAGACTGCCTCTCAAACTAACCTTTTAACCAATCGGTTCACCCACATCACAGTTCGCCTCAATCGCCATTATCTGTTAAATTATGTCTATAACTATAGTTATGATCGGATTGTCAATACAGCTGAGCATGAGCTAGGCCATGCGATTGGGTTGGACCACACAGATGGAGAATCGGTCATGCAACCAGCTGGCTCTTTCTACAGTATCCAGAATTCAGATGTAGAAGCAGTCCGGCAATTATACAAGGAATAATGAGTTTTAAAATACTTGCTAAAAGTTCTGGGCCTCAAGGGGCTCGGTTTTTTTTGATGCTTCGTCTTCCCTTGTTTAATCCGTAAAAAGATAGTAAAATAGGGACATGATTATTTTACAAGCCAACAAAATTGAACGCTCTTTTGCAGGGGAGGTTCTTTTTGATAATATCAGCCTGCAAGTGGATGAACGGGACCGGATTGCCCTGGTCGGAAAGAATGGAGCTGGCAAGTCGACGCTCTTAAAAATCTTGGTGGGAGAAGAAGAGCCGACTTCTGGGGAAATCAATAAAAAACGGGACCTTTCCCTCTCATATCTGGCCCAAGATAGCCGCTTTGAGTCGTCCAATACCATCTACGATGAAATGCTTCATGTCTTTGACGATCTTCGTAAGACGGAGAAAAGCTTGCGGCAGATGGAGCTGGAGATGGGGGAAAAAACTGGGGCTGATTTGGACAAACTTATGCAGGATTATGACCGTTTATCGGAAGAATTCCGTCAAGCTGGTGGCTTCACCTATGAGGCAGATATCCGAGCTATTCTAAACGGCTTCAAGTTTGATGAGTCTATGTGGCAGATGAAGATTGAAGAGTTATCTGGTGGGCAAAATACCCGTCTGGCTCTGGCCAAGATGCTCTTGGAAAAGCCAAATCTCTTGGTACTGGACGAGCCGACCAACCACTTGGATATTGAGACCATTGCCTGGTTGGAAAATTACTTGGTCAATTATAGTGGGGCCCTTCTCATTGTCAGTCACGACCGGTATTTCCTAGATAAGGTCGCTACCATTACTTTGGATTTGACCAAGCATTCCTTGGACCGCTATGTCGGTAATTACTCCAGCTTTGTCGAGCAAAAAGAGCAAAAGCTTCTGACCGAAGCTAAGAACTACGAGAAACAACAAAAAGAGATTGCAGCGCTCGAAGACTTTGTTAATCGTAATTTGGTGCGGGCCTCAACCACCAAACGGGCCCAGTCTCGTCGCAAGCAGTTGGAAAAAATGGAGCGCCTAGACAAGCCCGAAGCTGGGACCAAGTCTGCCCATATGACCTTCCATTCTGATAAGACCTCTGGCAATGTCGTCTTGACAGTAGAAGAGGCGGCCGTTGGCTATGATGATCAAATCCTGTCCGAGCCGATCAATCTGGATATCCGTAAGATGAATGCGGTCGCTATTGTGGGACCAAATGGGATTGGGAAATCTACTCTTATCAAGTCCATCGTCGGGCAGATTCCTTTTATCAAGGGGGAAGCCCGTTTTGGGGCCAATGTCGAGGTGGGCTACTATGACCAGACCCAAAGTAAACTAACCCCTCACAATAGTGTCTTGGATGAGCTCTGGAATGACTTTAAACTGACACCAGAAGTAGAAATTCGCAATCGCCTAGGAGCCTTCCTTTTCTCAGGGGACGATGTCAAGAAAACCATCGGCATGCTGTCAGGTGGAGAGCGGGCACGCCTGCTATTGGCAAAGCTTTCTATGGAGAATAATAACTTCTTGATTCTCGATGAGCCGACCAACCACTTGGACATCGATAGCAAGGAAGTACTGGAAAATGCCTTGATTGATTTTGATGGGACCCTGCTTTTTGTCAGCCACGACCGCTACTTTATCAATCGGGTAGCGACTCAAGTCTTAGAACTCTCAGAAGAGGGCTCGACCCTTTATCTGGGAGACTATGATTATTATCTGGAGAAAAAAGCAGAGTTAGAGGCCCTTGCTGCAGCGCAAGCAGAAGCTGAGCCCGCTTCTTCAACGGAAGAAGTCACTGGCAATGACTATCATTTGCAAAAGCAAAATCAAAAGGAACTCCGCAAAATCACCCGCCGTATTGAGCAATTGGAAGCAGAGATGGAAGAGCTGGATCAAAAAATCCAAGCCATCACCGAAACCATGCATAGCACCAATGATGCAGAGGATTTGGTCCAACTGCAAAGCGAGCTAGACCAACTGACTATTCAACAGGAAGCTGTCATGGAAGAGTGGGCAGAACTGTCAGAGCAGGTGGAATAGATGGAAGATTTAGGCAAAGTTTTTCGTGAATTTCGAATCAGTAAAAATTATTCATTGAAAGAAGCTGCAGGCCACCAATGAAACCGGCGAACTCATGGAGAGCCAGTAGCAAATCGACCAGCTGACCGCCGCCCAAGAAGAAGCCATGATAGAATGGGAAGAATTAGCGGAGAAAGTGTAGTTTTCTAATTTGCCTAAGGAGAACATTATGACGTCTGAAAATGATTGGTTTATGAAGCAGATTAAAGGTGTAGCCGATATAATTGGTACAACTTTGCGCCTGCAGATTCAGAATTTAGATTTGGGGCAGTACGAGGATGAGGAAGGAAGACTCATCAACGGGAATCACTATCTTCAGCAAATTTTAGAAGAGCATCGCTTTGCAGAGGCCATTTCTTTTGTTGAAGAGCAGATGAAACGCCTACCTCTTCATCAGTATGATCTATTGGTTGATTGGCTGATTTCTTACTTAAGACAATTAGATTTTTCCGTTAAAGAAGAACATGGATTCTACGAAGTATACTTGCAAGAGTTAGAAAGGTACTTAAAGGAATTTAAGTGGTAATCAAATGGAAGATTTAGGCAAAGTTTTTCGTGAATTTCGAATCAGTAAAAATTATTCGTTAAAAGAAGCTGCAGGGGAGGCCTGTTCGACCTCCCAATTATCCCGTTTTGAATTGGGGGAGTCGGATCTGGCTACGTCGCGCTTCTTTGAAATTTTGGACAATATCCATGTGACTGTTGAGAATTTTATGGATAAGGCCAGAAATTTCCAACACCATGAGCATGTGGCCTTGATGGCTCAGATTATTCCATTTTACTATTCAAATGATATTGATGGTTTTCAAAGGCTTCAAGGAGAACAACTTGAAAAGGCTAAAGGTTCGACCAATCCCCTTTATTTTGAATTGAACTGGATTTTGTTACAAGGGCTGATTTGCCAGAGAGATGCCAGCTACATGATGAAGCAAAGTGATCTCGAAAAGGTGGCAGATTATCTCTTTCAAACGGAAGAATGGACCATGTATGAGTTGATCCTCTTTGGCAATCTTTATAGCTTTTATGATGTGGATTATGTCACTCGGCTTGGTAGAGAAGTGATGGAGCGGGAAGATTTCTACAAGGAAATTGGTCGCCATCGAAAACTGGTCTTGATTCTAGCCCTCAATTGTTACCAGCATTGTTTAGAACACCGTTCTTTTGAAAGTGCTAGTTATTTTGAAGCCTATGTGGAAAAGATTATCGGCAAGAGCATCAAACTCTACGAGCGCAATGTCTTTCATTACCTCAAGGGATTTGCCCTCTATCAGAAGGGGCTAGAGAAAGAAGGGAGTCAGCAAATGCAAGAGGCTATGCATATTTTTGATGTGCTAGGTCTTCCAGAGCAGGTAGCTTACTATCAAGAACACTTTGATAAATTTGCAATAGATGAAGGTTCCTAAATAGGAGAGAGATAAAGGAGATTTTATGAACCGACATGCGGTCCAATTAATTAGTCGTGGAGCGATTACCAAAATTGGAAATATGCTCTATGATTATGGGAATAGTGTCTGGCTGGCCTCAATGGGGACTATAGGAAAGACAGTATTAGGAATCTATCAGATTTCTGAGTTAGTGACAGGGATCCTCGTGAATCCTTTTGGAGGGGTGATTTCAGACCGTTTTTCTCGTCGCAAGATTTTGATGACGACCGACTTGGTGTGTGGTCTCCTGTGTTTGGCGATTTCTTTTATCAGAAATGATCGTTGGATGATTGCGGCTCTGATTGTTGCCAATATTGTTCAGGCCATTGCCTTTGGTTTTTCTCGACCTGCCAATAAAGCCATTATTACAGAAGTTGTGGAGAAAGAAGAGATTGTAACCTATAATGCGCACTTGGAGCTGGTCTTACAAGTTGTTAGTGTCAGTTCTCCCGTGTTTTCTTTCCTAGTTCTACAATTTGCCAGTCTCCATGCGACCCTCTTACTAGATGCGCTGACCTTTTTCATTGCCTTTGTCCTAGTGGCATTCCTTCCGAAAGAAGTAGCAAAGGTTCAAGAAAAGAAACAGTTTACGAGGAAAGATATTTTTTCTGATATCAAGGATGGACTGCACTATATCTGGCATCAGAAAGAAATTTTCTTTCTCCTCTTGGTGGCTTCCGGCGTTAATTTCTTTTTTGCGGCTTTTGAGTTTTTACTTCCATTTTCCAATCGACTCTACGGGGGCAAGGGGGCTTATGCGACCATCTTAACATTGGGAGCTATTGGATCTATTCTAGGAGCACTTGTTGCCAATAAAATTACATCAAGTATGAAAATTCTCCTATTTTTACTTATCATGGCAGGTGTAGGAGTGTTCATGATGGGCTTGCCTCTTCCGACTTATCTTTCCTTTTCGGGAAATCTGGTCTGTGAATTTTTTGTGACCATTTTCGATATCCACGTTTTTACTCAAGTGCAAACCAAGGTGGAAGATGATTATCTGGGGAGAGTCTTGAGTACGATTTATACTTTGGCTGTTCTCTTTATGCCCATCGCCAAAGGTTTGATGACTTGGTTGCCAAGTGTCCGAGTAGAATCCTTTCTCCTGATTGGAGCTGGAGTTATTCTCTTTTCACTCTTGGCTCAGCTAGTAGCTAAGCAGCTTCAATCAAAAGAACAGTAGGTATCCTTTTATAAAATTGTAATTTATTAATTTTCCCAAATAAGGGACAAAATGAAAACCTCTTTCATGAACTGATACAATAGTTTCAGAAAATGAAGGAGGTTTTTTTATGAAGCGACATGCAGTCCAATTAATTGCTCGTGGGGCGATCAATAGAATGGGAAATATGCTCTATGATTATGGGAACAGTGTCTGGCTGGCCTCGATGGGGAGGGTGGGAAAGACGGTATTAGGGATCTATCAGATTTCTGAACTCGTCACCTCCATTCTAGTCAATCCATTTGGAGGGGTGATCTCAGATCGTTTTTCCCGTCGCAAGATTTTGATGACGACCGACCTGGTGTGTGGACTCCTTTGTTTGGCGATTTCTTTTATCAGGAACGATCGTTGGATGATTGCAGCCCTGATTGTTGCCAATATTGTTCAGGCCATTGCCTTTGCATTTTCTCGTACGGCCAACAAAGCCATCATCACTGAGGTCGTAGAGAAAGAAGAGATTGTGACCTATAATGCTCGCTTGGAGTTGGTTTTACAGGTTGTCGGTGTTAGCTCACCTGTGTTCTCTTTCCTTGTTTTACAATTTGCCAATCTCCATGCGACCCTCTTACTGGATGCACTGACCTTTTTCATCGCCTTTGTCCTAGTGGCATTCCTTCCGAACGAAGAAGCCAAAGTTCAAGAAAAGAAACGGTTCACAGGAAAAGATATTTTTTCGGATATCAAGGATGGACTGCACTATATCTGGCATCAGAAAGAAATTTTCTTTCTCCTTTTGGTGGCTTCCAGTGTCAATTTCTTCTTTGCAGCCTTTGAATTTTTACTTCCCTTTTCCAATCGACTTTACGGGGTCAAGGGCGCTTATGCGACTATCTTAACCTTGGGTGCTATCGGTTCCATCATTGGAGCCTTGATTGCCAATAAATTTAAATCAAGCATGGAGATGCTTCTCTTCTTATTGATTTTAACAGGAGTGGGAGTGTTCATGATGGGCTTGCCTCTTCCTCACCTTCTTTCCTTTTCTGGAAATTTAGTCTGTGAACTCTTTATGACGATTTTTAATATTCACTTTTTTACCCAAGTGCAAACCAAGGTAGAAGGAGACTACCTGGGCAGGGTCTTAAGCACCATTTTTACATTAGCCATTCTCTTTATGCCTGTGGCTAAAGGCTTGATGACCTGGTTACCAAGTGTCCGAGTAGAATCCTTTCTCCTGATTGGAGCTGGTGTTATTCTACTCTCAGTGATTGCATCAGTCTATGCTAAACGATTTAGTCATATTCCTGTCTAGAGAGAAGGCTACAATATTTTACAGGAAACACCAAGTTAAAGACCTTGAAAAGGTGGACTTTTTCAAGGTCTTTTTTTCATGGTGAGACCTCTTAGAAAGTTGACTCTTCCGTATTTAGTTTGATGGAAGGAAGGTTGAGAAAAGAGTAAAAAAAGAAAACCTATTTTGGGAAAGTAATTTCCGGTACCTATTCTGAGCTTTTTCTGGTAAAATCTAAATAACTGATGCCTTACTAGAGATAGTTAGCTTCCCAGTCTATCCGACTGGAGTAGTTTTGTCCAATCTTTTTATAGCATAAGTTCTCTTGTTTTGAGAATCATGCCTTCTAATTCATTTTAGCTAGTTTGGCAGTTGACCATTTTCATATTGTGGGGAATATATGATAGGGACCCGGCAAGGACTTGATTATGAGCCGCTTGATAGCCTTTCGTTCTAGGGATATGATCAATCGATTCTTTTATTAAGTTTAGTTGAAAATAAGAAGGAGATGGTCTTGTTTGACTAACGAGAAGTAGACCATGTATACTTGTCACCAGAAGGGATGAAGTTTCCTTGGGACCGGTTTGCTAGTTCTTCATCAGATAAGAAGGAAAATGTAAATGAATAAAAATGTATTTAGAAGATCATTAGGGATTTGGTTATTGGTGATAGGATTGCTGGTTTATAGCTATTTTCAGGCAATACCAGGTTTACATTCCCTTGAGCCTCCTCAAAAATTGTATAAGCAAGGCTTCGTTTATAAGTCGAAAGATAGTGAGGATGTCTTGGCAGTAAAAGTATTGGACATAGATCTAATTCCAGTTAAAACAGATGAGGCCCAATACTTTTTAATTAAGCATGAATATGGCGTTACGGCCATGAAGGCAACTTATCATACGGTCTATTCATTGCTTCAAATGAAAGCTAGATTTCCTAATCAAGAAAACCCATTAGAATCAGGTGGATTCTATCTAAGTGTTAAAGTGATTCCTGAGGTGGAAAAAAGACGGAAAAAAAGTGACGTGGTTCATATTAGTCAGTCCTTGAAACAGAGACTTGAAGAAAAATTCCAACAGAGTGATCTTTCAAAAGGTAATTCTAGTATCGACTTGACTCATCTTCTAAGATCAATGCAAGAGGAAAGTCGGGTGAATTTATTTGCCAAGCCTGTATTTATTGCCCTTGTTGCTTTCTTCTTTACCTTAAAGGCTATCAGTCTGATGTTTCGACTGCGCAGGAAGTTTAGACGCTTTGATTCCTTATTTCCAGCCTATGCCTCTCATACAGACCAATTGATTAAAGATGCGGACTACAGTGACAAAAAACTGGAACTCCTTGTGCACCAGGGCATTCTCGTATTTTATGGTATGGATTTTGAAATACTACCAGTAGATGACATTGAAGAAATCAAACTTTTTAGGGTCCATAGAAAAAGTTTTTATCGCTACAAGATGAAGATTATCTTTTATTCAAGTCGCCGGCCTTATGTTTTTGAAATTAAAAAAAGTAATATGGAGGCCTACTATCCCTTCATCGACTATTTAAGAAGTCTTGCACCAATCGTTGTTGAAGATGGATGGAAGATGAATTACAGGTAAAGGGATTGGGGCCGATAATCTACAAATAATCCTAAAAAGTGACTCGAGGCAAGGTGATGGTGCTTCGAGTCTTTTTCTCATCTAATGTTACGGTTTAGAAAAATGAGAAAGGAGTCATTGATTCTGATGATAAGTGACTATTTAGAAAACCGTTTAAGGCTAATAAAGCAAACAGGCTATATTATTGTGTATAATAGTTATGATTTGGAATATACCTCACATAAAGCATTTGAAAATCTAACTAGTTAGGATGGAATCATGTCAATTAAACATTAGATATATAAGGCCTGTATCGTTATTATGAGGATTCTTTACAATCTAGGGTTAAAAAACTGTTGAGAAGATTCTGGAATTCTATCTATATAAAAAACACCCCAAAAGTCAGATTTTATCTATATAACTTTTGGGGTGTAGTTCATTCGGTGCTTTTTTAGTTGTTATCTTTTTCTTCTATTTTTACTTCCTTCTTTTCTTCCTCCAGTTGTTTTTGAGTGCTCTTGAGTTCTTTTTTTAGGGAGAAGCCCTTTGAAAAATTAACCAAGGTCATGACAAATGCACCCAAGAGGACACAGAGCAAGATCAGAATGATCAAGGGCAATTTAAATTGAACCAAGAGGAAATTCACGGTGACCGTTTGCATGTTTGCAAGGGAAATACCAGCAATTAGTAAGATGGAAAGTAATAGAGCAATGTAGTGTAGATTTCTTTTATTCATCATTATCTCCTTATTGTTCAGTCGGAGCCTTGCTTTTTACATCAGCGTATTCTTCCGGCTGCTCTAGGCTTAGAATCTCCTCATAAGCCGGTAGGGAAAGGTCCTTGCCATATTTATTTTTTAAAGCAGTGTTTACTAGGCGATAGGCCAGATTGGCATTTCGGGACAAGATAGGACCGTGGAAGTAGCTCCCAAAGACGTTTTTGTAATGAACGCCTTCGCACCCATCTTCTTTATTGTTCCCATTTCCGTAGACAACCTTGCCCAGCGGTTTTTCATCCTCTGCCAAGAAGGTCCGACCTTGGTGGTTCTCAAAACCATAATAGGTTTCGTTAAATTCTTCGTTATGGATTTTGATATCACCGATATAGCGGTTGTTGACTTGATTGAGCGTATAGTGGCCCATAATACCGAGCCCTTCAATGCGTTTGCCAGAAGCTTCAATGTAGTACTGGCCTAGAAGCTGAAAGCCACCACAGATAGCAAGGATCACACCATCTTCATCAATAAAGCGCTCGAGGTCTTCTTTTTTATCTGGTAGATCTTCTGATACAATGGTCTGTTCGTAGTCTTGTCCTCCACCGAAAAAGGCGATATCATAGGCATCAGGGTCGAACCGGTCTTTGAGAGAGACGATATCCACTGTGACATGGGCTCCAAGTTTTTCTGCAACGTACTTGAGCATGAGGATATTCCCATTGTCCCCGTAGGTATTCATTAAGTTGCCGTAGAGATGGGCAATGCGCAGGCTGTAAGGATACTGTGCCTGATCAGAAGATTTTAGAGAAGTATAAGTCATTAGTGCATCTCCTTTTCAATCAGGTGTTCTTGGGCCAAAATCTCACGGAATTCAAGCATGGCCGTATAAGTGGCTAAAATGTAAGCGTGAGGGGTTTCTTGTTGCTGGATGCGTTGGAAAACCTCTTTTAATTCAGCCATTTCTGTGATCTGATCAGCAGGATAGCCAGTGACCCGAAGTCGCCGAGCAATTTCAGAGTGGCGTACCCCGCCAGCATTGATTTCTGGAATATCCATCTGGGTGATTTGCTCAAAGTCTGCGTCCCAAATCCAGCTGGTGTCGATCCCATCCGCATAATTCGCATTAAGGAGGACTGACAAGCTAAAGGAATAAGGTGCTAGTTTGATCATTTCAATAGCTTGGGTCGCACCAACTGGATTCTTAATCAAAACCAAGGTACATTCCTTATCCCCAATCTTAAAGGTTTCCTGACGACCAAAGACAGCGCGACTGCGATCAAATCCTTGCTTAATCACTTCAGGTTGTACTCCAAAGAATCCAGCAACAGAGACAGCTGCTAAGGCATTGTAGATGTTGTAGAGACCGCCGATATTGATGTGGTAGTCTTGGCCTTGAATCCGGAATTGGGAAGAGCGATGGGTTAAAGAGAGGAGGTCTGATACGGCATAAGTCAGAGGAGGCCTGTGGAAACCACAGTGCTCACAGATATAATCCCCAAGATTAGCATAGGTATTGAGCTTGTACTTGAGGATGTTGTGGCAATGCGGACAGAGGATTCCTTCCGTATTGTAATGAGCTAGTTGTGGCTCTGATTTGTCAGTATCAAATCCATAATATTGGATAGGATTGGATAAGGTCTGACTATTAAAGAGCGGACTATCACCATTTAACAAGACTGTTGCAGCTGGGACCTTGTGAATGGCATCCAAAATCATTTGGTAGGTCGTATAGATCTCTCCATAGCGGTCCATCTGGTCCCGGAAAATATTAGTGACCACAAAAAGGCTGGGCTTAATATAATCACAAATCCGAGAGAGGCTGGCCTCGTCAATTTCAAGTACCGCAATCGGTCGATTTGATTTCGAATGCTTAGCCCGTAAGAAGGTCGTTGTAATCCCAGAGATCATATTGGCCCCACTTGGATTGGTCAAAATAGGTCCAAAAGCTTCTTGGAGAATACCTACTGTTAGCGCAGTGGTCAGGGTTTTTCCATTTGTCCCTGTAATCACAACAATCTCATAGTTTTTTGCCAATTGACTGAGAATATCTTTATCAAATTTGAGGGCTACTTTACCTGGTAGGGTTGATCCCCGCCCCATCTTTTCTAGAATAGAGCCGGAAAGCTTTCCTGCCAGAAGGCCCAAGGTTGTATTTATCTTCATAAATCATATTTTATCATAAAAAGCATCAGAAGGTTACAGAAAAATCTGTTGAAACGTGTTATAATAGGATGATGTCTTTTAGAGAAGTGGTAGGTATGAGAATATGAATATTCAACAGTTTTCAAATCCACAATTTTGGACCAGTTTGTTCCCGAATTGGTGGAGTGTTATTATCAATATCATCGATATTGCCCTGGTGGCTTGGTTGTTGTATTTTTTGATCAAGGCTATCGTCGGGACCAAGATCATGATTTTGGTTCGTGGGGTCATTATCTTTTTCTTGGTTCAGTTTTTGGCCAATTTCTTGGGACTCACGACTATTTCTTGGTTGATCAATCAAGTGATTACCTATGGGGTTATCGCCTTGGTTGTGATTTTCTCCCCTGAAATTCGGATTGGCTTAGAGCGTCTAGGTCGGGCGACAGAATTTTTTACGACGAGTGAAGTCAGTCAGGAAGAGAAGATGGTACAGGCCTATGTTAAGGCAGTGGCTTATATGAGCCCACGTAAGATTGGTGCTTTGGTAGCTATTCAAGGGGCCAGAACCCTTCAGGAATACATTTCCACAGGGATTCCACTAGATGCGGATATTTCAGGAGAATTGCTGATTAATATCTTCATTCCTAATACTCCTTTGCACGATGGAGCGGTCATTGTCCGCAATGACAAAATCGCTGTTTCTTGTGCCTACCTGCCCTTGACGGAAAACACTGAGATTTCAAAAGAGTTTGGAACGCGTCACCGTGCAGCTATTGGCTTATCTGAAGTTTCTGATGCCTTTACCTTTGTGGTATCAGAAGAAACGGGTGGCATCTCTATGACCTACAACGGAACTTTTCGTCATGATTTAACTTTAGAAGAGTTTGAGACGGAATTGAGAGCCTTCTTGGTTCCTGAAGAGAATAAAACGATTAGTTGGAAAGAGCGTCTATTTGGGAGGGTAACAAAATGAGATCGAAAAAAGAATTTCTTTATGTTTTCGCCTCCGTCTTATTATCCTTTATCTTATTTATCAATGCGTCTTCCTTTAATTTTCAAAATAATAGTAGTGCTAGACAAGTGAGTTCAGAGACCTATACCAATACCTTGACCAATATTCCAATTGATGCCAAATACAATGACAAGACATATTTTGTCAGTGGGTTGACATCAGAGGTAACGGTCTTTCTGAAAGGTTCAAATCGGGTTGCCCTTGCTAGTGAGATGCAACCGGGCACTCGGAAGTTTCGAGTGGTGGCTGATCTTCGTAAGGTCAAGGAAGGTACCGTCGAAGTTCCTTTGATTATAGAAGATCTTCCAGCCGGTTTGACAGCAACGGTAGAGCCTCAGAAAGTTTCAGTAAAGATCGGGAAGAAAGCGAAAAAATCATTTGCTGTCAGGGCTACGATCCCGGACAATCAAATTGTGGATGGGATAACAGTAACGGATATTTCTCTTGAAACAACTAAGGTGGAAGTGACGAGTGATCAAGAAACCTTAAGTCGCATTGATCATGTCGAAGCTGTCTTTCCATCCAGTGAGATCATTAGTGGGAATTATAGCGGAACCATTTCCTTAAATGCAGTGGATGCCCAAGGAAATGTTCTACCAGGTCTGGTCAAGCCGAGTGAAACACGGATCCAAGTGACCACAAAGAGTAGTTCGTCTACGTCAAGCTCTAGCAGTTCGTCGTCGACCTCTTCCAGTTCAAGTAATTAGAAAGTAAAAAGGTAATCAAAAATGGGTAAATATTTTGGAACGGACGGTGTCCGCGGAGAAGCAAATGTAGAATTAACGCCAGAATTGGCCTTTAAGTTGGGGCGTTTCGGTGGTTATGTGTTGAGCCAACATGAAGAAGAAACGCCCTTGGTATTTGTTGGACGTGATACGCGTATTTCTGGTGAAATGCTGGAGCATGCTTTGATCGCTGGCCTCTTATCAGTTGGGATTCGTGTCTATAAGTTGGGTGTGATTGCAACGCCAGGTGTTGCCTATCTGGTTCGTACGGAAAAAGCCAGCGCCGGCGTTATGATTTCTGCTAGCCACAATCCAGCCTTGGACAATGGCATCAAATTCTTTGGTGGTGATGGTTTCAAATTGGATGATGATCGCGAGCTTGAAATTGAAGCCTTGCTTGATGCCACTGAAGATACCCTTCCACGTCCAAGTGCGCAAGGTTTAGGAACGGTCATGGAATATCCAGAAGGCTTGCGTAAGTATCAAGAATTCCTTGTATCGACAGGTGTCCAACTCGAGGGCATGCGCATGGTCTTAGATACAGCAAATGGTGCAGCCTCTACCAGTGCTCGTCAAATCTTTGCAGATTTAGGAGCTCAATTGACCGTCATCGGTGAAAACCCAGATGGTTTGAACATCAATGATGGGGTTGGCTCTACTCACCCAGAGCACTTGCAAGAGAAAGTGAAAGAAGTAGGCGCAGCGATTGGTCTTGCCTTTGACGGAGATAGTGATCGCTTGATTGCAGTGGATGAAAATGGAGAAATCGTAGACGGGGATAAGATCATGTACATCATCGGTTCGTATCTTTCAAGCAAGGGCTTGCTCGAAAAAAATACGATCGTTACAACCGTCATGTCCAATCTCGGTTTCCACAAGGCATTAGATGCGAAGGGGATTCAAAAAGAAATCACAGCTGTTGGAGACCGTTATGTGGTCGAAGAAATGCGCAAATCTGGGTATAACCTTGGTGGAGAACAGTCCGGTCATGTAGTCATCATGGATTACAACACGACTGGTGATGGTCAATTAACAGGCGTTCAATTAACCAAAATCATGCAAGAAACCGGTAAGAAATTATCTGAATTGGCTGCAGAAGTAACCATTTACCCACAAAAGCTTGTCAATATCCGGGTTGAAAATAGCATGAAAGACAAGGCGATGGAAGTGCCTGCTATTCGTGAAATCATTGAAAAAATGGAAGCGGAAATGGCAGAAAATGGTCGTATCCTTGTGCGTCCAAGTGGAACCGAACCCCTCCTTCGTGTGATGGCAGAAGCGCCAACCCATGAAGAAGTAGACTACTATGTGGATACCATTGCTGCAGTTGTTCAAGCAGAAATCGGACTTTAAAAAAGAATGGCTTAGGTGTGAGCTTTGTGTGTTCAAAGGTCCAGGTGATAGATGAGAACATTCTTATTGATCCCGCTTATGAGCTTTCATACCTTTTGCTCACAGACACACCTTAGGAGAAAAAGAGATCAGACTTCTGTCTGGTCTTTTTGTGTAGGCTCGATTTGAAAAATCCCCTATTTCGTGGTAAAATAGGGCTAATGAATTTATAGTAATCGAGGTATTAGAAGTGGCTTTTGGAGATAACGGAAAACGTAAAAAAACACCATTTGAAATGATCACGATGGTGGTTATTGTGATTATGTTGATTGTAACGGTTGGTGCAATCTTTGCAACCGCAATTGGTGCTCTTTCTTATTAAGGCGCTCGCAGAAGTAAAGGAAATCATCTATTTATGAGTATGTTTTTAGATACAGCCAAGATCAAGGTCAAGGCTGGAAATGGCGGCGATGGCATGGTGGCCTTTCGCCGTGAAAAATATGTCCCTAATGGCGGACCTTGGGGTGGTGATGGAGGTCGTGGTGGCAATGTCATCTTCGTAGTAGACGAAGGCTTGCGCACCCTGATGGACTTCCGCTATAACCGGCATTTCAAAGCCCAAAATGGGGAAAAAGGAATGACCAAAGGGATGCACGGACGGGGAGCAGAAGATCTTTATGTACGAGTTCCCCAAGGAACGACCGTCCGAGATGCTGAAACGGGCAAGGTCATTACTGACCTAGTTGAAAATGGACAAGAGTACATCGTTGCACACGGTGGCCGTGGAGGGCGTGGAAATATTCGTTTTGCCACTCCTAAAAATCCAGCACCAGAGATTTCTGAAAATGGAGAGCCTGGTCAGGAACGTGAATTAGAGTTAGAACTGAAGGTCTTGGCAGATGTTGGTTTGGTTGGCTTCCCTTCTGTTGGGAAATCGACCCTTCTCAGTGTCATCACTTCAGCCAAACCAAAAATTGGGGCTTATCATTTCACAACCATCGTTCCAAATTTGGGAATGGTTCGGACTCCGTCTGGGGAATCCTTTGCCGTAGCAGACCTTCCTGGATTGATTGAAGGGGCTAGCCAAGGTGTCGGATTAGGAACCCAGTTCCTTCGTCACATCGAGCGCACCCGTGTTATCTTGCATGTTATTGATATGTCTGCCAGTGAAGGACGCGACCCTTATGAAGATTATGTTCAAATCAATAAAGAGCTTGAAACCTATAATCTTCGCTTGATGGAACGTCCTCAGATTATCGTGGCGAATAAGATGGACATGCCGGAAAGCCAAGAAAATTTGAAAGAATTCAAGAAGAAATTGGCAGCCAATTACGATGAGTTTGATGAACTGCCACAGATCTTCCCGATCTCTAGTTTGGCTCATCAAGGTTTAGACAATTTGTTAGATGCAACGGCAGAATTGTTAGACAAAACACCAGAATTCCTCTTGTATTCAGAAGACGACATGGCCCAAGAAGAAGTTTACTATGGCTTTGATGAAGACCAGCCGGCCTTTGATATCAGTCGTGATGACGACGCTGCTTGGGTCTTGTCTGGTGAAAAACTTGAAAAACTCTTTAATATGACGAATTTCGATCGAGATGAAGCGGTCATGAAATTTGCTCGTCAATTGCGTGGAATGGGTGTTGATGAAGCTCTCCGTGCACGTGGGGCAAAAGATGGCGATATCGTCCGGATCGGTAAATTTGAATTTGAGTTTGTAGATTAAGGGTGGTCCCGAGCGAATCAAGGATTCCAAATAAGAAATGAGGCTTTTTCAGTGGGAGATAAACCAATATCTTTTCGAGATGAAAATGGAAATTTTGTTTCAGCAGCCGATGTTTGGAATGCTGAAAAATTAGAAGAACTCTTTAATACACTAAATCCTAAGCGCAAGTTGCGCCTACAAAGGGAAAAATTAGCAAAAGAAAACCAGCAGAAGTAAATAGACTTGGAGAATACTATGGCAAAAACAATTCATACAGATAAAGCACCCGCAGCAATTGGACCTTATGTTCAAGGGAAAATCGTAGGCAATCTTCTCTTTGCAAGCGGACAAGTTCCTTTGTCACCTGAAACAGGAGAAATCATTGGCGAAACCATCCAAGAACAAACAGAGCAAGTCTTAAAGAACATTGGGGCTATTTTGGAAGAGGCTGGGACAGACTTCGACCACGTGGTAAAAACCACTTGTTTCTTAAGTGATATGAATGACTTTGTACCTTTCAATGAGGTCTATAAAACAGTCTTTACCACAGAATTTCCAGCTCGATCTGCTGTTGAAGTAGCACGCCTGCCACGTGATGTGAAGGTTGAAATTGAAGTTATTGCGGAAATCAAAGCCTAATAACCATTCAAAGACAAAAAGACAGAGTGGAGAGCAGGAAACTGTAGACCACTCTGTTTTATTTTGGGAGGAAAAAATGACAGAAAGTAAGATTCAACTGGTCATGGTAACAGGAATGAGCGGTGCTGGCAAGACCGTCGCTATCCAATCGTTTGAGGATTTGGGTTACTTTACCATCGATAATATGCCACCGGCGCTCTTGCTGAAATTTATTGAGCTCATGCGTCATAGCCCGGATAACAATAAATTAGCCGTTGTTGTGGACATGCGGAGCCGTTCTTTTTTCAATGAAATTCGCACCATTTTGGATGAATTAGACAATCAAGAAGACCTCGATTTCAAGGTTTTGTTCTTGGATGCTACTGACAGTGAGTTGGTAGCACGATATAAGGAAACACGTCGTAGCCATCCACTAGCTGCAGATGGCCGTGTTTTAGATGGGATTACCTTAGAGCGAGAGCTCTTGTCTCCTTTAAAAAATATCAGTCAAAATGTGGTGGACACGACTGAGTTGACGCCCCGTAATCTGAGAAAAACGATTGCAGAGCAATTTGCCAGTCAAGATAATCAGCCAGATTTTCGGATTGAGGTCATGTCATTTGGTTTTAAATATGGCCTTCCGATCGATGCCGATCTTGTCTTTGACGTGCGTTTTCTTCCAAATCCCTACTATAAATTGGAACTTCGGAATTTAACCGGTCAAGATCCAGCTGTCTATGATTATGTCATGGATCACCCTGAATCAGAGGACTTTTACCGTCATCTCCATGACTTAATCGTTCCTATTTTACCGTCTTATAAACGAGAAGGTAAATCCGTTCTCACCATCGCCATGGGCTGTACTGGAGGTCAACACCGTTCAGTAGCCTTTGCAGAGCGCTTAGCGCATGATTTAGAAACAAATTGGCAGGTCAATTGCAGTCATAGAGACAAGGACAGACGGAAAGAAACGGTGAATCGCTCATGAGAAAACCTAAAGTAACCGTTATTGGAGGAGGGACAGGGATTTCTGTTATTCTCGATAGTCTAAGAAAGAAGCCGGTCGAGATCACTGCTATTGTAACTGTTGCAGATGATGGCGGTAGCTCAGGTGAATTGCGGAAGAACATCCAAAAATTGACACCACCTGGAGATCTTCGAAATGTGCTGGTTGCCATGTCAGATATGCCTCGTTTTTATGAGAAGGTCTTTCAATACCGCTTTGCAGACGATGATGGCCCTTTGGCCGGACACCCTTTGGGAAACTTGATCATTGCAGGGATTTCAGAGATGCAAGGCTCGACCTATAATGCCATGCAGTTGTTAACCAAATTCTTTCATACGACCGGCAAGATCTATCCTTCCAGTGATAGTCCCTTGACCCTTCATGCCGTTTTTCAAGATGGAAAAGAAGTGGTAGGAGAAAGCCACATTGCCAACTACACCGGCATGATTGATCATGTTTATGTGACCAATACCTTTGATCAAGAGCGCCCAAAAGCTAGTAAGAAAGTGGTGGAAGCGATTCTTGAAAGTGATATGGTCGTCTTAGGTCCTGGTTCGCTCTTTACCTCGATCCTTCCTAATTTGATGATCGATGAGATTGGGAAAGCCATCCTTGAAACCAAGGCCCAAGTAGCTTATGTTTGTAACATCATGACCCAAAGAGGAGAAACCGAGCATTTCACAGATAGCGACCACGTTGCCGTGCTCCATAAACATTTGGGAGAGAAGTTCATTGATACCGTCCTTGTCAATATCAATCAGGTTCCCGCAGCCTACATGAACAGTAATAAATTTGATGAATACTTGGTGCAGGTAGAGCACGATTTTAAGGGGGTGCACTCGCAAGTTCCCCAAGTGATTTCTTCCGATTTCTTAAAGCTGGTCAATGGAGGAGCCTTTCATGATGGTGAAAAAGTGGTCGAAGAGCTGATGCAGATCGTGCAGGTGAGAAAATGAGTTTTACGGTTCGTGTAAAAGAAGAATTATTGTCTCTCAAGCGATTTGAAAAGAGTGAATTGGCTGCCATTATCAAGATGTCTGGAAGTCTTGGGATTTCAATGGGGGGCTTGACGCTCTCGGTAACAACAGAAAATGCCAAGATTGCCCGCCATATCTATGAATTGTTGCATCATTTCTACGGGGCCAAATCAGATATTCGCCACCACCAAAAAACCAATTTGAAAAAGAATCGTGTCTACACAGTATTCTTGGATGAAAAGGTAGAAGAAATTTTAGCTGACTTACATTTGGCAGATGCCTTTTTTGGGATTGAGACAGGCATTGATGCTAGTGTTTTAGAAGATGAAGTAGCCAGTCGTGCTTATCTTCGAGGAGCTTTTCTGTCAAGTGGTTCCATCAAGGATCCTGAAAAAGGAAAGTACCAGCTGGAAATTCATTCTGTTTATACAGACCACGCGGAAGGAATTGCCCTTCTCATGCAAGGATTTTTACTAGATGCGAAAACCATCGAGCGGAAAAAAGGAGTGGTGACCTATCTGCAAAGAGCAGAAGATATTATTGATTTTCTAATTGTAGTAGAGGCCATGCAAGCCATGCAGGAATTTGAGTCTATCAAGGTCATGAGAGAGACACGCAATGACCTCAATCGGGCCAATAATGCCGAGATGGCCAATATCCAGCGAACAGTCACAGCTAGCATGAAAACCATTAATAATATTAGTAAAATTGTGGATACGGTCGGTCTAGGAAGTTTACCAAGTGACCTGCAAGAAGTTGCCTATATCCGGATGAACCATCCAGATTATTCCATCCAGCAGATCGCTGATAGTTTGCAAAAACCTATTTCAAAAAGCGGTGTCAATCACCGCTTGCGTAAGATCAATAAGATCGCAGACGATTTAGACAAATAAAAAAGGCCAAAGGCCTTTTTTATTATAAACTGGTTGAGTGCGTTGGTTGGACTTTCTTATCTGGATAGATGTAGTTGATGGCATTATTTACAGCTGTTGGAGCTTCCCCCAGACCTGTAGCGATGAGATCAATTTTTCCTTCGTAGAAGCAGCAGTCTCCACAGGCATAAATTCCAGGAAGACTGGTTTCTTGTTTCTGATTTACCTTGATTTTATGGCGTTGCAATTCTACACCCCATTCTTTCAAGTTTCCGATAGAAGATTTAAAGCCATAGTTGACAAATAAGTGATCAATCGGGAGGAGTTCCGTTTCATCGGCTTTAACTTTTGTGATTTCAAGGTGTGTGGCATGACCATTTTCGCCAATCAAGCGACTAGGAACAAATGGTGTTTTGATGTTGACAGAAGATTGTTTGAGTTCTTCTACACTATGTTCCAAGGCGCGGAAGTTGTCCCGACGGTGAATGATTGTAGTTGGAGAAATCTTGTCAAAAGCAAGAGCCCAGTCCACAGCAGAGTCCCCACCACCAAGGACGGTCACATGCTGTCCTTCATATTGCTGGATGTTTGAAACATGGTAGTGGACGTTATCAAAGTCCTCAGCTCCCTCAATGTCAAGGGCACGTGGTTTAAAGGCACCGCCACCCATAGCAATAATGACTGCTTTAGACTGATGTACTTGGCGAGAAGTAGTGATAGTGAAGAGGTCACCCTCTTTTTGAATATCCTCTACAGTTTCATTGAGGAAAATCGGTGTGTCAAATCGTTTGACTTGCTCGATCAAGCGGTTGCTCAATTCTTCACCTGTTAAATTGGTAAATCCGGGTACATCGAGGATACTTTTTTCTGGATAGAGAATGGCTGGTTGCCCTCCAAGTTGAGGTAAGGAATCAATCAGTTTGACTTTTACTTGGCGCATATTGCCATAAAAAGCAGCAAACAGACCAACTGGTCCGCCCCCAACAATCGTAATATCATAAATTTCTGACATGGTATCTCCTTCACGGTTTTCTTTGTTTCCATTGTATCATAAAATAGGAGGAATGAAAAAGTCGGAAAAAAGGAAATGGAATGAAGGCTAGGAAGGCTAGAAAAATTTCAAAATATCTTGACAGGATCTTTCAAGTATGATAAAATAATTAAGATTTTAGGCTTGAAGGGAGTGAAAAATATGTCAAAAACAGTAGTACGTAAGAATGAATCTCTTGACGATGCTCTTCGTCGTTTCAAACGTGCGGTTACTAAAGCTGGTACTCTTCAAGAAACACGCAAACGTGAATTCTATGAAAAACCTTCTGTAAAACGTAAACGTAAATCAGAAGCAGCTCGTAAACGTAAAAAATTCTAATTGAATACAGGAACAGACTTCGGTCTGTTTTTTGTTTCTCTTAAACAAGAAAGACAAAAAAGCCGACCTTCTGCTTAGAAGATCGGATCTTTTTATCTGATTATTTGTTTGCAAGCAAGTCGCGGATTTCAGCAAGCAACTCTTCTTGAGTAGGAGCAGGAGCTTCTTCTTCGACAGCTTCTTCTTTTTTTCCAAAGTTTTGAGCCTTTTCAGCAGCTTTCACAACGAAGAAAAGAACAGTACCAACAACAAGGAAGTTGATCACAGCGCTCAAGAAGCTACCGTATGCAACACCGTTCCATGACAATTGTGCAATATTTTGAACACGAGCAGCTTTCAAAGCTGGTTTCAAAATAAGTGGAGTGATGATATCGTTCACAAATGATGTAACGATAGCTCCAAATGCAGCTCCGATAACGACGGCAACAGCAAGGTCAACAACGTTCCCACGAAGGAGAAAAGCTTTCAATTCTTTTAACATATCCTAAATATGTCCTTTCATAATAATTTTTTACTGTGATAGTATAACGGAAAAATATTCGACTGACAAGAAATATGTCTCATTTTTTAAAATTAGTGATAAAGGTTGAAATTCTTTTCTTTTATGTGTGAAATCGGTAGGAAAAAATTTACTTTTACTAACTTTTAGTATAAAATATAAAGTGATAATCTATGGTAAAATGGAGGCACTGTTTATGGTTGATAAAGAGCTGATTGTAGAAATTAAAAACAGTGTAAACATTGTTGAAGTCATTGGAGAAGTTGTTTCTTTGACCAAGGCTGGCCGTAATTTTTTAGGCCTGTGTCCTTTTCATGGAGAAAAGACTCCTTCCTTTAATGTCGTTGAAGACAAGCAGTTTTACCATTGTTTCGGATGTGGTCGCTCTGGAGATGTCTTTAAGTTTATAGAAGATTTTCGCGGAGTTTCCTTTATGGATGCGGTCCAGATTGTAGCAGAAAAAGCTGGCATTGCGCTTCAGTACCAGGCAAGGCCAAATCAACAGGCACAGGTGAATCCCCATCAAGAACTTTATGAGATTCATCAGGAAGCTAGTAAATTTTATCAAGCCATTCTGATGACGACAAAGATGGGAGAAGAAGCGCGAAATTATCTGCATGAACGTGGTCTGACCGATGAAGTTATCCGACATTTTCAATTGGGCTTAGCACCAGCAGCAGGGAATTATCTCTATCGAAATCTCTCTGAGAAATTTTCGGAGAAAGTCATTACAGATTCAGGCTTGTTTACAATTTCAGATACTGGAACGGTTTTTGATGCCTTTCAGGATCGGATCATGTTTCCCCTGACGGATGATAGCGGACGAGTCATTGCTTTTTCAGGTAGATTATGGAAAAAGATAGATGATGGGAGTCATCACGCTAAGTATAAAAATAGTCGCAGTACACGTCTATTTAATAAAAGCTATGAACTCTATCATTTGGATCAAGCCAAGGCGAGTGCTAAAAAACAACATGAAATGTATGTCATGGAAGGCTTTATGGATGTCATTGCGGCTTATCGAGCTGGGATTGAAAATGCTGTTGCCTCCATGGGGACAGCATTAACGCCTGAGCACGTCCAGCACTTGTCTCGTTTTTCTAAAAAAGTGGTTTTGACCTATGATGGGGATAAGGCAGGGCTTGAAGCGACAGCTAAGGCCTTGGATGTTCTGCAAGATCTGGAGTTGGAAATTGTCCGTATCCCTGATCAGATGGACCCAGATGAGTACCTCAAAAAAACTTCCCCAGAAGATCTAGCAGGCCTCTTGAAAAATTCTCGGATCAGTAAGGTTGAATTCTTGATGCAATACTGGAAACCCCAGTATATTGAGAATCTACAAGCGCAGATTGAGTTTGTAGAAAAGATGGCGCCTATAATCGCCCAGACGCGCTCCATTACAGCGCAAAATACCTATATTTATAAACTGGCGGATTTATTACCAGATTTTGATTATTTGCAGATTGAGCAGATTGTCAACAATAGTCGCTTGCATCAACGGCAAGAGGCTCAAAGTAGTGGACAATCAAGAACGTCGAATTTTTCAGTAGATTTATTACCCAATCGTGGGATGACGCGCTTGATCAAGGCGGAAAATCATTTGTTGAGTAGGATGAAGGATTTTCCAATGGTGTTGAATGATTATCGTTTACGACCTGATTTTTCCTTTGATACACCGGAACTACAGATCTTGTACCAATTGCTCTGTCAAAATGGAGAAGTTACTTCGCAGGATTTGTCCGAGCAAGCAGAAGGGGTTCAACACGCCTGGTACCGCATGTTAGAAGAAGATTTACCGGAAGAAATAGCGGATGGTGAATTAGAAGAAGTAGAAGCGACACGCACTCGTGAGCTCCTTCGCAAAGAAAGTCAACAAATTGGAAATAAGGTGAAAGAAGCTTCCTCGACTGGGGATGCAGAAAGAGCTTTATTGGAACTCGAGCGCTTGATCGCTCAAAAAAGAAGAATGGAGTAGGAATGGCTAAAGAACAAAAAGATATTACAACATTGGACGTTCAAATTGCAGAATTTATCCGCAGTCATAAGCAAAGTGGGGCTGCTACAGATGATGAAATTAATGATAAGTTGGTTATTCCTTTCACACTGGATGCAGATGGGATTGAAGATCTCCTGCAAAGAATTCAAGATGCAGGGATTTCGATCACGGATAAAGATGGCAACCCAAGTGCGCGTGTGTTGAACAATGAAGAAGAGCCAGAATTGTCAGATGAAGAATTGCTTGGAAGCAACTCTGCTAAGGTCAATGACCCAGTACGGATGTACTTGAAAGAAATTGGGGTTGTTCCTCTTTTGACCAATGAGGAAGAACAAGAATTAGCCATTTTGGTAGAACAAGGTGACTTGGAAGCCAAGCAACGTCTAGCTGAGGCTAACCTTCGTTTGGTTGTTTCCATTGCGAAACGTTACGTTGGTCGTGGGATGCAATTTTTGGATTTGATCCAAGAAGGAAACATGGGCTTGATGAAGGCGGTTGATAAGTTTGACTATACCAAAGGATTCAAGTTCTCCACTTACGCCACTTGGTGGATCCGTCAGGCCATCACTCGTGCCATTGCAGACCAAGCGCGTACCATTCGGATTCCTGTCCATATGGTGGAAACCATCAATAAATTGGTTCGTGAACAACGCAATCTTTTGCAAGAATTGGGACAAGATCCAACACCTGAACAAATTGCTGAACGCATGGATATGACGCCAGACAAAGTGCGCGAAATCTTGAAGATTGCCCAAGAACCCGTTTCTCTTGAAACCCCAATCGGTGAAGAGGACGATAGCCATTTGGGCGATTTCATCGAAGACGAAGTGATTGAAAATCCTGTAGACTATACCACTCGTGTGGTTCTACGTGAACAATTAGACGAAGTCCTCGATACCCTGACAGACCGTGAAGAAAATGTTTTGCGCCTTCGTTTTGGTCTCGATGATGGAAAAATGCGGACTTTGGAAGATGTGGGGAAGGTCTTCAACGTGACCCGTGAACGGATTCGTCAGATCGAAGCCAAAGCCCTTCGCAAACTCCGCCACCCAAGCAGAAGCAAACCATTGCGTGACTTTATTGAGGATTAAAAATGTCCAGTGGACATTTTTAACGGTCGCCTAAAAATGAAGAAGCGACCTAGGTCCTGGGGACCTTTTTAACCCGAGCCAAGAAATTCTATCGAGAGTAAAATAGCAAAAAAAAGGAAGTCATATGGCATATACAACTGAGCAAATTGAAGAAATTAAAAATAAAATCTTAAATGCTTTGGAAGAGGTAATCGATCCTGAGCTTGGGATTGACATTGTCAATTTAGGTCTTGTTTACGAGATCCATTTTGATGGTGAAACTGGAGCGACCATTATTGATATGACGCTAACGACCATGGGATGTCCATTAGCGGATCTTCTGACAGATCAGATTCATGATGTTTTAGCAGAAGTAGAAGAAGTGACATCTGTGGATGTGAAGTTGGTCTGGTATCCTGCTTGGACGGTTGAAAAAATGAGCCGCTATGCACGGATTGCACTTGGAATTAGTTAAAAATTCTATTTATCAAAACAAATCAGAGGTTGGGGCTTCCCTAACCTCTGATTTGTTTACACCTGTATTTTTGAACAACCATTTTCAATTCTTAGCAAATTTTCAGATAAAGTTGCAATCATCAAGAGGACAAGGTATAATAGCATAAATAGAAAATAAAGGAGATTTACATGAATCAGTATCCTTTGGTCTACTTGGACCATGTGACAAAGAATTATGGGCATGAAGTTGCTCTGATGGATGTTAGCCTGAACATTCAACCTGGCCGTATTATTGGCCTCTTGGGTCCTAATGGTAGTGGGAAAACGACCATTATTAAATTGATTAATGGTTTGTTGCAACCAAGCCTTGGAAATATCTATATTCATGGGCAATTACCATCCCCAGCTTCTAAAAAAGTTGTTTCCTATTTGCCTGATACAACTTATCTGAATGAAAATATGAAAATTATCGATGCTATTCGCTATTTCCAAGATTTTTATGCAGATTTTAATGTCCAACGTGCTTACCAATTGCTCAACGATTTGCATTTGCAACCAAATCAAAAATTGAATAGCCTTTCAAAAGGGAACAAGGAAAAAGTACAATTGATTTTGGTGATGAGTCGTGAAGCTGACTTGTATGTCCTTGATGAACCAATCGGTGGGGTCGACCCAGCAGCGCGTGATTATATTTTGCGGACCATAATTCAAAACAGACGTCTAAACTCTTCTGTCTTGATTTCCACTCACTTGATTGCTGATATTGAGCAAGTTTTGGATGAAGCGATTTTCATCAACCAAGGAAGAATCCTCTTGCATGAAAATACGACTGTTATGCGCAATCAATACGGAAAATCAATCGATGAGATCTTCCGAGATCAATTCCGTGTTTATTAGGAGGACCCTATGTTTGGTAAATTATTAAAATACGAATTTAAGTCAACAAGTAAATGGTATCTGTTGATTACTTTGATCGCACTAGGTTTGTCAGTGATTACAGGTATTATCGGAGGAAGTTCTACAACAACTTTTTCAAGTATGGAACCAGATACCATGCAAATGGTAGCAGGAACTCTTGGGATTCTCATTTTTGGAGGAGTCATTGGTCTTTATCTTAGTAACTACTATATTATTATCCGTCGTTTCTATTCCAACTTATACGGACGTGAAGGTTACTTGACCTGGACCCTTCCAGCTAGCCCTCATGCGATTATTTTGTCTAAATTTGTGGGAGCTTTAGTAGCGAGTCTTTACTGCCTATTCCTTCTATTTTTGAGTGGTTTTATCACAATTATTGTGATGGGCGCTGTCATTGGACAAGACATCTCTCCTGTATTTAGTATTATCGCTGAGGCTTTTAGTCATTCTATTGTTTATTGGATGATCATCTGGTGGATTTTTACCACTGCTTCAGGAATCTTCCTGTTTTATGTATCGATCGCACTTGGTCAACTGTTCCAAAATCGTCGTGGATTTAAGGCTATTCTGTTTTTCTTTCTTTTGTGCCTTATTTTAAGTATCATCGGTACAGCAGTCAATCCATTAAAAGATTCATATGCTGTCGGGTATGCATTGGTTTATGGAAATATTGATGATTTTGGACCTAACTTCATACCAGGTCTTATCTATGAAGTCATCAAAATTATTTCTATGTACTTCACTATTCACTATATCAGCAAGTACAAGTTGAATCTTCAATAATAACATGAAATTGAGCGAGGATGTTCTAGTAAGAAATTTCCTTGTTCAATTTTTTTCTTTTGCATTTTTAGCTACATTTTGATATACTAAATGTATTCGTTTTGGGGTCGTTACGGATTCGACAGGCATTATGAGGTATATTTTGCAACTCATCTAGCGGATGTAAAACGCCAGTTAAATATAACTGCAAAAAATAATAATTCTTACGCTTTAGCTGCCTAAACACCAGCAGGCGTGACCCGATTCGAATCGCTCGTGTTTGATGACAGGTCTTTATTTTAGCGAGATACGATCTAACTTTGTCTAGGAGTTAGATAAGAGATTGATAGACTCGCAATTACAGGGCTTGAGTTATGTGTCATGTAGCTGTTAAAATAAGACATAACCTATGGTTGTAGACAAATATGCTGGCAGGTGTTTGGACGTGGGTTCGACTCCCACCGGCTCCATATATTTTATTCATGGAAGATTACTCAAGAGGCTTAAGAGGCCGTGTTGGAAACGCGGTAGGCGTGTAAAAGCGTGCGTGGGTTCGAATCCCATGTCTTCCGTTGTTGAGACATCATTGTGTAGCAGTGATGTTTTTTTGTACAAAAAAGAGTTACAAAAGGAGTTATCAAAAATAGACGAGTGAGGGAGGAGAAAACAGTGATTGTACAGCTAGATACCAAAACAGTCTATACCTTTATGGAAAGCCTAGTGACCATAAAAGACTATGTCCAAGTGGCTAAAAGCATGGGTTATGATGCATTGGGAATCATGGATGTAGATAATTTGTATGGTGCTTATGAATTTATCGAAGCCTGTCAGGCCCACAACCTCAGCCCCTTGGTCGGTTTAGAAGTTGGACTAGAGGTAGACAATGAAACAATTCCGTTTCGGATGATTGCCCTGTCAACGAGGGGTTACCAGAATCTGATGAAAATGTCGACCCTCAAAATGATGGGGAAAAACAATTGGGAGGATGTGAAGCACCTTACAGAAGGAGTAGCAGTCATTGTCCCAGCGCCTTTTGCCAGTGAAGACTTGCCGCTTGGTCTAGATTACTTCATCGGAGTTTTTGCCGATACGCCGGTCCAAGAGTTTAGCCACCCTGTGCTCCCTCTTTATACTGTGCGTTTTTTTGAGGAGGAAGATGTGGAAGCCATGCAGATGCTGGCAGCCATCAAGGACAATCAAAGCTTGACGGAAACAGGGCCAAATGATCCTAGAACTGTCCTAAAAACCCCGCAGGATTTAAAGAATGATTTTGCAGAGCGATTTCCTCAAGCTATCACAAATCTGGAAAAACTTGTCCAAGGAATTCAATACGACATTGATACTCAGTTGAAATTACCTCGCTTCAATTCTCAGAAACCAGCTGTTGAGGAACTGAGAGAATTAGCCCAAGCTGGTCTTCTTCGAAAGAACTTGACCAATCCTGTCTATCAAGAACGTCTGGAGCATGAATTAGACATTATTCACCAAATGGGCTTTGATGATTATTTTTTGATTGTCTGGGACCTTCTTCGTTTCGGACGGAGTCAAGGCTATTATATGGGAATGGGACGTGGGTCTGCTGTGGGCTCACTGGTAGCCTATGCCCTAGAGATTACAGGGATTGATCCTGTGGAGAAGAACCTCCTGTTTGAGCGCTTTTTAAATGTGGAGCGCTACACCATGCCGGATATTGATATTGATATTCCTGATATTTATCGTCCAGAATTTATCCGCTATGTGAGAGACCGTTACGGGAGTTACCATGCGGCTCAGATCGTGACCTTTTCAACCTTTGGAGCCAAACAAGCCATTCGAGATGTCTTTAAACGTTTTGGAGTACCAGAGTACGAATTAACCTCCATTACCAAGCGGATTGGCTTTAGGGATACACTGACGACAGCTTATGAACAGAATCTAGCTTTTCGACAAGTGATTCATAGTCGAGCAGAATTTAAACGTGGCTTTGAAATTGCCAAAAGAATAGAAGGCCAACCTAGACAAACCTCGATCCACGCGGCGGGTGTTGTGATGAGTGATCAGGATTTGACGGATCACGTTCCTCTCAAGTACGGAGAAGATATGTTTGTCACCCAGTATGATGCCCATGCGGTTGAAGCCAATGGTCTGTTGAAGATGGACTTTTTGGGTCTGCGAAATTTAACCTTTGTTCAGAAAATGAAGGAAGCAGTTTATGAAAAGTACCAAGAAGAGATCGTGATTGAAGCCATTGATTTAGAAGATCCAGCAACCTTGGCCTTGTTTGCTGCTGGGGATACCAAGGGGATTTTCCAATTTGAACAGGCTGGAGCTATCCGCCTTTTGAGACGTGTGAGACCCAATCATTTCGAAGAAGTGGTAGCGACCACCTCTCTCAATCGTCCAGGAGCTAGTGATTACATTGATAATTTTGTCAAAAGAAAGCACGGCCAGGAAAAAGTTGACATTCTGGATCCAGCTATTGAAGAAATCTTACGGCCCACTTATGGGATCATGCTTTACCAAGAGCAGGTCATGCAGGTTGCCCAGCGTTTTGCAGGCTTTACCCTAGGGAAAGCCGATATTTTACGTCGGGCCATGGGCAAAAAAAATGCAACTGAAATGCACAAGATGGAGGACGATTTTGTCACGGGTGCTCTTAAACTTGGTCATACGGAAGAAAAAGCCAAAGAGGTCTTTGCAATCATGGAAAAATTCGCAGGCTATGGGTTTAACCGTTCCCATGCCTATGCCTATTCTGCCTTGGCCTTTCAGATGGCCTATTTCAAGGTTCATTATCCAGATGTTTTCTTTGATGTCATGCTCAATTATTCGAGCAGCGATTATCTGACAGATGCTCTCCAGTTTGATTTTAAAGTCGCGCCATTATCCATCAATACCATCCCTTACAGAGATAAGTTTCAGGATCGAAAAATTTACTTGGGAATGAAAAATATCAAGGGACTTCCAAGAGATTTAGCGTATTGGATCATTGACAATCGTCCCTTTGAAAGTGTCGAAGATTTTATTTTACGCCTTCCTAATCAGTATCATAAATTACCTCTGTTGACGCCTTTAGTAGAACTAGGGTTGTTTGATAACTTTGAGAAGAATAGACGCAAGGTGCTTCACAATTTGCCGAATTTATTTGTCTTTGCAGATGAGCTAGGCAGTTTGTTTGCGGATTCTAACTACTCCTGGACAGAGGCAGAGGACTATAGTCAGGCTGAAAAATATGAGAAGGAAGAGGCCATTATTGGCATCGGGCTCAGTACCCACCCATTGGTTGCGATTGGGCAAACGAGTCCCTACGAGATCCAACCAATTTCTCAACTCATACAAGGAGAGCAGGCACGCATTCTCATTGAGGTACAAAGCATTCGAACTATTCGAACCAAGTCGGGAGATCTCATGGCTTTCTTACAAGTCAGTGATACCAAGAAAAAACTGGATGTGACCCTTTTCCCTGAAACCTATAATCGATTTTCCTCCTTGATAAAAGAAGGTGGCTTTTATTACTTGACGGGGAAGGTACAGGAGCGTGATGGGCGCTTACAGATGATTCTAGCAGAGGCTCAACTAGCTACTAATGAGAAATTCTGGATTCAGTTGCTCGATCATCGTCAGGATCAAACGATTCTTTCTATCTTGAAAAAATATCCAGGGCCATATCCTGTGGTATTACGCTATGAAGATGAGAAAAAAACTCTTCAATTGAAGGGCTATACAGTTCAGAAAAACAAAGAATTGGAAGATGAACTAAAGATTCTCGTTATGAAAACGATTTATCGGTAAAAACTGCGAAAAATACGAGAATTTTAGTCTTCTTTGTGTTATAATTACGTAGAATGTAAAAGAAAAAAAGGAGCAAACAACGAAATGAAACGTATTGCTGTTTTAACTAGTGGTGGAGATGCCCCTGGTATGAATGCTGCCATCCGTGCAGTTGTTCGTCAAGCAATTTCAGAAGGAATGGAAGTTTTCGGTATCTATGATGGATATGCGGGAATGGTTGCTGGTAAAATTCAGCCCCTTGATAGATCATCTGTTGGAGATATTATTTCCCGTGGTGGTACTTTCCTTCATTCAGCACGTTACCCTGAATTCGCACAACGCGAAGGTCAATTAAAAGGGATCGAGCAATTGAAGAAACACGGGATCGAAGGTGTTGTCGTTATTGGTGGAGATGGTTCTTACCATGGTGCGATGCGCTTGACTGAACTTGGATTCCCAGCTGTTGGTCTTCCTGGTACGATCGACAACGATATTGTCGGAACTGATTTTACAATTGGTTTTGATACTGCAGTCACAACTGCAATGGACGCGATCGATAAGATCCGTGATACTTCATCTAGTCACCACCGTACCTTCGTTATTGAAGTGATGGGACGTAACGCTGGAGATATCGCTCTTTGGGCAGGGATTGCATCTGGTGCAGATGAAATCATCATTCCTGAAGAAGGATTCAAGATCGAAGATGTTGTTGAGAGCATCAAAGAAGGTTACGCAAAAGGCCGTACCCACAACATTATCATTTTAGCTGAAGGCGTGATGTCTGCAGATGAATTCGGTAAAGCCTTGAAAGCGGCTGGTGATGAAAGTGACCTTCGTGTGACTGAACTTGGCCACATCCAACGTGGTGGTTCACCTACTGCGCGTGACCGTGTTCTTGCTTCACGTATGGGAGCACACGCTGTTAAATTGCTGAAACAAGGAATCGGTGGTGTAGCCGTTGGTATCCGTAATGAAAAAATGGTTGAAAACCCAATCCTTGGTAAAGCAGAAGAAGGAGCCCTCTTTAGCTTGACAGAAGATGGTAAGATTGTGGTAAACAATCCACATAAAGCTGATCTTGGTCTTGCCGAGTTGAACCGTAGCTTGTCTTCAATCTAATTTTATTTCATTAATTCGTTAACCTTGTCTTAAAAAGACAGATATATTAAAAAAGGAGTCATATATATCATGAACAAACGTGTAAAAATCGTTGCAACTTTAGGTCCTGCGGTAGAAATCCGTGGCGGTAAAAAATTCGGTGAAGATGGATACTGGGCTGAAAAACTTGACGTTGAAGCTTCAGCACAAAACATTGCTAAATTGATCGAAGCTGGCGCAAACACTTTCCGTTTCAACTTCTCACACGGTGACCACCAAGAACAAGGTGAACGTATGGCGACTGTTAAACGTGCAGAAGAAATCGCTGGTAAAAAAGTTGGTTACCTTCTTGATACAAAAGGTCCTGAAATCCGTACTGAATTGTTCGAAGGCGAAGCTAAAGAATATTCATACAAGACTGGTGAACGTATCCGCGTTGCTACAAAACAAGGTATCAAATCAACTCGTGAAGTGATTGCTTTGAACGTTGCTGGTGCGCTTGACATCTTTGATGATGTTGAAGTTGGACACCAAGTATTGGTTGATGATGGTAAATTGGGTCTTCGAGTTGTAGAAAAAGACGCTGCAAAACGTGAATTTGTTGTTGAAGTTGAAAACGATGGTATCATCGCTAAACAAAAAGGTGTAAACATCCCTAACACTAAGATTCCTTTCCCAGCACTTGCTGAACGCGATAACGACGATATCCGCTTCGGTTTGGAACAAGGTATCAACTTCATCGCGATCTCATTTGTACGTACTGCAAAAGATGTTCAAGAAGTTCGTGCTATCTGTGAAGAAACTGGTAACAGCCACGTTCAATTGTTTGCGAAAATCGAAAACCAACAAGGTATCGAAAACTTGGATGAAATCATCGAAGTTACTGACGGTATCATGATCGCTCGTGGTGACATGGGTATCGAAGTACCATTCGAAATGGTTCCAGTTTACCAAAAAATGATTACTTCTAAAGTAAATGCTGCGGGTAAAGTTGTTATCACTGCAACAAACATGCTTGAAACAATGACTGAAAAACCACGTGCAACTCGTTCAGAAGTATCTGACGTCTTCAACGCGGTTATCGATGGTACTGATGCTACAATGCTTTCAGGTGAATCTGCAAACGGTAAATACCCACTTGAATCTGTAGCTACAATGGCGAAAATTGACATGAACGCTCAAACACTTTTGAAAGAATATGGTCGTTTGAACCCAGCTTCATTCGAACGTAACTCTAAGACAGAAGTTATGGCTTCAGCTGTTAAAGATGCTACAAACTCAATGGATATCAAATTGGTTGTAACATTGACTAAGACAGGTCACACTGCACGTTTGATCTCTAAATACCGTCCAGATGCTGATATCTTGGCATTGACATTTGACGAATTGACTGAACGTGGATTGATGTTGAACTGGGGTGTTATCCCAATGTTGACAGATGCTCCTTCATCAACTGATGATATGTTCGAAATTGCTGAACGTAAAGCAGTTGAAGCTGGTCTTGTTAAATCTGGTGATGATATCGTTATCGTTGCTGGTGTACCAGTTGGAGAAGCTGTTCGTACAAACACAATGCGTATCCGTACAGTACGTTAATAGACAATTATATCTTAAAGCCTTGCAGGTTGGTCCGAAAGGATTGACCGCGAGGTTTTTTTTCTAACGGCTTTTTTCTAAATGTGACTATTGATAAGAATCACTTCCAAAGATTTCTTTCTCTTTTTTTAAGACAGAAAACATGGTATAATAAATAAAAAGGAAGGGAGACATTCATGCCAAGGAGAGATTTAATTAGAAATGTCATCATTGTCGGTGTACTGGTTTTAGCACTGATCTTATTACGAATCTTTGTATTTCATCCATTTAGTATTAATGATAAGATGGCCAATGCTTCTGTGAAAAATGGAGATCTTGTGGTAGCGACTAGAAATGCTCAGGTAGATCGCAGTGATCTGGTCTTATACAAGGTCGGTGGAAAAGAATACCTTGGACGTGTCATTGCCAAAGAAAACGATGAAGTCAGCTATGTAGATGACGTCCTCTATTTGAATGGACAGGCAACACCAGAACCTTACCTGAATAAAATGCTGAACAAACATCTAGCTGCTCCAACGAGTAATGGGTATTATACGGACGATTTCTTCTTATCAGAGTTAAAAGGGACCAAGGCTGGTCGTGTACCATCCGATACCTATCTAGTCTTAAATGATAACCGTGGAGATACAGAAGATAGCCGTGAGTTTGGCTATATCCATAAAAATCAGATCGAAGGAGTCGTGAATCTGCGGCTCTATCCTCTCAATAAATTTGGATTTATAAAAGTAGAAGAATAGCCGAAAGGCTATTTTTTTTATAAATATCAAAATGAACTAGTTATTTTCCCATTTTTGTGGTAAGATATTCATTAAATATTTTTTTAGGAGGAGAATGCTATGCAGTATGCTTTGGAAATTTTACCAAGTTTGTTAAAGGGAGCAAGCCTCACCTTGCAAGTGTTTGCTTTCGTATTGATTTTATCGATTCCACTAGGAATCGTTGTTGCCTTTTTGCTTCAATTGCGCTCAAAGATCCTGCATGGACTCCTAACGATTTATATCTGGGTCATGCGAGGGACCCCTCTATTGCTCCAGTTGATCTTTATTTATTACGTCCTTCCAAGTATTGGGATTCGGATTGATCGGTTACCTGCGGCTATTATGGCCTTCACCCTTAATTATGCAGCCTATTTTGCAGAAATCTTTCGTGGCGGGATTGTTGCAATTCCGACAGGGCAGTATGAGGCGGCCAAGGTCTTAAAACTGAGTTCTTGGCAAACGATTCGCTACATTATTTTGCCTCAGGTGGTGAAGATCGTTCTTCCAAGTGTCTTCAATGAAGTCATGTCCTTGATCAAAGACACTTCCTTGGTCTATGCTCTGGGAATCAGTGATTTGATCCTCGCAAGTCGGACGGCAGCCAATCGTGATGCCAGTCTAGCACCTATGTTTTTAGCGGGAGCTATTTATTTAATCCTCATTGGGATTGTGACCATCATTGCCAAGCGGGTTGAAAAGAACTTTTCATATTATAAATAGGAGGAGATGCATATGTTAGAATTAAAACAAATTTCGAAACGTTTTGGGGATAAGCAGATCTTATCAGATTTTAATCTTCTCGTTCCTGAAAAACAAATCGTTGCCATTGTTGGACCTTCTGGAGGAGGAAAGACCACCTTGCTTCGTATGCTAGCTGGTCTTGAAACGATCGACTCTGGTCAGATCATCTACAATGGTGAAAACTTGCCTCTAGATGCCTTAGAAAAACGAAATCTTCTCGGATTTGTCTTCCAGGACTTTCAATTATTTCCACACTTATCGGTCATGGAAAACCTCATTTTGTCCCCCATCAAGACCATGAATGTGAGTAAGGAAGATGCTAGTAAAAAAGCCATGAGTTTACTGGAGCGCTTGGGGCTCGAATATCATGCGGATGCTTATCCCTTCTCCCTATCGGGTGGTCAGAAGCAACGGGTGGCATTGGCGCGTGCCATGATGATCGATCCAGAAATTATTGGCTATGATGAGCCGACTTCGGCCTTGGATCCAGAATTGCGATTAGAAGTTGAGAAGTTAATCTTGCAAAACCGTGAACTGGGGATGACCCAGATCGTTGTTACCCATGATATTCCATTTGCAGAAGCGATTGCGGATGTTCTTCTCAAGGTTGAGCCTAAATAGGAGGAGAGGATGAAACGAGTAATACCATGGTTGCTAGGTGTCCTTAGTCTCGTCTTTCTGACAGCCTGCGGGCAGACAGTGAGTGATCCTAAAGTGGACAACTGGCAAAAATACCAAAAAGAGCAGTCCATCACGATTGGTTTTGATAATACTTTCGTTCCTATGGGCTTTGAACAAAAAGATGGAACCTATGCGGGTTTTGATATTGATTTGGCCAATCAAGTCTTTGAATCTTATGGGATTCATGTGAACTGGCAACCCATTGATTGGGACATGAAAGAGACGGAACTAAAAAATGGGACCATTGATGCCATCTGGAATGGCTATTCGGCTACAGATGAACGTCGGGAAAGTGTTGCTTTTACAAAGCCCTATATGAAAAACGAGCAAGTCTTGGTCACAAAGAAAGCATCTGGGATCCAATCAGTCGATGGGATGAAAGAGAAACGATTAGGTGCCCAGACCGGATCGTCTGGCTATATGGATTTTGAAGCCAATCCTAAAATCTTAAAAAATAAGGTCAAAAATCAAAAGGCTACCCAATACCAGAGTTTCAATGAGGCGCTGATCGATCTTCAGAATGATCGGATCGATGGCCTTTTAATCGACCGTGTCTATGCTAACTATTATCTACAAACAGAAGGAATTTTAAAAGACTACAATGTCTTTCCTGTTGGTTTTGAGACAGAATCCTTTGCAGTAGGGGTACGCAAGTCAGATAAAACCTTGAAGAAAAAAATTGATGAAGCTTTCGTAAAACTCTATCAAAAGGGTCAGTTCCAAAAGATCTCTAAGAAGTGGTTCGGAACGGATGTAGTGACAGATGACATCAAGTAAAAAAGCTAGGAAATGATTCCTAGCTTTAGATTAAAGACAAAGTTATCTTAAAAACTTTCCTTAGGTGAGTACGGACGTCAGCGAACTTCTACGAAGTTCCATGACTTAGTTTTGAACCTAAGGTTTCAAAACTCCCGAGTGCTAGAAACATCACTGTTTCTAGCACTTTTCTCACAGCGGAAAGTTTTGGTATACTTTTGATTCATTTTAAAAATTAGAAAATTTTTAGAGAATCAATTAACTTTTTTTATAAGGTTTGGATACTCTCTCAAGCTAGGAAATACTTCCTAGCTTTTTAGTCTGTTTTATTAGTAATTTGATGGAAAATCTTTTGCCAAGTTTCGTGGCGACGCCAGAGACTGGTATGGATTTGACCGTCTAGTTCATAGCGTATGAGTTTGGTTTTTTGACTGATGGACTCCAGTTCAAAGTTTTGGAATTGAACTTGGTCGCTTGCGAGAGCCTCTATTAATTCCGCCTTGTGGTGTTCGTGACCGGTATCGTCAATCAAGGTATAACTATCCGCTAGCAATGTATCAAACTCTTGCTTAGCATAGAGGCGTTTTTCGTAGGTCAAGAGTTTCTTTTCAACGTTTTCGATCAGCTCATCCTCAGGAATCGAGCTAGGTTCCACATGGACGTCAATGTCAAAAACTCCAAATTCTTCTGTCAAGAGATCCTCGACTTCTTCTGTAATGGCATGACTTTCATAGACTGAAAGATCGGGATTCATCTCCAAGACAACGTCCAGATAGATATTGCTTCCGTAGGTCCGCCCGCGTTGAGATTTCACACGCGCAATCTTAGGGAGTTTTAAAATAGCTTTTTCGTAATCTTCGAGGAGACTATCGTCAAAGCCGTCTGAAAGACTAAAGGAAGATTCCATAAAAATATCGTAGGCTGTTTTGAGGATAAAGAAGGTGATGATGATGGCTGCGATTTTATCGACAATTGGATAGTTAAAAGCACTAGCAGCGATCGCGATCGACGTTCCAAGAGATGTGACGACATCTGAAAGATTGTCTTTTGCGGCCGCTTTTAAGGCTTTTGATTTGGCCTGTTTTGCTAAGCGAAGATTGTAGAAATAAACGCCTAGCATGACAAGGGCAGAAACCACTCCGACACCAGCACCGAGTGGATCAATACTAACGGTTTCATTGCTGAAGATCTTTTGGAGGGTATCGCGTAAGACATCAAAACCGACATAAAACATAATGATGGAGGTGACTAGACTAGCTAGATCCTCAATTTTCCAGTGACCAAACTTGTGATCACGGTCAGCTGGTTGGCGAGCGAGACGAATCCCGATGAGCAGGGCAGCATTGCTGATAATATCTGATAAGTTGTTAAATCCATCGGCTACCAAACTAGAGGAGTGAAGCAGATGACCAGTAGCTAATTTTGCTGAAGAAAGTAGTAAATAGGCTAAAATACTGATGACGGCACCACGTTCGGCCAGTTTTAAGTTACTGTATGGTTTTTCCAAAATTTCCTCCTACAACCTCGGATATGAACCTGTTTTCTTTAAGCTACTATTATATCGTTTTTGGAAGGGAAATTCAAATGAGTCCTTTTTTAAAAGAAGCTAGGTCGGTTTTTGTGGTATAATAGAACGATTGAATGAATGGGGAGAATGAGATGAATCCTTTATTGAATGGTATGAATGATCGCCAAGCAGAGGCGGTCCAAACGACAGAAGGTCCCCTCTTGATCATGGCGGGGGCTGGTTCTGGTAAGACACGTGTCTTGACCCATCGCATCGCTTACTTGATCGATGAAAAAATGGTCAATCCTTGGAATATTTTGGCCATTACCTTTACCAATAAAGCCGCTCGGGAGATGAAGGAGCGGGCTTATCAGTTAAATCCAGCGACTCAAGATTGCTTGATTGCCACCTTCCACTCCATGTGTGTGCGTATCCTCCGTCGAGATGCGGATCACATTGGCTACAATCGAAATTTTACCATTGTCGATCCAGGTGAGCAACGGACCTTGATGAAGCGCATCTTGAAGTCTTTGAATTTGGATCCTAAGAAATGGAATGAACGGACCATTTTGGGAACTATTTCCAATGCCAAAAATGACTTGATCGATGAAGTGGCCTATGCCGCCCAGGCTGGAGATATATATACCCAGATCGTCGCCAAGTGTTATGAGGCTTACCAAAAGGAACTCCGTCAGTCAGAAGCAGTGGACTTTGATGATTTGATCATGCTGACCTTGCGTCTTTTTGATCAGCATCCTGATGTGCTGACCTATTACCAGCAGAAGTTCCAATACATCCATGTAGATGAGTACCAAGATACCAACCATGCCCAATACCAATTGGTCAAACTCTTGGCTTCTCGCTTTAAAAATATCTGTGTTGTTGGGGATGCTGACCAGTCTATTTATGGCTGGCGGGGAGCGGATATGCAAAACATCCTAGACTTTGAAAAGGATTATCCCGATGCCAAGGTCGTTTTGTTAGAGGAAAATTACCGCTCGACTAAGACGATTTTGCAAGCAGCCAATGATGTCATCAAAAACAATCGCCACCGCCGTCCGAAGAATCTCTGGACACAAAATGAAGACGGGGAAGAGATTGTCTATTACCGGGCTAATGACGAGCAGGATGAAGCAGTCTTTGTTGCTAAAACCATTGAAGAGCTTAGTCGCGAAGCTGGCTACAAACACCGTGATTTTGCTGTTCTATACCGGACAAATGCCCAGTCACGGACCATTGAAGAAGCCTTACTCAAGTCCAACATTCCCTACACCATGGTAGGGGGCACCAAGTTCTACAGCCGGAAGGAAATTCGGGATGTCATTGCTTATCTGAACTTGATTGCTAACCTCAGTGACAATATCAGTTTTGAGCGCATTATCAATGAACCTAAGCGGGGAATCGGGCCGGGTACAGTGGATAAGATTCGCGATTTTGCCCAAATGCAAGAGGCTTCGCTCCTGGATGCTTCGGCTAATATCATGCTCTCAGGTATCAAAGGAAAGGCAGCCCAGGCTATCTGGGATTTTGCCAATCTCATTCTTGATTTGCGAGAAAGATTGGACCAGCTGACAATTACAGAGTTGGTCGAAGAAGTCCTTGATAAGACAGGTTACATGATGGCCCTAACCAATCAGGGGAATTTAGAAAGTCAGGCCCGCATCGAGAATATCCAAGAGTTCCTGTCTGTTACCAAGAATTTTGATGAAAACGGGGAAACCGTCGAAGACGAAACAGGTGTGGAAACCTTGAGTCGTTTCTTGAATGATTTGGCTTTGATTGCCGATACAGACGATGGAGCGCAAGAGACCTCAGAAGTGACCTTGATGACCCTTCACGCGGCCAAAGGTTTGGAATTCCCAGTGGTCTTCTTGATTGGGATGGAAGAAAACGTCTTTCCTCTTAGTCGTGCAGCAGAGGATCCAGATGAGTTGGAAGAAGAGCGTCGTTTGGCTTACGTGGGGATCACGCGGGCAGAGAAGGTTCTCTTCTTGACCAATGCCAATTCTCGTTTGCTCTTTGGGCGGACCAGCTACAACCGTCCGACGCGCTTTATCAATGAAATTAGCTCAGATTTGTTAACCTACCAAGGATTAGCGCGTCCGGCCAACACAAGCTTTAAGGCTTCTTATAGCAATGGTGGCGGAACGACCTTTGGAAAAGGCATGAGTCTGTCACAAGCCCTTCAAGAGCGCAAGAGACAAGCAGCTCCAAGTGCCCTCACGTCATCAAGCCTACCCTTTGGCAATAGTAACCGAGCGGGTGCCAAAGAAACCGTCGCTTGGTCTATTGGCGACATTGCCATTCACAAGAAGTGGGGCGAAGGAACTGTGCTTGAAGTCTCTGGTAGTGGCAACACCCAAGAACTCAAGATCAACTTCCCAGAAGTGGGTCTCAAAAAACTCTTGGCAAGTGTCGCGCCGATTGAGAAGAAATAAACTGAAACCAGTAAGCCTAGCTTGCTGGTTTTGTCCTTTTATAAAACTTCCCTTAGGTGAGGACGGACGGTAGCGACTCACTTTGGGATTCCATGCCTCAGATTTGAGCCATCCGTCTCAAATCTACCGAGAGAGTGGGACAGAAATCGGTAATTCGTTAGAATTCGATTTCGTCGTCCCACCTCCGCACAGTTGAGTAGGGCTGTAAAAGCTGATAAAATCAGCGTAGTAGAGCCCACTCAACCACTGCGTCTTGCTCGATAATCCAAAGACAATTGAGAGGCTAGGACTTTTGTCCCAGCCTCTTTTCTCACGGCGGGAAGTTTTAATGGTTCGCTTCCGCTTCCTCAAATGCTCTTATGTCCACTATTCCTGTTATAAACTTAATTGTGAAGGGAAATAGTGGGAGCAAGCCTCGTTTGCTGGTTTTGATTTTACAGGTGGCATGATATAATATACTAAGAATAGAGAAAGAGGCCTACTATGAACGAAATCAAGTGTCCCAACTGTGGGGAAGTTTTTACAGTTAATGAAAGTCAATACAGCGAACTCTTGTCACAGGTACGAACAGCGGAGTTTGACAAGGAAATTCATGAGCGGATTCGGCAAGAGTTGGCTTTAGCTGAGCAAAAAGCCCTCAATGAACAGCAAGAGAAGTTAGCCAAGAAGGACCAAGAAATTGCCCAGTTACAAAACCAGATTCAACAGTTTGATACTGAAAAAGAATTGGCGAAAAAGGAAGTAGAGCAAACCGCTAGCCAAAGTCTGCTAGAGAAAGAAAAAGAAGTTCAGGCACTGGAGAATCAGTTGGCCACCTTGCGCTTGGAGCATGAAAACCAACTGCAAAAGACGCTTTCTGACCTAGAGAAAGAAAGAGACCAGGTCAAAAATCAGCTCCTTTTACAAGAAAAAGAAAACGAGCTTTCTCTTGCTTCGGTGAAACAAAACTATGAAGCACAGCTTAAAGCGGCCAATGAGCAAGTTGAGTTTTACAAGAATTTCAAGGCCCAACAATCAACCAAGGCCATTGGGGAAAGTCTGGAGCAGTATGCGGAGAGTGAGTTTAACAAGGTCCGTAGCTTTGCCTTCCCTAATGCCTATTTTGAAAAGGACAACAAGGTCTCTGCACGTGGGTCTAAAGGGGACTTTATCTTCCGTGACTTTGATGAAAATGGGCTGGAATTCATTTCCATCATGTTTGAGATGAAAAATGAAGCGGATGGAACTGAGAAGAAGCATAAGAACGCTGATTTTTACAAAGAATTAGACAAAGACCGTCGGGAAAAGAACTGTGAGTATGCTGTATTAGTTTCGATGTTAGAAGCCGATAATGACTACTTCAACACAGGGATTGTCGATGTCAGCCACGAGTATGAGAAGATGTATGTCGTCCGTCCTCAGTTCTTTATCCAATTGATTGGTCTCTTACGCAATGCGGCTCTTAACTCTCTTAAATACAAGCAGGAGTTAGCGCTTATCCGTGAGCAAAATATTGACATCACCCACTTTGAAGAAGATCTAGACGCCTTCAAGGTTGCCTTTGCTAAGAACTACAATTCAGCCTCAGTCAACTTTGGCAAGGCCATCGATGAAATCGACAAAGCCATCAAGCGCATGGAAGAAGTCAAGAAATTCTTGACTACATCAGAAAATCAACTCCGCCTTGCCAACAACAAGCTGGATGATGTATCAGTCAAAAAATTGACCCGCAAAAATCCGACCATGAAAGCGAAATTTGAAGCACTGAGGGGAGAATAGGAGGATCCTATGCAGATACGAAAAGCAACCATGAAAGATGCTGAAGCCCTACTGTCTTTATACGAAGACTTGGGCTATCAAACGACCGCTTCTAAGCTGTCTCGACGTTTAGAAATGATTCTTTCTCAACCACATTATGGCTGTCTTCTAGCTGAAAGAAACGGAGAAATTTTAGGTTTCTTAGGTTATGCAAAGCTCTTCTTTTTTGAAGCAGATGGATCTTACTATCGTATTTTAGCTTTGTCTGTTGCAAAAGAAACAAGACGACAAGGAATTGCTAGTAGGTTAATCGATGAATTGAAAAAACAAGCGGTAAAAGAAGGAGTTGATGCACTGGCTTTAAATAGTGGATTAACCGCTGAACGAAATGCTGCACATCAGTTTTATCAGGCAGTTGGATTTGAAAAAGTGACTGCCGGCTTTGCCTTGCATTTAAAAACTCAACATAAATGAATCATGAAAAAATAGTAGAGGGAACGAAGTAATGTCTTCAACAAAAGGGAAAACCTTATATTTTAACGAAAAGAGCATGGACTATGTGACCTTTGGTAAAGGAAAGAAGTCTCTCGTTATCATACCAGGGTTGGGGGATGGGCTTCAGACCGTTAAAGGAAAGGCCAAGCTCTTTTCTCTCTCTTATCGTCTACTTGCTAAGCGCTATAAAATCTACGTTTTTTCTCGAATCAATGAGCTGAGACAGGGCTATACGACGCGGGATATGGCAGCAGATGTAGCAGAAGCAATGGAGACACTAAACCTAGATACCGCCTATGTCATGGGGATTTCACAAGGTGGAATGATTGCCCAATGGTTGGTGGCAGATTTCCCTGAAAAGGTTCAAAAGCTCATCCTAGCTGTGACCACTGCAAAACCTAGTCAACTTGCTAGAGAACGAATTGAACATTGGCAACAACTTAGTCAATCTGGAAATTTTAAGCATCTCATGCTGGATATTGCAAAGCACTCCTACACGCAAAAGAGCTATCAAAAGTGGCGGTTGCTTTATAATATCATGGGTCGCTTGGGACGAATTAAGGATGGGAAACGAATTACCATTCAGTCTCAGTCTTGCCTCACTCACGATAGCCTTGAGGTCTTAAAGGAAATTCAGTGTCCGACTCTGATCCTTGGTGCCCTTGAAGATGATGTGATCGGTGTGAAGGACTCCAAGGAACTGGCAAAAGAGATTTCGGGTTGTCAGCTCCTTATCCTTAAGCATTCTGGCCATGCTCTTTATGAAGAAAATAAAGTATTTCAAGAGGCTGTCTGTAAATTCTTAAACTAAAAAAAGCTGGAAAATTCCAGCTTTTTTTATGCTATTTAAATCGCAAAGAGATCGTTTAGGTTTTCTGCCATGGTTGGGTGGGTAAAGATTTGTTTTGCGATGTAAGTATAAGGGATCTTGTTGTCCATGGCCATGGTGATCAGGTTGATAAGTTCGCCTGCAGCTTCTCCAAAGAGCGTCGCTCCAAGGATTTCTTTGGTTTCTGGGTTGACCACGGCTTTGAAGGCCCCTCGGAGGTCTGCATTGACATGTCCGCGTGGCATGGCAGCAACTGGCAATTCTTTAACAGCAACTGGAAGTCCTTTGTCACGTGCTTCTTGCTCAGTCAAGCCGACTTGGGCAAGTGGAGGAGCAATAAAGAGTGTTGTCGCATAATTTCTACGAGTTTCGAGATTGTAGCTACCATCGCCTGTAAGGTAGTTGAAGACGATGCGGAAGTCATCGAGTGACATGTAGGTGAATTGAGGACCACCATTGACATCCCCAACTGCAAAGACACCAGGGACGCTGGTTTCCAAATGACGGTTGACTTGGATCGCTCCACGATCAGTGACTTGGATATCTGTGTTTTCAAGACCAAGTCCAGCTGTGTTTGGTTTACGTCCTGTTGCGTAGAGAAGGATATCAAACTCGAAGTCTCCCTTATCTGTGACAACCGTTAAGCTGTTTTGGTCATCTTTGATTTCTTGGGTATGAACGCCTTGCAAGAATTGAATGCCATCTTCTTCAAGGTAGCTTTTTGCAAGAGCTGCAATGCTGGGCTCGATCCGTGGCAAGAATGTTTCAGAAGCATCCAATACCGTTACTTGGCTGCCCAAGGTATTGTAGAGATGAGCAAATTCCAATCCAATTGGTCCACCACCAAGGACACCCAGGCGTTTAGGTAGATTTTCCAGCCGTTGAATACCGGTTGAGTCCACAGCAAATTTGCTTTCAGCCAGTCCTGGGATTGGAAGGATAGTTGGCACCGCACCAGTATTAATAATAATGGTTTCAGCTGTCAATTCTTCCTTTTCATCTCCAGCTTGAATTTCGATGACCTTGTTGGAAAGGAAACGAGCTGTTGCATCAATAATGTCTACACCCGTTCCAGCAATAGTTGCGTAGTTCTTGCCATTGAGACGAGTGATGACTGCATTTTTCTCATTCATGGCTTGCTCAAAATCCAAGCCTTTTTCTGCGGCAACAATCAAGGTCTTGGTGGGAATACAAGCGATATTGATACAAGTACCACCGTACATAGATTTGCTCTTTTCAATCAGAGCAACTTTTTTACCTTGGCTTGATAATTTTGCTGCGAGTGTTTTACCAGCTTTACCAAATCCAATAACAATAACATCATACATTAACATATGTTACACCTTCTTTCGTTTTCTATTGTATCAAACCCAAATTAAAAAGTCTGAAATCTGCTACGGGATTATGTAGAAGCTAACAGGAAACAGGAATCAGGGACAAGAAGTCTCTTTTCATGGTATAATAAAGGGTCGGTGACCCGGATGGTCACACAACCAGTTAGAAAGAGTAAATCAAATGGACGGAATTATTAATGTAAAAAAAGAAGCAGGGATGACTTCACATGATGTGGTCTTTAAACTGCGAAAAATCCTAGGTACTAAGAAGATTGGCCATGGAGGAACTCTGGACCCGGATGTGGTGGGGGTACTTCCGATTGCCGTAGGAAAGGCGACTCGGATGGTTGAATTTATGCAGGATGAGGGTAAAATCTACGAGGGAGAAATCACTTTGGGATTTTCTACCACGACGGAAGATGCCAGCGGGGAAATCGTTGAGCGGACGCCAGTAGAAGCCCCTTTAGATGCAGCAGAGGTAGACAGTACGATTGCCCAAATGGTAGGAGAAATCAAGCAAGTACCACCCATGTATTCAGCGGTCAAGGTCAATGGGCGCAAGCTCTATGAATATGCGAGGGCAGGAGAAGAAGTGGAACGCCCTGTCCGACAAGTGACCATTTATGACTTTACGCGCACCAGTGAGATTAGCTATGAAGAAGGTCTAGCCCGTTTTCGTTTCCGAGTCAAATGCAGCAAGGGCACCTATATCCGGACCTTGTCGGTGGATCTGGGACAACAATTGGGTTATGCAGCCCACATGTCTCATCTGACACGAACCAGTGCTGCCGGTTTGTTACTGGATGATGCCCTGACCTTGGAAGAAGTGGCAGAAAAAGTATCTCAAGGAGATTTGAGCTTCCTCCACCCACTTGAAATTGGAACCGGGGATCTTGAAAAAGTAGAGCTGATAGTCGAAGAGGTTGGCGAAGTCCAAGTGGGACGCTTTATTCCAGTTGAGAGTGACTCCAAAGAATTAGCTGCTTTTTACCAAGGAAAATTGGTAGCTATTTTAGAAAAAAGAGAAGAACTTTACAAACCTCGCAAAGTTTTTCTAACAGAAAGTGTGTTACAATAAATTCATGAATATTCGTACGATAACTACTGCTAACCAGATCCATTTGGAGAATGAGACAGTTTTGGTTCTGGGCTACTTTGATGGCCTGCATCTGGGGCATCAAGAACTCTTTAAAAAGGCGCGTCAGATAGCAGGTGAAAAAGGCTTGAAGGTCGCTTTGTTAACCTTTCCTGAATCTCCTAAGTTAGCCTTTGTTCGCTACCAACCAGAATTACTGCTTCATTTGCAGAGCCCTGAGGATCGGTTCCAAAAATTAAACGAACTAGGAGTGGATGAGCTCTTTCTCATTGATTTTACGACTGATTTTGCTTCTAAAACAGCCAAAGAATTTGTTGATCAATTCGTAAAAGCCTTGAGAGCACGGGTCTTAATTGCTGGATTTGATTATAGTTTTGGCTCTGATAAGAAAAATGCCTCTGACTTAGCTGCTTATTTTGATGGTCAAGTGGAAGTCATTTCTCCTGTATTGGATCAGGGGGAAAAGATTAGTTCAACCCGCATTCGTCAGGCTGTCCTAGAAGGACGAGTTCAAGAAGCTGCACGGTTGCTTGGTCACCCTTTATCTAGTCGGGGAATCGTCGTGCATGGGGATGCGCGTGGCCGTACCATTGGTTATCCTACTGCCAATCTAGCTCCGATTGATCGGACCTATCTACCATCAGATGGAGTCTATGTAGTTGATGTCGATTTTAAAGGGCAGATCTATCGAGGCATGGCTTCTGTCGGGAAAAATGTCACCTTTGATGGAAAAGAGCTTCGGTTTGAAGTCAATCTCTTTGATTTTTCTGGAGATATTTATGGCCATACTTTGACCATTCATTGGTTGGATAAGATACGAGAAATGGTCAAATTCGATGGGATCGATCAACTAGTGGCTCAATTGAAAGAAGATGAAGCAGTTTCACGAAACTGGACCGAGAGAGTGGGACAGAAATCGGTAATTCGTTAGAATTCGATTTCGTCGTCCCACCTCCGCACAGTTGAGTAGGGCTGTAAAAGCTGATGAAATCAGCGTAGTAGAGCCCACTCAACCACTGCGTCTTGCTCGACAATTCAAAAATAATTAATAGGCTAGGACATTTGTCCCAGCCTATTTTTTCGGGCCTCTTCTTGAGAATAATGAAAGTGGTTTCTTTTTTTCTACTGAAATTCAGAAAAATCGTCGAGAAATCAAAAAAGCGCTTTTCAAGCACCTAATTTTTTTGTATAATAGAGTCAGATAGTTATATATAAAAAAAGAAGTGAACCACATGATTACATTATTTTTATCGCCGAGTTGTACATCATGTCGAAAAGCTCGGGCTTGGTTAAAAAAGCACGATGTTCCATTTAAAGAACACAATATTATGACAAGTCCTTTGAGCAAACAGGAGTTGACAAGTATATTGGCCTTGACCGAAAACGGAACAGACGACATTATTTCAACTCGTTCAAAAATTTTTCAAAAATTGGATGTTGATGTTGAAGACTTATCGATTTCAGCCTTGATCCGTCTGATTGAGGAAAATCCAAGTCTCTTACGGAGACCAATTATTTTAGATAACAAACGCATGCAGATCGGCTTTAACGAAGATGAAATTCGGGCCTTCTTGCCACGGAGTTATCGCAAACAAGAGTTACGCTCTGCCACTCTAAGAGCAGAAATAAACTAAGAAGTATGTCGAATGCAAAAAAATTATAGTTACCCACTGGACTTATCGTGGAGCACTGAAGAGCTTGCTTCAGTGCTTTCTTTTTTCAATAAAGTTGAAGAAGCCTATGAAAGTAAGGTAGAGGCCAAAGAATACATGGAAGCCTACCGCGCTTTTAAGAAGGTCGTGCCTAGTATCGGAGAAGAAAAACGTCTCGGACGGGAGTTCGAAGAAGTGAGTGGTTATTCTCTCTATCGTGCGACCCAGGCTGCAAAGCAAAAAGAGGAAGGATGGTTTTCTCTTGAAGAATAAGTTAGAGTTTGCCAAACAAATCGTTTTAGAGGCTGGAGACTACTTGCGTCTTCATCTCCATGATGACTTGATGATCTCAAAAAAGACTGGGCCGACAGATTTAGTAACCCAGATGGACCAACAGGTTCAAAAGGATTTGGTTGAAAAAATCACAAATCGCTACCCAGAAGATCGGATTTTTGCGGAGGAAGATGGCCTTCGCTCCCCGATTTCAGAAGGATCCGTTTGGGTGATTGATCCCATTGATGGGACCAATAATTTTGTGACCCAAAAGGAAGATTTTGCGGTGATGGTGGCCTATTTTGAAGACGGAATTGGTCAGTTTGGCCTGATCTACGATGTTATGCGGGATCATCTTTTTTACGGGGGTGGAGAATTCCCTGTTTATCGCAATGAGGTTGAACTGACGCCCTTTGTGGACCAACCTCTGGAAGACTTTCTGATTGCTTCAAATGTCGGCATGCTTGAGAAAAATGACTGGGGCATGGCCGATCTTGGTATGGATTCCCTTGGCATTCGGGTCTACGGAAGTGCCGGTATTAGCTTTTCAAAAATTCTCTCAGGTGGGATTCTAGCTTATTTTAGCTACATCTGGCCTTGGGATTATGCCGCAGCTGCGATTATGGGGGACCAGTTAGGCTATACCGTTTTAAATCTAAATGGGGATAAACCTAATTACCAGACAGTCGAACCCATTATGATGGTTCCAAAAGTGAAGTTAACAGAGATTCAAACCTATCTTAAGAAAGGGAGAAGTTAAATGAATTTTCCCAATGGTTTTAAAGAAAAATACCAGCATCTTCTAGGTGAGGATGCTGCTACTTTTTTTGCGACCTTTGATCAAGAAGCAGTAGCAGCCTTTCGCACCAATCCTTTGAAAGAAGCACAAAAAGTATTTGATGATCCGATTCCCAATACTCCTTGGGGCCATTATGGAAAGGTCTCAGGGAAATCCATCGAACACGCAACGGGCTTGGTCTATTCACAAGAACCAGCAGCTCAGATAGTGGCCCAAGTCGCCCAGCCAAAGCCTGGGATGAAGGTCCTAGACTTAGCCGCAGCACCTGGTGGTAAGACGACGCAACTTTTGTCTTATTTGGACAATCAAGGACTCTTGGTCTCCAATGAAATCCACAAGGGACGCTCGAAAATTCTCGTAGAGAATGTCGAACGTTTCGGTGCCCGAAATGTATTGGTAACCAATGAGTCAGCTGATCGCCTGGCAAAAGTTTTCTCAGGCTTTTTTGATCTGATTGTATTAGATGCTCCTTGTTCGGGTGAGGGGATGTTTCGTAAGCAACCAGACGCCATGGACTATTGGTCTGTCGAATATCCTCGAGAGTGTAGTCTTCTTCAAAGAGAAATTCTGGAGGATGCCCTCAAGATGTTGGTCCAAGGTGGTTCCTTGGTTTATTCAACCTGTACCTGGGCTCCAGAGGAAAATGAAGAAATTGTATCCTGGCTTTTGGAAAACTATGATCTGGAGCTGGAAACGATCGAGAAGATCAATGGTATGGCAGAAGGCATTGACTATCCAGAAACCGCGCGTATGTATCCTCATCGCTTTAAAGGGGAGGGCCAATTTGTCGCTAAGTTTCGTTATCTAGGAGAGAATCGGCCTGCTAAAATCCCTTCCAAAAAGGACCAATTATCTGCTGAACAAAAGAAATGGTGGCAGGAATTTGCTAAGAAACATTTGAAGATTACTCTAGAAGGGGTCCTTGAAACCTTTGGTGACGAGCTGTATTTGGTTCCACTTGGTTTACCTGATTTGCGAAAAGTAAAAATTGCCCGAAATGGCTTGCACCTCGGAACCTTTAAGAAGAATCGATTTGAACCTAGTTTTGCCCTTGGTCTAGCTATGAAACCGAGTGAAGTCAAAGAGACCGTTTCGATCACGCCTGAGGATTTTGTTCATTATGTGGCAGGAGAGACAGTTCAATTGAAGGAAACGCATCCAAATGGATGGTACCAGGTCCTTGTAGAAGGCAATGGTTTGGGCTTTGCCAAAGTGACCGGGCAAACCCTGAAAAATTTCTATCCAAAGGGGCTTCGTTTTAGGTAAAATGCTGGGCAAAGAACCCGTTCTATGATATAGTGAAAGTACAGTTTTTTTTGAAAAAAACTTGTCAAAATCATTAGTGAAATAGTGAAATATCAAGGAGACATGATTTGAAAAAGTCTAAAAAGCTGATCCTAGGACTAGCGACGATCGCATTAGCAGGAAGTTTATCTGCTTGTGCTTCTTGGATCAATCGCGGAGAATCAATCACTGCTGTTGGATCCACAGCCTTGCAACCCTTGGTTGAAGGAGTGGTAGATCGCTACATTGAAGAACATCCTGGTAAGATTGTGAATGTACAAGGAGGAGGTTCTGGTACAGGACTTTCACAAGTTCAATCAGGTGCTGTGGACATCGGAAATAGTGACCTGTTTGCAGAGGAAAAGTCTGGGATCGATGCCTCTAGTCTGGTCGATCATCAGGTAGCCGTAGCAGGGACAGCCATCATTGCCAATAAAAATATCTCAATCGACAATCTGACAACGGAGCAATTGCGAAAGATCTTTACAGGTGAATATACCAACTGGAAGCAGTTGGGTGGTCCAGATCTTGAGATCACGATTGTGAACCGTGCCGTAGGTTCTGGTAGCCGTGCTGTCTTTGATGCCATTATCATGGATGGCAAACAACCCAAGCAGGCCCAAGAGCAAGACTCTAATGGAATGGTGAAAAACATCGTTTCTCAAACTCCAGGAGCCATCTCTTATCTAGCCTTTACCTACTTGGATAGCAGTGTCAAAACCATGAAGCTCAATGGTTATCAACCAACCAAAGCCAATGTCGTCAACAATAACTGGCCAATCTGGTCTTACGAACATATGTATACCAAGGGAAAACCCAATGAGTTGTCTAAAAAATTCATTGACTACATGATGACGGATGAGGTTCAGCAAAAAGTTGTTGGTAAGATGGGCTATATTCCAATCAATGATATGAAAGTCACCCGTGATTTAAAAGGGAATGTGACAAAAAAATAAAAGAATTAGGTAAAAAATGAACGAAGTAGCAAAAAAAATGCTGACGAAATCAAAAAACTCCCGCCTAGAAAAATTTGGGAAAACCATTACCTTTCTATGTATGAGTTTGATTGTTGTCATCGTTGCCATGATTTTGATTTTCGTGGCCCAAAAAGGTTTATCGACTTTCTTTGTTAATAAAGTCAATATCTTTAGTTTTCTATTTGGGAGCTCTTGGAATCCTGCTGCAAAGGAATTTGGAGCCCTACCCATGATTTTAGGTTCCTTTATTGTAACCTTGCTTTCTGCCCTCTTGGCAACGCCGTTTGCCATTGGTGCAGCAGTTTTCATGACAGAAGTCTCTCCTAAAGGAGCTCGTTTCTTGCAACCAGCGATTGAGCTTTTAGTGGGGATTCCTTCAGTTGTTTATGGATTCATTGGTCTTCAAGTGGTCGTTCCATTTACGCGTAGTCTCTTTGGAGGGACTGGTTTTGGGATTCTCTCAGGGGTCTTTGTCCTCTTTGTTATGATCCTGCCAACTGTCACCTTTATGACGACCGATAGCCTCCGAGCTGTGCCCCGTCATTACCGGGAAGCTAGTATGGCCATGGGTGCGACACGCTGGCAAACCATTTGGCATGTTACACTCAAGGCAGCCCGCTCTGGAATCTTTACAGCGGTTGTCTTTGGAATGGCGCGTGCCTTTGGGGAAGCCTTGGCGATCCAGATGGTGGTCGGAAACTCAGCAGTGGTGCCAACCTCACTCACAACACCAGCTTCCACCCTCACCTCTATTTTGACCATGGGAATCGGAAATACCGTCATGGGTACGGTCAATAACAATGTTCTTTGGTCACTCGCCTTGGTATTGCTCCTCATGAGTCTTGCCTTTAACAGTGTGATTAAACTGATTACGAAAGAAAGAGGTAAGAAGAACTATGCACGCTAAACGAATGGATAAAATTGCGACAGGAGTGCTGTATGCTATTTCAGGGATCATCGTTGCGATTCTTGCCTCATTAATCCTTTATATCTTGGTCCGTGGCTTGCCCCATGTATCTTGGCACTTCTTAACTGGGAAATCTTCTTCTTACCAAGCAGGAGGAGGGATCGGAATTCAATTGTATAATTCCTTCTTCCTCTTGGTCATTACCTTGGTGATTTCCTTCCCACTTTCTCTTGGAGCTGGGATTTACCTCTCTGAGTACGCTAAAAAAGGTCGCTTGACCAATTTGGTTCGTACCTGTATTGAGATCTTGTCTTCTTTGCCATCTGTTGTTGTAGGTCTCTTTGGTTACCTGGTCTTCGTTGTCCAGTTCAAATATGGATTTTCGATTATTTCAGGGGCCTTGGCCTTGACCGTCTTTAACCTGCCCCAGATGACCCGCAATATCGAAGATAGCTTGCAGCACGTCCATCATACGCAGCGCGAAGCAGGTTTAGCACTGGGCTTGTCTCGCTGGGAAACCGTGATTCATGTCGTGGTACCGGAGGCTCTTCCAAGCATTATTACTGGGGTCGTATTGGCATCAGGACGGATCTTTGGGGAAGCCGCTGCCTTGATCTATACAGCAGGTCAATCGGCTCCAGCTCTTGATTGGTCAAACTGGAATATCTTTAGTGTGACGAGTCCGATTTCGATCTTCCGTCAGGCTGAAACCTTGGCCGTCCATATCTGGAAGGTCAACAGTGAAGGAACCATTCCAGACTCGATCGAAGTCTCAGCTGGTTCTGCCGCCGTTCTTTTGATCTTTATCTTGATCTTTAACTTTGGAGCCCGCAAACTCGGAAGTTACCTCCATAAAAAACTAACATCTGCTTAAAGGAGAAGAAATGTCAAAATACAATTGGGATGAGAGACACATCATTACTTTTCCTGAAGAAAAGGTGGTCCTATCGACTAAAGATTTGCATGTCTATTATGGAACTAACGAGTCCATCAAAGGAGTCGACATGCAGTTTGAAAAGAATAAGATTACAGCCTTGATCGGTCCTTCAGGATCTGGGAAATCAACCTACCTTCGTAGTTTGAACCGGATGAATGATACCATCGATATTGCGCGTGTTACGGGTGAAATTTGGTATGAAGGAATCGATGTCAATCGTCCGGATATCAATGTTTATGAAATGCGCAAGCACATTGGGATGGTTTTCCAACGACCCAATCCTTTTGCCAAATCAATATACAAAAATATCACCTTCCCGCATGAACGTGCTGGGGTGAAAGACAAGAAGATCTTGGACGAATTGGTCGAAACTTCTTTGAAACAGGCAGCCCTATGGGATCAGGTCAAGGATGATCTTCACAAATCAGCTCTAACGCTTTCAGGTGGTCAACAGCAACGACTTTGTATCGCGCGGGCTATTTCTGTGAAGCCAGACATTTTGCTCATGGATGAGCCAGCTTCAGCGCTTGATCCGATCGCGACAGCGCAATTAGAAGAAACCATGCTGGAGCTGAAGAAAGATTACACCATTGTCATCGTGACCCATAGCATGCAACAAGCAGCGCGTGCTAGTGATTATACCGGTTTCTTCTACCTAGGAAACCTCATCGAGTACGATAAGACTTCGAATATTTTCCAAAATGCGAAATTGCAATCGACCAACGATTATGTATCGGGTCACTTTGGATAAAGTAAAATGACAACAAAAAGGAAAATAGAATGACAGAACCAATTTTGCAAGTCAAGGACTTGTCGGTTTATTACAATAAAAAGAAGGCTCTAAATAGCGTCTCCTTGGACTTTGCTCCAAAGGAGATTACAGCCTTGATTGGTCCTTCAGGATCAGGGAAATCTACCCTTTTAAAAGCCATTAACCGCATGGGAGACCTCAACCATGAGGTCACCACCACAGGAACCATCCTCTACAACGGTCATAATATCTACGGACCACGGACCGATACGGTCGAATTGCGCAAGGAGATCGGAATGGTCTTCCAACAGCCCAATCCTTTTCCAATGTCCATTTATGATAATGTGACCTATGGATTGATGATTAATGGTGTCAAGGACAAGGCTGTCTTGGATGAAGCAGTTGAAACCTCTTTGAAACGCGCTTCCATCTGGGATGAAGTCAAGGATCGCCTGCACGATTCGGCTATCGGACTTTCCGGTGGTCAGCAACAGCGGGTCTGTGTGGCGCGGGTTCTTGCGACCAGTCCAAAGATTATTCTTTTGGATGAGCCAACTTCAGCGCTGGACCCGATTTCAGCTGGGAAGATTGAAGAAACCTTGTATGGACTAAAAGACCGCTACACCATGCTCTTGGTGACACGGTCCATGCAACAAGCAAGTCGGATTTCCGATAAAACTGCCTTTTTCTTGGATGGCGATTTGATTGAGTACAATGATACCAATGAAATGTTCTTGAACCCAGCTAAGAAAGAAACAGAAGACTATGTCTCTGGTAAATTTGGATAGGAAGAAAATAAAATGTTACGAGTTCAATTTGAAGAAGATTTAGAGAAGTTGCATAACCAGTTTTACGCAATGGGAAATGAAGTGTTGAGTCAGATCAACCGTACGGTTCGTGCTTTCGTGACCCATGACCGTGAATTGGCCCGTCAGGTCATCGAAGATGATGCGGAGATCAACGAATACGAAGTGAAGCTAGAGCGTAAGTCTTTTGAGATTATCGCCCTTCAACAGCCGGTTTCACAAGACCTTCGTGTCGTGATGACCGTCTTAAAAGCAGTTTCTGACTTGGAGCGGATGGGGGACCACGCAGTATCGATTGCCAAGGCAACGATTCGCATGAAAGGGGAAGTCCGTATCCAATCTGTTGAGGAAGAAATCAGCAAGATGGGCCGTGAAGTCAAAGATTTTGTCGAAGCGACACTAGATGTTTACCTCAAAGGCGATGTGGATTTGGCCTATGAAGTTGCTTCACGAGACGAAGTCATCAACCATTATTTTGATAGTATCCAAGAATTAGCAACAGAAGAAATTCGGAAAAATCCAGAGTCCATCGTGACGGGTCGTGATTATTTCCAAGTGATCAACTTCTTGGAACGCATTGGAGATTATGCAAAAAATATCTGTGAATGGGTAGTTTACTTTGAAACAGGTAAAATTATCGAAATGTAAGATCATGGAGTCTTTTCGATCTCAGACAGGCATTGTCATGCTTGTCTTTTCTTTTATCCCAACTTTGTGATAAAATAGTTTTATTAGGGCTTTTGATTGGAAAAGCGTAAAACATTTAAAGGAGGAAATTATGCAAGCAGTTGCACATTTTGTAGAAACATTCGTTCCAGAACATTACGAGGTGTTTTTGGATTTAAGTCGTAAAACCAAGGCCTTTAGCGGTCGTGTAGTGATCACAGGTCAAGCCAAGGTGGACAAGATCTCTCTTCACCAAAAGGATTTGACCATCGAAACAGTAGAAGTAGCAGGTCAAGCCCGTCCATTTACGGTTGATGATGCCAATGAAGCAGTTTATGTTGAATTGGAAAGCACAGGTCAAGTGACAGTTACCCTGACCTATTCTGGTAAGATCACAGACAATATGACTGGGATTTACCCATCTTACTACAGTATTGATGGCGTGAAGAAGGAAGTCCTCTCAACTCAGTTTGAGAGCCATTTTGCGCGTGAAGCTTTTCCAAGTGTGGACGAGCCTGAAGCTAAAGCAACGTTTGATCTTTCTTTGAAATTTGACCAAGAAGAAGGCGAAATTGCCCTCTCAAATATGCCTGAAATCGATGTGGAAAACCGCAAAGAAACAGGAATTTGGAAATTTGCTACAACTCCACGGATGTCTTCTTACCTCCTTGCCTTTGCTGCTGGAGATCTTCAAGGAATCACGGCCAAAACAAAAAATGGCACTCTCGTAGGTATCTATTCAACCAAGGCGCATCCGTTGAAAAACTTAGAATTTTCTCTTGATGTAGCTGTACGTGTCATCGAATTTTATGAAGACTATTATGGCGTGAAGTATCCAATTCCTCAATCTCTTCACGTAGCGCTTCCTGACTTCTCAGCTGGAGCCATGGAAAACTGGGGCTTGGTGACTTACCGTGAAGTCTATCTCCTTGTAGATGAAAACTCAACTGCAGTTAGCCGGCAACAAGTTGCTCTTGTGGTTGCTCACGAATTGGCTCACCAATGGTTTGGTAACCTGGTAACCATGAAGTGGTGGGATGACCTCTGGTTGAACGAAAGTTTTGCCAACATGATGGAATATGTATCTGTCAATGCCATCGAACCAAGCTGGAATATCTTTGAAGACTTCCAAACAACAGGTGTTCCATTGGCTTTGAAACGCGATGCAACCGATGGGGTTCAATCTGTCCATGTGGAAGTCAAACACCCTGATGAAATCAATACTCTTTTTGACCCAGCCATCGTCTACGCGAAAGGTAGCCGTCTCATGCATATGCTCCGTCGCTGGTTAGGGGATGATGCTTTCCGTAAAGGACTCAAAGCTTACTTTGAGAAACACCAATACGGCAATACCATCGGTCGTGACCTTTGGAATGCCCTAGGTGATGCATCTGGCCGTGATGTAGCAGCCTTCATGGATTCTTGGTTGGAACAACCTGGTTATCCAGTCCTTACAGCAGTGGTAGAAAATGATACCTTGAAGATCAGCCAAAAACAATTCTTCATCGGAGAACATGAAGACCAAGGCCGTCAATGGGTTGTGCCATTGAACAGCAACTGGTCTGGTATTCCTGATACACTTGAAACAGAAACGCTTGAAATCCCAGGTTATACTGCCCTTGCTGCTGCAAATAGTGAACCGCTTCGTTTCAATACGGAAAATACAGCCCACTACATTACCGATTACCAAGGAGAGCTCTTGGATGCGATTGTAGACAACATGGCTTCCTTGGATAACTTGAGCAAGCAACAAATCCTTCAAGAACGCCGTCTCTTGGCAGAAAGTGGTGTTATCTCTTATGCAAGTCTCTTGCCAGTCATCGAGAAATTGACCCAAGAAACGTCTTATTTGGTTGTATCTGCAGTTTCATCAATCCTTCAAGGACTCAGCCTCTTTGTGGATGAAGGGACGGAAGTAGAAGCGGCCTATAAGAAGTTGCTCGTGACCTTCAACCAATTCAACTTTGAACGCCTTGGTTTTGAACCAAAAGCTGGAGAAGCAGATGAGGATGAAATGGTTCGTCAATTGGTTATTTCAAATATGATCAAGGGTGATGATGCAAAAGCAAGCGCTAAAGCAAGTGAAATCTATGCAGCCCATGCTGATGATATCAGCAAGCTTCCAGCCGCTATTCGTTTGCAAATCTTGATTAACCAAATCAAACACCATGAAAGCAAAGAATTGACTGATTTGTACTTGAACACTTATGCCCAAGCGACAGATGGCAACTTCAAGCGTCAATTGTCTACAGCTCTGGCTTATACAACCGATGCAGACACAGTTGAAAAGATTTTGACAGAGTGGAAGAACAAGGATGTTGTGAAACCACAAGACTTGGCAATGAGTTGGTATTTCACTTTCTTACACCATGAGTTCACCCAAGAATCTGCCTGGACCTGGGCGCGTGAAAATTGGGAATGGGTCAAAGCAGCTCTTGGCGGAGACATGAGCTTTGACAAGTTTGTCATCTACCCAGCCAATACCTTCAAAACAGCAGAGCGCTTAGCAGAATTCAAAGCCTTCTTTGAACCACAATTGTCTGATATGGCTATCAGCCGAAACATCAGCATGGGAATCAAGGAAATCGCAGCGCGTGTGGATTTAATCCAACGGGAAAAAGCAGCAGTAGAAGCTGCTATCCTTGCGACAAAATAGATTTAAAAAAGATGAGAGTGGGACAGAAATCGGTAATTCGTTAGAATTCGATTTCGTCGTCCCACCTCCGCACAGTTGAGTAGGGCTGTAAAAGCTGATGAAATCAGCGTAGTAGAGCCCACGCAACCACTGCATCTTGCTCGACAATCCAAAAATAATTGAGAGGCTAGGACTTTTGTCCCAGCCTCATCTTTTGTTTTTCAATGAATTATTTGTATTGGATATCGAAGGAGAAGAATCATTAGTTTACTGGACTTGGTAAGAGGATCTCCGTTCGATAGTGGCCATTTTCTTTGAAGCGTTTGATAGTTCCTTGGTATTCTTGTACTAGGGAATCAACGTTTCGCAAGCCCCAACCATCTCTTTGACGTGTTTTACGAGTCTCTTGTTCCTGTTCATTAAAGGTATTGTTGATCGAAATAAATAGATTTTGTTGAAAATAACGTATATTCAGAGACAATGTTCTCTCTGATTTATCAGTCAATCGAAGGCAGGCTGAAATACTATTATCCAAACAATTTCCTAAAATAACAGCTAGAACATCGGGCTGAATAGATAGTTCTTGTGGGACAAAGCAGTCAATTTCTAATGCAATTTCATCTTCCACATCGTGCAGTTTTTGATTCAGTAAATAATTAACCGTTGGATTTTTGGAGTAAAAGGTTTGTTTTCCTGAAATACTATCGGTTAACGATTGAAGATACTCTCTAGCTTCATCAGGATTTTCTTCTAGAAGTGCCAAGAGGGTTAAATGTTTATTTTTTAAGTCATGCCGAAGACTTTGCAACCGTTGGTATTCTTCTTGAGACTGCTGTGTTTCTCGTAATTGGAACTGAAGCTGTTCTTTATCTAATTTATTTTGATAATAAGCGTGTTGTTGTTGAGAAATATGTAAGGTAAAATACAGCGAGGAAAACGACAATACAATAAGAGACAAGAGTGAAATGACAGAAAGATAATCTGGTCCAAATACTTGCCCTTGAATAGCAGATACAGTAAAGGCAAAAATAATCGATAAAATCGGCACGATAAATTGATAAAGCCAATTTCTTCTAGATGTTGCCATGGTTAACTTTTGATGTGTTCGAAATAGCTGTCGAAGAACAAGAGTGATCACAGTTGAAAAAAGAAAACTGATAGCAAGGTAACCACTAATCAGTTCTAAATTTTTCGATACTTTTGACAGTGGAAGAAATAGTTGGATAGCTTGATTGAGGACAGCTCCGGCTAATAATGTCAGGCTTGTTTGTAAGAATATCCAAAAAGAAGAATCACGAAAGGAGTAGCCAAAATAGAGTCCTACAAGAGAGGATTCTACAATACTCAGAAAGAGATTGCTAACTAAAAAAACGCGACTTTCTAAAAATAGAAACACAAGAGCCATATGAAAAAGCAAGAAACAACAAAGGGCTAAAAGTGTCTCTTTTGAATGTTTACTTTTGGATATTGGCCTATAAAATAAAACACTTGCCAGAAATAAGTCAAACAAGATACTAATGATCCGCAATCCTATTAGCATTAGAAATTCCTTTCACTGAGGTAGTTATAGTATTTTTCTTTAAAAGAAGACTGGAACTTACGACTAATTGGAAGTGAATGCTCCTCGGTTCTATTTAGCAAAATAGTTACTGTTTTCGCATCAAAATCTTTGATATATTTGGGATTTACAATATAAGAAGCATGAATTTGAATAAAATAATCAGGTAGTTTATCTAAAATGTCTTGAGTTTTCAGTAAGGACTTATAGGTATCTGCTAGTGTGTAAATAAAAACGGAACGCTTATCTTTCTCAAAATAGGTAATGTCACTTAAAGGAATAGAGTAACTTTGTTTTCCAAATGAGAAGTTAAAGATGGTTTGTCCTAAATCTAAATAACGTAAAATTCTGTCTACTACCTTATTTAACCTTTGGGGTTCAAATGGTTTTACTAAGTAATCAAAAGTCTGTACTTCAAATACTTGTTCCATGTAATCACGATAGTTGGTCACAAAAATAATGGGGATAAAAGGATTGAACTGACGAATTTCACGTGCAAGGTCAATTCCAGTAATTTGTGGCATATCAATATCCAAAAAAACACAATGTGTATCCCTTGTTAACTGTTCTAGCATTTTTTGTGGATTTGTATATAGTTTTGTTTCTACAGGAACCTTGTCGTAAGAAAGTAAATACTGTTCTAACTGACTAGCATCTCTAGTTGAGTCATCACAAATAACGACGTTTAACATAAGTCCCCCTTATCAAATTGAGTTGGCTAATTATGACACTTAAATGGTAAATCATGACGTAAACCATGGAAAGTCATATGTTTATTATACAATAATCTTATCAAAAATGAAGGAAGCTGGGACAATCTTCTCAGTCTTGAGTGATGAGATGAAGACATTTTCGACACTGACTATCAAAGATTTGACAAAATCATTCGATAAGCAACATTTTGCTAATAACCATATTTCCTTAGAAATAGAAGCTGCTAAAATTACAGCTTTTTTAGGACACAATGGTGCTGGTAAGTCCACCCTCTTAAATCAAATGATTGGTTTTACCAAACCTGATAAAGGAGATGTATGCTATGGAGACATTTCTTTTGTACAGAATCGTAAACAAGCTCGCTCAATGATGAGCTATATGTCGCAACAGTATGCACCACTTGAAAAATTAACGGTGGAACAAAACTTAGAAATGCTTGGAAGAATGAGAGGATTAAACACCTTAGATTTACAAAAAGAAATGGATCAGCTCTTAACCGAGTTGGAAATTAAGGAGTACCGGGCAAAACAAGGAAAGGATCTCTCAGGCGGTTTAAAGCGTCTAACTTCTTTTGCAATGGCTTTGATCGGATCTCCGACCATTATTCTTCTTGATGAGCCGACGAACGATGTCGATCCAATACGTCGTGAAAAACAGTGGCAATTATTACAGAAGCTGGCTCATAAAGGGCATACCATTATTATTGTGACACATAACTTGTTGGAAGTTGAAAAATATGCAGACAACTATGCCTTATTTAACCATGGGAAGTTAATCAAATCAGGACCAGTTCAGCAAATAACCTATCAAAAACAGTATCAAATCTCTTTTGAGTTTAGGAATGAAGATAGCTTAGCTCTATTCCAAGATTATACCATTATCAATGGTTCGATTTGCCAGATTGAAATAGAAGAGAAGGAGTTAACAAGACTGCTACCAAAAATAACACAGGAATTGGATCGAAAGAATATTTTTAATCTGTCACTTACTCAGAAAAACGTATCCATTTCAGATCTTTATAGAGAGGAGTTGACAAACTGATATGACTCAATTTTTTTACTTACTTCGTTGGAACTATCTTCGTCAAAAAGATCTATTTCTACTCTTTACGCTAGCTCAGGTTCTGTTATCCATTTCACTTCTTTTTGGTTATCCACTAGTGATCGGTGAGATTGATACGACAGCTGCCTACTATCTCTCTTCTGGTTCAGTTCTGATAGGAATCATTTCTATTGGCTGTACGATCTCATCACCTGTTATAGCAAATGCGAAGTCAGAAGGACATGTAGACTATGTACGAGCCCTTCCAATACCACGAATTCTGATTTCCTTAGCAGATCTTTGGATGTGGATGATAGCTATTTTGCCTGGAGTATTCATTTCTGTTATACTGGGCTATTTTCGTTTTTCTGTCCGCCTAAATGTATCTGTTCTGGCTGTTTTCATCCTATTTCTGATCTGTCTTACGATGATCAGTCTTGGATTTGCCATTGCGTATACTTTTTCTCCCAATATTGTCACGCTGATGTCTCAGTTGATTCTCATGATTGGTTTGATGTTTTCACCAATCATGTACCCTGCAAGTCGTCTTCCAGATTGGATAAACCATCTCTATCATGTTCTTCCATTTGTCCCTTCTGTCAACCTCCTACGAGCTTGTGTCTATAGTCATGGTCACGTCTCGTTTTTTGACTTCACCATTCTGATCATCTGGATTTTGTTAACACAGTTACTGATCTTGAAAGTTCTTTATAAGGAAAAATAAAGGAAGGAGGATCTATGTTTTTCATCATTAAAACAGTGTTCTCTTTAAAAGGAGTTCAATTGAAAAGATTTATACATGTATCCCTATAACAAAAATCAACATCTGTGTTCAGATGTTGATATTTTTAATATATCCGCTAAGACCTTTGTATCTTATTTGAAATACCAGTGGTGTTTGAGGCTAGCAAAAATCGCCTTGCTGGTGATCGTGATGATGATCAGTTTGATGAGGTCTGCAAGGATAAAGGGAGCAACGACCAAAGCAAATGCTTTTTGGAGATCAGTATGCGTGATCAGCATAAAGCCGATAGCTCCTGATACAAAGAGGAGAGCACTACTGAGGAGATTGGCAAAAAAGATAGTGAAAATGCTGGATTTAGCATTGGTAAATAGAGATGTGATCCATGCACGGAATGGGAAGAAGAGGAGGAAACCAGCAGTAGGACCAAGGAAATGCGAAGCACCACCAGCACCTCCGGCAAATACTGGAAAACCTAAGAAGCCTAAAAGCAGGTAAAGACAGACTGTGACAAAGGAATGGCTGGGTTTATAGATGGTTCCGATAATCCCGATCATGAGTGTCTGCAGGGTCAAAGGAATTGGTCCAAATGGAATGGTGAATTGAGATAGGACGGAGATCATGGCCACTCCAATGGAGATGAGAACTAAGGGAAAGATTTTCTTCATATCAGTTAACCTCTTGTTCATTTTATGGTAACTATTCTACAATAAGAGGCTCAACCTGTCAATAGCCCACGCTTATTTTAGGATTTTTTAAGTAAAAATTTAGGCAGGCTTAAGACTCTTGAAGTATAATCGCCATACTTAAAGGATCGAGCTCCCTTTAAAATTTAAAAGACAAGTACTTGTAAAAAAAGATAAAAGGTAAAAAGATGAATCAAAAAGAAACAAAACAAGTAGTCGAAACGCAAGAATCAAAAGAAAAAATGGTTGTCCTCAAACGAAGCCCTAAGTGGTGGATTGGAATGGCAGCAGTTGGTGGATTGTTGGTCGGTGCTGGAAGCGGCTTTGGTGTCGGTGTCATCGCCTCTCAATCTTCCAATAACCAACAATTTTCTCAACCAGTCCAAACGGGTCAAAACCAAGGATCTAATCAGAAACAAAATAGTCAAAATGGCCATGCTTCACAAGGAAACCAGCAAAATGGCGGCCCTCAAGGAGGTGGTCCACAAGGTGGTGGCCAAGGTGGCCCGCAAGGAGGTGGTCCTGGTCAGATGCCGCAAGAAGGCAATGGTGGCCCACAAGGGAATGGTCCAGAAAATGGCATGAACCAATCTAGCGGACAAAAAGGGAACCAGGGTTCCTCTAAAAAGTCCAATAAGAAGAATTCAAAAAATAAAAACAAGACGAGTGATAGTCAAAGTAACAAAGAAAACACGACAAATTCATAGAATTAGCCTTCCTCAGGCAGGCTGAGTTTGATCATAAAACCAGGTTCTAAACTATAGGAAATGAAGGCAAGTCGTGTTATAATGGTTAAGAATAGATTAGAAAGACTCACTCACGAAAGAGAAGAGGATACGACGATGATTAAAATTCTATTGGTCGAAGATGACCTTGGTTTGTCAAATTCAGTATTTGATTTTTTAGATGATTTTGCGGACGTCATGCAGGTCTTTGACGGAGAAGAAGGTCTTTACGAAGCAGAAAGCGGGATCTATGATTTGATTTTGCTGGACCTCATGCTTCCTGAAAAAGACGGCTTCCATGTCTTGAAAGAATTGCGTGAAAAAGGCGTGACAACCCCTGTTTTGATCATGACAGCTAAAGAAAGTCTGGATGACAAAGGACACGGATTTGAGCTGGGGGCAGACGATTACCTCACCAAACCTTTCTACCTAGAAGAGCTTAAGATGCGGATTCAAGCCCTCTTGAAGCGCTCAGGAAAAGTGAATGAAAACACCCTTAATTATGGCAATTTGAAGGTTAACTTATCTACCAATTCGACTTACGTGGACGGTAAGGAAGTGGAACTTCTTGGGAAGGAATTTGATCTCTTGGTCTATTTCCTTCAAAACCAAAATGTCATCCTTCCAAAAACACAGATTTTCGATCGCCTTTGGGGCTTTGACAGTGATACGACCATCTCTGTTGTTGAGGTCTATGTTTCAAAAATCCGTAAGAAATTAAAAGGTACTGATTTCGTTGAGAGCTTGCAAACATTGCGCAGTGTGGGGTATATCTTAAAAGATGCTAACCAGAATTAAGAAAACTGTCGGAGAAGATGATTTTTCCTACTTCATCCGATATTTTGGGCTCTTTACCTTGATATTTTCAGCAATGACCTTGATTATCATTCAGGTTATGCGCTCGAGTCTCTATACAACTGTCGATGAGAACCTCAAGACTTTAAGTAAGGATCCTTATTCGCTAGCGGCTATTGCTTATCGGGACCAGCGACAATCGAAAGATAAGGATAATGATGAAGATCCTGAGGTGATGATCCCAGATCATGATAAATCAGAACCCAAAGGAGATGTCACATCCAATACCACTGTTGTATTGCTCAACAGAAATTATGAAAATCTGACGACAGGCAACGGATTTTTAAACTTTAAATCTGTCACTTTTGGCCGGAAGTTGCTCAACAAAGTTTCCCAGCTCCAAATTACAAATAGCTACGGGAAAAAAGAAAGTTACCGTGCTTATATGACAGATTTGGGATTGACTGATGATGGGGGAAGTGACGTCAAGTATGCGGTTATCATGACCAATATTAGTCAGTTGGAGCAGACGAGTGAAGAGCACGAAAGCCAAATCGCTCTTGTCATGATCTGCTTCTGGGGAATTTCTTTGTTTGCTAGTCTTTTCCTAGCACGTCTCAGCGTTAAACCCCTTCTTGAGAGTATGCAAAAGCAAAAGGCTTTCGTAGAAAATGCCTCCCATGAATTGCGGACGCCTTTAGCAGTCCTGCAAAATCGCCTCGAAACGCTTTTTAGAAAGCCTGAGGCGACCATTATGGAATCGAGTGAGAGTATTGCATCCAGCTTGGATGAAGTTCGAAATATGAAGCTCTTGACCACCAACCTTCTTAATATTGCCCGGAGGGATGATGGCTTGAAGCCAGAGATAGAAGAAATTGAGCCAAGCTTTTTCGATCAGACCTTCTCGAATTTTGAGATCATTGCGGAAGAAAATGGCAAATTCTTCCAGGGGGACAATCAGGTGGACAAAGTCATTTGTTCTGATAAAACGCTCCTCAAGCAGTTGATGACCATTCTCTATGACAATGCCTTGAAGTACACCGACGAAGATGGTGAGATTCAGTTTGAAGTCCAGTTGAAGGACAAAAATCTTCTTTTGAGAGCACTGGATAATGGACCTGGTGTTCGAGACGAGGACAAGAAACGGATCTTTGATCGTTTTTACCGGGTGGATAAAGCCAGAACCCGTCAAAAAGGTGGATTTGGTTTGGGACTATCTTTAGCCAAACAAATTGTAGAGGCTTTTAAGGGAACCATTCAAGTTAAAGATAATAAACCAAAAGGTTCCATCTTTGAAGTAAAATTATCCATCAAGACGGAAAGTCGTAAAAAAATCGTTCATAATTTAAAAAAATAGAAAAGAGGAAAACTTATGAGTTCAAAAATGTTGCACACTTGCCTTCGTGTAGAAAACTTAGAAAAATCAATCGCTTTTTACCAAGATGCTTTTGGTTTTGAAGAAAAACGTCGGAAAGATTTTCCAGACTACAAGTTTACGATTGTCTATTTGGCCTTGCCTGGAGATGACTATGAGTTGGAATTGACTTATAATTATGACCACGGTCCATATGTGATCGGAGATGGCTATGCTCACGTTGCCTTGAGTACTCCTGATCTAGAAGGTTTGAATGCTGAACACAAGGCTAAAGGCTATGAAGTGACGGAACCCAAAGGTCTTCCAGGAACGAAACCGAATTACTATTTCGTTGTAGATCCGGATGGGTATAAAGTAGAAGTCATTCGCGAAAAATAAGAGTAATTAAAAATAGGGGCCACTGCCGGTGACGACAGTCGCCCTCTTTTTTATGAAACCATTTACAAAAAAGGAATGTTTTTTCGATAGAAATTTGCTATAATAAAGTTATGAGATTCAAACACACGAAAACTATATTATTAATCATTACAAATCTCCTTTTACTGAGTCTTTTGTATATCGGTTATCAAAAGATTCAAAGGGTTCGTGAACAAAAAGCCTATCAGGATCAGTTTGCCAAGGTCACCCAACTAGAGAAAAGCTCTGAAAAAGGGAAAGATGTTCAAGTTCAGGAAGGGATTATTGGGACATCTTATGTGACCACTTATTATCCTACTAAGGATGGACAAGCTGTTGAGATTATTAAAGAGAAGATTCAAGAAGATCTTCAGCGTCTAGGATCTGATGAGAAAACCAAAGAGCCTAAGCATTTGACCTTCTACCATAGTGAAGAAGCAGAAGCGCCTTTTGTTGGCTATCATCCTATCCAAATCAAACGGGTTGAATACCAGTATAAAAAAGGAAAATTCATCAAAGATGAGACCGTGAAACTACCTCTCTTCTACGTGGATGATGAGAACCACCCTCTGACCCTCAGTCAGGTTTTTGCGGATCCAGATGGAGCCAAACAGATCTTTTTGGAGGAATTGCGAGGGAATCTAGACTTTCGTCAGTTGGATGAGGAAAGCATTGATCAAATGGTCGCCCACTTTTCAGAGTTGGATTTGAGTCAATGGGAATTCCAATATGAAAAAGGAAATTTCACCATTCCATTTCCAACCAAGGTTAAGGGAGATGATACCTTCACTGTTCCCTTGTCTAAATTCTATGACGTGATTGATACAGAGCGCTTGCTTCCTGATGATCTAGCTTCTTACCAATCCTATATAGAAGAACGCCACCGTAAGATGATTGCTCTGACTTTTGATGATGGACCAGATCCGACGACGACCCCTCAGGCGCTGGCCATCTTAAAGAAATACAATGCCAAAGCTACCTTCTTTATGGTCGGAAAAAATGTCAGTGCGAATCCTGATATTGCTAAGCAAGTCCGCAAAGAAGGTCATCAAATTGGGAACCATACCTGGGATCACCCTCAATTACCAAAATTGAGCTTGGATAATGCTAAAAAAGAGATCTTGGATACCCAAGAAGCTATTCAAAAAGCGACAGGTGTGCAGACCAAGATTACCCGACCTCCATATGGAGCCATCAATAACGCTATCCAATACGGTGTCGACCAATCCTTCATCATGTGGGATGTGGATAGCCTAGATTGGAAGACACATAATACGACGGCCATTCTCAATGAAGTGAAAAAAGAAGTCAAACCGGGTTCGATTATCCTCATGCATGATATCCATCAAACCACGATTGACGCTCTACCGACCGTCCTTGACTACCTCAAATCGCAAGGCTATACCTTTGTAACGGTGGATGAGTTGTTGGATTATCAACTTGAAAGTCATCGTATCTATTACAATGGAAATTAACATAAAAATCCTCTGCAGTTCATTCACTAGCAGAGGATTTTCTTATTCATTTAAAAAGAGTTGAGAATTCTTTAAAACCAGTTCACGTACAGAAGCGTATTTTTTTAAGGATTTGAGTTCTTCTGGGTGGGTGATAAAGGTAATCACATAGCCATCACGCCCCATTCGTCCTGTTCGACCAGCACGGTGGGTATAGGTCTCCACATCACGGGGAATATCGTAGTTAATCACACACTCAAGATGTTCAATATCGATTCCACGAGCGACCAAATCGGTGGCCAGCAAGAGGGTCAGCTGATGGTCTTTGAAGCGTTCCAGAATGACCTTGCGGTATTTGACATTGACATCACTAGCGAGCGACACGGCCTCAACACCCCGGTATTGTAGTTTTTCTTCAGCACTACCCAGATCAGACAGGCTGTTGAAAAAAGCCAGACCACGAAAATCTTCGACGTAGGCGAGTTTGCGGAGCAATTCGACCTTGTCCCGCTTATCCACTTGCATATAAAAATGTTGGATATTGTCCAAAGAAACTCCATCAACCGTCATGCGAAGAGTATTTTCTTCTAGCTGATTTGGATCGACCTTGGCTGTGGCGCTCATGTAGATATATTGGTGGTCGCGGGGAGCATAGTGGCTGATCTTATCGACGAAGTGGTACTGAGAATCGCTCAGTAATTGGTCGAATTCATCTAAAATAATGGTTTCTACATTCATCATTTTGATCTTTTTCAGCTTGATCAGTTCAAAGATTCGACCAGGCGTCCCAACCAGGATTTCGGGTCCTTTTTTGAGGCGTTCGATTTGCCGTTTTTGACTAGATCCTGAAAGGAAGAGTTGTGTCTGGAGACCGAGAGGCTCTGCCCATTGTTTAGTGACATCAAAAATTTGTCCTGCTAACTCTGTGTTAGGAGCCAAAATCAAGAGTTGTTGGGCCTTCTTCGGTTTTAGTTTGAGCAAGCTCGGAAAGAGGTAGGCGAGTGTCTTACCAGTACCGGTAGGACTGATCCCGAGGACATTTTCTCCTTCATAGATAGGGGAGAAGATCTGTTCCTGAATCTCAGTGAATGTATCAAATCCGAGTGTTTCTAACTGGTCTTTCCAGCTTTGTGGAAATTGTTCTTTCATTCTTTTTCATCCTTAAATTGTATTCCAGCGCTTTGACGCATCTGGTAGAGGGTTTCATGGACCTGCTCAGCTGTTTGTAACCACTCAAGATAAGCAGCTGGATTTTGATGAGCGATGGCAAGGGCAAAGGCAAAGGCTTCTGCCTCTTCTTGCATTTGGTGTGGGCAGGGCTGGATCGGAAGGTCGATGACTTCCCCAGAATGGCTGATGAAGCGGGCCTGGTTGATGGCTGCTACAGCATTGAGAGTTAGCGTTCCAGTCTTGGTGTAGATTTCAGCAGGTAGATGGCTGGTGATATTTTTCCCTGCCTGAATGGCAACCTGAAAATCTGGATAAATCAAGACACCTTGACCATAGAGATCAACCGAATTGGGTAATTGCTGAGCAGTATAGTGGCTGGAGATTGGTTCTCCAAAGAAGCCAATGGCCAGGTAGAGGCAGTAGACTCCCAGATCCATCAAAGCTCCACCTGCATAGACATCTGAGAAAATATTGGGCATCTCACCTGCAAGAAGGGCCGGCAATTTGGAAGAATATTTGGCAAAGGTGAAGTTAGCGCCTAGTATTTCCTGGTTTGAGAGGAAGTCCTTAACTACTTGAAAGGCTGCTTCTTGGTAATTTCTGGCAGCTTCAAAGAGATAGACCTGGTACTCATTAGCGAGCTTGACCAGTTCCTTCCATTCAGAAGGCTTGGTCACAGCGGGTTTTTCAATGATGACATGCTTCTTGGCCAGAATAGCAAGCTTGGCCTGAGCGAAATGAAGAGAATTAGGGCTAGCAATGTAGACCACATCCAGCTCACTGTCTAAGAAATCGATGACATCCGTGTAGCAAGAGATCGCCCCATAAGGCTCACAAAACTCTTGAGCTGTCTTTATCTTTCTCGAATACACAGCCTGCAAGTGATAGTGGCCCGTCTGATGAGCAGCTGTAATAAATTCATGTGAAATCCAACTCGTACCAATAATTCCCAGCTTTAACATAAGGTGTCCTTCCGTAATCGATTCACTCTATTATACCATGAAAATGGGGAGGGACGGGGTGAAAAATGTAGGACAACTTTTGAAATTATTCCTAAAATATGGGATAATTTAATTAATTTTATTGAATGAGGAAAAAATAATGAAACAAAAGATTTTAGTAACGGGTGGTGCGGGTTTTATTGGTTCCCATACGCTTATCGAATTGACCAAAGCGGATCATGAAGTAGTGGTGGTAGATAACTTCGTGAATAGTAGTAAAAAAAGTATCCAAGAAGTTGAAAAGATTATTGGTAAATCTATTACATTATACGATATAGATATTCGAGACAAAGACAAGTTATTGGAAGTATTCGTAAAAGAACAACCTACAGGGGTGATTCACTTTGCTGCGTTGAAAGCCGTTGGAGAATCAGTTCAAATCCCGCTTACATATTATGAAAACAATATAATTGGAACATTGACGTTACTTCGAGTTATGGAGAAAGTACAATGTAAAAACATTATTTTTAGCTCGTCAGCGACTGTATACGGAGATCCACATACAGTTCCTATCTTAGAAGATTTTCCGCTATCTGTAACTAATCCATATGGAAGAACAAAATTGATGATTGAAGAGATGCTTCAAGATATATATAAGTCAGATTCTTCCTGGAATATCGTGCTGTTACGCTATTTCAACCCAATTGGTGCTCATGAAAGTGGGAATATTGGTGAAAATCCAAATGGAATCCCAAATAATCTTTTACCATATGTAACACAGGTAGCAGTTGGAAAGCTAGAATATGTTAATGTGTTTGGTAATGATTATCCAACTCCAGATGGAACGGGAGTCCGCGATTATATCCATGTGGTTGATTTAGCAAAAGGACATGTGGCGGCATTAAAGAAACTTGAAAAAGATTCAGGGTTAAATATCTATAACTTAGGTACTGGTAGAGGATCCTCTGTTCTTGAAATCATCCAAAATATGGAAGAAGTGATAGGAAAACCAATTCCTTATAAGATTGTTGAGAGACGTGTTGGAGATATTGCAACATGCTATGCAGATCCAGCGAAAGCAAGTGAGGAGTTAGGTTGGAAAGCTCAATATGATATTCATCGCATGTGCCAAGATGCCTGGAGATGGCAGAGCAAACATCCAAATGGATTTGAATAATAGCTAATTTTAATGAATTGCTTGATATTTATAATTAATATCGGGCTTTTTTTATGCTTACAACAATTTTTGTTGTTGGTATAAAGTTCTGAGATTAGTGGATAAAATATTTTGGTTATTGTATAATGGATAAAAAAGAATTTTAATGGAGGAAGAAGGATATTGAAATCCTCAGATTTATTAATTATTATACCTGCATATAATGAGGAAGGTTCGATTCAGTCAGTAGTAAATAATATTATTCAAAATTATTCTCAGTATGATTATGTAATTATCAATGACGGTTCAAGAGATCAAACCTCAGAAATTTGTCATAACAATGGCTATAATATTATTGATTTACCAGTTAATCTTGGACTAGCTGGAGCATTTCAAACTGGATTATTGTATGCTTACCAATACGGTTATGAAAAAGCGGTGCAATTTGATGCAGATGGTCAGCATCTTCCAGAGTATATTGCTGCTTTGGAAGAAGAAATTGATAAAGGAAATAAAATGGTGATTGGTTCTCGATTTGTAACAGAGAAAAGACCAAATTCATTTCGTATGTTAGGGAATACCCTTATAAGTTTTGCTATTAAATTAACAACTGGGAAAACGATTAATGATCCGACATCTGGAATGAGAATGTTTTCTAAAGATTTAATACAAGTTTTTGCAAGAAATATTAACTATGGTCCTGAACCAGATACTGTTTCTTATCTATTAAGAAATGGTGTTCCAATTTCAGAAGTTCAAGTTCGAATGGAAGAGAGACAAGCGGGAGAAAGCTATCTAACTTTTTCACGTTCCATTAAGTACATGATTCACATGTTCGTATCTATTTTATTCATTCAGAATTTTAGAGAGAGAGGAAAATAGAATGTCAATCTGGTTTCAAGTTGTATTAGTTATTGTTTCATTGGGAACCTGCGGGTTCATCCTTCAGAATATTAGAAAATCTCGTGTACAGATTAATGACGCCTTGTTTTGGATCTTCTTCTCATTAATTTTATTAGTTTTTAGTATTTTTCCAAAGTTAGCAGAGTTTATTGCAGCATCCTTAGGAATTGCATCTGCTGTTAATTTTATTTTCCTTTTTATTATTTTCTTATTGTTAATGAATCAGTTTCAGTTAACCGTACGGTTGTCAAAATTAGATACTAAGTTTAAAAATCTTGTTCAAGTTATCGCTTTAAATAAAAATAAGGAGAAAGATGAATAATACTCCTTCTCAAAAAAGTATTTACATTTGGAATCTTCTAGGAAATCTAGCAGCTGCAGCAGTTTCAGTTTGTTTTCTTATTATAGTTTCTAGGTTTCAAAATCCTACTATTGCGGACCAGTATAGTTTGGCAATTTCTGTTGGGAATTTATGGGTAATTATAGGCCTCTTTCAAGTCAGAAATTTTCAAGCAACAGATATTGTTAATAAGTTTTCATTTAAAAATTATTATATAGCCAGGATAATTTCCACTATATTAATGTGGATAACTCTATATCCATATTTAGTTTTTGTCCATTATGATTTAAGTTCAAGTTTTGTTATCGGATTAACTATTCTTATTTTAGCTTACCGCACATGTGATGTATGGTCCGATCTTTATCAAGGCTTGTTTCAACAAAAATCTAGACTTGATATTGCTGGTAAATCAATGTTTTTAAGATATCTAATAAGTGTAATTATCTTATTTGTATCCTTAATGATTCAGAAAGATTTATTGGTTGGCTTTCTTCTAGTAGTCCTCTTTAATATTTTTTTTATAGTCGGTTTTGATATTAAATTTTCAAGGTTATTTCATTCTTCGGATAATAAACGAACTTTTTCGAAAAATGATCTGAGACAAGGACTTTTAATTTTAAAAGATTGTTTTTCTTTATTTATATATGGTTTTCTTATTAACCTGATTTTTAATGAACCTAGAATTATCATTGCCCAACAACTTCTTAGTCAAAAAATGCAATCAGGTGTACAACGTGATTTTAATATACTATTTATGCCGGTGTTTTTCATGAGTTTGTGTATTTTAGTAATAAGACCTCTGATTACTTCGTTAGCAGAAAAAAGACAAGCAGGTGAAATGATCCAATTCTATAGTATTATTAAAAAAATATTTGTTTTTTTGATTCTTGTTGGTTTTCTTACTACCTTAGTAAGTTATTTAATTGGTACACCAGTTCTTAGTCTTATTTTCGGAGTTGATTTGAATCGTTACCGTCTAGAATTAACCATTCTAGTATTTTCAGGGATTTTGTATTCAACTGCTTTAGTATTTGAAAATATCTTGACTATTTATAGGAAACACAATTTATTATTGATAGTTTATATTATTATGTATATTGCTAGTCTCCTATTAAGTAAACCCCTCATAATTTCCCATGGTATACTTGGTGCTTGTATAAGTTTTATGCTAGTAATGGTAATATATGTTATCGGGGGATTTAGTTTATATCTTTATGTTAAAAGGAGAATTTAAATGGATTATAGAGATATTCATACTTTTGTTATCTGTGCATATGGGAATTCATCTTACTTAGAAGACTGTATGCTTTCATTAGTTAATCAACATAATCAATCTTCTATTATTTTATATACTTCAACACCTAGTCTTCAGATTGAGGACTTATGTAAAAAATATAATATTGTATATCATCATGGCAATGGTGGTTCAATAGGAAAAGATTGGAATAATGCATTGTCATGTGTAAAAACAAGGTACGCGACAATCGCGCATCAAGATGATTATTATGAGCCACAATATTCAGAATTAATTATTAAGAAATTTCAATCAAATCCAGATGCTTTAATAGCATATTCGGATTATTTTGAAGAAAAAAATGGGAAGAAAATTGAACGTACACTTAATCTTAAAGTAAAGAGGTTAATGTTGAGAACTATAAATTTATTCCCAAAAAGCAAATTATGGCGAACTAGAGTTTTGGCATTTGGAAATGCAATATGTTGTCCATCTGTTTCATATGATTTATCTGTCTTGAAAGGATTTAAGTTTGATGAAAAATTGAAAGGAAATCTAGATTGGATTGCTTGGTATCAGATTGGGAAAATGAAAGGCTCATTTGTATACATAGACAAAACATTAATGTGTCATCGTATTCATGAAGAATCAGAAACTTCGAAAACAATCTCTAATAATACTCGTAGTCAAGAAGATTTAGAAACATTGGAACTCTTCTGGCCTAAATGGATGGCCAAGTTGTTGATGAGACAATATGTGAAGAGTCAAAATTCGAATAATTAGGAGAAACTGATGGGATATTTTGTTGATAGTTATGAGCGAAATAAAAAGTATTTAGTATCTTTCGCAGTTTTAGCCTTTTGTATTGCAGTTATTTATACAAAGCGCTTAGTAGATTTTCCTAAAATTGGTGTAGCGTTATTTGTTGTATTGGCTTTTTTCATTTTTCTTTTACCGAAGAAGAATGTAGGGACCTTCCTTGCGATGCTCATTGGTGGTCTGTCCTTTGCTTTCATTACACCCGTTTTGAATACGCCAGATGAACACGTTCACCTTTCAAGAACGATTCATATTGTGGAAGGCAACGTCAATATGGGAAATAAAAACATCCATATTACGGAAGATTACTTTGATGTTTATAAGAATTTCAAAAAACCATTTACTAAATCTTCTTTATTTGAAGAAGGGCAGACGACCAAACAAGTGAAGTTTGGAAAAGAAACAGATTACAGGGCAACCAACTCATATTGGTTTATTGGTTATATCCCTCAGGCTCTTGGATTTGGGATTGGAAAATTTTTGAATTTGAGTGTAGGAATCTCCTATTATCTTGGTCGAATTTTTAATGTCATTGCTTACTGTATTTTAGCTCTCATTGCTATTAAATTAAGTGGGAAAGCGAAGCAGTTGATGACAATGGTAGCGATGTTTCCAATGAATCTTGTTCTAGCTGCTTCTTATAATCAAGATAGTGTAGCCTTAGGTTTAACCTACATCATTATTGGATTGTTTTTGAACTATGTAACGGATGATGAAAAAGTGGTTAAAATTAAGGATTTATTGCTTTATGCTTTCCTTTGTGTGATCCTTGTAACAATGAAACTTCCTTACGTCCTGCTAGTGGGATTATTGCTATTTATACCGCGAAAGAAAACGCAATGTAAAAACTACTATCTCATTTCTCTCGTTTTGATTGTTGCAGTCTTTCTATTTACGATTTTTTGGTATGTTCTTACCCAGCAAGTTCGAATTGAGAACTTTAAACTAGATGGAGCGGATGTGAAGTCCCAGGTGATTAGTATCATTTCGAAACCTCATTGGTATCTTCCAGTGATTTTGAAGGAGATGCTATTATCAGTCAGTCATTTGAATCAACTCTATACATTTGGTTGGTTAGATTTGTCGATGTCAGAAGTCCTTATTCCAATTTATGCTCTTTATACTTTGATTACTTTTTCAAATATTGGGAAAATCAAACTTCCTAAAGTATCAGTAGTAGGAGCAAGTTTGGTTTCTCTTGCAATTGTTGGTTTAATTTCTTTGACCTTGTATCTGACCTGGACACCAGTTGGAAATTTTGAAGTTTTAGGAGTTCAGGGCCGATATTACTTAGGTGTTGTCGCTCTTTGTCTACCAGTTATTTGTAGTTTATTTAAGCAAAGAGTTCCAGATGAACAAAAGCTCTCTGATCATTTTGTAGTACAAAGTAGTCTCATTATTGTATCTCTAACTTTACTACAAACCATCTCTGTTTTATATGCTGCAGTTTAATTAAAAAACTAAAATAAGTTATTACTAGGGGAAACCCTAGTTTTTTGTTACAATAGAAAGTGAATAAGTCAAGGAGTAAGAGATGACCATATCAGTTGTAGTCCCATGTTTTAATGAAGAAGAATCGATTCCATTATTTTATCGAGAAATGGAACGTGTTCGGATGAAGATGGGAGAAAAGTTTGAATATATTTTTATAAATGATGGCTCTTCAGATGGTACACTATCCGTTCTTCGAAGGCTACATGTTACAGATTCAAATGTGCACTACCTTTCTTTTTCTCGAAATTTTGGAAAAGAGGCTGCACTATACGCTGGACTTGAGCGTGCTAGTGGTGAATATGTGACGGTCATGGATGTAGATTTGCAGGACCCACCGGAGTTATTGATCGAAATGAAGCAGAAGTTGGAGGAACAGCCGGATTTAGACTGTGTCGGAACGAGACGCGTAACCCGTGATGGGGAACCACCGATTCGCTCTTTCTTTGCACGGATGTTTTATAAATTGATCAATCATATTAGCCAAGTGGAAATGGTTGACGGAGCACGTGATTTCCGTTTGATGCGTCGCCCCATGGTTGATGCTATTATGGAGTTATCCGAGTACAATCGATTTTCAAAAGGGATTTTCGCCTGGGTTGGATTTGAGACAGAATACCTCGAATATAAAAATGTAGAGCGCGTGGCAGGAGAGACGTCTTGGAATTTTTGGTCCCTCTTCAAATACTCGATTGAAGGGATTGTCAATTTCTCAGATGCCCCACTAAATATTGCTTTTATTGGTGGACTGTTATCTTGGATCTTGGCCTTTGTTATGATGGTTTTGATTGTGATTCGTACCTTGGTCTTTGGGGATCCTACTTCAGGTTGGCCATCCCTCATGACAGTGATTCTTTTCCTTGGGGGCTTCCAATTGCTAACTATTGGGATTTTAGGAAAATATATCGGTAAGATCTTCATGGAAACTAAGAAACGTCCAATTTATGTTATCAAAGAGAAAAGTGAAGAATGAAGAATATCCTACCTATGAGTCTTGCTACTAAGCAAAAGATAGACAGATTTTACGAGGGAATTGATCGGCTCCTCGATAAAATCAATCAGTTGGATATGGTAAAAGGGATCCGCAGTTATATTGATCGGCTTATAGATGTTTTTAACCAAATCAGCAATAAGTTGGTCTGTCTATTTCTAACCTCCTATGCGCTCATTTTTACATATGTATCTTTCAATCTGATCAATTTTCAAAGCCGCTCATATGACTATGTCTTTCATTTATCCCGCATTGTCGGCTTAGCAGAGTCCATTGAGCATTGGGATTTACTCCCCAATCTGAATTTTTTATTTGCGTTCGGTACGGGATATGCTTCTCCTATGTTTTATGGCAATTGGCAGTTTTATCCGTCAGCCATCGTTTATATGATGACCAACAATGGAAATCTTGCTTATTCTATATTTGCATTTTTGATCACTCTTTGTACAAGCCTAACAAGTTATATTGTTATTTCAAAAATAGTAAAAAATAAGGTGACTGGTATAGTAGTGGCCTTGACCATTCCTTGTTATTACACCTTATTTGGTTTTGGAATGACCATGGTAGTGCCACTTGTCCCAATTCTTATTTATTCTATTTATCGAGTGCTCTACTTAAACAAAAAGAACCCTCTCTATTTAGGGATTGTAGTAGCGCTTTTAATTCAAACCCATATTTTATCAACGATCATATTAGCAATCTTTTCTGCGGTATTATTGTTATTAAATTATAAAAGGCTCACACTGGAAAAGATTATCTCTTTTGTATTTTCTATCTTGTTTGCCTTATGTTTGTCGGCAGGATACATTTTTCAATATCTGGAACAAGTTTCATCACAAAAATTTTTCTTCACATGGACAGCGAGAAATTTTCCTGTCAATGTGAAAGATACTTTTTTGGTTCCTTTTCCATTTCAAGCAGATCGATATGGTTTTTATAAACCTTTCACACCATTAGAGTGGCCGATCCATCAATTCGTACGAGATGGCCTATTCTATGCGAGTATGATGGTGATCTTATTTTATCGCCGTCTAGGGAGTTTAAGTAAAACCATATTTTGGACTTGTTGGATCTTATATTTTTCTGCAACGAGTCTTCTGCCTTGGAATTCCGTATTGAAATACACTTTTTTAGGGAGTATGCAGTATTCAGGGCGCCTATTGTTTTTCATTCCCCTCTTGTTCCTATTCTTTCTTGCTGTTACAAATAGAAATGGATTTTTCTCTATTGTCTTATGCATCTTGAGTTTAACTTTCTATTTCAATCATGTTGTTCCTCAATTTGATACATCCTCAAAAAACTATAAACAAATGCGGGACGATAATAAAAAGAATGAAAAATTACTGAAATCAGTATATAAAGGTGACAAATCAAAATATATCGATCCTGTAGGTGATGAATATTATAATCTTGATATCAATAACCAAGATATACGCTTACCACAATTTACAGAATTTCAAACAGCTAAGGATGTAAAAATATCAACTATTAAAAAGAGATACAATCTTTTAGAATTCGATATAGAGGTTCCTGATGATAAAAAAGAAACAACTATTTCCATACCAATGATATGGTACAAAGGATACCGCGCAGAATATTCTATGGGGGCTGAAGGTTCTCAACCTGTGTTGAAACAGCGTGCTTTTACCGAATCAGAATTAAAAGAAAATAAAAAAGATCGAAAACCAACTGTCTCAGAAAAAGTTTTAAATGATGGTAAAATTTATTTATCTATTCGAAATTCTGGCCATGTCAAAGTTTCTTATCACAAGACATTTATACAGTATCTTGGTTTCATGATAGAATGGATCTCTTGGATACTGGTATTCTTTATTTTTAAGCAAAAGTATTCAAAAAATAAGGAGCAATTCCCATCTTAAAAAGCAGAAAACTTCTGCTTTTTTTGCTATAATGATAGGGAAAAAGCAATTGAAAGGAATTTATCATGATTTTAATTACAGGAGCGAATGGTCAACTTGGAACAGAGCTTCGCCATTTGTTAGACGAACGAAATGAAGAATATGTAGCTGTTGATGTAGCTGAAATGGACATCACAAATGCAGAAAAAGTAGATGAGGTATTCGCAGAAGTGAAACCAACCCTAGTCTACCACTGTGCTGCCTACACAGCTGTTGATGCTGCTGAAGATGAAGGAAAAGAGTTGGACTATGCCATCAATGTGACTGGTACAGAAAATGTAGCAAAAGCGTCTGAAAAACATGGTGCAACCTTGGTTTATATCTCAACCGACTACGTTTTTGATGGGAAAAAACCGGTGGGACAAGAATGGGAAGTAGACGATCAACCAGATCCTCAAACAGAGTACGGTCGTACCAAACGTATGGGGGAAGAATTGGTTGAGAAGCATGTGTCTAACTTCTATATCATCCGAACAGCTTGGGTCTTTGGAAACTACGGTAAGAACTTTGTCTTCACGATGCAAAACCTTGCAAAGACTCACAAAACACTTACAGTCGTTAATGACCAACATGGTCGTCCAACCTGGACCCGTACTCTTGCAGAGTTTATGACTTATTTGGCTGAAAATCGTAAAGATTATGGTTATTACCACTTGTCTAACGATGCGAAAGAAGATACAACTTGGTATGACTTTGCAGTTGAGATCCTCAAAGATACGGATGTTGAAGTGAAGCCAGTGGATTCTAGCCAATTCCCAGCTAAGGCGAAACGCCCACTGAACTCTACAATGAGCTTGGCTAAGGCTAAGGCCACAGGATTCGTCATTCCAACTTGGCAAGATGCCTTGAAAGAGTTCTATAAACAAGAAGTGAAATAAGATCAAAAAGAAGCGGCTCTAAAGGGTCGCTTTTCTGTTTGTATTAGGCAAAAAGCCTAGAAAATGGTATAATTAAATAGACTGTGAATGATTTGAAAGGGAACTCTATGCAACATGTTTTTATTATCGGAAGTCGTGGGCTTCCGGCTCAATATGGCGGTTTTGAGACTTTTGTGGACCAATTGGTTTCGCATCAAGTGTCTTCAGATATCCAATACCATGTTGCCTGCCTTTCTAATGATCAAGCTTATCAACATTTTGACTACAAGGGTGTCGATTGTTTTACCATTAAAGCCCCTAAGCTTGGGCCTGCGCGTGTCATTGCCTATGATATGATGGCCATCAACTACGCCTTGAAGCTTATTAAGAAACAAGGAATTGAACAGCCGATTTTTTATGTCTTGGGCAATACAATCGGAGCCTTTGTGGCGCCTTTTGCGCGTAAGATCCATAAGATGGGTGGTCGATTCTATATCAATCCAGATGGACTGGAGTGGAAGCGGGCCAAGTGGGCTAAACCGATCCAAGCCTATCTCAAGTATTCTGAAAAGATCATGACGCGCCACGCTGACTTGGTAATTTCAGACAACCCAGGTATTGAGTCCTATATCAAGGAAGCCTACCCTTGGTCTAAGACGACCTATATTGCCTATGGAACGGACTTATCTCCGACCAGCCTAAATAGTCAGGATAGGAAGGTCCGAGAATTCTATCACAAGTGGCAGACACAAGAGAAAAACTATTACCTAATTTTGGGCCGCTTTGTCCCAGAAAATAATTATGAGACCGCCATTCGTGAATTTATGACCTCTTCAACCAAGCGGGATTTGGTGATTATTTGTAACCAGGAAGGCAATCCTTATTTTGAGGAGCTCCGAGCTCGAACTGGATTTGATCAGGATCCTCGTGTTAAGTTTGTAGGAACGGTTTATGATCAAGACCTTTTGAAGTATATCCGTAAAGGAGCCTTTGCCTATATCCATGGTCATGAAGTGGGCGGGACCAATCCTGGTCTCCTAGAGGCTCTTGCCCAGACGGATCTGAATTTAGTTTTAGGGGTCTCCTTTAACCAAACGGTCGCTAAGGACACGGCTCAATATTGGACTAAAGAAACTGGGAATTTGGCACATTTGATTGATCAGGTTGATTCTTTAGAAGATGTATCTGAATGGGGTCAACGAGCCAAGGCCAATATGAAACAAAACTTTACCTGGGAAAAAATTGTAGGTGAGTACGAGGAATTATTCTTATCATGAAAGTAAATATCTTGTTGTCCACCTATAATGGTGAACAGTATCTAAAAGAGCAGGTTAAAAGTATCCAAGACCAGACTTATCAAGACTGGCAACTCTTGATTCGAGATGATGGGTCAAGAGATGGTACGGTGAAGATTATTCAAGAGTTGGTGGCCCAGGATGAGCGCATTCGCTTTATCAACCAGGGAGCTATCGAAAATCTCGGTGTCATCAAGAGCTTCCATGCCCTCTTGAAATATGAAGAAGCAGATTTCTATTGTTTTAGTGACCAAGATGATGTCTGGTTACCAGACAAGATTGCTCTTCAGGTAGCAGAAGCAGAGAAGCATCCTCAAGAAGAGCCTTTGCTGGTCTACACAGATTTAAAAGTGGTCGATGAAAACTTGAATGTTCAGCATGAAAGCATGATTCGTACCCAGTCTGATCATGCCAATACCGAACTGATTCAAGAGTTGACGGAAAATACGGTAACTGGTGGGGTAGCCATGATTAACCACGTTCTGGCGGAGTTATGGACAGGTCAAGAAAAACATGCGCTCCTTATGCATGATTGGTATTTGGCCTTGTTAGCAACTGCCTTTGGGAAGCTCATCTATATCGATCAACCAACAGAATTGTACCGTCAGCACAGTAGCAATGTTCTGGGGGCTCGTACCCTCAGAAAACGGGTTAAAAATTGGATTCGACCCCATGTGCTGTTTGCCAAGTATTGGAATCTCATAGAGTCTAGTCAAGAACAAGCAAAAAATCTATTGGATCTGCCTGTCAGTTCCCAAACTAAAGAAATTATTGAAAACTTTGTCACCATTATGGATGTTCCACTAAAAGAACGTCTGAGACGGATTCGTCAGTATGGTTATCGGAAGAACCGGGCTTTTCACACCTTTGTGTTTACCAGCTTGATTCTGACAAAGTTTGCATATCGAGGTAAAAAATAATGTTTGACGTTTTTAGTCAGAAAAATCGAATTTTATTAAGAGAATTAATCAAAACAGACTTTAAATTACGTTACCAAGGATCAGCAATCGGTTATCTTTGGTCGATTTTAAAGCCCCTGATGACTTTTACGATCATGTATATTGTCTTCATCCGATTCTTACGCTTGGGTGGAGATGTGCCCCATTTCCCAGTTGCCCTCTTGTTGGCCAATGTAATCTGGGGCTTCTTCTCAGAAGCAACATCCATGGGGATGGTGTCGATTGTTAGTCGAGGTGACTTGTTGCGGAAGTTGAATTTCTCCAAACATATCATTGTCTTGTCTGCGATTTCAGGAGCAGCCATCAACTTTGTCATTAACCTTGTAGTGGTCTTGATTTTTTCATTCTTTAATGGGGTGACATTCTCTTGGACAGCCTTGATGGTCATTCCGTTGTTCTTTGAGTTATTCTTGATGGCGACAGGATGCGCACTGATCTTAGCGACATTTTTTGTTCGTTTCCGCGATCTTGGACAAGTCTGGGAAGTACTCCTGCAAGCCGGCTTGTATGCGACGCCAATTATCTATCCGATTACCTTTATTGCAGACCGCAATCCATGGGCTGCTAAGTTGGTCATGATGAATCCTTTGGCTCAAATTATTCAAGACATGCGTTACTTTTTGATTGATAAGGCCAACACCCCTGTCTGGCTTTTGGTGGAAAATAAGTTCTTGGTTTTGATTCCTTATGTTTTACCAATTCTTATTTTTGTCGCTGGCTTTGCTTACTTTAACAAACATGCTAAGAAATTTGCGGAGATTCTCTAATGACAGATAAACAAATTGCAGTAAAAGTAGACCATGTCAGCAAGTACTTTAAGTTGCCAACAGAGGCAACTAATAGTCTTCGAACTGCCTTGGTCAATCGCTTCAAAGGAATCAAAGGATACAAAGAACAACATGTTCTTAAGGATATTTCTTTTGAAGTAGAAAAAGGTGATTTTTTCGGGATCCTCGGTCGAAATGGTTCTGGAAAATCGACTCTCTTGAAAATTATTTCTGAAATCTATGTGCCAGAAAAAGGTACCGTAACTATTGATGGGAAACTGGTGTCCTTTATCGAGCTTGGAGTAGGCTTTAACCCAGAACTGACAGGTCGAGAAAATGTCTATATGAACGGGGCCATGCTTGGCTTTTCAACAGCTGAAATTGATGCCATGTACGATGATATCGTAGACTTCGCCGAGTTGCATGAATTCATGAATCAGAAGCTTAAGAACTACTCATCAGGCATGCAGGTTCGTCTGGCATTTTCGGTCGCGATTAAGGCCCAAGGCGATATCTTGATTTTGGATGAGGTTCTCGCAGTAGGAGATGAGGCCTTCCAGCGCAAGTGTAATGATTACTTCCAAGAGCGCAAGAAATCAGGGAAAACCACGATTCTGGTTACCCATGATATGGGAGCCGTTAAGAAATATTGTAACAAGGCTGTTTTGATTGAAAATGGTTTGGTGAAGGCAATTGGTGACCCCTTTGATGTTTCTGATCAATATAGTTTTGACAACTTGGAATCGAATTCACATCATGGAAATGAAGATGAGGGCCTTGTTACAACGGAAGTTGAAGGTTTCACAGCTAAATTACTTTCTCCTAAGAAAGTAACTCCTGATGATGAGGTGGTTATTGAGTTTTCATTTGATCTATTAGATGATTCTGTGAATCCACATATAGCCTTTTCATTTGTTGATATTTCTACTGGAAATGGACTGTATAACGATAATTCCATGGATATTCCATTATCCGGTATCGGTGCTAAAAAAATCACCTATAAATGTAAGTTGCCGTACTTTAATCATGTGAAATTAAGACTAGTAGCATTTTTAAGAGACGAAAATCAAGAAAACTTAGCAATATTGTCGACAACGAACCCTCCAGTCTTTTCAATTGATCGGATTGTGGATCGAACAAATCGTTCGGAGTTGGATTCTTCTACTGGATTGTTAATTCGTCAAGGCAAGTGGGAATAATTTCTTTGGTATAGGCTATGAAAATTTTATTTGTATCTCCTGTTGGAGCCATGTTTAGTGGAGCAGAAGTATCGATTGTGAACTTAATGAAATTGTTGGTTCAGCAAGGTCACGAAGTTTATAATGCGATACCGGATAATGCTCCACACATTGATAAAGACTATCTCCGTCATATGGATACAACTGGAATTAAACTATTTCAGTTAAAAACCAATCAGTGGTGGTGGCCTGAGTCTAAAACGCTGGATATTTCGGATTTAGAAATCCAAGCTTCTCAACAAAAGAATATTGAGGAAGTAAGAGAAATCATTCAGAACGAACAGATCGAACTGGTTATTTCGAATACAGTCAATGTTTTTCAGGGAGCCTTTGCAGCTGCATGTGAAAATGTCAGACATTTTTATATTATTCATGAATTTCCTTTTGGCGAGTTTGGCTATTATAAGGAGCTAATTCCTTTAATTGATGATTTGTCTGATAAAATTTTTGTAGTCGAAGGGGAATTGTACCAGACTCTAACGAATTATTTTACGACTGATAAATTGATTCCCTTTATTCCCTATACAGAAGTTCAAGCGCATCCTCTAAAGAATTCTACTATTTCTCGTTTTGTATCCATTGGTGGAATTAATGAACGGAAAAATCAGCTTGAGTTGCTTGAAGCCTATAATCACTTAAATCGGAAGGAGATCGAATTGGTCTTTATCGGAGGATGGGATGAGCAGTACAAAAAGTTGATGGATGACTATATTCAAGCGCATCATCTAGATCATGTAACTTTTGTTGGGTTTCACTCGGATCCATGGTCCTTGGTGACAGAAAAAGATATCCTCGTCTTACCTGCTACATTAGAAACATTTTCTTTAGTATTTGTGGAATCAGTCTTAAATGGTGTTCCGGCAATTATTTCTGATAATTTAGGTCATTTGTCTTCGAGTAAATTTTTAGAATCTGGAACTTTATATCCGCTAGGGGATAGGGATTTGTTAAGTCAGCAAATGGCTACAGTGATTGAGAATTTTGATAGCTATAAAGAAAAGCAATTACTGGATCAAGAACTCGCTCGAAAGAAATATAATCTTAAGACAATCTATACTGTTTTTAAAGATAACATTGAAGTAGAAACACCAATTGTTAACCAAAAGCTATCTTCTAAGTATGCTCGATTTTTGGGGATGAAATTCAAGAATCGTGATATTGAAGTGATTGGTAAATCTCAGGTGGTGATTTCAGCTTCACACGATGGACTCCACTCAGCCTACCATGAAATAACAAAAGAGAGAATGGAAAATAAGGGCTCTATTATCTTCCAGCTTGAAAAGGAGAAGAGTCTAAAAATATTACTTTCAGAATTTCCGGGATCCTATAAAAAATTGTCACTGATTGCATTGGAGGATCAAAGAGAAATTCCTCTTGTAACTTCAAACGGAATTGATTTCGAGGATGTTTTGGTTTTCTTTAATACCCATCCACATATTCTTTTTGATCTTTCGAATAGTTCAGGTAATCGATTTCAATTCTCCTATGAAAAAGAAAGTGACGAAGAATTTAGCAGACACCTATTCAACTTACATGAGAAACATAAAAAATTATCTCATGAATACAATTCCATCATCCATTCACGCCGTTGGACCATTCCAACAAAGATCTTGAAATTCTTAAGAATAAGGAAATAACATGCAACGTTTACTTTTATATGTTCACTTCAATAAATTTAACTTTATCAGTGGACATGTACTCTACCAATTAGAAAACATTCGTCCCCTGTATTCACGGGTGGTTTTTATCTCCAATAGTCAGCTACCAGAAGATGTGAAGTCTAATTTAACAGCACAGCATCTGGTAGACGATATTCTAGAGCGCCAAAATAGTGGCTTTGACTTTGCGGCTTGGCGGGATGGAATGAAGACCGTTGGCTTTGACCAACTGGCTCATTTTGATTCTGTTACCCTCATGAATGATACCTGCTTTGGACCTCTTTGGGATCTAGAACCAATTTATCAGCAGTTTGAAAATGATAAAGAAGTGGATTTCTGGGGAATGACCAATTACCGGAAAGACAAGGATTTTAACGAGCATATTCAGAGTTATTATCTTAGTTTTAAAAAACAAGTGTTGACATCAAGCGCCTTCCTAGAATTTTGGCAGGGTGTTCAGGACTTCACCAATGTTCAAGATGTGATTGATAACTATGAAACCAAGGTCACAACGAATTTCTTGGATGCTGGTTTTCGCTATAAGACGGTCTTTGATACCATTCATGAAGACACCACGGGAATGCTCTATCCAGACTTTTCTTACTATAATCCTACAGCGATTCTCAATCATAAGGTTCCTTTCATCAAAGTCAAAACCATTGCAAACAATGAAGGAATTATGCCTTATATTTTTGACGAGTTGGAGCGTGTATCGAACTATCCGTTAGATTTGATTCTCAACCACATGTCTATGATTGATCGCCCAGACTTTCCTTATCTCTTGTCTCGTAAGTACTTGAAAAAACAGGAATTGGCAGGAGATTTTGATAAAAAAGTTGCGGTTCATCTTCATGTCTTTTATGTGGACCTCTTGGAAGAATTTTTAGATGCTTTTCGAGACTTTCATTTTGATTATGACTTATGGATCACGACAGATGTAGAAGAGAAGAAGCAGGCTATTGAACAAATCCTTTCTAATCGGGCACAAGATGCGAGGGTTGTGGTGACTGGAAATATTGGACGAGATGTGTTACCAATGCTGCTCTTAAAAGAGCAACTCTCAAAATACGATTATGTTGGCCATTTCCATACCAAGAAATCCAAAGAAGCAGATTTTTGGGCAGGTGAATCTTGGCGCAAAGAATTGATCGAGATGCTGGTCAAACCGGCTGATCAAATCCTGGCCAATATGGAGGCCAATCCAAAAGTCGGAATCACTATCGCAGATATTCCAACCTTCTTCCGTTACAATCGAATAGTGGTTGCCTGGAATGAAGCTCTTATTTCTCCAGAGATGAACAAGCTCTGGCAACGGATGGGAGCGACCAAGACAATTGATTTTGAAAAGATTAATACCTTTGTCATGAGTTATGGGACCTTTGTTTGGTTTAAATACGATGCTTTGAAACCACTCTTTGATTTGAATTTGACAGCAGCGGATGTTCCGGCTGAACCTCTTCCTCAAAATTCTATCCTTCATGCGATCGAACGTTTGTTGATCTATATTGCCTGGGATCAAAAATATGACTTTAGGATCTCTCAAAACCCACATGTTCTGACACCATTTATCGATAATAAGCAGTTGAACAATCGCGAAGATCTTCAACCCCATACCTTTGTAGACTTTAATCAAATTGGGGGGATTAAAGGCGCCTTGAAGTATATCGTAATAGGGCCAGCAAGAGCTGTGAAATATATACTAAAAAGAATGATGAAGAAAGTGAAATAATGAAACGGAAAAAAGAGTTTAATGTTAAAGAATTTATCCTCTCAGCATTAACGAAAATCTCAAGAACTCAGTGGTATTATGGGGTTACTTTCGTTCTATTTTCTTTTTTTAATTTTTACCTAGCTCAGAATAATCTTGCAGTTCATAACAAAGCAACAGGAACTGTCCTACAATATGTTAATTTTTTAGGAATTCTATTTGGAATTAGTTTCTTGCTATTAATTCCAATATTATCCCAGTTCAATTTTAAAAAATGGTTTCCTTTAAAGCTGATTGTCAGTTATTTGGTCTACAATACCCTTTCTTATTTGACAGAAATCACGATTTATTTGAATAATCCAAAATACAAGGTTTGGAATTTTGATCAGAATCCATTCTTTAGAACGGGTTCCTTCCTTGTCATTTTCCTTCTATTTGCTCTGACAGGTGGTTTGGTTCTATTGCGACAGCATTATGATAAGCTACCAAATCGGAAAAAAGGAGGAGAAGAGATTGGCGAGAACTACCAGTATCTGGTCTTGTCACAACTCTTGATCACCTTTATCGTAACAGATAAAAACTTTTCAACCCTGATTTACCGGACAGATAATTTTTTGTATAAGGCCTTTGAAATCGGCAAATACTCAGCCCAGCAATTCTGGCTGACAAATGAATTCTTATACTTCCTATTTCCGTTGATTTCCTTGCTTGGATTCTTGTATACAAAAGGGCAGCGAGATTTCGTCAAGAACAAACCGAGTTTCTCTTTAGTGTTCTTCTCTAGTACCACTATTGCAATTGTATTGAATTATTTTATCCAATTCAGTTTAGGGAGAACAGAGCCCTTCTTAGGAGTTCATTACACAATTCCAGATGCTATCTTATTTCAGATCCTTATTTTGACAGCGATTCTCATCTTTGTATATATTTGTATCAATCAATATTGGATCGCTACCAGTCTCATTTCCGTTGTATCTATAGCTTTTGTCATTGCAAACTCCATCAAGTTTGGCATGAGGAATGAGCCGGTTTTACCAAGTGATTTAACTTGGTTGACCAAACCAATGACCCTTTTGAGCTTTGTGGACAAAGCGCAAATGTTTTACATCCTTTTATTGGTGGTCTTTCTGGTTTGTCTACTAGTTGTTGGGAAAAAGTACCTGTTCAAGGGAAGAATTATTTCTTCATGGAAAATACAAATTGGAGCTATTGCATTGATGCTCTTATGTTTTAAGAGTGTCAATGCAATATTCAGTGATAAAGAAAACGGGAAGATCAAAGCTAATGTACCAATTATTAGCACCCTGAACAATTACCAGGATATTAATTGGTTAGGAAATACGACCAATGCACGTTATAAGGGCTTGTCCTACGTTTGGATGAATCAATTGACGACTGAAGTTGTTCCAAAACCGGATGGTTATTCAAAAGAACGTCTTGAGAAAATAGCACAAAAATATACTAACTTGTCGAATGCGATCAATAAGGAGAGAAGTAACTACTTAAACGATCAAACGGTCATCTATATTCTGAGTGAAAGTTTTTCTGATCCTAGAAAAGTCGAGGGAGTTGAGCTTACGCAAAATCCGATTCCAAATATTGAGAACATCATGAAGACCCATACGAGTGGGCAAATGCAGTCAGATGGATACGGTGGCGGGACTGCCAATATGGAGTTCCAGACTCTGACAGGTTTACCTTTCTATAATTTATCTCAAACAGTTTCTGTCTTGTATACGGAAGTCTTTCCTAAGCTCCATGATGTGCCAGCTATCAGTAATGCATACTTAAAACAGAATAAGGTTGCTGTTCACTTAGCAGGTAAATCGAATTATTCTCGGGATATTGTGTATTCGAGATTAGATTTCAAAGATTTTATTACGACAGATACAAAGGGAATCAAGTACAGAAAAGAAGGAATTAGTCCGAGTGATGAATCCACCTATAATATTGTGTTGGATAACTTAAACGACAAATCAGGACAGTTCTTTTCTGTGATGACCATGCAAAATCATACCCCATGGTTAGAAGCAAATCTAGAAACTTTGGAGGCAAAGGGGAAAGGGTTTAGTGATGAAGAAAATTCAAAACTAACTTTCTATAGTCGTTTACTTTCACAAACCGACACTGCCACCCAATCCTTCCTTGAAAGTCTTTCTAAAATAGATAAGAAGATTACAGTGGTGTTCTATGGGGATCACTTGCCAGGTCTTTATCCTGAGTCGGCCTTTAAGAATAATCCAGAGAGTCAGTATCAGACAGACTACTTTATTTGGAGTAATTTTGATGCACCCAAATTGAATTATCCTTTGGTCAATTCAAGTGATTTCTCTGCTATGGTCTTTGAACAGACCAATTCAAAAGTTTCGCCTTACTATGCTTTGTTGACAGAAGTGCTGAAAAAAGCAAGTGTCGATAAAAAGGCCTTAGAAGGGGAAGCACAAGAAATTGCGGACGATTTAAAAATGGTTGAATACGACCTGATTAGTGGGAAAGGTTACCTTTCTAAAGACTTCTTTAAAGTTCCAACTGATAAATCCAATTAAAAGGAGCACAAGCAGTTAAAAATCTTTGTGATTTTGGCTGTCTGGCTCCCTTTTTTTGTTTTTTATGCTAAACTATTAGATGGGGGTATGCTCATGATTAAGATATTTGGAAAGGTCCATTATCATTGGCAACCGGACTTATCTATTCTTGTGACTTATTGGTCCATTGCAGTGATTCCGGTCTTTATTGGACTGGCCTTGATGTATGAGAGCTCTAGTGTGCCAACGCTAGTTTTGTTTTCGTTCTTTTTATTTATGGTCTTGCTCGCGATTGGAGTTCATCGTTACTTTACTATTTATGATGATGGGATTTTACGGATTATTACAGCCAATCCTTTTACCCCAATTAAAGTGAAGATCACTTCCATTGAGAAAGTAGAAGTGAATAAGAAGTCTATCAAACTCGTCTTTAATAATGGTTCGCGTAGTCGGACATTCTGTATGCGCAAATGGCCGAAAAAATACTTTATCAATGCACTTGCCTTAAATCCCTATTTTAAGGGTGAAGTAGTTTTGACGGATAACTTTATTCATGTGGACTACTATGAGATGTATTATGCAGACAAATAAAAAGCCCTCTTAATCTTTTAAGAGAGCATGAGTGGGGCATTCTCTGATAGCCTCGAGAACATCGTTTGTGACAGGGACTTCTTTTTCGAGGAGGTCGTCCTCTTCGGTAAATTTGACGATGCCATTATCATGGTAATCGAACAACTCAGAGTAGGTTTGACAGAGACCGCAAGCGATGCAACGATCTGGAATTAACGTAACTTTCATACTTCTATTGTAATGATTTTTACGAGAAAAAACAAGGAGGAAGTCATGGCAAAAGAACCATGGGAAGAAGACATTTACGATGATGGAGAAGAAACATTGAAAAGAACGAGTAAATTAAATGGAGTGAAGGCTGATCGTCTCTTAACGATTTTGGCGATTATTTTCTTTGTGGTGGTTGTGGCCATGGTGTGTTTGTTGATTTTCCTTTCTACCGGAGGAAGCGACAAATCAAAACAAATGGCTGGTTTCTACAATGGAGAGACTAAGGTTGAACAGACATCATCAGCTCCTGTAGCACAGACGGACCAAGCAACTACTAAAGATAGTTCAAAAGATGAGAACTCTGAAGAAGGCACGATCACTGTTCAAGCAGGTGAAGGGGAAGCAGCGATCGCTGCGCGTGCTGGTATTTCCATTGCCCAATTGGAACAGTTAAATCCATCCCACATGTCTACAGGATCTTGGTACGCCAATCCTGGTGATGTCGTTAAGATTCAGTAGGAGTAGAGAATGAAACAAATTCAAATTGCTATTGATGGCCCCGCTTCTAGTGGAAAGTCTACGGTTGCAAAAATTATTGCTAAGGATCTGGGTTATACCTATTTGGATACAGGAGCTATGTACCGTGCGGCGACTTACCTAGCTTTGCAAAATAATTTAACAGCTGAACAGGTTGATGACCTCTTAGATCTTTTAGATCAGTATCCAATTAGCTTCGGTCGTTCGGAAGAAGGAGAGCAGCTTGTCTTTGTAGCAGACGTAGATATTACTCACCCGATTCGCGATAACCAAGTGACCAACAATGTTTCATGGGTTGCAGCACTTGCGCCAGTCCGTGAAAAACTTGTCACTCTACAGCAAGCAATTGCAGCAGAGGGGGGCATCGTCATGGATGGTCGTGATATTGGGACCGTCGTTCTTCCACATGCAGAGTTGAAGATCTTCTTGGTCGCTTCTGTTGAGGAGCGGGCGGAACGTCGTTATAAGGAAAATGTTGAGAAGGGCATCACAGCGGATCTTGAATTATTGAAAAAAGAAATCGCTGAGCGGGACTATAAGGACAGCCACCGTGTCGTTTCTCCTTTGAAACCTGCAGCTGATGCCATTCATTTTGATACGACGGGTGTTGGAATTGCAGACGTTGTTGCCTTTATTGAAGAAAAAGCAAAAAAACTTCTTGACAAAGAATAAAAAACTTGATATCATATAAAAGTTGAGAAAAGCAGAAGTGAGAACTTCTCGCCTTGTGACGCAAGTTGCCTGGCCCCTACGGATCAAGTTTCAGTAATGAAATACATCATGTAGTTCGGGCCTGTTTTGCAGGTCCGTTCTTTGTTTTTCTCGAATAATAAAAAAGAGGTGAAAACCATAGCAAAGCAAGACTTATTCATCAATGATGAAATTCGTGTACGTGAAGTTCGCTTAATCGGTCTTGAAGGTGAGCAATTGGGTATCAAACCACTTAGCGAAGCGCAAGCACTTGCGGACGACGCTAATGTTGACTTGGTTCTCATTCAACCTCAAGCTAAACCTCCTGTTGCGAAAATTATGGACTACGGTAAGTTCAAATTTGAGTATCAGAAGAAGCAAAAAGAACAACGCAAAAAACAAAGCGTTGTGACCGTGAAAGAAGTTCGTTTGAGCCCAGTGATTGACAAGGGTGATTTCGATACGAAACTTCGCAATGCTCGCAAATTCCTTGAAAAAGGAAATAAAGTGAAGGTATCCATTCGCTTTAAGGGTCGGATGATTACCCACAAAGAGATTGGTGCTAAAGTTTTAGCCGACTTCGCTGAAGCGACACAAGATGTGGCGATCATCGAACAACGTGCTAAGATGGATGGACGTCAAATGTTCATGCAATTGGCGCCAGCAACTGACAAGAAATAATCTGTCAGAAAGTTAAAAAAAGGAGAAAATATCATGCCAAAACAAAAAACACACCGCGCATCAGCTAAACGTTTCAAACGTACAGGTTCTGGTGGACTTAAACGTTTCCGTGCTTACACTTCTCACCGTTTCCACGGAAAAACTAAGAAACAACGTCGTCATCTTCGTAAAGCATCTATGGTGCATGCAGGAGATTTCAAACGTATCAAAGCAATGCTTACTCGCTTGAAATAATCGCGTATTCGTAAGTAAAGAATTCTAGGAAATATTGGAGGAAATATAAATGGCACGTGTTAAAGGTGGCGTTGTATCACGCAAACGTCGTAAACGTATTCTTAAATTAGCTAAAGGTTACTATGGAGCTAAACATATCTTGTTCCGTACTGCAAAAGAACAAGTAATGAACTCATACTACTATGCATACCGTGACCGTCGTCAAAAGAAACGTGACTTCCGTAAATTGTGGATCACACGTATCAATGCGGCAGCTCGTTTGAACGGACTTTCATACTCACAATTGATGCATGGTTTGAAATTGGCTGAGATCGAAGTTAACCGTAAAATGCTTGCTGACTTGGCTGTTAACGATGCAGCAGCTTTCACAGCTCTTGCAGATGCAGCTAAAGCAAAACTTGGTAAATAATGTTTATAAGACTGAGAAGATTTTCTCAGTCTTTTTTTCTTACTGATTTCATGCTATAATGAAATCAATTATGGGAGAAATCATATTAGATGGAGGACCTAAAGGTGACACATAATCGACTAGCATGGGATGAGTATTTTGCAGCACAGGCCTTACTAATTTCAAATCGGGCAACTTGTAATCGCGCTAAGGTTGGGGCTGTACTGGTTAAGGATAATAAGGTCATTGCAACGGGTTATAATGGGTCCGTTTCTGGGACAGATCATTGTCTAGAGGATGGCTGTCTAATGGTCGAGGGGCATTGTGTCCGGACGATTCATGCAGAAGTCAATGCTATTTTGCAAGGTGCTGAACGTGGAATTCCAAAAGGGTTTACAGCTTATGTGACGCATTTTCCTTGTCTCAATTGTACCAAGCAGTTACTCCAAGTTGGTTGCAAGCGGGTGGTATACATTCATCAGTATCGAATTGATGAATATGCCGAGTATCTCTACCGTGAAAAAGAAGTAGAACTGATGCATTTACCGATTGAAGAGGTGAAACAGGCAATTGCAGAGACAGAACTGGTCTAGTTTGTACTTTTTTTGAAGTGGAGACTGATGGATACTGTAATGAGGGGATAGGTATATTTTCAATTCTTCTGGATAAGTAGAAGAGAATGACGGCCTCAATCTTCTTGAATTTAGTTATCGAATTGGAAGGAATTTGTACTACAACCTGTTTCCCTATTCATATCTTTATTGCTAGTAAAGAAATATGTCTGCTACTCTCGGGAGTGATATAGATTGAAACTATATCAACTCCTTTTTTAAAACATAGTCTATTATAGTTGAAATGTGTTATAATGAAGTGTTATATGGTCCCGATAAGGTGATAGTCTTTCTATCAGTGCTTTGTAACTCTATAACGAATATTTATTTTAAGGGGGGACATTTTTATGTCAGAACGTAAACTTTTCACGTCTGAATCAGTATCTGAGGGGCATCCAGATAAGATTGCAGACCAAATTTCAGATGCTATTTTAGATGCTATTTTAGAGCAAGATCCAGAAGCACACGTTGCTGCTGAAACAGCTGTTTATACTGGTTCAGTGCATGTCTTCGGTGAGATTTCAACGACTGCTTATGTGGATATTAACCGTGTGGTTCGTGATACGATTGCAGAGATTGGTTATACCAATACGGAATACGGATTCTCAGCTGAAACTGTAGGAGTACACCCATCTTTGGTGGAACAATCTCCTGATATTGCCCAAGGGGTTAATGAAGCCTTGGAAGTTCGTGGAAATGCAGATCAAGACCCACTCGATTTGATCGGAGCAGGAGACCAAGGTCTTATGTTTGGGTTTGCAGTGGATGAAACAGAAGAACTCATGCCATTGCCAATCTCACTCAGCCACAAGTTGGTTCGTCGTTTGGCTGAACTTCGTAAGTCTGGTGAAATTAGCTATCTTCGTCCAGATGCTAAATCACAGGTCACTGTTGAGTATGATGAAAATGACCGCCCTGTGCGCGTGGATACAGTTGTTATTTCAACTCAACATGATCCAGATGTCAGCAATGAACAAATCCACGAAGATGTGATTAACAAGGTCATCAAAGAAGTGATTCCAGCTTCTTATCTAGATGCTGAGACCAAATTCTTCATCAACCCAACAGGACGCTTTGTTATCGGTGGACCTCAAGGGGACTCAGGTTTGACTGGTCGTAAGATTATCGTGGATACTTATGGTGGTTACTCACGTCACGGTGGTGGTGCCTTCTCTGGTAAGGATGCGACTAAGATGGATCGTTCCGCTTCTTATGCAGCTCGCTACATTGCCAAAAACATCGTAGCGGCAGGTCTTGCTAAGAAAGCAGAAGTGCAATTGGCTTATGCGATTGGGGTAGCTCAACCTGTTTCTGTTCGTATTGATACCTTCGGTACTGGAACAGTCGCTGAAAGCAAATTAGAAGCTGCAGCACGTCAAATCTTTGACCTTCGTCCTGCAGGGATTATTCAAATGTTGGATTTGAAACGTCCAATCTACCGTCAAACAGCGGCTTATGGCCATATGGGACGGACGGATATCGACCTTCCATGGGAACGTTTGGATAAGGTAGAAGCCTTGAAAGAAGCTGTAAAATAATTAGTTGAAATGGAAAAGTTAGGGTCAAGATGATCCTAGCTTTTTTTCGTTTTGAAAATTCCTACAGATGGAAAAATAGGTCGATCTGTGGTATAATAGTTAGAGTATTTTAAATACATTGTCCCTTTTATTTCCGTTGAAAAAACGATAGTAAAAGGAAAAAGACTTGAAAGAGCTAATAATTATTAAGATGAAAAAAATTGTAATAAATGGAGGTCGCCCTCTAAAAGGAGAGGTGACCATTAGTGGTGCAAAAAATAGTGTAGTGGCCCTGATTCCTGCAACCATTCTGGCGGACGATATCGTGACCCTCGATGGGGTACCGGATATCTCAGATGTTGCAAGTCTGATTGAAATCATGACCATCATGGGCGCTAAGATCGAACGCAAAGAAGACAGTTTGATCATTGATCCACGTGGGGTGAAGGATATGCCCATGCCATTTGGGAAAATCAATAGCTTACGAGCTTCCTATTATTTCTATGGCAGTTTGTTAGGGCGCTATGGTCAAGCAACTGTTGGACTACCTGGAGGATGCGATCTCGGCCCACGTCCAATTGATTTGCATTTGAAGGCCTTTGAAGCGATGGGAGCCGCTATGACTATGGATGGCTCTAGTATGAAACTTGCGACAGATGGCAAGCCTCTTCAAGGAGCTAACATCTATATGGATACTGTTAGTGTCGGTGCAACGATCAATACGATTTTGGCAGCAGTCAAAGCTAAAGGTCGGACAGTGATCGAAAATGCTGCGCGGGAACCTGAAATTATCGATGTGGTGACCTTGCTCAACAACATGGGAGCTCATATTCGTGGAGCAGGGACAGATATTATTATCATTGATGGTGTTCCGCATTTGCATGGGACTAGACATCAAGTAATTCCGGATCGCATCGAGGCAGGAACCTATATTGCTCTTGCAGCTGCTATTGGGGAAGGTATCCAGATCAATAATGTCTTGTACGAGCATTTAGAGAGCTATATTGCCAAATTAGAGGAAATGGGTGTGTGCATGACCATTTCTGAAGATAGTATCTTTGTAGAAAAGCAAACAGGCTTGAAGGCCATCCAGATCAAAACGTCTCCTTATCCAGGTTTTGCGACTGATTTGCAACAACCGATCACACCTTTGCTCTTAACGGCTGCAGGACGTGGGCGAATCGTTGATACGATTTATGAAAAACGGGTTAACCATGTGCCAGAATTGGCTAAAATGGGGGCTACTATCTTGACTTTGAACGACCACATTATCTATGAAGGGCCAAATCAATTGACGGGATCCAGTGTGAAAGCGACAGATCTTCGAGCTGGTGCGGCTTTAGTGATCGCAGGTCTCATGGCTTCTGGAACAACAGAAATTACAAATGTGGAATACATCCTTCGCGGGTATTCAGATATTATTCATAAATTGACCCAACTTGGAGCAGATATCCAGTTGATAGAAGAGTAGTGATTGAATCTGAGATCTGGTAGTGGTGCCTGGATACATGAACATTGGAGTTTGAAATGAATATTTGGACGCACTTAGCTGCCTATTCACTGATTGAAACACAAAGGTTGTACTTACGACCTTTTCTCTTTGAGGATGCGGAAGATTTTTATAAGATTGCTTCGAATCCTGATAACCTACAATTTATCTTTCCTGCACAAGCTGATCTTGCTGAAACTCAATATGTACTAGCCAACTATTTCATAAAAAATCCATTGGGGGTTTGGGCGATCTGTGATAAGGAAACCAATCGGATGATCGGCTCCATCAAGTTTGAAAAGTTGGATGAAATCAAGAGTGAGGCTGAATTAGGTTACTTTTTACGTAAAGATTTTTGGGGAAAGGGCCTGATGACAGAAGCAGTCAAAGAACTGGTCAATTTATCGTTTGAGAAATTTCAACTAAAGGAACTTAAGATTGTCACCCATGTTGAAAATATAGGGAGTCAAAAGGTCGCTTTAAAGGCTGGATTTCGTCTCTTTCGTCAATTCAAAGGGAGTGACCGCTATACGCGTAAAATGCGCGATTATTATGATTTCCGCCTAGGTAGAGGGGACTTCTATGAGTAAACACCAAGAGATTTTAGACTATCTCGAAAAATTACCAATTGGAAAACGGGTCAGTGTCCGCAGTATCTCCAATTTTCTGAATGTTAGTGATGGGACGGCCTATCGTGCCATTAAAGAAGCTGAAAATCAAGGAATTGTCGAAACGCGTCCTAGAAGTGGGACCATTCGTGTCAAATCTCAAAAGGCAGTACTAGAGCACTTGACTTATCGGGAAATTTTAGAAATCATTGGATCTGAAATATTAGCAGGTGAGGAAGGTCTCGAAAAAGAATTTAATAAATTTTATATCGGTGCTATGACGGAGAAGCACGTCCTAGACTATGTGTCTGAAGGAGGTCTTTTGATCGTGGGAGACCGCACTAGCATCCAACGCTTGGCTCTTAAGCATGACAATGCGGTCTTAGTGACAGGTGGCTTTGAGGTCAGTGAGGATGTGATTGATCTGGCTAATCAGGTAAAAATCCCAGTCATACGAACTTCACACGATACCTATACCGTCGCTACCATGATCAATAAGGCTTTGTCTAACATGCAGATCAAGACGGATATCTTGACAGTAGAACAGGTCTATCGGCCCTTCCATGAATATGGTTATCTTTCAGAGACTGATACGGTAAGAGACTATCTGGATTTGGTTCGAAAAAATCGCTTTAGTCGCTTTCCAGTTGTCAATCAGCACCAGATGGTGGTGGGCGTCGTGACCATGAGAGATGCTGGAGATAAGGCGCCTCAGACGACCCTTGATAAGGTGATGTCACGGACGATCTTTACCACTAAATTGTCTACTAGCATTGCGACGATTAGCCAACGGATGATTGCTGAAGATTATGAGATGATTCCTGTTATTCGCAATAATCAGACCTTGCTGGGTGTTATTACACGTCGAGATGTGATGGATCGGATCAGCAAGGTGCAGTTTTCAAGCTTACCAACTTTTAGTGAGCAAATCGGACAAAAGATTCTAACGGAGAATAATCATTACCAATTCACAGTGGAGCCAAGTATGCTTGAAAAGAGTGGTGTTTTGGCCAATGGGGTCATGATCGAAGTTCTAATGAAGATTGTTCGTAAGCTAATGCAAAATATTGGGCGTAACTTGATCATCGAACAGCTGATCATCAATTTTTTACAGGCAGTACAGGTAGATGATGTGATTCGCATTGAACCACAGCTTGTCCGCCGAACAAGACGTTCTGCCCTAGTCGATTTTAGTTTGTATTTGGACTTACAACTGATAGCGAAAGCAACCATTACGATTAAGATTAATTAAACAAAAAGAAATGAGGAGACAATGATTACATTAAAATCACAACGTGAAATTGAAGCCATGGATCGTGCGGGAGATTTCCTTGCCAGCATCCATATTGGATTGCGTGACTTGATCAAGCCAGGGCTTGATCTTTGGGAAGTAGAAGAATATGTCCGTCGTCGCTGTAAAGAAGCCAATGTCTTGCCACTTCAGATTGGTGTAGAAGGCAGTCTCATGGATTATCCTTATGCGACTTGCTGTGGCTTAAATGACGAAGTGGCCCATGCTTTTCCACGTCACGTCATCTTAAAAGATGGTGATCTTCTCAAGGTAGATATGGTCTTGTCTGAACCGCTGGATAAGTCTGTTTTAGATGTTTCAAAATTGGATTTTGATAATGTGGCGCAAGTGAAAAAATATACAGAGTCCTATACCGGTGGTTTAGCTGATTCATGCTGGGCTTATGCTGTTGGAAATGTTTCCCAAAAAGTCAAAGATTTGATGGATGTGACCAAAGAATGTCTTTACAAAGGAATTGAAAAAGCGGTTGTTGGCAATCGCTTGGGAGATATTGGTGCAGCGATTCAAGAGTATGCCGAAAGCAAAGGCTATGGCGTGGTGCGTGATTTGGTCGGACACGGTGTCGGGCCTACTATGCATGAAGAACCAATGGTCCCACATTATGGTCGTGCTGGACGCGGTCTTCGTCTGCGTGAAGGGATGGTCTTGACGATTGAGCCAATGATTAATACCGGTACTTGGGAAATTGATACAGATATGGAAACTGGTTGGGCCCATAAGACCCTCGATGGTGGCCTTTCTTGTCAATACGAGCATCAATTTGTGATTACAAAAGATGGTCCGGTGATCTTAACCAGTCAAGGTGAAGAAGGAACTTACTAAAAGATAGAGAGGAAAGAATGGAGCTGAAGGCAGGTGTCTGGTTTCGCTCTTTGCTCTTTTTTAGTAAAACGGGGAGGTGACGGATGAAAAAAGTCATAAAAAAAGTGCTAGATCAGCCGTTTATAAAAGGCTTCGTGCGATTTTATCAGAGTGCAGAGTCTGATATCACCAGCATTGCGGTTGCCTATTATTTGTTGATCTCCATTTTCCCTTTGATGCTGATTGCAGCCAATATTTTGCCTTACTTTCATATTCGTCCTACCCAGATTCTTTTGAGCTTACAAAAAGTCTTGCCAGCCTCCTTATATCGAATAGTGGCACAGATGATTTCGAGTGTCTTGACCAAACCCTCAACAGGATTACTGAGTTTTTCGATTGTTTCCGCTTTGTGGATCTTCTCTCAGAGCATTGCCTACCTCCAAAGAGCCTATAACAAGAGTTACGGGGTGGAAAAGGAGCGTGGCATTATCTGGGGACGACTCTTTAGCTTTCTGATCAGTTTTGCCTTGCAGGGCTTGTTTGGACTTTCGCTCATTCTTTCCATGTTTGGGAAAATGATCGTTCGCTATCTCTATCGGACCTTTTCATTTGATCGGACGATTTATGTGCGCTTACTGAATTTGACAGAGCCGACCATCTATCTCTTGCTCTTTGTCAGTCTGGTCTTGCTTTATTACACTCTTCCAAATGTTAAAATTCCGAAATTTAGATATGTTCTTCCAGGAGCGACCTTCGTTGTTGCTGTCCTGTATGCGATCTTGAATATCTTTTGGAAATATGTGGATCGTTATGTGAGTCATTTCTTAGATGCTCGTTTCTTCGGTTCGGTCGTCCTAGCGGTCATCATGTTCTGGTTCATCTTGGTAGCTAAAATCATGATTATTGGTTGTATTTTAAACGCCAGTATCCAGTTTGCTAGAGAAGCCAAGTTCCAAACGCGCAATGGAGAAATTGTCTCCAAATTAAAAACGGAAGAAGTAGCCTTTTGGCATAAAGAAGCTTCACAAAAATTAAAGCGTCGGTTACGCTTGAGAAAAAAAGATAAAACGGAATAAGGGAGAGTGGGACAGAAATCGGTAATTCGTTAGAATTCGATTTCGTTGTCCCACTTCCGCACAGTTGAGTAGGGCTGTAAAATCTGATGAAATCAGCGTAGTAGAGCCCACTCAACCACTGCGTCTTGCTCGACAATTCAAAAATAATTGAGAGGCTAGGACTTTTGTCCCAGTCTCTTTTTTGTTATCTATTTTTGTTGCATTTGCAACAAAAATGTGATATGCTATTCTTAATAAGAAAGGAGGAGTGGGATGAGTATTTTGCGTGAGATAGGCATCATTGCGCGAGCTTTGGATTCTATAGCAAATATCGAATTTCGAGATTTGGATCTAGCGCGTGGTCAATACCTCTACCTGGTGCGAATTGCCGAGCAACCTGGAATTATTCAGGAAGAACTCTCTGAGCTCTTAAAAGTCGATCGCTCAACTGTTGCCCGATCCGTAAAAAGATTAGAAGAACGAGGACTGATTCAGCAGCGTCCAAGGGGTGAAAACCTTAAAACCAAGGAATGGGAATTAACTGAAAAAGGCAAGAAGATTTACCCCTTCATTTTAGGGGAGCATCTTTATTCTGAGGCAACTGCCTTAAAAGGATTTTCCAAAGAAGAAGTCGCACAGTTAGAGGAGTATCTGATCCGAGTTCGTGAGAATATTACCCTAGATTGGGAACTAGTCAAAAAAGGTCAAAAAAGAAATTATAGTGAGGTAAAGCAATGAAAGTAACAGTTGATCAAGCATTTTGGGATTTATTTCCAACAGCTAGAATTACAGTGATGTCCCTGTATGGTATTGATAATAAAGTAGATGAAGCCAAGGATCCTTATTTCAAAGAATTGTTGGACAAGGGTACCAAGAGAGCATGGGAATTTATTGATGAAGAAAACTATACCCAGAGTGAGTTCGTTCAAGAGTGGCGCCAAGCTTTTAGCAAGTTTAAAACAAAAAAAGGAGCCCGATCTTCAATCGAGGCACTCTTAAAACGGGTTCACCAGGGACGTGAATTCTATCCGATTAATCCTTTGGTGGATCTTTACAATAGTGTTTCGATGGCTTATGCCCTTCCTTGTGGGGGAGAAGATATGGATAAATTGGTGGGTGGACTCTCTCTAGGCCAAGCGAAAGGAGGCGAACCTTTCTTTCCATTAGGAGCTGAAGAAGATGCACCGGCTTTGGAAGGGGAGATCATCTACTACGACCAAGAAGGCGCTGTTTGCCGTTGTTTGAATTGGCGTGAGGCTCAAAGAACCATGCTAACTGAAGATACTAAGGACGCAATTTTGGTGATTGAAGCCATCAATGAGGAGCAGGCCAAACGGGCACAAACAGCTATGCAGGAATTGAAAGATCTAGCCAAAGATTATTTTGGGGTTGAAGGTACCATCTATCAATTAAGTGCAGAGCATGCAAGTATAGAAGTTTAAAAGAATAAGGCTGAAACAATCGTTTCAAGCCTTGTTTTTATTTTTAAAGACAAAGAGTTTACTAAATACGTAATTGAGGACTACAATGGCCACTTGTGCAAAGAGGGTTTCAATCAGATTGATTTGGCTCTTGTTATTGTGGACGAATTGACCGATAATTCCTGGGAACTGCTTGACAAAAATCTCGGTCAAGGCCATATCTAGAATAAAGGTCCCAGAGCGCGCAATTGCAAATCGGATCAAGCGCTGAAACCAGCCCTTTCTTTCTTGTTTAAAAACAATGGTATCGTTGGTCGCAAAGGCAAAGAGGATCCCAGCAATGTTTCCAATTGCTGTCGCTAATCGTTCATCACGAGACACATGATAGATGAAGAGGCGGGTTACGACGGAAACAAGGGTTGTGGCAACTCCAAAAAAAAGATAGGATAAAATCTCATTATCAAAAAATTTTTTAATTAGTGTTTTCATAAATTCAGTCTACCATAAAACCTCAAAATATGCTATACTTGAAAGGTTGAAGAAATCAAACCTTCAACCCTTGGTGCTTAAGATCCTTTCGCCAAGCATATTACACGCGGGAAAACCGCTAAAGGAGAATAGATGAAACAGTTAACTGCTCGTGATATGGCGCAAATTGCCATTGTTGCTGCGATTTATATCGTATTGACCATTACCCCACCTCTCAATGCTATGGCCTACTATGGCTATCAATTCCGTGTTTCGGAAATGATGAATTTCTTGGCCTTCTACAATAAGAAGTACTTGATTGGGGTGACTCTTGGTTGTATGATTGCTAACTTATTTAGTTTTGGATGGATCGATGTCTTTGTCGGTGGAGGTTCAACCTTTGTCTTCTTAGGACTTGGACTCATTCTATTTGGTCGATTCAAAAACAAGTTCTTGTTTAACGGTCTTATTCGCTTGGACCATTTCTTGTTTGCGATTTTCTTTTCCATTTCCATGTTTACAATTGCCTTGGAACTTTATTACCTTCAAGGCCAACCATTCTTCTATAACTGGTTGACCATGGGATTGGGTGAATTCGCATCCTTGATTTTTGGAGCGATTGTGATCAATCAACTTTCTAAACGGATCGATTTTACAAAATAAGAAAAGGGAGCCTTGGCTCCTTTTTTTCATGCTAAGAATGCAGTAAATTCAAGGCTAAATTAAGATTTTATGATAAAATAAGAACATGAAAACCAGAATGAAAGAATTAGTGGAATTACTCAATCGATATGCTTACGAGTATTACACAAAAGACACTCCATCTGTTTCAGATAGTGAATATGATCAATTATATCGGGAGTTGGTGGAACTAGAAACCGCTCATCCTGATGAGATCTTACCAGAGAGTCCTACTCACCGTGTAGGTGGGGTGGTTTTAAAAGGCTTTACCAAATACCAGCACCAGTATCCCCTTTATAGTTTGCAGGATGCTTTTTCGCGTGAAGAATTAGAAGCCTTTGATCAGCGTGTCCGTAAGGAATTTTCTTCCATCAGCTATGTTTGTGAGCTGAAGATCGATGGCTTGTCCATTTCCCTCACCTATGAAAATGGTGTCCTTGTAACGGGGGCAACACGTGGGGATGGTTCTGTCGGTGAGGATATTACAGAGAACCTCAAGCGGGTCAAGGATATTCCTTTGGTGTTACCAGAGCCAGTGAACATCACAGTTCGAGGTGAGTGCTACATGCCGCGGGCTTCCTTTGATCGGGTTAATCAAATTCGTCAAGAAAATGGCGAGCCTGAGTTTGCTAATCCACGAAATGCTGCTGCAGGAACGCTTCGTCAATTGGATACGAAAATCGTGGCCAAGCGAAATCTCGCAACCTTCTTGTATCAAGAAGTGAGCCCGACGGATCAAAGCAGTCAGGAAGGCGTGCTTGAGAAATTAGCCCGCTTAGGGTTTGTCGTGAACCAAGAGCGAGTGCTGGCTGAGGATATGGAGCAAATTTGGGAATTTATCCAAAAAGTAGCCCAACTTCGAGAGGATCTTCCCTATGATATCGATGGGATCGTCATCAAGGTCAATGACCTAGCTGTTCAAGAAGAACTAGGCTTTACCGTAAAAGCCCCTAAATGGGCTGTCGCCTATAAGTTTCCAGCTGAAGAAAAAGAAGCGAAAATCTTATCGGTGGATTGGACGGTTGGCCGAACCGGAGTTGTGACCCCAACTGCCAATCTAACTCCAGTCCAGCTAGCAGGAACCACAGTTAGTCGGGCAACCTTGCACAATGTGGACTATATTGCTGAAAAAGATATTCATCAGGATGATACCGTCATTGTCTACAAGGCGGGTGATATCATTCCTGCGGTCTTGCGTGTCGTCAAAGATAAACGGGTATCTGATCAAGCATTAGCCATTCCAACTCAATGTCCGAGCTGCCAGAGTGAGTTGCTTCATTTCGAGGATGAGGTGGCCCTTCGCTGTATCAATCCGCTCTGTCCAGCCCAGATGAAGGAAGGATTGAACCACTTTGCAAGTCGGGATGCTATGAATATCACAGGCTTGGGTCCAGCTGTTGTAGAGAAACTCTTCGCAGCTCAGTTGGTAGAGGATGTAGCTGGGATCTATCGTCTGACAGTCGAGGACCTATTGACCTTGGAAGGCTTTAAAGAAAAATCTGCTGAAAAACTCTATGAAGCCATTCAAGCTTCAAAAGAGAATTCAGCTGAGAAGTTACTCTTTGGTTTGGGGATTCGCCATGTCGGTAGCAAGGTTAGTCAAATCTTGCTCCAAGAATTCCATGACATCGATCAATTGGCTACAGCTGATCCAGAACGAATTGCCAGCATTGATAGTCTCGGTATGGTCGTGGCTGAAAGCCTCAAGAGTTATTTCGCTCAAGAAGGATCCAAGCGCCTATTGCAAGAGCTTAAAGAAGCTAGCGTCAATATGGTCTATCTTGGTGAGAAAGTCGCTGCTGATGCGGCCCTATCAGGAATGACAGTCGTTTTGACTGGGAAGCTAGAGCGACTCACGCGTTCAGAAGCAAAGGCAAAATTAGAAAGTCTGGGCGCTAAGGTGACTGGATCGGTTTCCAAAAAAACAGATTTAGTCGTTGCAGGTAGTGACGCTGGTAGCAAGTTAACCAAAGCACAAGAATTAGGAATCCAGGTAGAAGATGAGGCCTGGCTTGAAAGTTTGTAGAGGATCTTTATGGTAGAACGAATCAAAAAAGCCCGTTTAATTTATAATCCGACCTCTGGGCAAGAAATTATCAAGAAAAATATTGCGGAAGTCTTGGACGTACTTGAAGACGTGGGCTATGAAACCAGCGCTTATCAAACGACTCCTGAACCATTTTCTGCCCAAAATGAAGCAGAAAGAGCCGCTAAAGCAGGCTTTGATTTAATCATTGCCGCTGGTGGAGATGGTACGATTAACGAAGTGGTCAATGGGGTTGCAGGTCTGGAAAATCGGCCGCAGATGGCCTTTATTCCGACCGGTACCACCAATGACTATGCGCGTGCCTTGAAGATCCCGATGGGAGATCCTGTGGCGGCTGCTCGCATTATAGAAAAAAACCAAACCATTCAAATGGATATTGGTCGTGCCTATGGCAGCAAGTATTTCATCAACATTGCTGCAGCAGGAACCATGACAGAATTGACCTTCAGTGTTCCAAGTAGCGTTAAATCTCGCTTGGGTTACTTTGCCTATGTGGCTGAAGCAGCTAAAATGTTACCGCGAAACAAGGCTCGGAAGGTGCGGATTGAGCACGACAATGGTGTCTTTGAAGGGCCAGCGTCTATGATTTTTGTGGCCTTGACCAACTCGATTGCTGGCTTTGAAAGTGTCGCGCCAGATGCTAAGCTCGATGATGGGAACTTTACCTTGATTATCGTAAAAACTGCTAAGCTCTTTAACATGTTGTCCTTGATGATTCAGGCCATTAATGGAGGCAAGCATGTGCACGATGAAAATGTAGAATATCTCAAGACCAAGAAGTTGACGATCGAAATGTTAGGGAAAAATGCTCAACCATTCCGCATCAATCTAGATGGGGAGTACGGAGGAGATACTCCAGTTGAATTGGAAGTCTTCCATAATCACTTGGAATTCTTTGCAAATATTGATGAAATCAACAACGATGCTTTGGTTCACACATCTGAAGAATAAAAACAAATAGTTAGAGCCACGTACGTGTTTCACGAGGAATGGTTCCTTCGGTATTAAATTGGCAATAGGAAAATGTTATGCGACAATACCATGTAAAGCTTCATTTTCATAAGCAAAAAGGAAATTATTTTGCCTATGATATGTGGCAGTGGCAGGATCAAGTAGAAGGAAAATCAGTCTCTTTCTCCAAGTTGGATTATTTTGGAGTAGAGGGAAATCTGGTATACGAGAGTGAGGATGCCTTGAACCGGGGCCATGTCCTGGTTAAAGAAGGGGATTGGCTCACTAAGACCCGTGATTTTGAAATCGAACTCTTACCAGAAGGGCATGTTCGAGAAGTATGGATTCTCGATGGAGACGATACAGTCTATTATTCTTTGCAAGCTGCTTTGACGAGTCATGCATACAGCCATCGTCAGCCTCATGCCTACGATATGGCGATGCGTCCTAGAGAGTTTGATGCTAAATGGGCGTATCAAGGCTGGCTCGGTCATCGGGAGGAAGAAGGGGAGCATTGCTTTAAACTGTGGGCTCCAACGGCTAAGAAAGTTGAATTGTTGCTTTATCAATCAACAGAGTTGGATGCGCCTATTTGGAAAAGCATGCCAATGACGCGTGGCAAACAAGAGTCTAGCTACCACCCAGCAAATACCCATGGTGTTTGGATTTTAGATTTTCTAGGAAATTTAAGTGGCATGGCTTATCAATATCGTGTGCATTTTGAACACCATACTCAAGTGACGCGCGATCCTTATAGCATTGCAACGACAGCGGACGGGATGCGCACTGCCATTCTTTCGAGAGCAGATCGTCAGTTTGATTGGGGCACTAAAAAAGGTGCCGATGAGACTCCTTGGCGCTTGGATAACCCTTGTCAAGCAGTGATCTATGAGATGCACCTTCGGGATTTGACTAAGTCACTGACTTCAGGTGTGGACGAGTCTTTGCGAGGGACCTATCTTGGTGCTTGCCAAAAAGGAACCGTCAATAGCCATGGTGATGCAACTGCTTTTGATTATATCCGTCAGTTAGGAGTTAATGTCGTGCAACTGCAACCGATCTCTGATCGCTTTAAACAGTACGACGAAGAAGGCCAGGTGACCTACAATTGGGGCTACGATGTTCAGAATTATTCTGCACCAGAAACTAGCTTTTCGACGGATCCATCCAATCCGAAACAAACCATGAAAGAGCTCAAAACCATGATCCGGGCTTATCATGAGGCAGGAATTTCTGTGGTCATGGATGTGGTCTACAATCATATCTATTCGACCGAACATGGTCCTTTCCAAAATACAGTGCCCGATTATTATTACCGGATGGAGCCAGATGGTCGTTTCCAAAATGGGACAGGTGTCGGTAATGAAACGGCTAGTGAGCATGAAATGTACCGCAAGTACATGATAGATTCCCTCACGCACTGGGTCAAAGAGTACCAAATCGATGGCTTCCGCTTTGATTTGATGGGGATTCACGATGTAAGGACGATGAATGCTATTCGGGAGGCAATGGACGCTCTGGATCCTCGCATTCTCCTTTACGGAGAAGGTTGGGACATGGGAACAGGTCTCGCACCAGAGGACAAGGCTAAGAAAGACAATGCGGCGCAATTGCCTCGAATTGGATTCTTCAATGATACGGAGCGCGATGCTATTAAAGGGGCTGAGGTTTATGGTTCCATCAAACGTGGCTTCGTCAGCCGAAAATCGACAGAGAATATCGTTGCGCGTGCTGCTCTAGGTAGTGCAGAGCTTGGTCATTATTTAAGTCCGAATCAGGTCTTGAATTATGTGGAAGCTCATGACAATTATAATCTCTATGACTTGCTTCAGACCCTTCATCCGAATGAAGAAGTAGCAGGCTTGGTCAAGCGCTCAGAGTTGGCTACAGCCATGAATCTGCTCTTTCAGGGCATGACCTTTATGCAATTGGGTCAAGAGTTTATGCGGACCAAATTGGTAGCGACAGGTCCTGATGGAGAAATCACCCCTTTGGATCGTGAGCGGGCCATGAATTCCTACAATGCTCCAGATTTTGTGAATCAGGTCAATTGGGATTTGGTCAGTCAGAACAAGGAATCAATTGCCTATATCCGAAGCTTGATCGCCTTGAAGACAAGTCTTCCTGTCTTAGGACTTGAAAGCTATGATAAAATCTACCAACAAGTCTTTATTCAATCTGCAACTGATACCAGTGGTCTTGTCATCTATGAACTAACAGGAGACAAGAAGTACTTGGTCATCTTCAATGCTAGCGGGCTTCCATATTACCTCCAAAATTCAGATAAATTGAAATTGATGGTTGGGAATAGTCGCCATAAACGTCCATTCTATGTGGAGAATTTAACGGCTTCTGTTTTTGAAGTTCTAGATGAAGGTAAAGCGTGATCTTTTTAAAGAAATCACAAAATCCCTGAGTTTTTAAACTCAGGGATTCTCTTTATTTAGAAGAACTGCTGCCGGTCTCGGCTGAGGAAGAACTATCATTTTCTGGGTGCAATTCTTTATAAGTTGGTGCCTTGAAGAGATCAACGGTGGACTGGTTGCCACGTTGGTTATAAAGGCTGGTTGATTTGTCACCTTTTTCCTTTTCAATCTTCTTCAATGCCTTGAAGGAATTGGTGTAGGAATAATCTTCTGGATTGACTTTTCCAAGATCATTGCCCTTGAAGAAGCGAAGGAGATCACCGGTCTGGATGCTATCACTAATCTTCAATTGAAGGTTAGCAGCTTCTCTAATCTTGTCCAGTTCTTCCTTGGTTTTTTCGTCTGGGTTCGTGATTTCCTCACCTGTTTTAGTGTAATAGGTCCGGCCACTATAGCTCGTATACTCTGGAGTAACAAAGTAGTTAGCGGAGCGGAAGGCGACGATTTGATCATGATCGGGTGAGAGCATATCTTGACCAACTTGGAGGAATTTGTTGGATTCAATCCCAAGCAAATGTTCCAAGGTTGGGAGCATATCGATTTCGCCACCATAGGTGTTGATGATGCCACCCTTATCCATACCTGGAACGACTACCATATAAGGTATGCGTTGCAACATGGCATTGTCATAGCTGGACCACGTTTCAGAGTTCTTACCAAGTAGAGGAGCAAGAGCTGGGTTGCGGGAATTTGAAATTCCGTAGTGGTCCCCATAGAGAACGATGATGGAATTTTTGTAAAGACCAGACTCTTTCAGGTAATCAAAGAAGGCTTTGATCGAAGAATCTAGATAGTTAGCGGTCGCAAAATAGCCATTGATGGTTTCGTCCTGTGTCTTAGCTAGAGGGAAGCCAAGATCATCTCCTGACAAGCTGGTCGTATAAGGATAGTGGTTGGAAACCGTAATGAACTTCGTATAGAAAGGCTGTTGCAATCTTTCTAGGTATTTGATGGAATCCTTGAGCATGTATTTGTCATTAAGACCATACTGGAAGGAATTGCTGCTGTTTTGTTTGGTGAAGTAGCTGGCATCAAAGAAGTAATTGTAGCCCCATTGTTTATAGGCGGTATTTCGGTTCCAGAAACTTCCAGCATTCCCGTGGAAAACAGCGCTCGAGTTGTAACCATTTTTTGAAAGAATAAATGGTGCAGCCTGTTGGGTATTGGTTCCACCATAGTTCACCATAAAGGAACCTTGGTTGAGTCCAAAGAGTCCAGTTTCAATCATGGTCTCAGCATCGGACGTTTTCCCTGCCTTGACTTGGTTAAAGACGTTTGAAAAGGCAAAGGTTTCTTTCGAGTGGTAAAGTGAATTTAAGAAAGGCGTTACTTCATATTCTTTATCATCTACTTTCAACTTGTAATCGATCAAGAATTGTTGGAAACTTTCCAAGTGAATGTAGATGACGTTACGGCCTTTGGCCATTCCAAAGTACTCAGGATTAGCCTTGGCATAATGCTGTTGGATATATTCTTCCACCGGTTTTAAATCTGCTTCGGAAGCTTTGGAACGTTCTTTGTTAGCAACATAGGTCTGATTAGCACTGTAACCCAGAAAGGCTGGTAAGCCAAGGGCACGAACGACATAGTAGTTTGAGAAACCACGAGTCAAGAGCTCAGGTCGGTCAATTTCTGCAAGGAAAAGGTTGGCCGAAAAGAGCATAGCTGATAAGGATGTAACCGCAAAACTGGCTCGTTTATTGAAGGGACGATTGTCCATTCGAATCCATTTCTTAAAGAAGAAGAAAGCGAGAATGGGGAAATCTAAAATGTAGATCACATCCCAAGGGCGGAATAATTCTAAAGCAGCAGCTCCGAGACCAGCAGAAACCTTGCTGGAAGCCAACATGGTATTAACTGTTACAAAGTCTGTAAATTCTCGATAATAGATGGAATTGGAAATCAACCAAATAAATAAGAGAAGGTAGATCCCAAAGGCCAAACTATAAAAGAGCTTGGTTCGTTTGATATAGAGTGCTAGACCAATGAAGAGCAAACTGATCGGCAATGGGTTGATCACTGCTAGAAAAATCTGATACGGTCCCTGAATGTCTAAATTAAAATCAACTGAATAGGCCCACATGGTTTTGAACCAGTAGAGCAACAGAAGGGTCAAGACAAATCCTAGTCTGGTACTCATGAAATTGAGTATCGAATTCGTAATTTTTTTCACAAAATGTTACTTCCTTGTCTTATTTCCTAAAAATTTTCATATACAAGTATACCACAATTTTATGGAGAAAGAAAAAAAAGACTGTAAAGCAGAGGAAAGAAATAGGAAAGATCAGGTATATGAAATCGTAAAAAGCTAAAGGATAAGAGCTGAAATAAAATAGCAAAAAAAGTTCTAGTAAATAAAGCCTCCCTTTGTGAAAACCTCAGACTTTTGCTATAATAGAGGGTATGAAAAAACTCACAGTCAGTCGCCAGGTCGCAACAAAAATCAAACAAGGACAATCTCTTCTTGAAAAGCAAGATTTTGACTCACTTCCTGCTTTGGATCAAGCGGTTCAATTGCTTTCAGGAGATGGACAATCCCTCGGAGTCGGATACTTATCTGAACAAAATAAAGGGATTGGATGGTTTGTTTCGCAAGAGTTGGTCGCTTTTGATCAAGACTTTTTTAAAAAGCTTTTCATCAAGGCCAAGCAATACCGTCGTTCTTATTATGCAGATGAAACGACGACAGCCTTTCGTCTTTTTAACCAAGAGGGAGATGGTTTTGGTGGTTTCACGGTTGACTTATATGGTGAGTTTGTTGTCTTTTCTTGGTACAATCCCTTCGTATTTCAGATCAAGGAAACCATTCTAGCGGCCTTTCAAGAGGCTTTTCCAGAAGTACGAGGTGGCTATGAAAAGATTCGCTTTAAAGGTTTGGATTATGAGTCGGCTCGTGTTTATGGAGAAGAAGCTCCGCAAGAATTTTTGATTCTTGAAAATGGAGTTTCTTACCAAGTCTTTCTCAATGATGGCTTGATGACGGGGATCTTTTTGGATCAGCATGAAGTTCGAGGTGGCTTGGTAGAGGGCTTAGCTGCTGGCAAGTCCTTGCTCAATATGTTCTCCTATACGGCAGCCTTCTCTGTGGCTGCGGCCATGGGTGGAGCAATTGAGACAACATCGGTCGATCTGGCTAAGAGAAGTAGAGAATTATCAGAAGCGCATTTTGTGGCAAATGGCTTGGCGCTAGATGCTCATCGTTTTGTCGTGATGGATGTCTTTGACTATTACAAATATGCCAAACGCCATGACCTAAGCTATGATGTGATCGTGCTCGATCCGCCTAGCTTTGCGCGGAATAAAAAACGGACATTTTCAGTCGCTAAAGATTATCATCGATTGGTCAGCGAGGCTCTTGAGATTTTAAATCCAGGTGGGACCTTGATTCTCAGTACCAATGCGGCAAATGTCAACAAAGATAAATTTAAAAAACAAATCGAAAAGGGATTTCAAGGTCGTAAGCATCGCTATGTAGCGGAATACGGACTTCCGGGAGATTTTCGATGGAACAAGAAAGAAGAAAGTAGTAATTACTTAAAAGTATTTACGATTAGGGTGGATGTATGAAGTTAGTTGTTTCGATTATGCCTCGCTCCTTAGAAGAGGCGCAACAACTAGATAGTTCGCGTTACGAGGATGCAGATGTTATTGAGTGGCGTGCGGACTTTTTAGAAAAAAGCGAGATCTTAACTGTTGCTCCTGCAGTTTTTGAGAAATTTGCTGGACGCGAGATTTTATTCACCTCGCGGACTCGAGCTGAAGGTGGAGAGATGGAGCTGACCAACGAGGAATATGTTGGTATTTTGAAAGATATTCAATCCATCTATCATCCGGATTATATCGATTTCGAGTATTATAGTCACCGTGAAGTCTTTGAAGAGATGTTGGAATTTTCAAATCTTGTTCTCAGCTACCACAATTTCCAAGAGACACCGGAAAATATGATGGAGATCTTATCGGAATTGACCAGTTTTTCTCCAAAATTAGTCAAGGTATCCGTTATGGCCCACAATGAACAAGATGTCCTTGATTTGATGAATTATACGCGTGGTTTCAAGACGTTGAATCCTGAGCAAGAGTATGTCACCATTTCCATGGGTAAGATCGGGAAAATTTCACGTTTGACAGCTGATTTGACAGGCTCTTCTTGGTCTTATGCTAGAGTTGGAGAAGAAAGTGCTCCAGGTCAAATCCCTCTTGAAAATATGAGAAGAATTCGGGAGTTATTGAATGAAGATTGATGGCTATACTCGGATGGCAGCAGTCATTGCCCATCCCATTCGTCATAGTATCTCTCCTTTTATCCATAATCTAGCCTATGAATTAACAGCGACCAATGCTGCTTATCTAGCTTGGGATATTGCTGAAGAAGACTTAGAAAGCACCATTAGCCAAATTCGTAAGTTGGATATGATTGGAGCCAATATCTCCATGCCCTATAAGCAGAAGGTCTTTCCTTATCTAGATGAAGTGGATGAGATGGCCCTAAAGATCGGTTCTGTCAATACCATTGTTCACCGTGCTGGCAAGCTTAAAGGCTATAATACGGATGGGATTGGTTTCTTTCGCAGTTTACCGATGACCTTTTCGATGAAAAATGGAATCATGGCGATCCTGGGTGCTGGGGGTGCGGCTTCTGCGATTGTGGCGCATGCAATTGCGCAAGGGGCAGCAGAGATCCATCTGTTTGAGCGCTCGGAAGGCTATGAGACTTCCAAACAACGCTTGGACCAATTAGGAAAGAATTTTCAGTTCGACTTGCAATTGCACTATATCAAGGATACAGAGAAAATTCAAACGATTCTAAATAAATCCGATTTGATCTTGAATGCGACAGGTGTGGGCATGGATGGTGAGTCCCTCCCCATTCCTGAGAGCATTCAATTTCCAAAAGAAGCGATTATTGCCGATATGATTTATTTTCCAGCTGAAACTCCATTTTTAAAATTGGGTCGCCAACAAGGCAATCAGACTTTAAATGGACTGGGAATGCTGTTTTATCAGGCAGAAAAAGCCTTTGAGTTGATGACGGATAAGGATTTCCCAGCGGACGCAGTTTGGGAAGCCTTAAAAAATGAATATAGTCATTTTATACATTGAAAAAGACAAGACTTTGGTGTCTTGTCAGAACGTAGACAAACCCTACCAGCAATAGAAACATTGCTATTTTGTAGGTTGGGTACCATATAGTGAAAACTCTTAGGAATGCTGATATCGCGCTATTCTTAAGAGTTTTTTGCTTTCTCTATTTTTTAAAAAAGACTGAAGAAAATCGTCCAAAATGGACTTTTTCTTCAGTCTGAACAAGACCTTTGTGTCTTGTTTTTTTCTTGCATAAGTCCTTTTCAATGCAGACAAGGAGATGGATTCATGGTAAGATAAATAGAGAACATGCTGAAAAGGAGATTCCTATGAACGTATCGGTACCTATTCCAGGACATTCCTATGATATTGTGATTGAAAGAGGTGGTTTCAACCAGGTTGGAGACTGGTTGCGCACTCTTTGGGGCGATAAAAAAGTCGCTATCATTTCCGATAACCGCGTGGCTAAGCTATATGCCTCAATCGTAGAGAAGAGCCTTGAGAAAGCTGGTTTTCAAGTGGTGCGCTTTGAGTTTCTTCAAGGGGAAGCTAGTAAGAATCTAACCACTGTTTCAAAAGTTTATGAATTTCTAGCTACCCAGGGCATGACGCGCAGTGATGGAATCGTTGCTCTTGGGGGTGGCGTAGTTGGTGATTTGGCTGGTTTTGCTGCCTCGACCTATATGCGGGGAATTTCCTTTGTTCAGATCCCGACTAGCTTGACTGCACAGGTGGATTCTTCTATCGGGGGAAAGACTGGAGTCAACACAGCACTTGCCAAAAACATGGTGGGGACCTTTGCCCAACCAGATGGTGTGTTTATTGATCCTGAAGTGTTGAGCACTTTAGGGCAACGTGAATTGATCGAGGGGATGGGCGAAGTCATCAAGTACGGTCTCATCCAAGATACTGAACTTTGGGAAGAATTGGAAGCCATGGATGGTTCTGTCGAGAGTATTTTAGAGCATGCAGAGAGCATCATTTCTCATTCTTGCCTGGTGAAGCGAGACCATGTTGTGGCAGACGAGCTGGACAATGGCATTCGACTGTATCTCAATTTTGGTCATACTATTGGACATGCTATTGAAGCGACAGCTGGTTATGGGCAAGTTATGCATGGAGAAGCCGTCAGTATGGGCATGGTACAACTCTCCCGAGTTGCAGAAGAAAAGGGTTTGATGCCAAAAGGAATCAGTCAAAAAATTGAAGAGATGTGTCGGAAATTTGGACTTCCAGTGGCATATGAGAACTGGGATAAAGAAGCCCTTTATCAAGCCTTGACCCATGACAAAAAAGCGCGTGGGACGAGCTTGAAATTAGTAATTGTTCCAGAGTTGGGGCAAGCAGCGATTCATCAAATCCCTCTTCAAGAAGTGAAGGACTTTTTAGAAAGAAAGGAATAAGGTCGTATGAGATATTTAACAGCAGGAGAGTCCCATGGGCCTCGACTAACAGCCATCATCGAGGGGGTTCCGGCAGGCCTTCCTTTATCTGAAGAGGATATTAATAAAGAGCTCAAACGTCGACAAGGTGGCTATGGTCGTGGTGCTCGGATGAAAATCGAGAGTGACCGTGTTGAGATCACATCAGGTGTCCGTCATGGCTTGACCATGGGAGGTCCGATTACTCTGAACGTGACCAATCTGGATCACCAAAAATGGCTGGAGATCATGAATGTAGCACCGGTCGAAGAGAAAAAGAAAAATCTACGTAAGATCACAAAGCCACGTCCTGGTCATGCCGATCTAGTCGGAGGGATTAAATACCGTTTTGACGATCTTCGTAATTCGCTCGAACGTTCTTCTGCCCGTGAGACGACGATGCGTGTAGCCGTTGGTGCAGTTGCTAAACGGATTTTAGAAGAAATCGGCGTTGAAGTGGCCAGCCACATTGTTAATTTTGGGGGAATCGAGATTGCAATTCCCGGGAATCTAACCGTTTCAGAAATCAAGGAAAAGGCGGCTAAGTCGGAAGTTTCGATCGTTGTGCCAGAACAAGAAGAAGCCGTTAAGGCCTACATTGACCAAGTGAAAAAAGATGGCGATACCATCGGGGGAATTGTGGAAACCTTGGTTGGCGGTGTACCTGTTGGACTAGGATCCTATGTGCAATGGGACAAGAAATTGGATGCCAAAATCGCTCAAGGAGTGGTCTCTATCAATGCCTTTAAGGGAGTTGAGTTTGGCCTTGGTTTTGACGCAGGTCGCCTAAAAGGTAGTCAAGTCATGGATGAAATCATCTGGTCTGAAGAAGGTGGCTATACCCGTCGCACCAATAATCTTGGTGGTTTTGAGGGGGGGATGACCAACGGTGAGCCCATTCTAGTTCGTGGCGTCATGAAGCCTATTCCGACCCTCTACAAACCTTTGATGAGTGTGGATATTGAAACTCATGAGCCTTATAAGGCGACGGTTGAGCGCAGCGACCCAACGGCTCTACCAGCTGCAGGAGTGGTGATGGAAGCAGTGGTCGCAACGGTCCTTGCTACAGAAGTGCTTGAAAAATTCTCATCCGATAACTTGGAAGAATTGAAAGAAGCTGTTGCTAATCACCGAGAATTTACTAAGAATTTTTAAGAGAAAGAGTTTTCCTTTGGAGAAGAAAGTTGTTTATATTGCAGGGTTGGGCTTGATTGGTGCTTCACTTGCGCTAGGCATTAAGAGGGCCCACCCAAATGTGACCGTTCTTGGTTACAATCGTAGTGAAGCCTCTCGAACCATCGCCCTTGAAAGGGGAATGGTGGATCAAGTGACGGATGATTTCGAAGCCTTTGCCCCTTTAGCGGATATTATCATTTTGGCGCTTCCGATTAAGCAAACCAAGTCTTACTTAGAAACCTTAGCTGGCCTGAATTTGAAAGACCAGGTACTGGTGACTGATGCAGGCTCTACCAAGGCAGAAATTGTTGCACAAGCTGAAAAGGTATTTACAGATAAGGCCGTACGCTTTGTGGGAGGACACCCCATGGCTGGTAGTCATAAGACAGGTGCAGCAGCGGCAGATGCAACCTTATTTGAAAATGCCTATTATATTTTTACTCCTTCCAGCTTGACGACAGGAGGTGCCATGGAAGAGTTGAAAGAGCTTCTGAGTGGATTGGGATCCCGCTTTATTGAAATCGATGCCGCGGAACACGATCGAGTGACTTCCCAGATCAGCCATTTTCCTCATATTTTAGCCTCCACTCTGGTCGAGCAGGCCGTAGCTTATGGGGAAGAGCATGAAATGACCCGCCGTTTTGCGGCTGGTGGCTTTCGGGATATGACACGGATTGCGGAAAGTGAGCCAGGCATGTGGACTTCTATTCTCTTGTCCAACCCTCAAGCGATATTAGAGCGGATTGAAGATTTCAAAGACCGTTTGGATCAGGTGGCTGAGACCATTCAAGCAGATAACGAAGAGGCTATTTGGTCTTTTTTCCATGAAGGGCGGAAGCACAGAAAAGAAATGCAGATCCATCAGCGTGCTGGACGCGATAGTGCCTATGATCTCTTTATCGATGTTCCAGATAAGGAAGGCGTCATTCTTGAGATTTTGCAAATTGTACAAGGGATTTCTTTGGTCAATATTCACATCAATGAAGAGAATCGGGAAGATATCCACGGGATTTTGTAGCTGACCTTTAAAAATGCAGAGGATCAAGAGCGAGCTCAAACATTGATCAGCCAGGCAACGTCTTATACTGTCCTTGCTCGCTAGGTCTACAGAAGGATTTGCGTCAAAATGCCTGCTTCATTTTAGGAATATTGAGGGAAAAGAAGTATAATAGAGGTATCTTATCAGTAAAGGAGCCCATAAAATGGCAAATATTTATGATCTAGCAAATGAACTCTCTCGCACCCTTCGAGACCTTCCTGAATATAAGGCTGTCGTAGAAAGTAAGCAAGCGATTGAAGCAAATCCAGAAGCGAAAAAGCTGTTTGACGAATACGTCGCTTTCCAAAATAAACTACAAGGCTTGATGCAATCCGGTCAACTTCCAACAGAAGCTGTGCAACAAGAAATGAAGGACTACATGGAAAAAATCCAAGCAAGTCCGATTGTGAATGAATTTTTCACCAAACAACAACAATTGTCTATTTATCTTGCAGATCTTGAAAAGATCATCTTTGAGCCGATTCAAGATTTATACAAGTAGAAATTTCTACCAGAGTTGTAATTTCGACTCTGGTATTTTCGTTCGCCAGTAGAAGAAAAGAAACGCAAAAAATGCTTGGAAACATTCGTTTTTTGTTCCAAATTTTTGATCAAAAATTGAATTCATGTCCTATTTATGATAGAATATGTGGAAAAGCACTCTGGAGATGGCAATGAAATTAAGAACCAATAGCAAGGGTCTAAAGGGAACCATTCGTGTCCCTGGTGACAAATCCATCAGTCACCGATCCATTATTTTTGGAAGTCTTGCAAAGGGCGAAACCAAGGTCTATGATATCTTGCGAGGCGAAGATGTGCTTTCTACCATCCAGGTGTTTCGTGATTTAGGAGTCTCCATCCAAGATGACGGGGATGTGATTCGGATTCAAGGGGTAGGCTTTCAAGGTCTTCAAGCTCCGACCGCTCCCCTTGATATGGGCAATTCAGGAACGTCTATACGTTTGATTTCAGGTGTCCTAGCAGGTCAGGATTTTGCAGTGGCCATGGTTGGAGATGATAGTCTTTCCAAACGGCCCATGGATCGTGTAGCGATTCCACTGCGTCAGATGGGAGTAGAGATTGCTGGTCAGGGAGAGCGCGATTGCCCGCCTTTACATGAAAAAGGGACACATCAGCTTCAACCCATTCATTACCGTTTGCCAGTCGCATCGGCCCAAGTTAAGTCTGCTCTTATTTTTGCGGCTTTACAGGCTGAGGGTGAATCAACGATTATCGAGAAGGAAAAGACGCGTGACCATACGGAGGATATGATTCGCCAATTTGGTGGAGAGATCCAAGTGGATGGAAAAACCATCCGCATCCAAGGTGGACAAGAGTTCCAAGGTCAAGAAGTCATCGTTCCTGGAGATATTTCCAGTGCAGCCTTTTGGTTAGTGGCAGGCCTCATTCTGCCAGAGAGTGTGATCAAGATTGAAAATGTTGGCATCAACCAAACGCGGACAGGGATTCTCGAAGTGATTCAAGAAATGGGGGGAGATCTCACCATGGAGGATCGCGATGAAAAAGCGGTCTCTGCGAGTCTCACTGTCAAGACTTCGTCCTTAAAAGGGATTCGGATTGATGGGGAGTTGATTCCACGCTTGATTGATGAATTGCCGATTATCGCTTTACTAGCGACACAAGCAAATGGCCAAACCGTGATTGCGGATGCTGAAGAGCTTCGCGTGAAAGAAACAGACCGTATCCAGGTCGTAGCAGATAGCCTTAATGCCATGGGAGCTAATGTCGTGCCAACGGAAGACGGCATGATCATCACTGGACCGACTCCCCTACATGGAGCAGACTTAGAGACCTTTGGAGATCACCGGATTGGGATGATGGCTACCATTGCTGCCTTATTGGTGAGAGATGGAAATGTGGTGTTGGATCGGGCAGAGGCCATCAACACCAGTTACCCTAGTTTTTTTGAAGATTTGGAGACATTACTGCATGGCTAAAATTTTACTTGGTTTTATGGGAGCTGGGAAAACGACCGTTGGTCGGATTCTTGATCCAAAGTTCCATGATATGGATGAATTAATTGTTGAAGAGATCGGTATGTCGATCAATGACTATTTCGCAGTGGAAGGAGAAGCAGCCTTTCGTCGTCGCGAAGCTGAAATGCTGGAGCGTTTGTTGGAAAACGAGGCAGCCATTATCTCCCCTGGAGGCGGGATTGTCGTCAATCCTCATAACCGTGCGCTTCTGGAAAAAAATCCGCATAATATTTACTTGCGAGTGAATTTTGAGACCTTGTACAGCCGGATTCAGAATGACAAAGCCATGCAACGCCCCCTCTTTTTAAACAACACAAAAGAAGAATTTAAGAAGATTTTTGATGGACGTTTGCCTTTGTATGAAGCGATTGCTACCCATATTGTGGATGTCGAGGACAAAACACCTGAAGAAATTGCGGAGATTATTCGATGCTTGTAGGCTATCTTGGTCCCAAGGGATCTTTTACCCATGATGTGGCCACTCATAGCTTTCCAACTTCTGAACGTATCGCCTATCGAACGATCACAGATGTCATCAAGGCTTATGAGAATCAAGAGATCGATTTTGCAGTCGTCCCCGTTGAAAACTCTATCGAAGGCAGTGTCCATGAGACCCTTGATTACCTCTTTCATCAAGGGACGATTCAGGCCGTTGCAGAAGTGGTCTATCCCATCAAGCAACAGCTCTTGGTGGCTAAAAAAGATCGTCTCATTCGAACGGTCTATTCGCATCCACAGGCTTTGGCCCAAGGGAAGGCTTTTCTCAGGGCCCATTATCCAAATGTGGCTATGGAAATGACGGCTTCAACAGCCTATGCAGCGCGATATGTAGCAGAACATCCAGACTTGGAAATTGCAGCGATTGCCCCTCTGGCAGCAGCAAGTGAGTACGGCTTGGAAGTCCAGGCAAAAGACATCCAAGAAATCGAGGACAATTATACACGTTTTTGGATTTTAGGGGCCAAAGAGCCAGCGATCTCAGAAACTTTAAGTCCGGCCCTTCAAAAAGTTAGCTTGGCCTTGACCTTACCAAGTAACCTGGCAGGAGCCCTCTATAAAGGTTTGTCTACCTTTGCTTGGCGGGGGATCAATTTAACCAAGATTGAAAGTCGACCACTAAAAACAGCTTTAGGAGAATACTTTTTCATTATTGACCTCCTAAACGAAGCGCCTGATCTTCTGCAGTTTGCCTATCAAGAATTAGACAGTTTGGGCATTCAGACAAAAGTCTTGGGTCAGTATCAGGTCTATACCTTAAAAGAAAATGGAATGGAGAAAAGATGAGTAAGGAATCAAACTTTCTATCTCACCATGAGCGAAAGCGATTAGAGTACTTATACTCAAATTTTCATTATTTGAATGAACGAGAACAACTAGAATACAAGTACCTGCTCAAGAAGAGTCAAGGAGCTTATGAGGAATCCAGACCTACTACGCCTGAAGTAGCAAGTACTGAAGAAGTTCAAGGTGAGGTTTCAGAGCAAATCGGTGACCTTCCTGTCTACCAGTCACGTAGCCAAAGGTCTAAGAAAAAAACTGCGGTAGCTGGTGGTGCGGTGAAAAGAAAGAAACCCCGCAGAAAAATTCGTGTGAAGAGAATCCTCAAGTGGCTTGCTCTCTTTTTCTTGCTCATTATCGGTGGCATGGTCTTCATGTTTGTGAAAGGCCTCAACAGCAAGCCGACAGGTCCAGATGCCAAACCAGCTGTCGTTGAGAAATTTAACGGCAAGAAGTCGCGAGATGGGGTCAATATCCTGATCTTGGGGACAGATGGGCGGATCGGTGAGAAATCGGATGAGACCCGGACAGACTCCATCATGGTGGTCAATGTCAATAACAAAGAAGGCAAGATTAAGATGGTCAGCTTCATGCGGGATACACTGGTCCATATCGATGGAGTCAGCCAGCAAAATATTCCAGAGTACGACGGCTACTACGACCAGAAGCTCAACACTGCCTTCACCATCGGGGAGCAAAATAATAACCAAGGGGCTGAATTGGTGCGTCAGATGCTCAAAGACAACTTTGACATTGACATCCAATATTACGCCATGGTCGATTTCAAGACCTTTGCGACAGCGATCGATACCCTCTTCCCAAATGGGGTCGAGATGAATGCGCAGTTTTCAACGGTTGATGGCGAAAAGGTCAGTGAAGTAGAAGTACCAGATGATTTGAACATGAAAGACGGTGTCGTTCCGCAGCAAACCATCAAGGTTGGAAAACAACGGATGGATGGCCGGACCCTTCTCAATTATTCGCGTTTCCGCAAGGATGATGAAGGAGACTTTGGTCGGACCCGTCGCCAGCAAGAGGTCATGTCCGCTATCATGCATCAGATCAAGGATCCAACTAAACTCTTTACGGGATCAGAAGCCCTTGGGAAAGTCTTTGCCATGACGTCTACCAATGTTCCCTTCTCCTTCCTATTGACCAATGGACTTGGACTAGTCGGAAGTGCTGGAAAAGGAATTGAACGAGTGACCATCCCAGAAAATGGGGATTGGGTCGATGCCTACGATATGTACGGTGGCCAAGGCTTGCTGGTCGATTTCGATGCTTATAAAAAGAAATTGTACCAAATGGGACTGAGATGATATAATAAGGGGATAGGAGTTTTGGACTCCACCCCTTTTAATTTGTAGAAAGATAGAAAACGATGTTAAAGAAAAATGAAATTGTAACCGTTGAGATTGTCGATTTGACACACGAAGGAGCAGGAGTGGCTAAGGTCGATGGCCTGGTCTTTTTTGTGGAGAATGCCCTGCCAGGAGAAGTCATCCGCATGCGCGTGCTCAAGGTCAATAAGAAGATCGGCTACGGAAAAGTAGAGGAGTACCTGGAGAAATCTCCTCACCGCAATGAAGAGCTAGACCTGGCTTACTTGCGAAGCGGCATTGCCGACTTGGGGCACCTAGCTTATCCGGAGCAACTGAAATTCAAGGCCAAGCAGGCCAAGGATAGCCTCTACAAGATGGCGGGAATCACTGATATGGAAGTGCCTCTGACCTTGGGGATGGACCATCCTGTCCAATACCGCAACAAGGCCCAAGTCCCTGTTCGTCGTGTCAATGGTCAGGTCGTAACAGGCTTCTTTCGGAAGAACTCTCATGATTTGATGCCGATTGAAGACTTTTATATCCAAGATCCCGTCATTGACCAAGTGGTCTTGGCTCTTCGAGATTTGATTCGTCGTTTTGACCTCAAGCCTTATGATGAAAAGGAACAATCTGGCTTGATTCGTAACCTTGTGGTTCGTAGAGGACATCATTCTGGAGAAATCATGGTCATTTTGGTCACCACTCGTCCTAAGGTGTTCCGTGTGGACCAGTTGATCGAACAGCTGATCAAGCAATTCCCAGCCATCAAATCCGTTATGCAAAATATCAATGACCAGAATACCAATGCCATTTTTGGAAAAGAATGGCGTACGCTTTATGGTCAAGACTATATTACGGATCAAATGTTGGGAAATGCTTTCCAAATCTCTGGACCAGCCTTTTATCAGGTCAATACCGAAATGGCAGAGAAGCTTTACCAGACAGCCATTGACTTTGCGGAGTTAAAAGAAGAGGATGTGGTGATTGATGCCTACTCCGGAATTGGGACCATTGGCTTGTCCGTTGCCAAGCATGTCAAGGAAGTTTATGGAGTAGAAGTCATCCCCGAGGCCGTGGAGAATAGCCAGAAGAATGCCAGCTTAAATGGCATCACCAATGCCCACTATGTCTGTGATACAGCAGAAAATGCCATGAAGAATTGGCTCAAGGAAGGCATCCAACCAACCGCCATCCTGGTCGATCCACCACGCAAGGGCTTGACCGAAAGCTTTATCAAAGCAAGTGCCCAAACAGGCGCTGACCGCATCGCCTATATATCCTGTAACGTCGCCACCATGGCGCGTGATATCAAACTCTACCAAGAGTTGGGCTATGAATTGAAGAAAGTGCAACCGGTTGACTTGTTTCCTCAAACGCACCATGTGGAGTGTGTGAGCTTGTTAGTGAAACGCAATTAATCCTCAAAAGGTTCCCCGAACCTTTTGAGTCCCACAGACGCACCACGTCGAGTGTGTAAGTTTGTTGGTAAAACGCAGTTAATCCTCAAAAGGTTCACTGAACCTTTTGAGTCCCGCAAACACATCACGTGGAGTGTGTTGCTCTGCTCGTAAAAACCTAGAAACCTTTGAATGAAAGGGATAATGAAAAGCCTTGATTGCAAGGCTTTTTGTATTGGCGTGGGGAAGTATCAGAGTGAGAAATTTTTGGAATGAATAGAAGTGATAGCTAGAAATTATCAGTTTCTATTTCCATTTACCCTGTGGGTACGTGTTTGTTTCCATTGACAAGGAGTTTGTGGGAATAGAAACTACCCCACCTTACATATCTCCAGAATGGGCGATTGAAATTGAGACAATTTAATAGAGATAAGCTCTTGTTATGTTTCTTTTAAGTCAATAAACTAACAATACTCAAAGTATGCTCAAAAATATGATATAATCTAGGACATAAGGCAATACTGTTTTAAAGTATTTTCTCTTAACCATGTCTCGTTAGACAAATCTGATTCGTCTGGTTTTCTAATAGATTTTAATGCTGACTTGGTTTTATAGCCATTATGCTCTCCATTATTTTAGTGTAGAACACTTTGGTTATTAGTTTTTTGTTATATTGTAAGCAAATCAATAGAGATAGAAAAAGGGATTATATGTTTAGTTATGAGGTTGTAGCAAGTTTTAACGACATAGAAAATGCTATTTATACAACTATTTTAGAAAATGAAAATATATCCTCTATGACAATCAAGGAATTGGCCCAACTTGCACATGTATCAGTTGGATCCGTACAACGATTTTGCAAGCATCTAGGATTTGATGGATATAGCCATTTTAAGATTGCTTATAAAGAATATTTAAAAAATGAGCAAATTATTTTAAACAATCAAGACAATCATTCTTTGAAGCTATTCATTGATTATACTGAGCAAGATACTTTTTTGCAGCTGATTATGGAGGCTGTGGCAATCTTAAAGAACGTTGAACAGATTGTTTTTGTCGGAATTGGTTCCTCTGGAACTTTAGGTCGATATGGAGCGCGCTATTTTTCAAATATTGGCAAATTTAGTATGTGTATTGAAGATCCTTGGCAACCAGTGCTGCAAAACAGTATGGAAAAAACTTGTGTCATTGCCTTATCCGAATCTGGTGAGACTTCTCAAACATTGAAAATTGTACAAAAATTAAAGGAAAAAGGTTGTCCAGTTATTGCCATCACAAATACATTGGAATCAACATTGTCAAGGCTATCTGATTGCTCCATAACCTATCATGTTCCTCAATTATTTTTAAATGGGTTTAATATTACGACGCAGGTACCTGTTATTCTCATTATTGAAATGTTAATGAAACAACTATATACTACAAAAGCATAAGGGTGTCTATGATTTTATTTGATTATCATAAAGTAAAAGGGCTAAATAATAGTGAATTAAGCGTGTATAATTTTATATTGCAACATAGAGATAAAGTTGCTACGATGACTATCAGAGAGCTATCGACATCTATAAATCTATCGACAACAACCATCATTCGTTTTGCGAAAAAGATGGGATTTGATAGCTACAATGATTTAAAATATGCCTTGTCAAGGTCGGAAGATAAGGAAAATAAACATCGTCACTACTTTCCTATTGGTATTCCAGCAATACAATTTTTACAGACTAGTGTCCAAGATGAAGCTTTAAAAAAACAACTATCAGAGATAGCAGACTTGATCGTTCAAGCCAAACAAGTTATCTTTTTAGGGGTGGGTACTAGTCTAAGTTTGGCAGAATATGGCTCATATCTTTTTTCTGGAATCGGTATTCTTAGCTTTGCTATTACTAACCCATTTTATTCTCTGAAATTGCATCATTCTAATTTGGAGGATGTTTTGGTTATTGCTCTAAGTGTCAGCGGTGAGACAGAAGAAGTTCTAACTCTGGTACAGGGATTCAAAGAAAGAAATGCTAAGATTGTTAGTCTGACAAATACAGATATTTCCACTTTATCACAGCTATCGGATATAAATTTATCCTACTTTATGCCAGTTGCCTACGCAGATTCCTCGCTACGTTCCACTAATTTGACCACTCAGATTCCAGTTGTCTATTTTTTAGAATCCTTACGTTACCAAGTTTATTTAAAAAAATAGGAGTGAAAACTCTTGTTTTTTTATGTAACAAATATTGTTCGACTGTACATTTATTTTCTATCTCAATATCTATTGTCAGCAGGTACAGTATGTGGTAAAATAGACTTGTTCATAGCGCTAGTACAAAATACAGAAAGGATTGGTAAAATGGCAAAAATACCAGAAGGCTTTTTATGGGGTGGGGCAGTTGCTGCTCACCAAATTGAAGGAGGGTATGATAAAGGTGGAAAAGGCATTTCGATAGCCGATGTGATGACGGTTGGAAGTGCTAGTCACTCTCGACAGATTACTGATGGCGTCTTACCTGACGAATATTATCCGAATCATGATGCAATAGATTTTTACAGAACCTATAAGGACGATATACAATTATTCGCTGAGATGGGATTTAAGTGTTTTCGAACTTCGATTGCCTGGACTCGTATCTTTCCAAATGGAGATGAAGAAGAACCTAACGAAGAAGGGTTGAAATTTTATGATGATTTATTTGATCAGCTGCTAGCTCATCAAATTGAACCGGTCATCACACTCAGTCACTTTGAAATGCCCTATCATCTAGTTACTAAGTATGGTGCTTGGCGTAATCGCAAGTTGATTGATTTCTTTGTTCGTTTTGCGGAAGTCGTCATGGAACGATATAAGGACAAAGTTAAGTATTGGATGACCTTTAACGAGATCAATAATCAAGGTGCAATTAATGTTCCTTGGTGCTCATGGACTAATTCTGGTGTCATTTATCAAGAAGATGAAAATCCAGTTGAGGTACTACAGCAGGTTATCCATTATCAGTCAGTGGCTTCTGCAAAAGTTGTACAATTAGGTCGGAAAATCAATAAAAATTTCAAAATTGGTTGTATGCTGGCAATGGTACCATTTTACCCGAATACATGTGATACAAAAGATATACTTGCTAGCCAGAAGGCAATGGAGCATCGTTTATTTCACTATGGAGATCTTCATGTTTTTGGAGAGCGTCCTTACTATATCGAGGCCTTTTGTCGAAAAAATAATATCAAACTGGATATTTTACCAGAAGATCTAGAAACTCTAAAAGAAGGTTGTGTAGATTATATTGGCTTGAGTTACTATATGAGTGATACAGTGACTGCTACAGCATCTGAGGAAACAGAAGAACTTTTCAAAGATGTTTATACTAAGAAAAATCCCTATATTGAATCAAGCGATTGGGGTTGGCAGATTGACCCTGAGGGATTACGCTATAGCTTAAATCTTTTATACGATCGCTATCACTGTCCGCTTTTTATAGTTGAAAATGGATTCGGTGCTTATGATAAGGTAGAGCCTGATGGAATACATGATTCTTACCGCATTGATTACCTCAAACAACACATTGAACAAATGATGTTAGCGATTGAAGAAGATGGCGTAAATGTCATTGGTTATACCCCTTGGGGCTGTATCGATATTGTTAGTGCTGGTACAGGTGAAATGGAGAAGCGTTATGGCTTTATCTATGTCGATAAGAATAATAATGGCGAAGGAACTTTGCAACGAATGAAGAAAGATTCCTTTACATGGTATCAAAAAGTGATTACATCAAATGGAAACGAATTATAAGGAGTAATTAAAATGAATATTGGATTGTTTTGTGCAGCAGGTATGTCAACAAGTATTTTGGTTGAGCGTATGAAAGAAGCGGCTCAGAAAAAAGGGAAAGATGCAACAATTGCAGCTTATTCCATCAGTGAATTGGAACAAAGAGTTGGAGATATTGATGTGGCTCTATTAGGCCCACAGGTTGGTTTCCAACTTGAAAAAGCAAAAGAAATTTGTGCTTCTCACAATGTTCCTGTAGAAGTGATTGCAATGGCTGATTATGGCACTGCAAACGGTATGGCAGTTCTTAAACAAGCTTACATGATGAAAAAATAAGGAGAAGATGATGAAGGATAAACTGATTAAAAAGTTTGTTGATAGGATGATGGCCTTTGTCAATACCAAAGGTGTAACAGCGATAAAAGATGGTATTGTTTTCTCTATGCCATTGTTGATTGTTGGCTCCATCTTTCTTATCTTGGCCAATCTTCCAGTTCCAGCTCTAGCAACGATGTTAGAAACTAGTGGTATTACCCCTGTTCTCAATCAAGCAATTGGTGCAACCTTTAATATCAGTGCGATTGTAACAGTCATTGGGATTGCGTATACCTATGCTAAGCTAGAAAAACAGGAGCCACTTGGGGCAGGTGTCATTGCCCTAGCAGTTTTCTTGCTAATCCAGCCTTCCAGTTTGATTTCTAAAAATGGGGATGTAGTTGGTAACATTATTCTGAAGGATTGGACTTCCGGGAAAGGGATGATTGGTGCCATTATCGTTGGTTTGATTGTAGGAGCAAGCTATTCTTGGTTTTTGAAGAAAAATATCAAAATCAAAATGCCAGATGGCGTACCAACTGGTGTAGCCAACGCATTTTCAGCCTTGATTCCTGCTACTGTTATCATCACAGCGGCAACGATCTTTGTCGGACTTGTTGAACAATTGTTTAAGGTCACAACGATTGAAGTGATTTATAATCTTATTCAAACACCAATGCAAGGCTTGACTGACTCATTGTTTGGTGCGGTGCTTATGTGTTTCCTTGTACCATTCTTATGGATGTTTGGGGTGCACGGCTCAACTGTAGTTGGTGGCATCATGAGTGGCTTGCTACAGGCGAATGCTTTGGAAAACCAAGCCATTTTAGATAAGGGCCTTGAATTAAATCTAGCCAATGGTGGTCATATTGTGACGATTCAATTTTTTGATCAATTTATCAATGTTACAGGTGCCGGGATTACGATTGGTTTGGTAGTTTACATGGTTGCATTTGCAAAATCAAAACAACTAAAAATTCTTGGACGTCTTGAAATGGTTCCAGCCATCTTTAATATCAATGAGCCGGTGCTCTTTGGTTTGCCGATTGTAATGAATCCAGTTTTAGCAATTCCCTTTATATTAACGCCTATTTTATCTTGTATCATCCAGTATTCAGCGATTTATTTTGGACTGACACCTATGTATGGTGCCGTTCAAGTTCCGTGGACTTGTCCTCCAATTATTTCAGGATTTATCATCGGTGGTTGGAAAACAGCCTTGTTGCAAACACTTATTTTGGTTATGTCTTTCTTTGTTTATTATCCGTTTATTAAACAGATGGATAAACAAGATTTACAAGCTGAAATACAAGAAACAAGCGATTTAGAAGACGAAGATTGGTAAGAGAGGTATTAAAATGGACGAAAAAGTACTCGAAGTGTGTTTTCAAATTATCACCTATGTAGGAACAGCAAAATCTATGTACATCGATGCTATTCAATTGGCTAGGCAGGGTGAATTCGAGCAGGCTAAAGATAGAATTAAACAAGGCGAAGAAGCATATGTACAGGGACACAATGCTCACCACTCACTTTTGACAAAAGAAATGAATGGGGAATTAAGCCAAACAGGTCTACTTCTGATGCACGCTGAGGATCAGTTAATGAGTGCAGAAGGTTTTCGAACGATTGCTGAGGAATTTATAGCAGTCTATAAACGCTTTGAGGAAGGTAAATAGAGCAAGTTATGAAAGTAAAAAATTAAGCAATGTTAATTACCTATTCAGACAGTCTTGGAAAAAATCTGAAAGACTTGAAGTAGGTCTTAGAAGGCCCTTTGAAAGATGTGGTCGGTGGTGTCCACATTCTTCCCTTCTTTCCATCGTCAGGCGACCGCGGGTTTGCACCCATGGACTATAGCAAGGTTGATGAGGCTTTTGGAGATTGGAGCGATATTGAGGCACTCAGTCAAGACTACTACCTCATGTTTGATTTCATGATTAACCATATCTCAGCCAAGTCGCCTTATTTCCTTGATTTCCTAGAAAAGAAAGATGAGTCTGCCTATGCGGATTTGTTTATCCGCTACAAAAACTTTTGGCCAAACGGTGAGTCGACTCAGGAAGATGTAGACCTGATTTACAAACGGAAGCCACGTGCTCCCTATCGCATTGCCAAGTTTGCTGATGGTAGTGAGGAAAAAGTTTGGTGTACCTTTGATGAGCAACAGATCGACCTCGATGTGACAACAGAAACAACTCGTCGCTTTATTCAGGAAAATCTGGAACAGCTAGCGGACCACGGAGCTTCCATTATTCGCTTGGACGCCTTTGCCTACGCCAATAAGAAAATCGGCACCAACTGTTTCTTTGTTGAGCCAGATATTTGGGAAACGCTTCATTTTCCGCGTCAGCTATTGGCACCAAAAAGAGTGGAAATTCTTCCAGAAATTCATGAACATTACACCATTCAGCAAAAAATCGCTGAGCAAGACTACTATGTCTATGACTTTGCCCTTCCGATGCTGGTTCTTCATGCTCTTTATTCAGGTAATGTCAACCGTCTTGTTCACTGGATGGAAATCTGCCATCGGAAGCAATTTACAACCTTGGACACGCACGATGGTATCGGAGTGGCCCATGTCAAGGACTTGCTGACAGATGAGGAAACAGAGGCGACAAGAGAAGCCCTCTATGCCCAAGGAGCAAATGTCAAAAAGATTTACAGCTCAGAGGCCTACAACAATTTGGATATTTATAAGATAAATTGTACCTACTATTCAGCTTTAGGAAATGATGACCAAGCCTATCTCTTGGCACGTGTGCTTCAATGTTTTGCACCAGGTAGTCCGCAGATTTACTACGTTGGCTTGTTGGCAGGAGAAAATGATATCGAATTGCTCGAATCAACCAAAGAAGGCCGCAACATCAACCGTCACTATTATGATTTGGAAGAAATTGAGCGAGAAGTTCAACGCCCAGTTGTGCAGTCCTTGTTCAATCTGCTCAAATTCCGTAATACCAGCGCAGCATTTGATGGAGAGTTTGCTGTTGACATGGAAGACTCTAATACTATCCACATCAGCTGGACCAATACCGATGCCAATACAGTGGCAGAATTAAGAACTAATCTAAAAGATAAATCATTTGAAATTACAGAGTAAATAGATAGTGATAGAACATCGATTTATCTATAATAGAATACAAAAGAGTGGTGGAAACGTTTGATTTCCTCACTCTTTTTGTTAGCTAGTTAGTAACAAAATAGTACTTAAACGTAAACTATGAATTATATTCTGTTGTGACGATAATTGTTCGAGAATATTTGTAATAAAAAACAGGAACAATCAATTAAACTGCTCCTATTTTTATGATAGAATATAGGTAGTTATAATCGAGAGCAACTAAGAAGCAGTAAAAAAATATTATACATAGAATAATCAGGATTAGGAAGATAAAATGACAGAAATTGACAAAAAGAATTTAAAAAATTATCTTTATTGTACATTTGGAATTACTTATATAGCTTGGGGTATTCTTGCCATCTTTACGCAATCTCATATTTTTGGATTAGAAACGATTATAGGAAGAATATTACATATAGTAGGTGCACTTGGACCAGCTATTGCAAGTGGCTTTTATTTGAAAAGGAATAATATAAAATTTCAACATTTTCTATTTAGTAAGAAAGGAAAAAGTAGTATTTATTTCATTATTCATTTGTTAGCAATTTTGATACTATTTTCTGTATCTTCCTTAGAATTAAATGGAGTATCAATTTATCTGATGCCATTGTTCTTTATACAACTAATTTTTTTGGTGGTGGACATGAAGAATTAGGATGGAGAGGAATATTACAACCATTACTTGATAAAAAATATACTTATTGGCAATCTAATTTGATTGTAGGTTCAATCTGGGGAATTTGGCATCTGCCTTTATGGTTTATAGTTGGAGAAAGTCATCAAGGATTTCCTTTCATTTTATTTTTTATATATACATTATTTTTAAGTTTTGTTTTAGGGCTTCTTTACCGTCAAACGAAATCTGTGGGATACTGTATATTATTTCATGCGTTCGCAAATTTGTTAAATCTCTATTTTGTGTTAAAAATTAATGTTATTTTTATTATCATTTTTATTGCTTATTTAATTTATACAATATTGGCGAGTAATAGAATTAGTAAGGAAAAGAGTTTGTATCCAAAATAACTGGATATACTCTAGAAAATGAAGATGATTTTGTTCAAGGGAATAAAGTAGAAATAACGAACATTTAGATGAAAGGTTTAGAGTAAACATGAGTCTCTTATTTGAAGAATTTAAAACCATTTGTTTCCATTTAAATCGAGTCGGAATTACACCGACACTGATGGGGTCTTTGGGATTGGAGTTTAGAACGAAAGAAAATTGGGGGCCGTCTGACATTGACATTCATGTGCCTGGTGACCCTAGAGGTTGGGAAGCACCTGATCATCTCAGAATTTATGATTGGGACAAGATAATGAAAGCGATGAAAGACTTAGGCTACGTCTTAATAGATATTCATGAGCATGAATTCCAAAAGGATCGAGTGAGTGTTGAATTTGGAAGTATCGATTCCTTACCTGATTTTGCAGGAGTTTCGGAATCGGATATAGAGCTTATTCACACTGAAGGTATCACTTTTCGTCTTCCAAGTCTGGAGCAGTATCTAAGTATTTACAAAGCTTCTTCTCAAGACTCCTATCGAAATGATCACAATAACAATAAGGATTTTAAGAAGATCGAGTGGCTGGAAAGACATTTATAAATTATCATTTGAAAAGTAGTAAGTTGTAAGACTGGCTGCTATGTTATTTTTATCTTCATTTTAATTGGTCATTTAATTTATACTATATTGGCGAGTACTAGAATTAGTAATGAAAAGCAGGTGGAAAAACTGTAAAAGAGCCACAGGTACTTTTCTGGGGTGGATATCACGCATATTTTTCGGATTTAGATGGATATTATTGGGAAGTTTCTTGGGGACCCAATTTTCAATTTTATGAAAATGGACTATTGAAATTTTAGTAATTAAGGGAGATAGCAAAAATGGCTTCAAGTAAAGAATATTTAGATTTCATTTTAGAACAATTGTCCGAGTTGGAAGAAATATCATATAGAGCAATGATGGGTGAATATATAATTTATTATCGAGGGAAAATCATAGGTGGAATTTATGATGATAGATTTTTAGTGAAGCCTGTCAAATCTGCAATAGCGTATATGCCGAATGTAGAATACGAATTGCCGTATGAAGGTGCAAAGGAAATGCTATTGGTAGATGATGTTGACAACAAAGAATATTTAACCGGCTTATTTAATTCAATGTATGATGAGTTACCTGCACCAAAACCAAAGAAAAAGAAATTATGAAATCTCAGTTTATCTAGGTTATACCATTTAACGATAACCTTATGCTATCGTTAAAAAGTTTATAGAACAGACAAGACTATCTAGCATAATTAGTGTTCACTCGTTTCATGTTGAGGTCGTACCACTGCTCTTCCAATCTGAGACAGTCGAAAAGTAGAAGGGGATGGTATTGGTATCAATCAATGAGTAACAAAGTAACAGCATGATTCGTAACATTTGCTTGTAATTTGCGGAGGAACATCAGTATGGATGGAATAACAAAAGATTCTATAAAAACGGCTAAACTAATGAAACAATTATGGCCCCAATTGACCGATAAAGAAGCTATTGATGAAGTAAAAAAATATACGAATGGCAAAAATACTGCAATCTTTACTGAAGTTGAAGGTGACACAATTGTAGGTCTAGCACTATGTTCACTCAGATTTGATTATGTTGAAGGTTGTAAATATAGTCCTGTTGGATTCTTAGAAGGGATTATTGTCGACGAGGAATATCGTTTAAAGGATATTGCTAAAAATCTCTGTACAAAATGTGAGGAATGGGCGAAAAATAAAGGATGTAAGGAATTTGCAAGTGATTGTACTTTAACGAATACGGATTCTATAAGATTTCATCTCAATATTGGATTCCAGGAGGCAAATAGAATTATTCACTTTAAGAAGAAATTATAATTTCAGAACGTGGTCAAAATTTATATATCTTTAGGAAGTGTAAAAGAATGGACGGACTACGAATTACTTTTCATTAGTTAAGAATATAGTAATGTTGTAAAGTTAATCGAGGAGTTATTGATGGATTTTAGTGGTAAGATAGCCATAAATAAAGGGTGGTCAGATGATAAAAAATATTGTGTGACAGATCAAAAACAGCAAAAATATTTCTTGCGTGTTTCTGATAAGGAGAAGTTAGATTCTAAAAAATTTGAATTTGATATGATGGAGAAAGTAGCTTCTCTTGGAGTTCCGATGTGTAAACCAATTAGCATTGAACTCTGCGATGACAAAGTACATTCTTTTCACGAATGGATAGACGGGAAAGATGCAAGAGAAACCATTTTAACTGTTTCAAAAGAACAACAATACATTTACGGAGTAGAAGCAGGAAGAATCCTTCAAAAAATTCATTCACTCCCTGTCACAGAAGTTCGTGAAGATTGGGAGGTCTTTTATAATCGAAAAATTGATGACAAAATCAAAAAATACAAAGAATGTCCCGTTCAATACGAAAATGGTCAGATTTTTATTGATTATTTAAATGCAAATCGAGAATTGTTAAAAGATAGACCTCAGGTTTTCCAACATGGAGATTATCATATCGGGAATTTCATGATTGGTGAAGATCGTAAAATCTATGTCATTGACTTTGATCGATTTGATCTTGGAGATCCTTGGGAGGAATTCAATCGTATTGTATGGTCTGCTCAAGTTTCTCCCTCTTTTGCGTCTGGTATGATAGATGGATATTTTGATGGTAAGGTTCCAGATTTATTTTGGAAGCTTCTCGCTATCTATATTCTAAATAACATAGTTGGTGCTCTGTCATGGGCTGTACCTTACGGAGCTGAAGAAATATCAGTAATGAAACATCAAGCTAAGGAAATTTTAGAATGGTATGATGATATGAAGCAAATCATTCCTAGTTGGTATTTGATTGAGAAAAAGGCTTAATAATAAAAGAGTTTAAATATCAATTTGAAAAAATGTCAAGATTATTTGCTCATATTATAACGAATTCAATTCTTTATTAATACCTATCGAGAATTATCTTGAAACTTGGAATGTTGTTTTGGGGTCAAGTTACATGAAAGAATATATTTTAAATTTAGAAAAAGAATTCTCTTTAATAGAAAATGGATTTAAAGAAGAAGAGAAAAGAGCTCTTGCTGATTATCTATCAAACGATAATGTGTATACCAAAGAATTAGCATTTTTAGCTTTTAAATCCAATGTATATCAAGTTAGAATGTACAGTGTATTTCTCTTTGGCCATTTGTCATCGTATGAAGAAATTTTGATCTTTATGAGGGATGAGGTTTCAAAGGATGACAATTGGAGAGTTCAAGAAGTATTAGCAAAAGCATTTGATGAATTTTGTAAGCAAACAGGTTATGAAAAATCTCTTCCGGTTATTGACGACTGGCTACAAAATAATAATCCAAATGTCAGAAGAGCTGTTACAGAAGGTTTGAGAATATGGACGAGTAGACCATATTTCAAGGATAATCCAGATGAAGCTATTAAACGAATCGCAACATTAAAAGAAGATTCTAGTGAATATGTTAGAAAATCAGTTGGTAATGCTTTGAGGGATATTGGCAAAAAATTTCCAGAGTTGATCAAAGAAGAACTTGATAGTTGGGATGTTAAGAGTAAAGAGATTCAAAAAGTTTACAAGTTAGCAAGTAAATTTATTAAGTGACAATTATCAGCTATAAAGCTTGAAAAATGCTAACTATAAAATAGTTTCATTCTAAAGTTTAATTTTAAACAACAACTTAGTCATTTTCGTTCTATAATATAGAAGTTTACTAGCACCATACGTAGAGTGTGTGAGTTTGTTAGTGAAACGTAGCTAATCCTCAAAAGGTTCACTGAACCTTTTGAGTCCGCACATGCGAGAAGGTGCCCTGGGGTATAGCTGTCGTAGAGTAAGGAGTGTACGACGAAACGGTAGGTAAAAGAGTAAAAACCTTGTAATGAAAGGGATTGTAAAAAGCCTTGAGGTCAAGGCTTTTTTCGTGTACATAGGAAATATTAGAGAAAGAGTATAAGTTTAGTATCTTGGTTTGATAGATGGAATTGTTAGGATTCAATTTCCATTTACCCTTTTATTTTTCTATGTTATAATATTTTAGAGTAGACATAATCAGCTTTTAACTCTTCTCTTAGAGTGATAAATTCGCTCAATAGTATAATAACAAAGCCAGACTAGTCACTTTTATTCTACAATAAAGATGCTTTCCAGCACCACGTTGCATCTGTAGTTCTTCTGGTAGTAGCTTAGAAATATTTGAATGAAATATTTTTAAAGTGTTTGTATCCCAGCAAAGAGTTAAAGAGCGACTATCTAAGTTGGTAAATAACTTTAGGAGGTTTATACGTTATGCTTAGATCTTATGTAACCAAGAAGCACCTATTCTTCTATTTTATAGCGATTATGATTACTTGGCTGGAGGCTATCATTACACCAGCTTTGATTCAGTATATTGTCTCTAGTTTTACCAATCACCAGTTGCATTTGCTATGGCAGGTCTTGTTTTGGGGGATTGTTGGAAATCTGATTCTCTTGCTGGGTTTGGCGGGGAAACGTTATTACTACGCACGAGTGCTGACAGACTTCAAGTCGGGTATTAAGAAGGGGATCTTTCAGACTTTTCTATATAGCCGTCGGATAGCGGATGAAGAAGTTTTGTCAGACTTGGAAAATGATGTAAAACAGCTAGAAGATAATTATATTGAGCCGACTGTTATTATCATTTCTTCTTTGGGATTTACAACCGTCTCTATCTGTTACGCTCTTTGGACTAACTTTTATCTTGGTCTGCTTTTTATCATTTTTTATTCGATACCTGTTCTTTGTAGTGGAATTGGCTCTAAACGTTTGGATGAAATTACGAAGGAGAAGTCCTTAGCTAATCAAGCCTATGTCTCTCAAGCAACCAATATGATCGCAGGTGCCCGTTCCATACGGTATTATCGGGGACAAAGCTTGTTTTACAAACTGTTCTCTAAAGATTTGCACAAGGCTCTAAAGGAAGAAATCGCCTATGAAAAGCAGCGGACTATAAATAGTCTCTTTATCAATGGAATTGATGCGTTTTGTTCTGTTGCGCCTATTGTCATTGGTGGTTTCATGACATATTATAACTACCTATCTGCAGCTAGCTTTGTAGGGATTTACCTCGTATCGTATAATATTGGCTATCAATTTCAGGAGTTATCTTACTTTATCAATACTAGAAAATCAGCCAAGTCTCTCTGTGATAAATATCAAAAATTGTTGGGAGTAGACTTGGATATGACTTCTGTTCTCGAAGGTTCCGTCTTTCCTATCCAGTTAGAGAAAGTCAGTGTAGAGCGTGATGGTCAAGAAATCCTAGCCTCTTGTGACCTTACTATTGAGGAAGGAGAAAAGATTGCCATTATCGGAGAAAGTGGATCTGGAAAAACAACCTTACTGAACCTAATCTATGGTGAAATTGAACCTAGTCATGGTCGGATTCGCTACCATGGGCAAGAACTAACCTCGGATGAACTCTATCAGGCAGGAGCTTACATTCTCCAGTCTAGTCATATCTTTGATGGTTTGAGCCTAGAGGAAAATATTGCTTTGGGACAAGAACTTGATACTGTAAGGATGGACGAAATCCTGCATCAAACTGGTTTGAAAGCTCTTCAAAACAAAAACCTTAGCAACCAGACTCTGTCAGGTGGTGAGAAGCAGCGCTTAGAAATTGCCCGTGCTCTCTATCACAATCGCCAATTTATCCTAGCTGATGAGGTCAAAGCAAATCTGGACTTTAAAAATCAAGAGAGAATCAGTCTCCTTCTCTTCTCCCTCCCTCAAGCACTCGTAGAAGTGATTCATCACTATAGTGAAGAGGACTTGAAGCGCTATGATAAGGTGATAAAACTGGAGAAATAGGTGGAGGTATAGATTTCAGAAAGGAGTGGCAGGTTCATTCTTTTTTGTGGGATAGATAATAAAAACTCTGTCTAAAATATCAGTACAATAATGTCAAACGAGGGATGTACCTATTGAAAGTCTCACAGTAAGGAGTTTAAACATGAAATTCCATGAATTTGGTGATAAGAATTTGCCTCCGATCTTACTGATACATGGCGGAGGTAGTTCTTGGTGGAATTATCTTCGTCAAGCACGGATTTTGTCAGAAGACTACCGTGTTATTCTACCCACTTTGAATGGCCACGGCGAAGAATATCACATCGATTATGTTTCTACGGAAGATTCTGCTTTGGAGATCCTAGAATATATCAAAGCAAACTGTGGTGGAAAGGTGTTTGCGATCGGTGGCGTTTCACTTGGTGGTCAAATTGCCATGGAGCTTTTGTCATTAGACAGCGAGATAGCTGAGAAGGCCATCATAGATGGAAGCCTCTGTATTCCTCAACCAGGGTTAGCTAAAATCAGTATCTTTCTAGTAGCTCTATTTGGTAAATTGATGTTCAGTAAATTCTCTTGCAAACTTCAATTAAGCATGATGAACAAACTCTATCCTAACCTGGCTTATCCGGAGGAAATAAAAGCTTATTATTTGGAGGATCTGCCAAGGACACCTATCAAAACATTGGTGACCATTTACAAAACTTATATGGGGCGTTACAAGCTCAAGGACACAATTTCTGCTAGTAAGGCGCAGGTTCTGTATATCTATGGTGAAAAAGAATTGAACTGTGTGAAAGCATCGGCTGAATTATTTCAGCACCTACATCCCAACACGATCCTGTATGAAGCAAAGGGCTATAACCATGGCTATTTATCAGCTTACCTGCCTCAAGAGTGGATTGATTTGGTTGAGCCGTTTTTAAAGAGTGATCCTTTGGAAATCTGATATGCTGTAAGGAGGAATCTTATGCTAGGATCAATAGTAGGAGACATTGTAGGTTCTGTTTACGAATGGGGCAATATTAAAACGAAAGACTTTCCATTATTTCGTGAGGATTGTTTTTTCACTGATGACACTGTTATGACCTGTGCTGTTGCTGAAGCCATCATGAACGGTGGTCAGAAGGATGACTTTATTGATGCCATGAAGAAATATGGTAGAATGTATCCCGATGCTGGGTACGGGCCTAGGTTTAATACATGGATTCAAAGCAATGATTGTTCCCCTTATAATAGCTTTGGTAATGGCTCTGCCATGCGTGTTTCTCCTTGTGCTTGGATCATGGATTGTGGTTTCTTTGCAAGAACAGGTACTTGGCCATCTAGTAGAAATCTTGCGAGAATTTCTGCAGAGGTGACTCATAACCATCCAGAGGGTGTCAAGGGAGCAATGGCGACGTCTGATGCTATCTTTCTGTGTCGTTATTACTTTGGAGGCTACTTTGGCGACTACGAGCAACCAATCAATGATGATCCGGCAGAATGTAAGAGACGCATCAGGGAATACATAGAGAAAGAGTACGGATATAACCTTTCGCAATCACTCGATGACATTCGTCCTACTTATCATTTCAATGAAACCTGTCAGGATACGGTACCTCAAGCCATCATTGCTTTTCTTGAAAGTACAGATTTTGAAGATGCTATTCGAAATGCCATCTCTCTTGGTGGGGATAGTGATACTCTTGCTGCCATTACCGGAAGTATAGCAGAGGCCGCATATGGTATTCCTGATTGGATTAATGACAAGGCCTATACCTATCTAGATGAGCCTTTAAAGGATGTTCTCAGACGATGGGAGCAAGAAGTTTCAATAACATAACACAGATTAGATAAAGACAACCAAAAACACTAAAGCGACGAGATAAGTAACAATCTCGTCGCTTTTGCTTAAAAGTTAATGTTGCCATGGATTTATTCAGGAACCTAGTTAGATTTTTGCTGATTCAAGAGGAGGATACAAGTCATTACTGAGATACAGGATATAAGAATCAGATACCAAAGATTTTCAAGACCAAAACCATGATCTAGCATCAAGCGGTATCCCCAAGAAGCGGGGAAAAGACGCCCGATTGCTTGAAGAAAACCAGGTAGTAAGTTGCTAGGAAACATGATTCCTGAGAGCATAATTGAGGGTAAAAAGACAAGTTGCGCTATCATGGTAAGCTTTGCTTGATTTTTTACAGTAAGGCCCAGTATACTCCCGATACTTAACGATACGAAAATGTAGATTGCCAGTGCGAGAAAGAATAGGGGAAGTTGATTCGGTAGACTTGCTTTAAATAAAATTGGAGCAAGTAGTAGGATCACTATGCAAGTCATTATCAAATGAACAAAGGCAGAGAGAACCATGGTCACCAATCCTAAGTGAATAGGCACACCATTTGCTTTATAAATCTTTTTTATGTCGCTTCCGTATGTTTCAATCAAGGAAGACGGTAAGCCGAGACAGGCCCCCATGGAAACACTCATGACAATCATTGACTGTATGAGTGTACTACCCATTTCAGGCATAACGGAAGTAAAAATACCACCCATGAGAAGAAAGAAAATAAGCGGTACAATATAGTAAGTAACCAAGAGAGACTTACTTCGTATGTCCAATTTCCACTGTAATGCTAGGCTATATAAGAATCCTTTCATTCCGATCCCCTCCTTGCCATTTCGATGAAATGCTGCTCCAGTGTGCCACGATCCACCTTAATATCCAATACATGGATATGTTTCTGTTTGCATTCTTCCAATAATGAAATCAAAGTGTCCTCGATCGTATCTGTTTCAAAAGATTCCTCTCCGTCCCGGGTCTTTAAATGGATGAAATATTTTCTTCCCAACCTGTCTGTCAGTTCTGAAGGAGTACCACAAAAGACAATCTTTCCATTATTCAAAATAGCAATGCGGTCACATAAGGTTTCAACTTCGGCCATATCGTGGCTTGCCAAAACAATTGTCTTGCCCTGTGATTTGAGCTTTCGGATTTGTTCATGGAGGGACAGTCGTCCTTCAACATCAAGTCCCGCTGTCGGTTCATCGAGAAAAATAATATCCGGATTACTGATAAGTGCAAGAGCAAGATGTAATCTTCTTTTTTGACCGGTGGATAATTCTATGTATTGCGACTCCTTCATTTCTTTTATGCCAAGGGCCTTTAGCATAGCATCATCAATGTATGTATGATTCCATTTTGCAAAGAGCTTTATGGCTTCCATTGGTTTGATGTGGGCGGGTAGAGAGGAGGACTGTAGTTGAATTCCGGTTTTCCCGTTTACAACGATAGTGCCTTCGTCATATTTTCTCAGACCTTCGATACATTCAAGCGTGGTTGTTTTACCAGCTCCGTTCACTCCGAGCAGAGCAAAGATTTCTCCTTGTTTGATTTGAAAATCGAGACCACTAAGAACCATATTGCTACCATAACTTTTCTTTAATCCAGAAACCTCTATTGCGTCTTTCATGCTTCTACCTCCTCAAGGGGATTGGTTCCAAGCCTTGAAAATAGACTTGTAAAGCAGGCCCTAAATAATCATTAACGATTTTTTGCTTTTCTTCCCAAGCGTTTGAGGCGGTATCAATATTCCCAACCTCCATCAACTTCGGAAGCATGCTCATATCACCATTTGTAAACTCCATAATCAAGCTCCAGTATTCTTGCACAACCTGCTGGCTTTGTTCGCTTTCAACTGGCACGTTTTCTTTTTGAAGCTCCACGATTTGATCACTTAGGCGGTTCAACCTATCCATAAAGTCTTGCCCGCTTTTTTTGTCAAATCGACTGCGTATCTGGTCGAGCGTATCATCATCAAAGCGCTTAATGAGAGAGTAGGAGTCATTCTTCATCTGTAGATTGACAATAATGTCTGCATATTTCTTAAAATTGACCGTTTGTATTTGTAAAACTTCTACCTTTAACTGCTCTATTGCGACCAAAGAATCCTTAAGTTGTTCTATATTTTTACGAAGAACATCTGCCTGCTCTGTAAGAGCTTTAGCAACATCATCAGGTGTTTTTAAAGAGATCAAACGGCTCTTTATATCCTTGAGAGAAAAGCCTAGTGATTTTAAAGATAGAATCTGATGGAGTAGCACTATATCTTTATCGGTATAAAGCCTGCGACCTCCCTCACTTTCTGCCGATGGGGAAAGTAGCCCCTCTTTATCGTAATATTGTAGAGTACGGATGGTAACGTCCATTTTCTTAGCAAGTTCCCCAACTGTCATAAATCCTTCCGGAATTGCTCTATATTTAGCCATCATTACCCACCTCCTCATACCTATTATACATCGTTACGTAACGTCATGAACAAGATTATTTTAAAAAAATTTGATTGAAAAAGACCTTTTCATTTTCGAGAAAAGAAAGAGAGGTCATAGATAAAATGAAGCATGTGACAAAATATTGACATAATTTCTACCCTTTAGAATATTATTGCTGAGTATGTGTCATGATTTAGAAAAACAAAGTACAATTACAATATGATCAATAGCAAACACAAGGTGATAGACAGTACAATCTATCACCTTTTTCTGTCAAAACTATTTATCACCAGTTATGAACTCAGCTTTCTTATCTATTGCAACTTATATTCGGTGAAAGAAGAATCTATTTTTCACTTGAATCCCTTCTCTTTCGTATGGTAGAATGTATATACAAATTGTATGTACAAAGGAGAGGTAGAAATGGCAAACACGAAAGCAGTGAATTTTCGCGCAGATGCGATGTTTTACAAGAAAACAAAAGAAGTACTTGCAGATGAAAAAATTTCTGTGTCAGATGTCCTGAATGCAGCACTTCGAAAAATTGCCAACGGGACTGTGGATCCAAGAGAATTTGTTTCAAGTGATTTGCAGAACACGCAGTATCAAGTGGCCTTTGAGGATTTGAAGAAGGAGATTTTAGTGGGGCACCAGGAAATTGCTCAAGGAAAAGTCACTTCTGTAGCCGATGTGAGAAAGGAATTTGGTCTTGACTAAGTTGAAACGCTATCAGGTCTTTCTTGCAGATCGAGCTAAGCAGGACTTGCGAGAGATTCACGACTATATTCTTGTGAATTTTTATAGCCAGCAAGCTGCAGATGGCAAAGTCGATTTGCTATTAAGCGCTCTTGAGACACTAGAACTGTTTCCAGAAGCATGTCCTCTGGTATCAAGCCGGGGGTATGGTGAGATGACGAATGATGGAAACCCCTATCGTTATATGCCAATAGAGAACTATCTCGCATTTTATTATATGGAGAAGCATACAGTGTATGTTGCTCGTATCCTAAGTGCAAAGCAGGATTGGGTGAAGATTTTTTATAAGTAGGATGAGGAACTTTGTGTTGCACTTCATTTTACAACGTGGCTCTTATAAAAAAATAAGACTGAAACCAAGGTGAAAACTATATGGTTCAGTCTTTTATCCTATTTATGTAGTATAATGAAGGGAGTAGGGGTTCTCCTTTTTAATAGATTTTTTCCAAGCTGATATTAGTCATTCTGTTGAGTTAAAATCTAGATTAGAGATAAGAAAGTTAAGTGAATTCGAGAGAGTGTTTCTTATTTTATTTTAGAGAATTATCTTATCAGGGAACCATTTCCCTACACTTGGATGACAGGGCTTTTTTTAGGTGTGGGATCTCTCTATCTGTCTATACTTTGGGTGATCCTTTATTTTAGTGCTTTTGTCATCGAAGAGGCCCAAAGGAATATCTGGCTATGGATTGTTATCGGTATAGTTGTTATGGCATCTATAGTAGCAACACCAATAAGAAGATACTACTTTGATTTATAAGTCATTTTTAATTTTAAGTCAGTTTCTGATGGCAATTATGTAGAAAGAGGAAAAGCATGAAGCAATCACTTGAATTTTTAAAAGATAGAATCACTGATAAGATGCCTTTAGAGGATATGGTAGAAATCTTTGAAGATTTGTGTAGCGTTCCTATTGAGGATGAGATGATTTTATTTGAGACAGGGGCATATTCAGCTATATCTAATAAACCCTTGTTTCAACTATCGTTAGTAAGGCAAGTTCCAAATGAAGATGAAGAGTTTTATCAAGTTCACCTTGATATTTTCTATGAAGCTAGTGAAGATAATCAAATCTTCAGTGAAGCGACCTGGGACGAAGATATCGAGGAAAATATTTCTGATTATATTAGAGCCTCAGATGTATTTGCTTATGCTAAAAAGCAAGAATACCTAGCAGTCAATATTTATCTGGATGAAACTTAAGAAGAGTAGTAAAGGAAGGAAATCTGGTGGAAAAAAATGAACATTCTTGATCTTAATTCTAATCAGAAGGAGACGATATTATTAATCCATCCAATGTTATCTTCTGCACAAGGGATGAAATCGCTGATTGCAGATCAGATGGGACAAGAGTTTAGATATATCATTCCGGATTTATCTGCACATGGGCAATCAGCTTCGACCATTTACGAATCGGCTCTTAAGGAAAGCCAAATGATTTATGAATATTTAAAGGATCATCATATTAAAGACTTGCGTTTAGCGTTCGGTGCTTCTTTGGGTGGAGTCGTTTTACTAAAATTATTGAAATATAAGGATATCGGGTTTGGTAAGGTTGTTTTTGAGGGGGTAAGTTTATGGACAAAATCACCTTTGCTTGATGTATTTACTAGGTACCTATTGCTAAAAAAACATAGAAAGGCTATACGCAACAGAGATCTAGCTGTTCGAAAGATGGTTTCACTTTATGGAGAAAAAGGAGTGATGATGGCAGATTCTTTCATTGCTATGGATGAAGAAAGCATCAAACATATTTCCCATGATTGTGCATTTGTGGATTTGCCCAACCTTACGCCAGAGGAACAAAAAAGTTGTGTATTCTTTTATGGTTCAAAAGAATTCGACTTGATAGCTGCTAAAAAAGTTCTCCCCCAAAAGTATCCTCAAGCCAAATTTCATATTTGGCAAGGATATGGTCACTGTCGCAAGATCACTGAAAATCCTAGAGCCTACTCTATGATTCTGCGAAATGAAATATTTAGTTCGAACTGTTGATTGGGTAAGCTTGTTACTGAAACAGTAATAGAGTGAAATAGCGATAGATTAAATAATGACTAAACTAAGGAATTTGCAAGTGATTTCATTTTAAAAGTTAATTGTTGGCTTTTTCTCAGAATGGGCTTAAAATTTTGTACGGTTAATGGAGGATTTTTCTCATTATAATCTCTCCACAGTTCTATTTCGTATATGAATTGCAATCGGTGTGATAAGTAGGTATAGCAAGGTCAAAATGATAAAAAATCCGATATTGGCATCCAAAAATACATAAACGATATTAAAGCCAAAATGCATGAAAATAGAATAAATCAGATTATTATATTTTTCCAAAATAATATTCATACAAATAGTAATAGATGTAATCACAACTATATTAGAAATAATATAAGGAACGGCCCGCCAGTCCGTAAATTTTGAATCTACAACCCACAGAAGTGTATGCCAGAAACACCAGACTAGGCCTTGGTAGATAGAGGATTTTAAAAAATGATATTTTTTATTAAATTCTTCTCTCATATAACCTCGCCACCCTAATTCTTCACCAGTCGGACCTGATGTAAATGATAAGAAAACACTTAGTGGCAATGATACGGTTCCTAGATTAATGTAGGAGAACATTGTTTTTTGGGTCATAAGTGAGTAGATGAAGAGTGATAAAAAACTGAGCCCAAATGTCAGACCAAATGAAGATAGAAGTGGGAGTAGCGACACTTTAGCAGAGAAACACCGCTTAAGGAAAGTTGTTCTTTTCTCATCAGTCCTGAAATACTTCCATCCAAATAAAAGCAGGTATGATGGAGACCATGCGACGATATTTCGTACAATCCACATGATAACAGGTGGAACCTTAAATATTAAACTTGCAGGAGCTGCTACGAAAATAATGAGTGCCCAAACAAGGACATAAGAACTGATGATGTATCTTTTTAAATAATTTACATTCATTTAGTTACCCTCTTTCTTCAGCTGTATAGATAACTAGTTCACTCTTAATACCATTCAATTCAATTATATTATCTGCATCGGGTGAATCGAAAGGTTCAGTTTTTTGCCCATTTTTTTCATAATAAATATTTGTTCCAATCCCTTTGGTAACAGCTGTAAATAAACTGTTTTCAGGAATACGAATTCTGGATGTTGCTGAAATCTGGTTAATGTTAACTTCACCGTTTAATGAATGACATAATACTTCCATATCAAGATTACAATTTATTTTTACTTTACCTGAAATATCTTCTAGGGTAATACGAGATGTCTTAACGTCTAGTTCGATATTGTCACATTCTAGAGAGTGAATTTCTACAGACTCTGCACGAACCGCGCATTCAATGTGACTAATATAGCGAGTTGGGATTTGCACAAAGATACTGACCGTTTCTTTAGCCGTTGCCTCTGTTACACCATTGTAACGTTTTACATCTAGGTCAATTCTTTTTCTACTATCATCAATTTTTACTTTAAAATCATTTTGAAGTGTAGAAAGAAGATTGGATACCAGACGAACTCGAATTTTTTCTCCCTTGTATCCGGACAATACAAACTTTTCTGCGCCTCCAAATTTCATATCATAGCTCTTGATCTTATCGATATCATACTCTGTGATACTCTCAAAAAGATATTCGCTTGTCTTAAGACTAGTTCTTTCATTACAGATTAGCTCATCGATAGAGATGTTAAATAGGTTTGAGATGGATATCATATTCTCGATATCTGGAATTCCAGCACCTGTTTCCCACTTTGTTACAGCTTGTCTTGATACACCGATTTTTTCAGCTAAAAGTTCTTGTGACATCCCTACTTGTTTACGTATGGATTTTAATTTTTCAGCAAATGTCATGTTGTATGACCTCCTCTATATTCTATGATGTAATTTGTCATAAAGTAGCAATATGACTGATTTTAGTATAGAATAAACGATGATTACAGCACAAGCAAGTAGAGGTTGCATTCTCATTATTTTTGCTACTTTGCGTGGCATTTATCGTTTTAACGTTGATTTTTAGCATTATTTTAGTTATTTTACCATACATTCAAATAATAGAATTAAAAATAATATGTTGAAAACTGAACTGCAGAAGTCTATCGTTATTTTATTTTTTAAAAATTGAGAAAATATTTTTAGAAAATGATGTCAAATATAGTTGACATTCAACAACTAATATTGTAAAACAAATGTATCAAATATATTTGACACATTTGTGATTAGGAGGTGCCAAGTGAACCGGGTGAAAGAATACAGAGTCAATCTTGGTCTTTCTCAATTGGCTTTGGCAAAAAGTATTGGAGTTTCCAGGCAAACGATTAATATGATTGAGAATGGGAAGTATAACCCTTCCTTAGATCTCTGTATCAATCTGGCAAAAGAGCTTGGGACGGATTTGAATTCTTTATTTTGGAGGATCGATGATGATGAATAAAAACTGGCAATTGAAATGTGTTAAAGCCTTCTACGATATTAAAGGTGAGCTTGACGAATACAAGGAAAAAGAATTGAGTACCTTTGGGAACAACATGTACATGCTCTTTATGTCGGGGATTATCCTTGGATTCCTGCTCAGTTTCATGTTCACTACAGATTGTGTCGGTGTGATCACGTTTTTAGTATTTTGCTACTCTCTGTACCAACAAGAGCAGGTGATTCATCGTTTGGAACTCGATATCTATGAGGTTTCAGAATGTGAAGTAGGAGAGGCGAAGAAAAAAATGCTAAAAAGAACTTTCCTTCAAACCTTGATTGTGATGGGACTGGCTATTTTTGTTGCTATCGGTCTTTGGAGAACAGGATTGCTACAAGAAAATAAGATAAGCTTTGAAATGTATTTCACTTTTATTTTCCCTCTTGTCATTGGGCTGATTACCATTATCAGTTTCTTGAGTAGTTTCATTGCAAATAGAAGAAAAATCAAGGTGATTCGGGAGTAGAGCCATCAGAGATAAGACTGGATATTTATATTAAGATTAAGCTAAAAGTAAATGGAACCCATTATGATGAAAGAAATGAGTAAGTATGAATAGAATAGTAGACGATCAGATAGTGCTTATTCCCTATTATAGGAATGATGAGATCTCCCTTCTTTGGTATCAAGATAGTGAGGTTTGCAAACAAGTGGATAATACTGATCAGATTTACGATGTAACAAAACTTCATAAAATGTATGATTACCTATCTTCACATGGTTCTTGCTATTATATCCAATATGAGGGAGTGTTAGTTGGAGATGTGACACTTCAAGATAATTCAGAGCTTTCTATAGTGATCAGCAAAGAGTATCAGAATTTACATATCGGAAGACGATGTGTTTCTGAAATGATACAGTTGGCCAAAGAGAAAGAAATGGTTAAGGTAACTGCTCAAATTTATCCTTTTAATACTCAAAGTCAAAGAATGTTTTTGGCTTTGGGATTTCAGAAAGTAGATGAAGAGTGGTATGAATATAAGTTGATTTAGAATAGTTGTGTATCATTTTATGTATTAAAATAATAGTCAATATGTTATACACTAAAGAATATTAAAGTAAAAATAAACTTATTGAAAAATCTAATTGACATAGGAGAAGAAATTGCCTATCTTCTATGTTTGTAACCGCTGTTTTCTGCTATAATATTACTAGATAGAAATGTGGGAGTTTCAATCATGGTTACAAAACGGTTTTTGAAAAATGTTATTGTTACGCTGGTCTCGGTTTTTATGTCCATGGCCATTGTTCAAGGGGCTCAAGCCCAGCAAACGGGCCTCGATTACCAGAGTCTGAATCTATTGCCTTTTAATGGCAATAAGCAGCTCGTTCTAGGTGAGTTTGATCATTTAGGTCGGGCGACTTCGGCACATATTCAGCTGCAGGACAAGGATGAGCCAAAGAAAAAAAGAGAACCACGTCTCAACTATAATCCGGTTGGCTGGCACAATTATAAGATTGCTTATGGAAACAAAGGGAAGAAGGCCTGGCTGTTCCATAGAGGGCATCTGATTGGCTATCAATTTAGTGGCTTGACCAATGAAGGGAAAAATCTGGTTCCGCTAACTGCTTGGACCAATACGGGGAATTATAAAGGGACAGCAGATAGCAATGTGGAAGGCATGCTTTACTACGAGAAAAGGCTCGATAGCTGGCTGGCCACCCACCCCAATTATTGGCTGGATTATAAGGTGACGCCTGTCTATACGGGGGATGAATTGATTCCTCGGCAGGTGACCTTGCAATATGTAGGAATTGATCGAGATGGCAACCTTCTACCAATCAATTTAAGTAGCCCCGAAGAGTCAGTAGATGCTTATGGGATCACCACCGTTACCTTGGATAATTATTCCAAGAATGCGACCATTGACTATCTGAAGGGAACCGCCAAGCCATCTTTAGTGCCGACGGAACCAAGTAGTCAACCACAACCAGCCAGTCCTTCTGTAGAGACGAAACCAAGTCAAGCCCCTCAACCGAGTCAGCCAGCAGTGCCTGCACAGCCCGTTCAACCTGTCCAGCCTACAGAGCCAACTCTTCAACTGGCTCCAGTTGTTTATGTGGCCAGAAATGGAAGTGCTGAGGTTTATTGGTACTCTAAGGATAGCATGCCACGAAATACCAACTTTGCGAAAGTAGTTGAAATGTCAGAAGAGCAAGCGCTCAGTCTTGGAAAACGGCATACAAGTAAGGAATGAGTATCAGTCATTTAGATGATGAGAAAGCCCAATCGCTGGGCTTTTTGTGTTGCATTACAATCTTAAAAAGTTAGAAGTCTAAAATTATCTCACAAGATCTTGCAAACCTTTTTCTAAAGTTGTATACTAGAGTGAGTTTTGTGTAATCGTTTGCATAAAACAGTGAATGATGAAAAGAGAGTATAGTAGGAGACGAGACAGATGGAATTAACAGCGATTTACCACCGGCCTGAATCGGAGTATGCCTATCTTTATAAGGATGGCCAGCTCCATATTCGCATCCGGACTAAGAAAGAGGATATCAAACGGATTGTCTTGCATTATGGGGATCCTTTTATTTTTATAGAGGATCTATATGAGGCAACCAAGGAAATGGACAAGGTGACGACCGACGACCTCTTTGATTATTGGCAAGTTTCGGTATCTGTCAGCCATGCACGGATCCAGTACCTCTTTGAATTAGAGGATACAGCGGGAGAGAAGATCTTGTACGGAGATCGAGGTGTGGCAGCCTACAACAAGGAGAACCTGGACTTCGTCATGAATGGCTTTAAGCTTCCTTTTATCCATGAGATTGATGGGTGTGCTGTTCCGGACTGGGTGGCTCAGACAGTTTGGTATCAGATTTTTCCTGAGCGTTTTGCCAATGGGAATCCAGCCATTTCCCCAGAGGGTGTCCGTCCTTGGGATGCGTCAATTGCCCCTACAATGTTGGATTTCTTTGGTGGAGATTTGCAGGGAATCATCGATCACTTGGACTACTTGCAGGATCTAGGAATTACAGGGCTCTACCTTTGCCCGATTTTTGAATCACCAAGCAACCACAAATACGACACCATTGATTACTTTGAAATTGATCGACATTTTGGTGATAAAGAGACCTTCCGCAAACTAGTGAAAGAGGCTCATGCGCGTGGGATGAAGATCATGCTGGATGCCGTCTTCAACCATATTGGCTATGATTCACCCCAATGGCAGGATGTGGTCAAACACGGGGAGGATTCGATTTACAAGGATTGGTTCCATATTAAAAAGTTCCCTGTCTCCTCAGAAAATCTGTGGAATAGTCGCGACTTGTCTTACCATGCTTTTGCCTTTGCGGGCTATATGCCTAAGCTCAATACGGCTAATCCAGAGGTGAAGGCCTATCTCTTGAAGGTGGCGACATACTGGATTGAAGAGTTTGAGATCGATGCTTGGCGACTGGACGTGGCCAATGAAATTGACCATCAATTCTGGCGAGATTTCCGTAAGGCGGTCTTGGCCAAGAAGCCAGACCTCTATATCCTCGGAGAAATCTGGCATTCGTCCCAACCATGGCTCAATGGTGATGAGTTCCATGCGGTGATGAACTATCCCCTCTCTGAAAGTATCAAGGATTATTTCCTGCGGGGGCATAAGGAGACGCAACGCTTCATTTGGGAGATCAATAGCCAGTCGATGTACTACAGGCAGCAAATCTCTGAGGTCATGTTCAACCTCTTGGACTCGCATGATACAGAGCGCATTTTGACGACGGCCAAAGGCGATCTTCAGTCCGTCAAGTCTGCTCTCGCCTTCCTCTATCTGCAACGCGGAACGCCTTGTATCTATTATGGAACGGAGCTAGCCCTCATCGGTGGTCCAGACCCAGATTGCCGCCGTGTCATGCCATGGGAGCGCGTGTCAGAGGACAATGATATGCTGAATTTTATGAAGGACTTGATCCAACTCCGAAAAGAAGTAGCGGGCATGATTCAGTATGGTAAAGTGAGTCTGGAAGAAGTAGAGCTAGATGTAGTAGCAGTAGAATGGCAGCATGAAGGCCACCTTCTCAAAGCCTACTTTAACCACTCGAAGACAGACTTTGTCTTAGAAAGAGGACAAGCAGATCTGATTAGTCTTGGGAGCATCTCTGATGATCGATTGAACATTCAGCCAAATGGCTTTGTTATTTATAGGGAAGATTAGGAATGAAGAAGACTGGAATCGAGAGATTGCAGGCTTCTTTTTATAAATAGTATCTTTATTCGCACCCTTATATTATAATAGGAGATGAGAAAGGGGGAGACAGTGATGAAGATGTTAGCAATCAATCCTATTTCGTTTAAAAAAAGAATGACAGAATTTCTGTTTGATTATCTTTTCATTCTAGCTTATTTAGTTTTTCTATTTTTAGGTTCGATGCTTATTTACATCATCTTTTTTAATGGCGTCCCAGAGTTTACAGAAATTCAGTCGCAGTGGCTTGTATTTTTTACCTCTGTTTTGCCAATCACGCTTCTTTTCACATTCTTGGATTATAAAAATGATGGCAGTTTTGGGAAGGTAAAAGCGGGACTTGAACTGGTCTACCAGAAAAAAACAGTGCAGGCAAGCTTGATTAGAAATGTCATCAAATTTTTACCTTGGCAACTCGGTCATATGGGCACGATTCATGGCTTCTATAGTGATTTTGATATGTTATTCATTGTCCTTTCTATTTCGGCTACTCTACTCGCCGTTTCCTTACTGGCAATGACGATGTTTCGGAAAGATAAGAGGCATCTAGGAGACTTGCCAGCCCATACGCAAGTGCAACCAAAAAAAGCATAGGGTACAGATTGTTTATCCTATCCTTAAAGAAAAAGACAAACATAGTTAGGAAGTATTTGTATGAATGAGACCGTTGAGTTTACAAATCTTTGTATGGTAAGAGACGGAGATAGAGTTCTTGTTATGGATCGAAAAAAAGAAGACTGGCCAGGCATAACCTTTCCTGGTGGTCATGTCGAAGTGGGAGAATCATTTACGGAAGCAGTGATCCGTGAAGTGAAGGAAGAGACTGGCTTAAGGATTGCTTCTCCGCAGATGTGTGGAATGAAAGATTGGGTGGAAGACGACATTCGTTATGTAGTTCTCTTTTATAAGACAGAAAAGTTTGAAGGAGACTTAATATCCTCTGAAGAGGGAGAAGTCTGGTGGGAGAACCTGAAAGAATTGCCAAATCTAGACCTCTCCTTAGATATGGAAGATATGCTTCGTATTTTTCTTGAAGAAGACCTGTCTGAATTTTTCTACTACCAAGATGGAGAAGACTGGAAGTACGATTTAAAGTAAAATTGAATGCTGATACTTCTATAAATATACTTGGTAACTTCTTTTTAAACAGTTAACCACAGGGTTGGCTGTTTTTCTTTTTTAATGACTGATATATTCGTGGAACCTTGTTATAATAAGAGATAAAAGAGATTAAAAAATGATTGTCTTCTGTTTATAAGGTAAAGGTTGACATGCCCCTTGGGGACAGGAGTATTATATAGATAAAGGGGGTGCAAGATCATGTTAAGAAATGATATTCAAAGAATAACAGCTTTAACTCGAAAAGCACTAGAATACTATGAAGAAAAAGGTTTTATTCATCCTCGAAGACTAGAAAATGGGTATAGGGAATATTCGGAAAAGGATGTAGAGATTCTGAATAAGATTGCCTTGTTTAAAAAATTAGGGCTAACCATAACAGAAATAAAGGACTGTCTGAAGTCAGATGGGGCTACTGCATCTAGTATTCTCAGAAGAAAAGAGCAAGAACTAGAAAGTGATGAGAAACGGAAAGTAGTGTTCGATCTCTATATCAAAGGCGAAGACACGGATTTGATCAATGAAAAACTTGCGGTCATCGAAGCTGAAGACTCCCTTTATAAGAGACTCGAAAGAGCATTTCCAGGATACTTGGGGCAATGCTTATTTGCTGCCTATCAGCCTTTTTTACAGGAGCCCTTGTCAAAAGATGGAGAAGAAGCATTTAAGAAGTATATTCAATATTTAGATAGCCTTCCAACCTTTGAGTTAAGCAGAGAAGAACAGGATTATGTTGATGAACTGAGTTCTAGTTTTAATATGAAGACCTTAAAAGAGGTTAATGAAGCTAAGATAGCTGCGGTAGAAAGTTATGAAAAGTGGCATAATGAAAATAAGGACACAATTTCTATTTTTGATCGCTATTTGAACAGTGATGATTACAAAACAAGTCCAATGAAAAATATTCAAGATCAACTGAAAACATTTTTGATTAACCATCACTACTATGAAGTAGCTATTCCTCTGATTAGACAATTTAGTAAGAGTTACGATCATTATTATAAAAAACTAACTGAGGCAAGTGACTATTATTTAAAGCAAAAGGGAGATGCTCCACAGTAAATCGGAAATCAATATACTTCATAAGATTTAACGATTAAGAGATAGAGTCAGGGATGACTTACCCTTGCTCTGTTTTTCAGTTTCTTTAGTTGTACTTTCCTCTCCATAGGTGTATAATGTGTCCTTAGATAAACAAATGAGGAGTTTACTATGGAATTAAAAGATTTTACAGAAAAAGAACAAGAACAAATCAAGCAAGGATTGAGTACGGCTGAGATTTCTGATAAAGAAGCAGCGAAGAAGTTGCTTGCCCTTGTACCGCAAGAATGGATCAAACGCATTCCTTTCTTTGTCAGAGGGCATGCGACAACCAAGACAGTTGAGCGTGTAGCCAAGCAATACCCTGAACTCTATGCGGTGGCAAAACGTCAAGGGGACCTTCCTGAAAAAGAAGGCGAAGAGCTCCGCAAAATTATGACAGCTATCTTTGAAGAAAAGATGAACAAACACAAGATTAAATAAGAGTTTTAAAGGAAATGTATTTATTTCTACAATTACGATTAAACATTCCGTAAAAAAGACAATATCAGTTTTCTGAATTCCAGAATTCTAATATTGTCTTTTTTCTTATTTTTTATGCTAAATCAAATTAGACTTGTAATCTTATTGTTTGCCAGTCTCCTTACATGAATGTTCAGAAATCCATTTAGAGTAGATTGCTAACTTTTCATCAGTTAATGACTCCACAGCTATTTTAACGCACATCTCAACGGCCTCATCAACTGTGACAGAAAAATGATAACCATTTAATCGTAAAAATTTCACCAAAACGTAAAAGGCTGTTCGTTTATTGGCATTGGCAAAAACATGCTTTTTTATCAATCTGTTTTTCTATTAGATAGATTGTCAGTTTCCGACTAAAGCTTTGAAAATATCATCATATTCATCAAAAATATCATTAGTCAAATCAGAGTCAAGATTGTTATCTTCTTTGGTTGAATTTCCTTCTTTTACAGTTTCTACTACCATTTGCCTACCTCCTTTGGAGTATTATATCAAATAATTAATAGTATGTAAGAAAATAGTTTTTTTAACACTAGATCCTCAACTATTGTTTTAAAATCAGTATTATTATAGTAGAGAGTTTTTTCTTTCTGTTTCAATCTATTTATTGATATAATGAAGCTAAGAAACTTTAAAATAAATGATTCTTACAACAATTATTAGAAGGAACCATTTTATGAAACCATCTAAAAAAATCATGCTTCTTACTAGCTGCGTCTTGGCGATCTTTGCTTTAGCGGCTTGTGGTAGCAACCAAAAGCAATCTAAGGAAAAGCAGGAAAGTTCCACTGTGCAGAAATCTAGTTCAGACAAGGAGCGCTACAAGGGAAGCTACAGCAACCTCAACAGCAAGGCGAGTGTCGAAGAAGTGCGGACTCTTTTGTCTGCTTATTTGGATCAGGAAAGTGTAGACAAGTTTCTAGGTCTAGTAACAGACTACGATAGCATTGTAGGCTCGGTCGGCTTGACGGGTGACTTCAGTAAGTTCAAGAAAACAGACTACAATGTTGAGAAGATCAGTGACTTGTGGACCAAGAAAAAGGGCGATTTCGTCGGGACCAACTGCCGGATCAATAGTTATACTCTTCTGAAGAATCGCATCGAGATTCCTAAGATGAAAGCGGATAGTGAACTTTTATTTGTGGACAATGATGCCATTGACAAAGGAAAAGTCTTCGATGAGGCAGACAAGGAAGCCTTTAACATTCTGTATTCACGGGTTCCAACAGAGGCTACAACGGATGTCAAGGTCCATGCCAAGAAGATGGAAGAATATTTTGCTCATTTCAAGTTCAATGAAAATGCGCGCATGCTTTCCGTTATTGTTCATGATAACCTAGATGGCAATACCCTTTTTGTCGGGCACGTCGGTGTCTTGGTTCCTGCCAAGGACGGCTATCTCTTTGTTGAGAAGCTGACCTTTGAAGAGCCCTATCAAGCCATTAAGTTTGCGACCAAGGAAGATGTCTACAAATACTTGGAGACCAAATACCAGAACTACACAGGTGAAGGTCTGGCTAAGCCCTTTATCATGGACAATGAAAAATGGGTTGAGATGAAATAAGACCCCCAAATGGAAAGTGACAATTTTATATAAGATTAGAAATCTAGGAACAAAGGAAACTATAGAAAAGTGAGGATAACGAATAATGAATCAAACAGCGAAAGAAGAGTATACTCGTATCGTTCGGTTACTGACTGAGGACAGCTCTATCTATGATGCTATTGAAAATTGCTTAGAATCACCTTGGTCTTATTTTGAGGAAAATATTGATCGCTATGATGAGCGTGGAATTGATGAGGATGAAACAGAAGAAACTATTATTTGGCTTGGCATTGCAGATGAATTGATAGATGCGAATGAAGCTGTTGAATTAGATTGGAATCCTGAATTAGAAGATTTTAGTTACTTCATGAAATCACTGGCTGAAAAGAAGAATCTTCAGATGGAAGATGATTGGTTTGATGAAGAGGACACTATTACGAATTGGTGCTCTATGCTCGATAGGAAATGGGAAACAGAAGGTTTCTGTGTAGGTGGAATAGACATTGATAGCGATAGTTACGTCCTATTTATTTGTGAAGTGGAGACGCTAAAAGAATTAACAAAATGGAGCAATCGCATTGATCAGCGTATTGATCATGCAAAAAATCTCTAAGGCAAAAAAGTGGTGACAGCTACTATTTAAGAACTGACATTACCAAGTAAAAACAGGAAGGAGAGCGAGAATGGCTAGTCATGTGATAGAGTTTGAAGGAATGCAACTATATGCTCCTATTCTATTTGTGCTAGTTTTCTTGCTCGTTTTCACTGTTCTCCTTTTCCTGAGAAGAAGGGCAATCGCGAGGCGTAGTAGTGGTCCCTTCTTTGCCCCTTTCCACATTAGCCGTGGAATCTTCTATATCCATGTCGCTCTGTGTTTCAGTCGTCGCAGGATCCCACTGAAAGAGATCAAGCAAATCACCTATGCAATTTTTCGTGGACGATCTGGTGGTGGGGCTCGCTATGCTTTTTATATCGAGCTTAGAAATGGAAAGACTATTCCCTTCTTTTTTGGAAAAAGCAAGCGGAATGAAGAGCTGGTGGAGAAGCTCAAACGAAATGCAGGTAGGTATGGGTTTAAAGTACATGATCCAGGTTAGAATACAATCATCTGTAGAAATAGGATCTACGATTTGATTCCTTTAAAAATGAAAGCGAGTAGTCATATGAATGATTCTATGAAAGAATATATCCATCTTAAAAAGCAGTTCCAAGAGCAAGAGAAGGATTCATCCAGCGTGCTGGCTCTCTATGAATTTGCGGATCGGCTAGCTTTACTGGAAACTCCAGAAGCCAAGCAGGTATTGGTGGATGTTTACCAAGAGTTGGGCTTGTATGCTAGTGCCTTTTCCCTCTTCTTAGAGCTAGTAGACAAGTCTGATCGCAAGCAAGTTAAGAAGCTTTTTACCTTAGAAAAGATGAGTCTCAGTCATGGAGATCGCTTTGCTCTCCCTCGTCCTTTGACTGAAAAAGAAAAAGAGACTCAAAAAGAGAAAATCAGTTCCTTGCCAACCTTCCGCTATCATCCGGATCCACTAGGGACTGGTGCTTTTAAGGAAGGGGAGCCTAAGACCTGTCCTTCGTGTGGGGAAGACCACACCATCTATTATGTTCTGAGACCTTATTGTGTGGAGGAGCTAAGCCATCTCTGTCCGACTTGTATTGCTACAGGTCGTGCTGCCCAGAAGTTTGAAGCAGAGTTTATACAAGATGCTGATTGGCAAGGGGTCATGGATAAGGAAAAAGATCAGGTCCTATTCTGTCAAACTCCAGGCTATAGTAGCTGGCAGGGCGAATATTGGCTCTCTTGTTGCCGAGACTACTGCGCCTATCTGGGGACAGTTGGCACTCGTGAACTGGAAGAAATGGGCATTGCTGAGCAAGTCTTAGCAGAATACGAGTCACGTAATGAATTTCAGGATGTAGCTGAATACTTAGTCAAGGATGGTTCTATGTGTGGCTATCTCTTTCGATGTCTCCATTGTGAACAATACCATCTATGGGTTGATGCGGATTAGGGGATGCTCCAAATCTAATAGAGTCATGAACTAGATGAAAGAATAGAAAAGGAATCATGAATGAATAGAAAGCAAGCCCTATCTATGTATTTGTTAGGGACCTTCGGTCAAATATTAGGAGTCAGCCTTCTGGTGTGGCTTTTAAGAGCAGGAGGAGCGAAGGTTGATTTTACATCACCAATGGGGATCATCGCTGTTGTTTTAGGTGGCTTATCATCTGCTTTTTGGGGTAGTCTTGCAAGCATTAGTTACCATCAATCTAGTTTTAAACAACTTCTCAAAGATTTTTTTCAAGTCAAAGACAGGTTAGCAAATTATTGTTTGGTGCTTGTTTTCTTGCTACTCGACTTTTTCCCCTTTATCTTTGGTGGTAAGATCACTACTCAATCGTTGGTCTTGCCAGTAGTGCTTTTTTTCAAGGCTCTTCTTTTTGGTGGAGTTGAAGAAATTGGCTGGCGTTATTTCTTTCAACCAACTTTGCAGGAAAAAATACCATATCTTTCAGCTACTGTGATCACCTTTTTAGCCTGGTCTAGTTGGCATCTACTATACTTTTATATCGATGGTTCTTTAGCTGTCATTCAGTTGCTTCCGTTTCTAGTAGGTCTGCTAACTAACTGCTTTATCTTATCGGCCTTGTATCATAAAACGAAAAATTTATGGATCTGTGTCATGACCCATGCCTGTATCAATTCCTTGTCTCAGATTCTAGTGAATGAAGAGGTATGGCTATCTATAGTCAGTAAAATTCTTATTATTAGTTTAGCAATCATGATTGCAAGAAAGAAGTATGTAACAGTAAAGGAGGAAAAATGAGAAAATTTATTTCAAAACAATCAGTCGCTATTTGGTATGCACTGACTGCGCTCCTAGCTACCTTTTTAGTAGGGCAAGTTATCCTTTGGTTTTTCCCTGATGGGACTAGTATAGGTGCCTCACTACTGTTTATCCTAATGAACTGTATTCCCCTGATTACTGCGGCGGTCTTTTCTCTTGTCCTGGGTGAAGTCAAATCCTTGGGTGATTTTTTCAAAAAGGTTTTTCTTCAAAAAGAAAGTCCCCTGTCCTGGATCCTAGCTTTCTTCGTTCCCGTCATCTATTATGGAATCTCCATCCTGCTCATGAATGTTCGCTTTACTGGGAACTCCCTCTTGGCCTTCTTCCTTTATTTCCCCTGGACCTTATTATATGGCGGTCTAGAAGAAGTCGGTTGGCGTTGGTTTTTACAAGATCATCTTTCCTTTAGTAAGCACTTTATACCTAAAATGATGGGTCTTTCCATTGTCTGGTTCCTATGGCATATCCCTATTTATCAACTCCCTTGGATTACAGCAGGTTCGTCCAACTATCTCATCTTTTACCTGATGATTTTAGGGAATACCTTCCTATTTGGAGCGCTCAAGGAGTATTCAAAAGGAGCTGTCCCTTGTATCCTGGCTCATATGCTGATCGATAGTCTGGCTGTCCTTATGCTGGTTCAAAGTTTTCTTCCTCAGATCATCCTTCTAGTTATTTTCGAAATCCTAGTAGCCTCTTGGCTAGTGGCTATACGAAAATCATTGAAATAGGGTTATACCTCTTTCGGTGGGAGTCTGTCATATTTACCCTTTAGGACTTTAATTAAGAGTCCATAAAATGGTATAATCAGTTTAACGAAGAACCTAGAGATAGGATCAAAGTATCAACACAGTGTCATTCTTATCTATAATGAGAGAGGGGCAAGACCATGCAAAAAACCTTTCAGATGTTGCGAAGAGGAGATCTAGAGGCTATCCGTCAGATATTGGATAAAAAGCCTGAAGAAGTCAATGCTGTTTCGGGTGACAAACCTAAAAGAGATCAGGGACAGTCGCTCCTTCAAGTCGCTATCAAATCGGGACATTTAGATATTGCAGACTTACTCATTGATAGAGGGGCAGATCTTAACTTTATTGAAGAGTCGACCGAGCTGAATCCATTTTGTCAACCAGTCATCCAAACAGCCGGTGGAAGAGCTGTATTTGACTGCAGGCGCATGATCAAACGTTGGAATGGCCAATATGAAATGTATTCGTCTAAGGAAAAGGCGGACCAGTCTTTCAAGGTTTTTGAGAAAATGTTGGAACTTGGGGCAGATATCACTCAGAAGGATAGTCATGGGGGAACCTTATTGCAAAATGTTTTAATTGAAACCAAGGAAGTTCTACCATCTTATTATTGGAAAACAAAAGAAACAAGCGATAATGTCCTCATAACGGATGAATTACGTCATGATTTAAATCGTATTTATGATCTATTAATTCGTTATGGTGTGACTGCGGACGAAATAGCTGTCTATCAGAAGATTCCTCTCAAAGAACTTTACCAAGACAGTCCGACCATGGAGTTTTTAAATCGGTTAGATCAAAGCAAATCTTTATAAGCGTATGAAATATGACTTTGAAGAGCCTTAGGGCTCTTTTAACTTTGTCAGATAAAGCTGGAAGTAGAAGGAAAATTTAAACAGGAATTTATTAAAAAAATGGATACAAATCCTAGATGAAATAGAGTATACTAGTTTATGAAAGAACAAGATTTTTAAGTACCTAATTCAGGAGGGCAGTTTATGTCTCAAGAAACTTTCATCATGGCGATTGACCAGGGAACCACTAGTTCGCGGGCTATCATTTTTAATAAAAAAGGCGAGCAAGTTAGCTCTAGTCAAAAGGAATTCACTCAGATTTTTCCGCAGGCTGGTTGGGTGGAACACAATGCCAATGAGATTTGGAACTCGGTTCAGTCGGTGATCGCTGAGGTCTTTATTGAAAGTGGCATCAAGCCCAATCAAATCGAGGCGATCGGCATTACCAATCAACGGGAAACGACAGTTGTTTGGGATAAGAACACAGGCCTTCCTATTTACAATGCTATTGTCTGGCAATCGCGACAAACTGCTCCACTGGCTGAAGAACTTAAAAACCAAGGCTATGTAGAAACCTTCCACCAAAAGACAGGTTTGGTCATCGATGCCTACTTTTCAGCAACAAAAGTTCGTTGGATTTTGGACCATGTTGAAGGAGCACAAGAGCGTGCAGAAAAAGGAGAATTGCTCTTTGGGACCATTGATACTTGGTTGGTCTGGAAGCTGACGGATGGAGCAGCCCACGTGACAGACTATTCTAATGCTGCTCGGACCATGCTTTACAATATCAAGGAACTAAAATGGGACGAAGAAATTTTGGAAATCCTCAACATTCCTAAAGCCATGCTTCCTGAAGTCCGTTCAAACTCTGAAATTTATGGCAAGACAGCGCCTTTCCATTTCTACGGTGGACAAGTGCCGATTGCAGGGATGGCGGGAGACCAGCAAGCTGCCCTCTTTGGTCAATTAGCCTTTGAACCTGGGATGGTCAAGAATACTTACGGAACTGGATCTTTTATCATCATGAATACGGGTGAAGAGATGCAGTTATCAGAAAATAACTTGCTGACGACGATTGGATATGGGATCAATGGCAAGGTCTACTACGCCCTTGAAGGATCGATCTTTATCGCCGGAAGTGCTATTCAGTGGCTTCGTGACGGTCTGCGGATGATCGACAGTTCACCTGAATCTGAGGCCTATGCTTTGAAGTCCCAGAACCAGGATGAAATCTATGTGGTCCCTGCCTTTACGGGTCTTGGAGCACCATACTGGAATCAAGAGGCGCGTGGTTCTGTCTTTGGACTTACCCGGGGAACGACCAAGGAAGACTTTATCAAGGCAACCCTTCAATCCATTGCTTATCAAGTACGCGATATTATCGACACCATGCAGGTAGATGCCAAGACTCCTATCCCTGTCCTAAAAGTAGACGGAGGAGCAGCGAAAAATGATTATTTAATGCAGTTTCAGGCAGATATTCTTGGAATTGCAATTGCCCGCGCGAAAAACTTGGAAACAACGGCTCTAGGAGCAGCCTTCCTAGCAGGTCTGACCGTAGGCTATTGGAAGGACTTGGAAGAATTAAAATCTCTTCATGGAGCAGCCCAAATCTTTGAACCCAAGATGAATGAATCTCGAAAGGAAGAGCTGTACAAGGGGTGGAAGAAAGCAGTCAAAGCCACTCAAGTATTTGCAGAGTCTGATGACTAAAGGGATCAATCAAACAAATAGTTTATGAGAGTGGGACAGAAATCGGTAATTCGTTAGAATTCGATTTCGTCGTCCCACCTCCGCACAGTTGAGTAGGGCTGTAAAAGCTGATGAAATCAGCGCAGTAGAGCCCACTCAACCACTGCGTCTTGCTTGACAATCCAAAAATAATTGAGAGGCTAGGACTTTTGTCCCAGCCTCTTTTTATGTAGCTTTTACAGAATAGAATAGTTATCCGTTGGAGGTAAAAGCCAAACTCTATTTCATGCTTTAGTTCATTTATCACTAAATAAAAATATCATATAAATAAACTATATTTTCAAAAAACAGGGCCAGAGTTTGACACTTATTTCACAAAGGAGTATACTGTTAGCATAGTTTTGGAAGGAACTTATTATAGATTCACCCAAAACTGACTGTTAACCTTTGCTGTTCTGATAGGAACGTTTGCTGGTATCGTTGATACCAAGGAGGAATCATATGTCTAAAGTAGCTATTGTCACAGGTGCTGGTCAAGGAATCGGTTTTGCAATCGCAAAACGTTTGGTGCAAGATGGCTTCAAGGTCGGAGTATTGGACTACAATGCTGAAACAGCTGAAAAAGCAGTTGCTGAGTTGTCAGCAGATAATGCTTTTGCAGTCGTAGCTGATGTGTCTAAAAAAGAAGAAGTGGCTGCAGCTTTCCAAAAGGTTGTTGACCATTTTGGAGATTTGAATGTTGTCGTAAACAATGCAGGTGTTGCGCCAACTACACCACTTGATACGATTACAGAAGAACAATTTACACGTACATTTGCTATTAACGTTGGTGGTGTGATTTGGGGTGCACAAGCAGCTCAAGCTCAGTTCAAAGCACTGGGGCATGGTGGAAAGATTATCAATGCAACTTCACAAGCAGGTGTTGTAGGTAACCCTAACTTGACTGTTTATGGTGGTACTAAATTTGCAGTTCGTGGTATCACACAGACTTTGGCGCGTGACTTGGCGGATTCAGGAATTACTGTCAATGCATATGCACCAGGTATCGTGAAGACTCCAATGATGTTTGACATTGCTCATGAAGTTGGGAAGAACGCGGGCAAAGACGACGAATGGGGTATGCAAACATTCGCTAAAGATATCACTTTGAAACGTCTTTCAGAACCAGAAGATGTGGCAGCAGCAGTCAGCTTCCTTGCTGGACCAGATTCAAACTACATCACAGGTCAAACCATTATCGTGGATGGTGGGATGCAATTCCATTAAGATGAAAAAAGAGGTTGGGATCAACATCCTAACCTCTTATTTTGTGCATTCACAATAAAAGAAACGGAGATCAAAAAAACCACTCCCGAAAGGGAAGTGGTTCTGTGTTGGTTCTTATTTGAGACCGTATTTTTTGTTGAAACGATCCACACGTCCATCTGCTTGAGTGAACTTTTGACGTCCAGTGTAGAATGGGTGTGAGTCTGATGAAATTTCAACACGGATCAATGGGTAAGTTTCACCTTCGAATTCAACTGTTTCACTAGAGTATTTAGTTGAACCGCTGAGGAACTTGTAACCAGTAGTAGTGTCCATGAAGACAACAGTGCGATATTCTGGATGGATATCTTTTTTCATTTGCAATATTTCCTTTCTGCCATGGTCTCTTTCCGAGCCATAGATTGTTACTAAGCTAGTTTACCAAATTTCCAGGATCTTGACAAGTATTTTCACTAATTTTATTTAAATTCATGATCAAAAAAATCACCCTGTCCTAAGCCAAGGTGATTCTGATCTTATTATTGTTCAGATTGATTTGGATCTTTTGGTGCTTCCACTGGTTGATCAGCTTGTCCTTCAGTGTGTTCGTGTGATTCTTTTTTGATTTCATCTACTGCAGTTTTAACTGTAGTAGTTGTCACACGTCCAACTGTTTGTGCAAATCCTTTACCAGATTCAGCAAGTTCTTCGAAGGTTCCTTTTGTGATTTTACCACCTGACATCGCCAAGAGACCAGTTACAACAATAGCGATTGATGCGATTAAAGCAAGGATCAAACCAAAGCCAATTGAAACGCCATAACCATTGAAGTCAACAGCATATTTGTTTACACCAAATAGATCGATCAATGTTACGATAGTTGAGAGAGCTCCTGCTACGATAACACCAATTGCAAAACCTTTTGGTAGTGAAGATTTTACATCGTTCAAGCAAGCAAGGACAATCGCAACGACTGCGAAGATAATAACAAACCATCCATCTCCGCGAAGGCCATTCCAGCTGTATGAACCAAAGGCACCAGCATTAAGGCTTGCCCATGGCAAGAAAGAGCTAAGAATCGCTACCGCAGCAGAGATAATGATAAACAAACGATTTTTTTCCATAATAAGTCTCCTTAAAATTTATTAGCTTTATTTTACCATAAGAAATATCAAATGAAAACCCCATGACCAAGATAAAAAGGCTGAGAAACCGTTCTCAGCCTTCGTTCGTGCGAGCCACTTCTTGTAGCTCTTGGTAGATTTGGTCATTTTCTTCGAGGGAGTAAGAGTTGGCTCCACTCGCTAGTGGATGGCCACCACCATTATGACGTTTGGCAATCTCGTTGATCACTTTTCGTTTGCTACGCATTCGGACACGGAAGTGACCGTCGGCCTGCTCGACAAAGATAGCCCAAACAGACACGGTATCAATGCGCCCAGGTGCCCCAACAATTGCAGCAGTCTCTGAATCCCGTAGATCGAATTTCTTTAAGAGTTCTTGTGTCAAGGTCACACGCGCAGCACCATGTTCATCGATCTCAAGATGGTCATAGACATAACCTTGAAGCTTAGCGGTTTTGAGATTGATCGTATCCATCTGACGAGCAAGTGCTGTAAAATCAAAAGGAATGCCTCGAAGATAGGCAGCCAGCTCAAAAGTCCGAGTCGAAGTAGCAGGATAAAGGAAGCGACCTGTATCGCCGACAATCCCAGCATAGAGAAGACGCGCAGCACATACAGGAAGTTCAAGATCCAATTCCTTAGCAAAAAGTGCGATTAACTCACTGGTAGAGCTAGACTCAGTATCGACCCAGAGCAGATCGCCATAAGCATCGTCATTTGGGTGGTGGTCGATCTTGATCAGGAAATCACCATTCGTATAGCGCTTGTCATCGATGCGGGGAGTATTGGCTGTATCACAGACAATCACCAAAGCTTCAGCATAGTCCTCATCGCTGACAGTATCCATTTCAGCAAGCCAAGTCAAGGTCGGCTCATCATAGCCAGTTGCCAAGACCCGCTTTTGAGGGAAGTGCGCACGCAGGAGATCCCGCAAGCCCACCTGGCTACCAATCGCATCCGGATCCGGATTCTGATGACGGTGGATAATAATCGTGTCATAAGCTTGAATCTTTTCAAGAATTTCATTCATTACGTTCATACATTACCTCATTTTCTCTGTCAATTTTAACATAAGAAAGGCCCATCCAGCAAGCATTTATCACTAATTAGGAGCTGTGGAAGCGGTTTTACATTAGTTCAATATTTTGGTAGAATGGATAAATAGATTTAGTATGGGAGGGACTAGGATGATTGAAATTAAAAGTAATGCTGAAACGGCACAAGAGTTAGCGGCTTCTTTAAAAAGTAGTGGAGATGCACTTTCGGGAGTTGCATCGGCTTCGAAAGATGAACAAACCAAACTATCTGGTAATGATGCGGCCCATCAAGCCATTGATACTGCTAAAACCAAAGCAGAAGAAATTGCAGCGGCGATTGAATCAATCGGGACCAACCTGCAAAGCGTTTCAACTGGATTTACAGCAGTGGATGAAGCTACTGCTGCGAGCATTCAATAGCTTGAGAGAGTTGGAAGATGAATCACGATCAACAACTATCGGAATTAAGAAGACAAGAAGACCAACTTTTCCAAAAAGAAAGAGAAATTGTAAGAGAAAAAAGAAATCTGGAAGATGAGTTGAACCGCTTTGAGGGCTATAGCTCTGATGCGCACCGTTATTTATGGGATGCATTTGAATCCTATCCTTCCTCTAGAAATTTTTTTGACCAACTTCAAGAGGGATTTCTTCATGAATCGCGAAAAATTTCAAATAGTTATTTAGAAGAGCTGGATGAATTAGCTATTCAAAAAAGAAAAGTCGAAGATGATTTAAATGATATCTATCATGAACGGAAAAAATTAATGATTGAAAAGGAGTGTGACGATGGGAATTGAAGTTTATCGCGGTAGTTTGGATAGCCAAGCTAGTAGCACAGGTACTATGATTGAGCAACAATTGAAAGCTTATGAATCACTAGAAACATCATTAACTCAAATAGAAAATTCTGCCTCGCGCTTGTCTGGCCAAGCTTACGACTCTTTTAGAAGCTTTGTGACAAGTGTTGTCCAGCCATTGAAGGAGGCCGGTGTAGCTTTAGCAGAAGCTACGCAAGAAAGCGTGAAGAAGCTTCCAGCATCCTATCGCTCGGAGGTGGCTGACGAGGACTTACAGGAAGAAAAGTTGGTTTCTGATATTGAACAGTGTGATCGGATGATTGCTATCTTTCATGCAGAGATCAATGAAATTGCTGCTAGTAAATCGACTAGTGCTGGAGATTTTCAACGGTTGCAGAGATTACAGAGGATTCAAGGCTTAAACGTATTAGAAAATATTTTTAAAGCTACTAAAAATAAACTACAAGAAAAATTAAATAAACTCAGAGCGTTTAATGCATCATCGCCAAGTATCTTCTGGGAAATTGATGTCTTAGCCCAAGCTATTCAAATAGCTGTCAATCAAATTAACGTAGCGTGGAATCCAAATACTGGAATGTATTCTATTCCAAAGGATTTATCCTGGTCTGATCTCGTAAATGAAACGATTAAGAATAAAGAGTTTGAAAATGAATATTTGCCAAAGAAACCAAAGGATGTAACAGCGTTCGAATATAACCAATTTCTTACGGGATTACGTGAACAATCAGTGAACCTTAAAGAAATAGATGGCTGGGATAAGTATGCCATCAAAGGTTATGTTAAAGGCGTTTCAAAAAGAACTGCTGATGCCAAGACAGGCAGTGAGTTAAATGCAAGGAGAGATGCTTTGTATGCAGAAACCAAGGAGATTGGATCAGATATCTATACAGAAATGTATGCTAGTAGTAAACTCGATTCAGAAGCGAAAGTTGAACTGGTTCTTAAGCAATTAGGTGCAGAAACGGATGGTAATCAGTTTATGCATTTGACAAGCAAAACGCATAAGATTTCAGAGAATCTACCACCACATGGTGATTTCAACATGTATTTCAGACGTGATGTTGTAAAAGCATTCGGTGATAAACATCTTAATTCATTGAGCGGTGAAAAACTTACTGATAAAGAACGTAAAGAAGAACTTAAGAAAATTAGTCAAAAAGAAATAGCATTGCGACAGCAAGTTCATTTTTTCCGTTATTATCTGGATCGCCAAGCAATTTACTATATTCGCAATCATTACGAAGGCGCAAATGATTACGAAAAACTGTTAGCATATGGTAAAGAAAATAATATTGAATTTGATTACACAACTGGCTCTAACTACCATAATCGCTTTAATCCAAAAGATGGCTTTAAACGTCCCTATAATATGAAGGTTCAAGTCCCTCAGGGCAATTCAGCTAAAGGAAAAGATTTAAACAATGCACGGATGGTGGAATTTATTGTGAATTTGGATACCGGCGAGTTTGACAGTCAATGGGATGCCTATGACAATCATAAACTAGCAGATGGTCGCTATGATTCCAATCCAAATAATTATTTTAAAGATGAATTAAGGGAAATTGCTAACACGGAATCATTTAATTACGGCCCTTCAAAAGGTAATAATACGGATGTTTCGGGAATTTATCAAGGAAAACATGGAATGCTTGATGTGGATGGTACTCCTGAGCCAGCTACTCGAACTGAAGCAAAAAGACTATTTCGCTATGAAAATGATTTGGGTAAAACAGATGAAAAAACTGCTCATGTAGGTCAATTTGCGGATATTGTAAAAGGAGGAGGACATGAAGACTATGAAGCATGGCAACGTAATACAAAAGGAATGTCAGAAAAAGAAAAAATGGAAGAGTATAATAAATATAAAAGTTATGCTAGTGGCATTAAGCCTAGCGATCGCGGGTATAATAAGTATACTCGTAGCCCTGAGTACATCAAAGAGCATAAGTGATACTCATTCAATATTAATAAATAAACGTTATATTGAGACTCAAAGTATTTCAGATAATGATAAAAAATTATCAATCAGTGCAGGTTTTGATTTAAAAGAAAAAGATTTTTTTTATTACCATGGAGCTGCAATAAAAAATAATAAATTGTATGGTGGTAGTCAGGAATATAGTGCTGCGGAGTATTATAAAAGAGCTTTAGATATTGAGCTCACTTCAGCACTTTTAAATCACCAAATTAATATTAAAGATATAAAAGATTCCAACTATCAAATCACTCGTTCAACTGATTCATTCATCAATAAAAAATTATTAGAAGAAAAACATCCGCCTGAATTTGAAGGTAGATATTCTATCAAGGATAGTCAGTTTTCCAAAGTCCGTATCACCTACAACAAAGAATTTCTACCAACAAAAATTGAGTGGTACTATAAGGGTGAAGAAGGACTAAAATGGTACACTTGGCGCACATATTCGTATCCCTTCAAAAATAAGTCTGATTTTGATAAAAAGCTGGATGAAGAAATTGAAAATATTAAAGAAATTCAAGAGGAAAATGAGGGAGATTAACCTAGTTTTGAGATAAAGCTGAGCTTACATATGTCTCAGCTTTTTGAATAGTTTAACACTTCACTTTGGATGTATATTTTGCTAGAATGTGATGGATATGATGAAAGAAATTAAACAGAGAGGATTCAGTTCGAAAGTCTTTCTAGTTGCTTTGTCTCTAGTAGTTGTTGCTGGTGTTTTCATTGCATTCCGCAGAGGCAAGATTCAAGAAAATTCAAAATCGATATTAGAACAACAGCGGTTTATTGTTGTGGATGATTCGGGCGATGAAAATTTATATCGATCTTATTTTGAGAATGGCTATGACTTGAGGAGCAATAATTCTTATAGTAAAACTCAAGTAGTAGTAAAAAATGGGAAAAAATATGGCAGTTATTCGGACGAAAAACCATCCGATAGGTATCATAGAGACTTATACCGAAATATTACTTCCGCAATTTTGAACTTAAAAGTTTCGAGAGAAGAGATCGAAAAATCAAACTTTGTTATTGAGCGAGATCCGAAATCGTTGATTACTAAATCTCTAGTGAAGGAAGGGAAGACACCTGATTTTGAAGCCAAAGTTTTAAATGAAAAGAATCAATTTTCCAAAGTTCGGATCACCTATAATCAAGATTATTTACCGATCAAACTTGAATGGTATTTTAAAGGTAAAGATGGGTTGAAGTGGTATACCTGGAGCCGTTTTTCATATCCCTATCAAACTGAATCTGAATTTAATAAAAAACTAGATGAAGAAATCCAGCGTATTAAAGATATTGAAGAAGAACACGAAGCGGAAGGAAGGGATGGATAGAATAAATCCATCAATAGAGGAAAACAAGGCCGATTAGGTTGATTCGGGCCAATTTCTTGAAACGTGTCCCTTCTTTCAGCTTATCGGGAAAGGTTTCGTGCAAAATGCTTGAAAAAGTGGTATAATACGAGAAATAGCTTTTGGGAGGAAATTATGACTGTAGCGAAGATTGTTTTTGCTAGTATGACTGGAAATACTGAAGAAATCGCGGATATCATAGCGGACAAATTCCGTGATCTTGGTGTCGAAGTAGATGTGGATGAGTGTACAACTGTGGATGCGGAGGACTTCCTTGATGCGGATATCGCGGTAGTAGCGACTTATACTTACGGCGATGGAGAGCTTCCAGATGAGATCCAAGATTTCTACGAAGATTTGGCTGGCCTTGATCTCAAAGGCAAACTTTACGGTGTGGTAGGATCAGGTGATACCTTCTACGATGAATTCTGTAAAGCAGTTGATGATTTCGACCGTTGCTTCGCTGCGACTGGTGCTGAAAAAGGCTCTGAGTGTGTCAAAGTTGATTTGTCTGCAGAAGACGAAGACATAGAAAAATTAGAAGCCTTTGCAGAAGAACTTGTAGCAAAAGCAAATTAATGACAAAGAGGCTGGATCGATGGATTACAGCCTCGATTTATATCCAAAATAAAGAGGAGACACATGGATTTAGATCAGATTCGTAAGGACATTGACCAGATCGATCAAGAGCTAGTAGCCTTGCTGGAAAGGCGGATGGTCTGTGTCGGTCAGATTGTAGAATATAAGGAGCAGCAGGGCTTACCTGTGCTCGATCAAGGAAGGGAAAGAGAAGTGCTTGAGAAAGTCGGCTCTCTCGTGACGGATGATCAGTATCGCACGACTATTCAAGCCCAGTTTCAAGATATGATGAAGCGCTCGAGAGACTTCCAAGAGGAGGTGAGGGCGCGTGACTAGTCTATCGATCAAGCAAAAAGCACAACAGTATGTGGTCCTAACAGGGATGGCGCTTTTCATTGGTCTCTTGGTCGGTGCCATTGATATGATTTTTGGTCAAGGTCTTCTCCTGATTGGAGATTTCCGAAGCCAGCATTGGCCCTTGATTCTTTTTCTAGCCTTAGCGGGGTTTGTCATCGTTTATCTCTATAAACGTTTTGGTGGCAAGGCTTCAAAAGGGATGGGCCTGATCTTTGATGTTGGACACGCGCGTGAGGAGGAAATCCCCTTGGTCTTGGTGCCTTTGATCATGCTGACGACCTGGATGAGCCATCTCTTTGGTGGTTCGGTCGGTCGGGAAGGCGTAGCGGTCCAGATCGGAGCGACCCTTTCGCATCGTTTTGCGCGTTACATTAAGATTCCGGATGCTTCGCGTATTTTTCTCATGACTGGGATGGCAGCCGGTTTTGCAGGGCTCTTTCAGACGCCGCTGGCAGCAACCTTCTTTGCCCTAGAAGTCTTGACAGTTGGCGAGTTGCAGTTGATGGCTCTCTATCCTGCCCTCATCGCTTCGATCGTGGCTAGCTTCACCTCTCATGCCCTTGGTTTGGAGAAATTTGCTGTGCCACTAAGAGAAACGCTGAGCTGGACACCAGAGACCTTGATCAAAGTTGCTCTTCTTGGCTTGGCTTTTGGCCTTGCTGGAAAACTCTTTGCAGTTAGCCTTTCTTGGTTGAAGAAAACCGTCGCTCAAGTCTTGCCCAATCCTTATATCCGGATTGCCCTTATAGGGGCTGGACTTAGCTTGGTCCTCTTGAACCTCCAGCTGACCAAGGTCGGCACTTATAGTGGACTTGGAACCAATCTGATTGATGTGGCTTTTCATCAGGGCAGTGCGCAGAGTTATGACTGGATCTTGAAGCTCCTCTTTACCGTGGTGACCATCTCTGCTGGATACCAAGGAGGAGAAGTGACCCCGCTCTTTGCGATCGGAGCTACGCTTGGAGTCTTTCTTGCTCCTATGCTGGGCTTACCAGTCTTAGTCGTGGCAGCTATTGGTTATGCCAGTGTCTTTGGCAGTGCGACGACGACCTTGCTCGCACCGATATTGATCGGAGGAGAAGTCTTTGGTTATGCTAATCTTCCTTTTTTTGTCATCGCTTGTGCCATCGCCTATTGCCTACCAAAAGAGTGGAGCATTTATTCCGGTCAAAAAGTTGCGAAAAAGTAGAGAAAAGAGCTTTACAAACCTGAAATTATCTGATATGATAGTTTCTGTGCGTAATGGAAGCACAAAAATACAGTTTATCCGCTGAGGGAGGTCCCTCAAGATTGACGAAGATAGGAGAATAAAATGAATCCATTAATCCAAAGCTTGACTGAAGGTCAACTTCGTACTGATATCCCTGCATTCCGTCCTGGTGACACTGTTCGTGTACACGCGAAAGTTGTCGAAGGATCTCGTGAACGTATCCAGATCTTTGAAGGCGTTGTTATCGCTCGTAAAGGTCAAGGACACACTGAAATGTACACTGTTCGTAAAATCTCTAACGGTGTCGGTGTTGAACGTACATTCCCAGTACACACTCCACGTGTAGAAAAGATTGAAGTTGTACGTTACGGTAAAGTACGTCGTGCGAAATTGTACTACCTTCGTGCATTGCAAGGTAAAGCAGCTCGTATTAAAGAAATCCGTCGTTAAGACGAACAAGGAGGCGGGAGTGATCTCGCTTCTTTTTTATCGGTCCCCTTAGTTCAATGGATATAACAACTCCCTCCTAAGGAGTAGTTGCTGGTTCGATTCCGGCAGGGGACATAAATTTATGACGATGAGGGAATTTCTAATTGAATAGAAATCCCTCTTTCGAGACTTTCCTTAGGTGAGAACGGACGTCAGCGAACTTCGTAGAAGTTCCATGACTAATTCTTGAGCCTAAGGTCTCAAGAATTCCGAGTGTCTGAAACGATTGAGTTTCAGGCACTTTTTTCACAGCGGAAAGTCTATAGAAAATAAATTAGAAATTTTATATAAATAGGGGTTATTCCCCTTTTTGTGTGTATATTAAAAGTCAAGAAAAGATGTAATATCTCCATGTAATGAATTGATTTTTTAGGAGGGAAGGAGTAAAATATAGTTAATATTATAACATCTAGAATTTTGCGAGGTTTGTTATGATTTTAGCTCATAAGGATAATAACGGGAATGTTCAATCCCTTCAAGATCATTCTTTTAATGTTGCGACTAAGGCACGAGAAGATGCGAACGCTATTGATCAAGGAGACATTCTATTTTTATTGGGCTTGTATCATGATTTAGGAAAAGCTAATCAAGAGTTTCAAGATAAACTCTTATTGCATCCTAATAAGCATGTTGATCACTCCTCGGCTGGAGCAAGGTATCTTTTCCAAAAGATACAAGTCTGTTTGAAGAGTTTAAATGTAGAGAAAACAGATAGAGAGTTTTTTCAAGAAATATGTGCTTACGTTATATCATCACATCATGGGATGTATGATATTTTACTCCAAGATGAAACAATAAATGCCTCTCAATATGCCTATAACAGGCTACGGTATCGAATAATTGAAGGAACTGAAAGCAATCGTTATCAAGAAGATATTGAACCTTTTGCACAAAAATTAGAAAGTCAATTACCTTATTATGGATATTGTTCATTAGATGATTTAATTAAAAAATCCTTTGAGAATTATCAACAAGCTTGGTCTAATCTAAAGTGGAGTGATGAAAGTGAGAAAGATTTTTATTCCAGTTGTTTTATTAGGCTTTATTTATCGTTACTAAAAAATGCAGATATATTAGACACTATCAATGCTTACGGTATAATTGTCCAACCTTTAAAATCTGAAGAAAGGGAAGAATTAAATCAGTCCTATTTAAATGCTATCGAAGAAAAGTATAGAGGTTTTGATAATCCAACTACACGACTAAATGAAGTTCGTTTACAAATCAGTGAGAGAGTAAAGGAAAGAGGAGAAAATGATTCAGCTGGAATCTATCGATTGGATTTACCAACTGGAGCAGGTAAAACAAACCTCAGTATGCGATATGCTTTCCATCAGCTTGTAAAGCAGAAAAAATCAAGATACTTTTACATTACTCCCTTTTTATCAGTCTTAGAGCAGAATGCTTCTGAGATCAAAAAAATAACAGGTGATGCTGGGGTATTAGAACATCATTCAAATGTAATTCATAAAGATGATGATAATGATGATAAAAAGACATTGATGTTAGATTATTTAATTGATAGTTGGGATAGTCAAATTATTCTCACGTCTATGGTTCAATTTTTTCAAACTTTATTTAAGACAAAATCATCTAATATTAGACGTTTTTCAAATTTAGCAAATAGTGTTTTGATCCTAGATGAAGTGCAATCTTTACCTATTGAAGTCACAACTTTGTTTAATTTAACAATGAACTTCTTAAATAAAGTCATGAACACGTCGATAATCCTTTGTACTGCAACGCAGCCTGCCTATGATTCACCCGTAATAACTAATCGTCTAGATTATGGTGGGAAAAACGGTGAATGTCCTGATATAGTTGAGTTAACTCATGATGAAACAGAAGTGTTTGCAAGAACAGAACTTAGAAAATATAATGAAGAGAATCAACATACAAACCTGGCAGAATTAGTTGACTTTGTTTTAGATAATAATGAGTCCATACTTGCAATTTTTAACACGAAAAAAACAGTTGATAAGTTCTATACGATGCTTGAAGAATTGACAGATCGTCCTCTCTATCAATTATCAACAAATATGTGTGCTCAGCATAGATTTGATATGATATCAGAAATAAAGCAGCATTTACAAGATGGAGTACCAATTATTTGTATTAGTACACAGTTAATTGAAGCAGGAGTGGACGTTGATTTTAATCAAGTTATTCGTTCTTATGCTGGAATCGATTCAATTGTTCAGGCTAGTGGACGCTGTAACCGTGAAGGGAAGCGTCAAAAAGGGCAAGTTACATTAGTGAACCTTAAAAATGAGGAGGAGAATATCTCACGACTTAAAGAAATAAAAAATAAGAAAGAAGCAACAGAGTTCATACTACATGAAAATTCTTCTCCAATCGATACTTCGCTTTTAAATAAAGATTTCTTTGAATATTACTATGCAAATAATCAAGCTTCAATGGATTATCCATTATCGCATGGGGAGTCAGTTTTTGATTATTTAAGTATAAATGAATACCAGTTAAGACCCAACTTTAAAGGAAGAATGAAGCAAGCATTTAAAACAGCCGGACAAAAGATGAACTTGATCAATAATGAGACAATAGGAGTTTTAGTTCCATACGGTGATGCAATAGAAAAGTTATCTCGGTTGGAAGAAATTTGTGAGTCTGATTATCCTTCAGAAGGAGAATTTCAGATTATAAAAAGCCTCTTAAAGGAATTGCAATCTTATACTGTAAATGTGCGTGAGCATGATCCTATTTTAGAAGCAACAAAATCGTATCTAAATGGAAATGTACTAGTGTTATCAGATGGGTATTATCATGAAAAGAAAGGAATTACCATAGAGATGCTAAACTTTATTATGTAAACAAGTTAAGTATTTTTTCTATAGCAAGATTAAAAATAGCAATATAAAAAAACAGCAATATAAAAAAACAGAAGGAGGGTTTTACCTTGTATAGATCAAGAAATTTCTATGCTAGAATTCGTGGCGATAGGGCATTATTTACGAATCCAGCAACTAAAGGTGGGAGTGAAAGATCGTCGTATTCGGTTCCGACTCGGCAGGCTTTACAAGGAATAGTTGACGGGATTTATCATAAACCTACATTTACAAATGTTATAACTGAAGTTAAAGTCGTTAATCAAATACAAACAGAGTTGCACGGTATTCGTGCTTTGTTACACGATTACAGTGCTGACCTGAGCTATGTTTCTTATTTGAGTGATGTAGAGTATCTTGTAAAGTTTTATTTTGTTTGGAATGAGAATCGCGAAGATTTGATACAGGATAGACAGGCAAATAAACACGAAGCGATTATGGAGCGGTCTATTCGAAAAGGTGGAAGACGGGATGTTTTCCTTGGAACAAGGGAGTGCTTTGCCTTGGTGGATGAAATTAGTCAAGAAGAATATGAGAACTGCCCATCCTATTATGATGGATTCTCCATCGATTTAGGAATTATGTTTCATTCCTTTGCCTATCCAACAGATAAAAAAACACCATTGAAATCTTATTTCGCAAAAACAGTTATGGAGAATGGCATTATTAAGTTTAAGTCACAGAAGGAATGTGAAATAGTTAATACATTATCCAGCTACGCTTTTAAGTTGCCTAGTCAAATTAAATCAGTTGATGATGAGTTTAACGAATATGAAGAGATGGAGAAAGGAGAAAGCTAATGGATTTTTTTACTTCTCTATTAAAAGCATATGAAAAAGCAGAGGAGATTGGTTTGGTGGATCAACGAACAGGTGATAATGATCCTGTATTGCTTCCACTATACCATACCAGTCTGAAATCAAATGGCAATAATATAATTCTCATCAAATTGAATAAAGATGGTACCTTTTATAAAGCGGAATTCATGCCAGATAATCAATCGATTATTTTTCCAGTAACTAGCGATTCTGTTGCAAGGTCAGGTAGCAATCCGGCACCACATCCTTTGGTAGATAAGCTATCTTATTATGTTCAAGAAGTTAGTCAATCTCAATACGAAGAATTCCATAATCAACTTGCTAACTGGGTCTGTTTTTGTAAGGAAGATGAGGTTAAAGATTATTTAGAAAAGATTCAGAGGTTTATACTTAGAGCGGATTTTTTAAATATCGTTTTAAATTCTCTGTTTGGTGAATCCTATCAAAGAGAAAATTTGAAGGTAACCTATCAAGATTCGAATGAAAAAAGTAAAACGATTGATTTATCTGCTTGTTTCATTGAGTTTTCGATTGTACAATACCATGGTTTCAAAGATGAATCTGTAACGACATACAAAGAATTACATCAATCCTTTATATCATTTGTAAGAGCATTTCAAGATAATATGGGAGTGTGTAATATAAGCGGACGCAATGAGACAATCACAAATAAACATAGAGGATTGATGGGAAATGCTAAAATCATTTCTGTTAGTAATAAAGTCGAAGCTTATAAAGGACGTTTTAAAGAACGCGAAGATGTTTTTAGTGTAGGTTATGAAACCTCTGAAAAAATCCATTTGATGATTAAGTATTTGCTTGAAAATAATAACAGTAGTACATGGTTGGGATCATCACAGTATCTTATTAACTGGTTTAGTGATGATTTGGCAAATAAAAGTCAATTAGATATTGTTAAACCTGAGTTTGATAGCCTATTTGAGGATGAAGAAGATGATATAGAAGAACGTCATCAATTGATTAGACCAAATGCTGAGAATCAAGAGATTGGATCTTCGTTTATTAAGGGACGAAAATTATTTGGAAATGATGCTACATATTATATTGCAATATTAAACAAAACAAGTAATGGCCGTATCGCTCTTAAATATTTCCGTCAACTTCAAGTATCTCAGTTATTAAAAAATCTGGAAAATTGGCAAGACACTTATTCTTGGGAAGCGAGAACAAAATCAGGAACTTATAAACAAAAAACACCGAATTTCAACGAGATTATTAATGCAGCCTATGGTGTAGATAGAGGACGTTATCTAGAATTAGACAATGATAGTTTTCGAAGTGATCAATATCAGCAATTAGTGACAGCCTTAATTGATGGGAAATCCATTCCAAATACAATCGTTAAAAAACTAGAAGCTAATATTAAACATCGGCAAAATTATCCTAAATGTTGGCATTCATTGCAACAAGTTAGTTTAGCAGTTCTACATAAACAATATGGAAGGGAGTTTAATCCAATGGTAGACCATGAAAACACTAATCGTTCTTATCTATTTGGACGATTACTAGCTATTTTTGAGTTAATGGAAGCTCAGAGATATCGTATAGAAGGTGGTAATCAAGAAAGGATAACAAATGCTGAAAGGTATTGGAATGCCTATACGAGCCAACCAGCTAAGTTGATGATGAACCTCGCAAATAAAATTAAACCTTATGAAGAGACAGTCAAATTAAACTCTAGAGGAATCTATAATAAATTGGAAAAAGAGCGAGAAGAAATCATTTCTCTATTAAGTCCTTTAATGATGAATAAAGATATAAATGATCCTTTAGATTATCAATTTATTTTTGGTTATTATAGCGAAAAACAATATTTTTATACTAAAAAAGAAAAATACGAAAGTGAGAACTAGCTTATGTTAGAAAATAAAATTGACTTTATGGTAACAATTGAAGTACGCGAAGCAAATGCTAACGGAGATCCATTATCGGGTAATATGCCAAGAACAGATGCTAAGGGACATGGCTTAATTTCTGATGTGGCGATTAAGCGTAAAATTAGAAATCGTATGCAAGATTTTGGTCATCCCACTTTTGTTCAAGCCGGAGACCGTATTGAAGACGAGTTTCGCTCACTTGAAAAACGTTTTTCTAATCAATTTAATTCAAAAGATTCGGATGAAGATATTGAAGATCAAGCTAATAAATTATGGTTAGATGTTCGTTCATTCGGTCAAGTTTTTACTTATTTGAAAAAATCAATTGGTGTTCGTGGACCAGTTTCTATAAATATGGCTAAATCGTTGGAACCAATCGTAATCTCTGGTTTACAGATTACAAGAAGTACAAATGGGATGGAAGCTAAAAATGAAAGTGGACGTTCATCTGACACTATGGGTATGAAATACTTTGTTGACTATGGAGTTTATTTGCTGAAGGGATCTATTAATCCAAATTTTGCTGAAAAAACTGGATTTTCGACTGAAGATGTAGAGGTGATTAAGCAAGCGCTAGTAAGTCTTTTCGAAAATGATGCTTCTTCTGCACGTCCTGAAGGATCAATGCGTGTAAGAGAAGTCTTCTGGTTTACTCATTCTAATAAGTTAGGAAACATTTCTAGTGCGCGTGTTTTTGACTTGTTTGAGTTTGACAAAGAAAACCAAGAAAAGAATACTTATGAAGATTACGGTATTCATCTTAATCAAGAGAAGTTAGCAGAATATGAAAATAAAGGATTAAAAGTTGATATTCTAGAAGGACTATAACATGGTCTACGCGGAAAATGACTATTTGATGTTATCTGGCATCCAACATTTCCAATTTTGTAAACGGCAATGGAGTCTAATCCATATTGAACAACAATGGTCTGATAATGAAGCGACAGCACATGGACAGATTTTACACAAAAAAGCGGACGATCCTTATATAAAAGAGAAACGTAATGATGTTATTATCTCACGGGCAATGCACGTATCATCAAAAGAGCTAGGGCTCTATGGGATATTAGATGTTGTTGAGTTTCATAAAGATGAAAGAGGAATTGAGCTTAAAGGTAGAAGTGGTAAGTGGCTACCAATTATCGTGGAATATAAGCGAGGAAAAGACAAAAAAGATATTTACGATATTGTTCAATTAGTTGCTCAAGCTATTTGCCTTGAAGAGACTCTTGAGTGTACGATAGAGTATAGTTATCTATATTATCATCGTGTCAATCAAAAGAAACGAATAGAAATTACTCCTGAATTACGAAAAGAAGTAGTTTCTTTAGCCTCTCAAATGCACGAATATTATGAGCAGAAAGTAGTTCCGAAAGCTGAGTATTTTAAAAATTGTCAATTATGTTCTTTGGTTGATATTTGTATGCCACGCTTAAGCAAGAAGAATCGCAATATTGATAATTATATTTTTCATGCTCTAAAAAGTGAGGATGGCTTATGAAAAAGCTTCTTAATACATTATATTTAACGCAAGATAACTTTTATTTGACTCGAGAAAGAGATAATATCGTCATAAAACAAGAAGGAAAAGTCATCAGTCGTTTCCCGTATAGAATTATTGATGGTATTGTATGTTTTTCTTACTTGGGAGCATCTCCATCTTTAATTGAGTTGTGCGCTGAAAATCAGATTAATATATCTTTTCATACTCCTCAGGGGCGTTTTTGCGGTCGATTTGTTGGAGCAACAAATGGGAATGTTCTACTTAGAAGGCAACAATATCGTTTAGCAGATGCAGAACTGTCATTAGAATATGCGCAAAGATTCATTCTTGCAAAAATCTCTAATTCCAGGAAATATCTTCTCCGTTTTAAGCGAGATCATAGAGATCGAATCGATACTCATCTCTTCGAAGAAGTAAACACAGAGTTGACTTGGGCGTTGGAACAGGTTCAGTCAGTTGAGGATAAAAATTCCCTTCTGGGAATTGAAGGACAAGCTGCAAACCAATATTTTAGAATTTTTAATGATTTTATCCTAAATGATAAAGCGACGTTCCAGTTTAACGGTCGTACTAGACGGCCACCGTTAGATTGTGTGAATGCTTTATTATCATTTGGGTACAGCTTATTAACTTACGAGTGTCAGTCTGCGTTGGAAGCAGTTGGGCTAGATAGTTATGTTGGATTCTTTCATACTGATAGACCAGGTCGTGCTAGTTTAGCTTTAGATTTAGTAGAGGAGTTTCGTACCTTTATTGTAGATAGATTTGTATTTTCTTTGATAAATAAAGGTCAAATATCGAAAAAAGACTTTGAATTTAAAGAAAACGGTAGTGTTTTTCTATCAGAAAAAGGACGTGCCACATTTCTAGAACTGTGGCAGAAAAGAAAACATATGGAAGTTGAACATCCATATACTAAAGAAAAGGTGAAAATGATGCTCTTACCTTATGTTCAAGCCCAATTATTAGCAAAAGCTATTCGTGGGGAATTAGAGTCATATCCACCATTTATGATATAGGAGTTTATATATGATGGTACTGGTGACATATGATGTCAATACTGAAACAGCAAAAGGCAGGAAGCGTCTGCGCCATGTTGCAAAACTGTGCGTTGATTATGGCCAACGTGTTCAAAATTCAGTATTTGAATGTTCAGTAGCTCCCGCAGAATTTGTGGAAATAAAGTCTAAGTTACTAGATATTATTGACCCTGATTCCGACAGTATTCGATTTTATTTTCTTGGAAAAAATTGGCAAAATCGAGTGGAGACTATTGGACGAGATACAAGTTATGATCCTGATATAGGAGTATTAATACTTTAAAACGAGGAGTGCGAATCGAAGTTGCTCATAAAATAGCAGGAGTTTCGCGCAAAAAATTAGAAAAATTAATGGCAAAATTAGATTTTAGGGAATTATAATTCCTTTGTATTAATCAATTTTAGCCATAAACGGTGCAACTTTGCGCTGTCGCTCCCTTCACGGGGGCGTGGATTGAAATTTAGCAAAATTGGGGTGTTTTATCCTCAATATAGCGTCGCTCCCTTCACGGGGGCGTGGATTGAAATCATTCACGTAGATATTCCTTCATTGCCTGAATGTCGTGTCGCTCCCTTCACGGGGGCGTGGATTGAAATTGGTTCGCCTTTTGTATTTATGATCGTTCTCATCATGTCGCTCCCTTCACGGGGGCGTGGATTGAAATTACACTCTTTTTGACGCTTTGCAAGTCAATAAGAGTCGCTCCCTTCACGGGGGCGTGGATTGAAATAAATTAATTATAAAGGTCAATCAAATTAGAATTTGTCGCTCCCTTCACGGGGGCGTGGATTGAAATTTCCAAGACCTGATCCAAGTTAGTCGCTAGAGCCGTCGCTCCCTTCACGGGGGCGTGGATTGAAATAGAAGAATATTTACAACCTTCTTGCTTCTCAATGTCGCTCCCTTCACGGGGGCGTGGATTGAAATACCAAAAGATCCTAAGAACACAGAAAATCCAAAAGTCGCTCTCTTCACGGGGGCGTGGATTGAAATCAGATTTTTTTGTAGCTCCTTGCGCTGCTCTGGGTCGCTCCCTTCACGGGGGCGTGGATTGAAATTGATGATTATAAATATCTTGCAGAAGAAACTAAAGTCGCTCCCTTCACGGGGGCGTGGATTGAAATTTCCCCAGTTAATTCCAAAAACTACACTAATAAGGTCGCTCCCTTCACGGGGGCGTGGATTGAAATTTGACTAATAATAGTTGGCTTCACTTTCCCATCAGTCGCTCCCTTCACGGGGGCGTGGATTGAAATTAAAACAAAATAAAAAAAGCCGACCAGTGCCGACGTCGCTCCCTTCACGGGGGCGTGGATTGAAATTTTGGATTATGGACAAGGATACCAGAAATTATCGGGTCGCTCCCTTCACGGGGGCGTGGATTGAAATATGGCCCGAAATAACCAAGTGGCACAAAGCCTCGGGTCGCTCCCTTCACGGGGGCGTGGATTGAAATTCGTCCCATTGGTAGCGTTTATGCTCCTCAATAAGTCGCTCCCTTCACGGGGGCGTGGATTGAAATTCGACCCAACTTTTTAGCATTAAAGGTGAACAAGCACGTCGCTCCCTTCACGGGGGCGTGGATTGAAATTGGTTTTACCCAAGGATCGCAAATAACCCTATAATGTCGCTCCCTTCACGGGGGCGTGGATTGAAATATCCGCAGCGCTTTCTGGGCTGACTAAGGTAGCCGGTCGCTCCCTTCACTGGAACGTGTTGTGAATTTTATTGGTAAAAAATTTTAATATTACAGATCAGCATTATAGATCTCCACTTTTTCTTTGACTCTCCTTTCTTATTTTTCTAAAATAGTAGGTATGTGAAGGGAGATTGATATGAAAAAAGGTTTGGTAATTGTGCTTTCTGCTTTGGTCTTGGCCTCGTGTGGTCGTCCTCAGAGGACGGTGACGCCTAAGAGTTCGGATACAAAGCAGACCAGCACTTCGGAAAAGAAACAGTCTGGTATGGATTTGAAAGCCATTAAGGCTAAGGACTACTCGAGTATCAAGGGAACTTGGATCGATGGTCGTGGTAATGAGCTGGTCTTTGATGACAAAGGCTTGGTCAGCGAGGATGTTGAGCTTGATGCATCGAGCTTTAAGCAGAAGGACCAGATTGCTGAGATGACGGTTAGTGCTAAGTCGGGTGTTGGAGGCTACGGTCTTTTGCTCCTTCCAAAAGGTCAGAAAGCGGGCAAAGACGATGTTTCGGATAAGTCCAAGGATCGGATCTGGGCTGGTCAGTCACCAGCTTATGGCGATGATGACAATTTCTACTATCGCAAGAAAGAGCAACCGAAAGATCGGGAGCAAGTAGATACAGACGATAGCAGTAGTACGTCTAAATCGAGTAAGGGTAAGAAGTGGAATACTCGTTCGGATAGCGAGGTTAAATCTTCGAAGAAGGCGGATAAGAATGATTATCCAGGCTACACAGATGCTCAGGTCGAAGCTGCGCGTGTCTGGGCTTATGTGATCAAGAACGTGCCATCAGAATTAAATATTTCAAATAGTGCAGCTGGAACAAAGATTTATAATGGTGGCTTGGGTGTCGATTATCCCAAAGATGTGCGCCATCTGTTTGGTTCTTATTCAGCAGAAGGAAATATCACTTATGCATCCAACGGTGATGGAACGGTAACGATCTATCCTGTTCCGAGTCATTGGCATCAGTCTGCAGATGAACTCAATAGTGAAGAGTTTATGACGCAATTTACCCAAGGCATCTTGGACCATGCTGAAACGGTGACATTGCCTGATGGGGATCCAGACATGATTCGCCAGATCCTAGCCGTATTGAAGTAGGAGCTGGATTTGAGAGATCAGTTTATTGTTTTTTTGAGCTGATCCTGCTACAATGATATTACACGGAAAAGACTGGGCTTCCAGCCTTTTTCATTTCACCATAGAAAGGTCTTTTATGAAACGCAAATCGATTTTGTTTTTGTATTTACTCTTGCTAGCGATTGGACTGGCCTATGAGACCCAATCACTGACGGAAGGTTGGATGTCTGGTAGCCAGTACGGGATTGTGGGACTTTCGACCTTGATCCTTTTGGTCTATGCGCTTCCTGCTGTCTGGGCTCTCTTTCATTTTGCTAAGAAGTGGAAGTTGTCTTGGGTACCGGTTCTCTTTTCTCTATTAGGTGGGGGCTTTGTTGCCGGTTGGTTGTCTAGCTTTGCCAATACCTATTTCCATGACATGATTCAAGCGATCGCTCCAAATAGCGACTTTTGGAACCAGTACGAGAGTGCCATCGCTGCGCCACTCTTTGAGGAACCCTTTAAGTTGATTCCAATCTTCTTTGTTCTCTATTTGTTCGGCGTCCGTCGCATCAAGTCGATTTTCCTCTTGGCTATTGCCTCTGGTCTTGGTTTCCAGATTGTGGAGGACTTTGCCTATATCCGTCAGGATCTGCCGGAAGGTTTCTCTTACACGGTGTCAGGGATTCTCGGCCGTGTGGCCAATGCGCCCATGTCTCACTGGGTCTACACAGGTCTTGTAATGCTGGGGCTCTTCTTGATTGTCCAAGCAAGCAGAGGACGCAAGGATTTACGTCTAGTAGGCTGGGGATATTTAGTAGCTGGGTTTGGACTCCATTTTGTTGGCAATTCACCTTTCTCACAAATCGTGACCGAGTTGCCGATTGCGATTCCAGTCTTGAATGCTACTGGGCTCTTCCTAATCTACCAAGCTTATCAAACCGTCGAGCGATTAGAACAAGCAAAATAAAACAAAAAAAGAATGAGAGTGGGACAGAAATCGGTAATTCGTTAGAATTCGATTTCGTCGTCCCACCTCCGCACAGTTGAGTAGGGCTGTAAAAGCTGATGAAATCAGCGTAGTAGAGCCCACTCAACCACTGCGTCTTGCTCGACAATCCAAAAATAATTGAGAGGCTAGGACTTTTGTCCCAGCCTCATTTTTGTTATTTAGACACATTTTTTATCTACTTTTGTATAAACTGAGTGATCCGATAGCTGTAAAATAAATGCTATTTTGGAAGATATATTTGAGACTTTCCGCTGTGAGAAAAGTGCTAGAAACAATCATGTTTCTAGCACTCGGGAGTTTTGAAACGTTAGATTCAAAACTAAGTCATGGAACTTCTTCGAAGTTCGCTGACGTCCGTACTCACCTAAGGAAAGTCTCTAAGAGTATAGGATCTTAAAATAGATTTATTTACCAAGACAGAACTGGCTGAAGAGTTGGGTGATGAGCTCATCTGGAGCAGCATCCCCTGTGATTTCTCCGAGGATTTCCCAGGTGCGGGTGAGGTCGACTTGAAGCAGGTCTACCGGCATACCGAGGGCCAAGCCTTCGTTGACCGCTTGCAGGCTTTCAACAGCTTTCTCGATGAGAGAGATGTGACGAGCATTAGAAAGATAAGTCGCATCTTGCTCAACCAGCCCAGCATTTTCGAAGAAGAGAGCATTGATCCGGTCTTCGATTTGATCGATGTTTTGGTTTTTCAGAACGGAAATCTTGATATGATCTTCCGGCAGTTGGTCGATTTCGATCTTCTCTGGAAGGTCAACCTTGTTGAGAAGGATGATGCGGTTGCTATCTTGTGAGATCTCAAGGAGTTGGCGGTCTTGATCGGTCAAGGGCTCGCTAGCATTGAGGACGAGGAGGACTAGATCGGCTTCCTTGAGGGCTTTTTTCGACCGCTCGACACCGATCTGCTCAACGATGTCTTCGGTTTCCCGGATCCCGGCCGTATCGACTAGTTTGAGGGGAACGCCGTTGATGTTGACGTATTCCTCGATAACGTCACGGGTGGTTCCTTCGATATCGGTCACGATGGCTTTTTCTTCGCGAAGAAGATTATTGAGGAGGCTCGACTTGCCGACGTTTGGACGACCGATGATAGCAGTAGAAATCCCTTCACGCAAGATCTTGCCACGACGGGCGGTCTTGAGGAGATTGGTCAAGAGGGCTTCAAATTCACTGGTCTTTTCACGGATGATCTCAGTGGTTGCTTCTTCGACATCATCGTACTCAGGATAGTCGATATTGACTTCGACCTGGGCTAGGGTATTGAGGATCTCTTGGCGTGTGTTGTTGATCAGGTCAGACAAGGAACCGTCCAACTGTTTGACGGCAATGTTCATAGCCTTGTCGGTCTTAGCTCGGATAATGTCCATGACCGCCTCAGCCTGGGTCAAATCGACCCGACCGTTCAGAAAGGCCCGCTTGGTAAATTCCCCAGGTTCTGCAAGACGAGCTCCTTCACGGATGACCAATTGCAGGATTTCATTGGTCACCGCAATCCCACCGTGGGTATTGATCTCGATGATGTCCTCACGAGTAAAGGTCTTCGGCGAGCGCATGGCTCCAACCATGACTTCGTCGAGAATCTCGTTCTTATCTGGATCTACGATATGACCGTAGTTGAGGGTGTGGCTAGCCACGCTAGTCAAATCTTTTCCCTTAAAGATTTTTTGCGCAATGGCAAAGCTGTCGGTTCCGCTTAGGCGGACAATCCCGATAGCCCCCTCACCGAGAGGAGTCGAGATGGCAGCGATGGTATCAAATTCTTTAGTAATCATGTCATTTCTCTTTTCCTGTAGATTCATCTCTATTCTATCGTAAAGTCCGCAGACGGGCAAGGCTTTGCTTTTAGAACTAAAAGTTGGAAAGGTTTTCAATTAGTTAGTGAAATCTCTTACAGAATATGCTATACTGTAAGAGAATATAAAAGGAGGTCTATGATGGTAAACCTAAAAGAACAGGTAGGAATTAAAGCGGCTGAGTTTGTCAAAGACGGCATGATTGTCGGTCTCGGTACAGGGTCAACTGCTTATTATTTTGTGGCTGAATTGGGTCGTCGCATCAAAGAAGAAGGCTTGAAGATCACAGCTGTCACGACGTCGAGTGTGACTTATGATCAGGCTGAAAGTTTAGACATCCCGCTCAAGGCCATTGACGATGTCGAAGTGGTTGATGTGACGGTGGATGGTGCAGATGAAGTGGATCCTCAATTGAATGGGATCAAAGGTGGCGGTGGGGCTCTCCTCATGGAAAAGATCGTCGCAACCAATTCAAAAGACTGCATTTGGATTGTGGATGAATCCAAACAAGTCGCAACCCTTGGGGCTTTCAAACTTCCAGTGGAAGTAGTGCAATACGGGGCTGAAAATCTCTTCCGTCACTTTGAGCAAAAAGGCTACCATCCTGCATTCCGTCTTGCGGATGATCAACGATTTATAACTGATCAAGGCAATTTTATCATTGACTTGGATCTCAAAGTGATCAAGGATGCGGAAGCTTTGGCAAATGAACTAGATCACACCGTAGGCGTTGTAGAGCACGGTTTGTTCTTGAATATGATTTCAAAAGTGATTGTAGGGACACCAGATGGCCCGGTCATCATCGAAAAATAGGTTTCTCTAAAGAGGAGCCGGATAAAACAACGGCTCTCTTCTTATAGGAATATGGTATAATATAGCTAGTTTAATAAAGGAAAGAGGCAGTATATGTCAAAATTTAAACGCATACACTTAGTTGTGCTGGATTCAGTTGGGATCGGTGCTGCACCAGATTCCAATAACTTTGTCAATGCAGGAGTTCCAGATGGAGCATCTGATACTTTGGGTCACATCTCTAAAACCGTCGGTTTGAATGTACCAAACATGGCGAAAATCGGTCTTGGGAATATTCCTCGTGAAGTGGCTTTGAAGACTGTCCCAGCTGAAAGCAATCCAACTGGGTATGCGACAAAATTGCAAGAAGTCTCTCTTGGAAAAGATACCATGACTGGTCACTGGGAAATCATGGGGCTCAACATTACAGAACCTTTTGATACCTTCTGGAATGGTTTTCCTGAAGAAATTTTGACTAAAATCGAAGAATTCTCCGGTCGTAAGGTCATCCGTGAAGCCAACAAACCTTATTCTGGTACAGCGGTGATCGATGACTTTGGACCACGTCAGATGGAAACGGGTGAGTTGATCATTTATACATCAGCAGACCCTGTGCTTCAAATCGCAGCTCACGAAGACATCATTCCTTTGGATGAGTTGTACCGTATCTGTGAATACGCTCGTTCGATCACATTGGAACGTCCAGCACTTCTTGGTCGGATCATTGCTCGTCCTTATGTTGGAGAACCAGGCAACTTCACACGTACAGCCAACCGTCGTGACTTGGCTGTTTCACCATTTGCGCCAACTGTTTTGGACAAGTTGAACGAAGCTGGTATCGATACCTATGCAGTTGGTAAGATCAACGATATCTTCAACGGTGCTGGTATCAACCACGATATGGGCCACAACAAATCAAATAGCCACGGTATGGATACCTTGATTAAGACCATGGAACTTCCTGAGTTCCAAGAAGGTTTCTCATTTACCAACTTGGTAGACTTTGATGCTCTTTACGGACACCGTCGCAATGCGCACGGCTACCGCGATTGCTTGCATGAGTTCGATGAGCGCTTGCCAGAAATTATCGCAGCGATGCGTGAAGATGACCTCTTGATGATCACTGCAGACCACGGAAACGACCCAACCTACGCTGGTACTGACCATACGCGTGAATACATCCCATTCTTGGCTTATAGCCCATCCTTCAAAGGCAATGGCGTGATTCCGGTTGGCCATTTCTCTGATATTTCAGCAACGATTGCAGAGAACTTTGGTGTTGAAAAAGCCATGATCGGTGAAAGCTTCTTAGACAAATTGAACTAAGATGACACGTTTTGCTCTCCTCATAAGAGGAATCAATGTTGGCGGCAAAAACAAAGTGGTCATGGCTCAATTTCGTCAAGAATTGATGGAGCTGGGATTGGAACAAGTGGAAACCTACATCAACAGTGGCAATATCTTCTTTACGACAGGTCTTTCTCGATCTCAGTTAGTAGAGTGCCTGTCGATCTTCTTTGAGAATCACTATCCCTTTATTGAACGCTTTTCTCTCCTGAGTCGAGAAGACTATGAAGCAGAATGTGCAAACTTACCGCAATGGTGGACAGAAGAGATGGCTCGTAAGGATGTGCTCTTTTACACCGAGGGCTTGGATAGGGAATCCGTAGAAGAGAAATTGCTTGCTTTGGAGCTAGGAGATGAAGTGCTTCATCCTGGCAAAACAGCGGTTTTCTGGGGCAAATCCTCAGAAGAAAGCTACGCTAAAACCGCCTACCACAAACATCTGATGAAGATGCCTTTCTATCGTCAGATCACTATTCGCAACGTTAACACCTTTGACAAAATTGGTACATTACTTAAGAAATAAAAGGAGATACACAATGACATTGTTAGCAAAAATCAATGAAACAGCTGCTTTTCTGAAAGGCAAAGGAATGGAAGCACCTGAGTTTGGCTTGATCCTTGGGTCAGGTCTTGGAGAACTGGCTGAAGAAATCGAAAATCCAGTCGTAGTAGACTACTCTGAGATTCCAAACTGGGGTCGTTCAACGGTTGTCGGTCATGCTGGTAAATTGGTTTATGGTGATCTTGCTGGACGCAAGGTTTTAGCCCTTCAAGGACGTTTCCACTTCTACGAAGGAAACCCACTAGAAGTGGTGACTTTCCCAGTTCGTGTCATGAAAGTTTTGGGCTGTGAAGGGGTTCTTGTTACAAATGCTGCTGGTGGTATTGGCTTTGGTCCTGGTACTTTGATGGCCATCACAGACCACATCAACATGACTGGTCAAAACCCATTGATCGGTGAAAACTTGGATGACTTTGGTCCACGTTTCCCAGATATGTCAAAAGCCTACACACCTGAATACCGTGAGACAGCTCATAAAGTAGCAGATAAATTGGGTATCAAATTGGATGATGGGGTTTATATCGGTGTGACAGGTCCTACCTACGAAACTCCAGCTGAAATCCGTGCGTATAAGACACTTGGTGCAGATGCTGTCGGAATGTCAACTGTTCCAGAAGTCATCGTTGCAGCACACTCTGGCTTGAAGGTCCTTGGTATTTCATGTATTACCAACTTTGCGGCTGGTTTCCAAGAAGAGCTCAACCACGAAGAAGTAGTAGAAGTGACAGAGCGCATTAAGGGAGACTTCAAAGGATTGCTAAAAGCGATTCTTGCTGAACTCTAATCCAATGAAAGTACGACTCCAAAGGCTGCCCTACGGACTGAGAGTACTTCTAGCCACTTTATCATTAGGAATAGGGACGGGTCTGGTTGGAATTGCCTGTCATTATCTACTAGAAGGGGTGCAAGAGCTGGCTTTTGGCCAAGATACGTCGGATTTGCTCCAGCAATTTCAAGAAGCTGGAGGTCTCCGTAGGTTTCTGGTCTTGTGTGTGACTGGGTGCTTGGCAGCTGGCTTCTGGTATGTCCTGCAAAAGCGTTATAAGATCCTGTCTATTCGCCAGCAAATTGACTTAGCTGGAGACAGGGATCCAACGCCCTTCGCCCACCTCCTTCATGCAGGGATGCAGGTGGCGATTGTCGGAGCAGGCGCATCGGTCGGAAAAGAAGGAGCCCCACGTGAGGTCGGGGCTCTTCTAGCTGGTCGCTTGGCGAAGGGATTCTCACTAGCTCTCAAAGAACGAAAAGTCTTGATCGCCTGTGGTGCTGGAGCTGGTTTGGCTGCGGTCTATCAGGTCCCCTTTGCCAGTAGCTTGTTTGTCTTTGAGACCTTAGGGCTCGCCTACAGTTGGCAGAATTTTCTACTGGTTTTGACCAGCACTTATCTCGCCACCTGGGTCGCTCAGTCCATCGTTGGTCAGGAGGCCATTTATCACCTGTCCGCAGTTTCATGGTCGGCTAGCAGTTTCTTACAGGCTATTGTGATTGCTTTCTTGGTCACTCCCTTGGCTCTGGTCTTTGCTTTCCTCGCCAAGCAGGCTAGTCACAAACGGCGGAATGATGGGACGATTCTTTGGGCTCTTCCTCTAGCCTTTCTAGTGCTGGGGAGCCTAGTAGCCTTTTTCCCTATCTTTATGGGAAATGGACAGGTACTAGCGCAAGCCCTCTTGTCTAGCCAGTCGATTCCCTATCTTCCACTGACTCTAGCAGTGAAGGGACTTATAGTTTATCTCCTCTTGCGTAATGGTGCCTATGGGGGAACCTTGACGCCATCATTTGCCTTAGGAATAGGGTCTGGCTACTTAGTGACTTTATTGATGACAGTTGTTGGCATTCATTTAGATCCTGCTCTAGGGATGCTACTTGGAGCGACAGTCTTTTTAGGTACGACCCTACAAGCTCCTCTGACAGCCATTGCCCTGAGCCTTGGATTTACAGGCCAAGCTTGGAATTTGACTATCCCGCTTGTGCTTGCGGCTGGTCTGTCTTATGTGATTCGAAAGAGATGGGAGAAGAAATGATGAAGGTACATTTTGTACTGCATGAAACTTTTGAAGTGCCGGGCGCTTATCTAAAATGGGCACAGGAGCGTGGCCATCAAGTGACCACGACCAAAGTCTATGAGAATGAAGCCTTACCAGAGACAGTGGATGAGATCGACTTTTTGATTGTCATGGGAGGTCCTCAATCGCCAGATGAAGATCGAGAAGCTTTTCCATACTACGATCCTCAGGCAGAGATCGAACTGATTCAAAAGGCCATGAAGGCTGATCGTTATATTGTTGGGGTCTGTCTTGGTGCCCAGCTCTTGTCTGTTGCCTATGGAGCGAAGTATGAGCACAGTCCGGAACGTGAGATTGGTGTTTTTCCTGTGACCTTGACGCCTGAAGGACTCAAAGATCCGCATGTCGGTGAGTTTGGAGAAACTCTTGAAACTGGTCACTGGCATGGCGATATGCCAGGATTGACAGAGGATGCTGTCGTTCTTGCGACTAGTCAAGGGTGTCCACGTCAGATGATTCGCTTCAGTCCTAAACACTATGCCTTCCAAGCCCACTTGGAATTTGATCCAGAAGCAGTTGATCTCTTGATTGCTGCAGACGGTGAAGCTGTTTTGGAAGATCAAAGCCAAAACCTGACCTTTGTTCAAAAACCTGAAGCCATTCGTGCTTACGATTATCGAGAAATGAATGCCAAACTCTTTGCGTTTTTGGACTCATTAACAAATTAAATAAAAAAGAAAGGAAAGGGAGTTCGGGTTTGAAACTGAACCCGGAATCGCCTTAACTTTCAAAACTAACTTACAATTGACCCCCCCCTAAAAGCTGTGTGAAAAAGATCGATGGACTTGCAAGTCCAGTACTTGCTGCGTCCATCCCCTATTTTCACTGTGCTTTTTACGGGCTTGGTATCTTATAGAAAGGTAGAGCATGTGTTCTGATTTGAACACGAGCGGAAAGCTTTTCAAATCACTCAATTAAAAAAGAAAGGATGGGTTAACCGTATTCTCTGAACTGAATACGGGCGGAGAACTGTGTAAAAAAGATAAACTGTCTAGCATCTGCGATGCCTCGTCAGTTTCCTATTTTTACTTTGTTCTCTGTCGCCTGTCCTGTATATAAAAAATGAAAGGAAAGGGAGTTCGGGTTTGAAACTGAACCCGGGCTAGAGGCTGTGTAAAAAAGATAAATCCTCCTAGATGCGATGCATCTTTGTCGGATTTCCTATTTTTACTTTGCCTCTTTAACGCCTATTCTAAAAAAATAAAAAAGAAAGGTAGAGCATGTGTTCTGATTTGAACACGAGCGGAAAGCTCGGAAAATAGATAATCTGACTGAGAAATCAGGATTTCTCGTCAGATTCCTAATTTTCAGTCGCTTTCTGGTCGCTCTTTGTATCATAAACTATGTCTATCCATATTGCTGCTAAGCATGGTGAAATTGCTGATAAAATTCTTCTTCCTGGGGATCCTCTTCGTGCGAAATTTATCGCTGAGAATTTCCTTGAAGATGCTGTTTGCTTCAATGAAGTCCGTAACATGTTTGGTTACACGGGTACTTATAAAGGTCATCGTGTTTCTGTCATGGGGACTGGAATGGGAATGCCATCGATCTCCATCTATGCGCGTGAATTGATTGTCGACTACGGCGTGAAGAAATTGATCCGTGTGGGAACGGCTGGTTCTTTGAATGAGGATGTGCATGTTCGTGAATTGGTCTTGGCACAAGCTGCTGCAACCAACTCAAACATCATCCGTAACGACTGGCCTCAATACGATTTCCCACAAATCGCTAGCTTTGATCTTTTAGACAAGGCTTACCACATTGCCAAAGACCTTGGTATGACTACCCACGTCGGCAATGTCTTGTCATCAGACGTCTTCTATTCAAACTATGGTGAAAAGAACATCGAGCTTGGTAAATGGGGTGTCAAAGCTGTAGAAATGGAAGCAGCGGCCCTATACTATCTTGCTGCTCAACACCATGTCGATGCGCTTGCTATCATGACTATTTCAGACAGTTTGGTTAATCCAGATGAGGATACAACCGCTGAAGAACGTCAAAATACTTTCACAGATATGATGAAAGTCGGTCTTGAGACCTTGATTGCAGACTAATGGCAAAATTCTTTCATGATGAATGGCTCTACGATCTCCAAAATTATCACTACAGCCGGGCTCTGCGTTCTATCAAGCAGCAGGAAGAAGTACCGGATTTGTTGGTGAGTTTACTGCAGTTAATGGCGGAACGTCGAGAGCTTAATATCCAACCTGTCATGAATCAAAAGTTGAGAACCGAGTTGCTAGAGGCGACTGGTTTTCAGCTTTTTTGGCATGAAGATCCAGAAGATGAGCTGTTGGCCAACTACCTCTATGATCTCGAAGCGAAGTTGCGAAATGAGCAGATTATTGACTTTGTTCGTGCCGTTAGCCCAGCCATCTATCGGATCTTTATGCGATTGATTCAGTTGAAAATTCCTGATATTACCAACTATATCCATAACTCCAAAGAATCGAGTTATGACCGTTGGAAATTTGAGAGTCTGCATGCGTCCGACAACCCTATCCTGCAGCAATTCCACAGTGAAAGTGTGGTCAATTCGTCCAGTTTGACGGAGTTGATTGTGCAGTTGGATTTGCCAGATAGCGTCAAAGTTGCAGCCCAACAATTGCGGGAGTTAGAAAAATCAGTTCGCAATCCCCTGGCCCACTTGATCAAGCCCTTTGATGAAGAAGAGCTCCATCGGACAACGGGTTTCTCTTCTCAGGATTTTATGAAGAATTTGATTGACCTAGCGAGCTACACAGGCATCCATTATGATCAAGTTAACTTCTATTTTGATCAGGCCAATGCTGTCATGGAAGAGCTGCTAAAGGAGAAGTAGATGGATAAGATTGCTCAATTACAGGCGATGATTGATCAGAGTCAACGGATCGTGTTTTTCGGAGGAGCAGGAGTTTCCACGGAGTCAAATATTCCAGATTTTCGAAGCTCAGACGGTGTCTATAGTGTCCAGGTAGGACGGCATTTGACAGCTGAGCAATTGGTCTCCCATACCATGTTTGAGCGCTATCCAGAGGACTTTTTCGACTTTTACAAGAAGTACTTGCTCTACCCAAATGCCAAGCCCAATGCTGCCCATCGCTATCTCGCGTGGCTTGAAGAGACCGGTAAACTCAAGGCGGTGGTGACACAAAATATTGATAGTCTTCATGAAATGGCTGGTTCCAAAAAAGTTTTGAAGCTTCATGGCAGTGCCGACCGCAATTACTGTACGGGTTGCCAGCGATTTTATGATTTGGAGTCCTTTCTAGCTTTAGAAGGCCCGGTTCCACACTGTCTGGATTGCGGCAAGGTGGTCAAACCTGATGTGACACTCTACGAGGAGCCTCTTGATATGGAGGTCTTTAGTCAAGCAGCCCAAGCCATCCAAGAGGCTGATCTCCTGATTATCGGTGGAACCTCACTTGTAGTCTACCCAGCAGCTAGCTTGATCCAGTATTTCCAAGGAAAGAAGCTGGTTGTCATCAATAAAAACAGTATCCCACAAGATAAGCAAGCAGACCTGGTTATCGAAGGAAAGATTGGGGAAGTATTTTCACAATTAAGACAATAAAAAATATCTGAGTGAACATGGATCACTCAGATATTTTTTTACTTATCAAACTTCACTTCCTCAAGCAAGTACTCGATGAATTTTTCTCCCATTTTTGAGAGGGCTGTTTTTTCATGTTTGATGTAGACCAGCTCGATCGGGTCTTCGATATCAAGGGGAATGGAGACGATGTTATTCCCGTTGAGATTGCTGTTGAGGATCCCGGTCGCAATGGTGTAGCCATCCAGACCAATCAAGAGATTAAAGAGGGTCGCCCGGTCACTGACGACGATGGATTTCTTATGATGCTCTTGAGAGAGGATCTCTTCTGAGAAGTAGAAGGAGTTGTGGGTTCCTTGGTCATAGCTAAGGTATGGGAAATCTTCCAGATCAGACAAGTGAACGATCTCCTTCTTGGCAAGAGGATTGGTCTTGCTGACAAAGATATGAGGCTGGGCTGTAAAGAGGTGGGTAGCAACCAGGTGATTATCATCCAACATCTTAGAGAGGACATCTCGGTTGTAGCTATTCAAAAAGAGTACGCCAACCTCGCTTCGGAAATTCTTAACGTCATCGATGATTTCCCAAGTCCGCGTCTCCCGTAGGAAGAGCTCGTATTTTTCCATGTCGCTTTTCTTCAATAGTGAAACGAAGGCCTCAACCACGAAGGCGTAGTGCTGTGAAGAGACACTGAAAAGCTCACGAGAACCCACAGGATTTTTATAGCGCTCGGACAAGAGGTCAATCTGCTCCACCACCTGGCGGGCATAAGAGAGGAACTCCATCCCATCGCGGGTCAAAGTGATCCCTTTAGGATTCCGGATAAAGATTTCAATCCCCATCTCATTTTCCAAGTCCTTAACGGCATTGGAAAGGCTAGGTTGCGTGATGAAGAGTTGTTTTGCGGCCTCATTCATAGAGCCGGTTTCGACGATTTTGATAATGTATTGTAATTGTTGTATTCTCATGCTTTTATTTTAACATAAAATAGCGCGTTTTTCCCGTAAAATGTGGTCTTTCAAGGACTGTATGAGAATAAGACAGGCTGAGGTAGGTAATAGGAAGTAGGCTAGATCAAATAGTTAAAAAATAGAAGATTGGAAACAAAATCTACATCTGGGGACTGATTTTGATGGAAAAATACAGTTTTGCCTTGCTGAAGGTAAGATCTGATTGATAGAATGGTAAAAAATTGATTGAGGAGATCTTATGAAAAAACTCGTTTCCTGGTATAAGAAAAAGGATAAGGAATTGGAAACCCATTTCACAGCTGGTCTGTTGCAGATCAATTTTGTGACCAATGCTCTGATTCTATTGGCCTTTTACATCTATTTGGTTATTAGTCAGTCGCTCTACGCAATAAAGGATCCATTCATTCAATTTAGTGTTTGGGAGGTCATTGCCTTCACCATGGAGATCTTTCCTTACGGTTTGACTCTGGCCCTCTTTGTCCCCAATATTTTTGTCATCATTTATGGGATTGGTCGGTGGTCTAGCCTCCAGTTCAAAGAATCTGAGGAAGAAGCTCTCAAAGATCCAGAACTGTTTGAGGATAGAGGGCCAAAAGAAGGAGAAAGGACAAGAGAAGATGACGCATTCCTTATGAAGGAAAAGCAGGAATCACCTAGTCCTAAGCCTGTCAAAAAGAAAAAGCAACAGCCTACAATTGTTCTTTGGTTTGGTCTCTTTGGTTGCTTTCTCGAAGCGATTTTCATTTACATCGTCAAGGAGATGACTTTTTACGATTGGAGTGAGAGTTTGGTCAATTCTCAGAAGCATGCCCTGATCTGGTCTGGCGCCTATCCGACCTTCTTCACACTGGCAGCTCTTACTTTACTAGCCTTGATTATCTATTCCTACCGGGATGCGAATTCACTCTCGCCGTTAGCAAATGTCTTCTGCATCAGTGGCATTCTAGGAGGAGTGGTTCTTCTCTTAGTTTTTGATAATCAACTGCAGGTAGCAAGTTTTCACACCTTTTTCTTACTGATCTATTCCATCCATCTTTTATGGGTTCGCATCAGGGAGTGGCAGGAAGATCGAACAGAGATAAGCTATGAGAATCGTCTGTTTCAATGGCTCCATCAGCTCTTAAACAAGTCGCGTAACTGGCCATGGCTAGCAGTTCTGGTTGCCCTTCCGACCCTAGCCCTTGTTGTCCTCGTTCTCATGCTCTTTGGGCAGCAGCCGGATTCCATGATCAAGGCCTGGACCAATACAGCTGACTGGGCCTTCTCACAGAAGATCCCCCCTCAGAATCTTATCATTGATGAGCACTATCTCTGTACGGTTGCGGCTGGTGGGCATGAAAAAGTTGTCAAGCCCCAGCGGATGGGCATCCGCCACGGTCATCCAGTCGTTGTCAATCGCCAGCTTTGTATTGCCAATGCCTTTGAACAGGTACTAGAAGAAAAGACGCCGCGATTCCATCGCTTCTTGCGTCGCAATTATGACCGCTATGGCTATCCCTTTGCTAAACACATCAAGAAGAAATTGGCTATGGACCTGATTTACTACCTAATGAAACCCTTGGAATGGCTCTTTTTACTGGTTCTTTATCTAGTCGATCGTAAGCCTGAAAACCGAATCGCCATGCAATACATCAAACCGATTCCAGAAGATTTTGAACCCCGTAAAGTTTCTTGAGTTACTGATTTTACTTGACAAGCGAGAAGGAGCGCGATATAATGAGACAAATTTAACCTTTAAGAGGTCCAGAGAGGCCTGCAAGGAAAGACAGAAAAAAGATCAGCAGACGGTGTCTAGCTGATCATTTGTAGGGCCTTGCTTTTGCGAGGTCTTTTTTGCTGAAAGAAAGAAGAGGATATCAATGGTCAGTGACAGTTGTAAAAAACGCTTTGGCAAAATCATGATGGAGGAGATGGAGCTAGTCGCTCAAGAAGAGATCGCTCCGCGCATCTATTCTATGATCTTGAAGGGGGAAATGGTGGTGCAGATGCTGCCAGGTCAATTCCTTCATATCCGCGTCCCTGATGGGTCCAAGCTACTTCGCCGTCCGATTTCAATTTCTGAGATTGATCCTGAGACACAGACGTGTCGCTTGATCTACCGCATCGAAGGTGGGGGGACAGCTATCTTTTCCCAATTGCCAATCGGTAGCAAACTCAGCATCATGGGGCCTCAGGGGAATGGTTTTGATCTCACCAATCTCGGTCAAGGTCAGAAAGCCTTGATCATTGGTGGCGGAATCGGTGTTCCTCCTTTGGTCCAAGTGGCCAAACAACTCCATGAGCAAGGGGTAGAAGTTAAAGTGGTTGTCGGCTTTGCGACCAAAGAAGCCGTCATTTTGGAAGAAGAGCTTTCTCAGGTTGCTCATGTCACTGTAACAACAGACGATGGATCTTATGGCATTAAAGGCTATGTCTCAACCATTGTTGATTCGATGGACCAGGAATTTGACGCTATCTATTCTTGTGGAGCACCTGGCATGCTCAAATATGTCAATACCAAATTCCATGATCATCCTCGCGCCTACATTTCTATGGAATCGCGTATGGCTTGTGGGATGGGTGCTTGCTACGCCTGTGTGGTGCATTTGGAAAATGAAAGCCAAGCAGCCAATAAGCGCGTGTGTGAAGACGGACCGGTCTTTGAAACCGGTACGATTGTGATGTAGGAGGACCTTATGACAGCAAATCGACTAGCCGTATCCTTACCCGGTTTAGACTTGAAAAACCCGATTATTCCGGCATCTGGCTGTTTTGGCTTCGGTCAGGAATATGCCAAATACTATGACTTAGACCTGCTTGGATCCATCATGATCAAGGCGACGACTGCTGAGGCTCGTTTTGGAAATCCAACGCCACGTGTCGCTGAGACGCCTGCAGGCATGCTCAATGCCATTGGACTCCAAAATCCAGGCGTAGACGTGGTCCTAGCAGAAAAACTTCCTTGGTTGGCCCAACATTATCCAGACCTACCGATTATTGCCAACGTAGCCGGCTTCTCCAACGAAGAGTATGCGACGGTATCTGGCAAGATCTCGCAAGCGCCAAATGTCAAAGCGATTGAGCTCAATATCTCTTGTCCAAACGTAGACCATGGAAACAACGGTCTCTTAATCGGGCAGGTTCCTGAATTGGCCTATGCGGCTGTGAAAGCAGCGGTAGAAGCGTCCTCCGTCCCTGTCTATGTCAAGTTAACGCCTAGTGTGGCAGACATTACGCAGGTCGCAAAAGCAGCAGAGGATGCAGGGGCGACCGGCTTAACCATGATCAATACCTTGGTCGGCATGCGCTTTGACCTCAAGACTGGTAAGCCCATCATTGCCAATGGAACCGGAGGCATGTCGGGTCCAGCTGTTTTCCCAGTTGCTTTGAAACTCATCCGTCAGGTTGCCCAATCCACTAAACTTCCGATTATCGGTATGGGAGGTGTCGATTCAGCCGAAGCAGCCATTGAAATGATGATTGCAGGTGCCTCTGCGATTGGAGTTGGAACCGCTAATTTTACCGATCCTTATGCATGTCCAACCATCATCGAAGATCTGCCACAGGTCATGGATCTCTATGGTATTGAGACACTTGAGAACTTCCGTAAACATGTACGGGAAAATCTACTGTAAATCCTTGACTTTTCCCAAATATCGTACTACAATAAATAAAAACCTTTAAAGCAGTCCAGAGAGGCTCCTAAGGTCTAGACGGTGAATCATGGTAGTTGTTCCTACCTAATTTTCGTGTAACCTTGCCTCGGGCAAGGTTTTTTTGTAGATAAAATGATCAATCAAAAAAGGAGTAATCCATGCGTGAAGAACGTCCTATTATCGCCCTTGACTTCCCAGCTTTCGAGGATGTCAAAAACTTTTTAGAACATTTTCCAGAAGACGAAAAATTATTTGTAAAAATTGGAATGGAATTTTTCTATGCAGTTGGTCCTGAAATTGTACATTACCTCAAAGGGCTTGGACACAGTATTTTCCTTGATTTAAAATTGCATGATATCCCAAATACAGTCAAATCAGCCATGTCCGTACTGGGGACTTTCGGAGTAGATATGGTGACAGTTCACGCAGCCGGTGGTGTAGAGATGATGCGCGAAGCCAAGGCAGCTCTTGGTGAAGGAGCTAAATTGGTAGCCGTGACCCAGTTGACTTCTACCAGTGAGGAAGACATGCGTGATTGCCAAAATATCCAAACAACGGTCCAAGAATCTGTAGTTAATTATGCTCGCAAGGCCCAAGAAGCAGGCTTGGATGGCGTTGTCTGTTCAGCCCATGAAGTAGCCTTGATCAAGGATGCCACTTCATCAGACTTTGTCTGTGTAACACCAGGGATTCGTCCTGCTGGAGCTGAAATCGGTGACCAAAAACGGGTCATGACGCCACAAGAAGCTCATAAAATTGGATCTGACTATATTGTCGTTGGACGTCCAATCATCCAAGCAGAAAACCCATGGGACGCTTACCATGAAATTAAGAGACAGTGGAATAGTTAAGAACGTCTAAGAAGCTGTGCTTCAAGACGTTCTACGGGAAGCCCGATAGGGCCTTCCCTAAACTATTCACTAGATTTAGAGGATAAAAATAATCGTTTTATCCTTTAAATCGTCGGAACACTTATCGCTACTAAAAGTGAAACTTTTGTAGCTCTACGGGAAGTCCTATGGGACCTTCCCTAACGCATTCACTAGATCACAGAAGAGAAAATGATCGTTTCTCTTCTGTGATCGTCGGAATAATCGAAGCCCGATAGGGTCTTCCCTAAACTATTCACTAGATTTAGAGGATAAAAATAATCGTTTTATCCTCTAAATCGTCGGAACACTAATCGCTACTAAAAGTATACCTTTTGTAGTTCTACGGGAACCCCGATGGGGCCTTTCCTAACGCATTCACTAACCTTTAATGTTGTTGTTTAAATCAAAAAAATGATTTAATTCGTATATGATTAAAATCGTAAAAAGGAGTCGTCATGTCATTAGCTAAAGATATTGCTAGCCATCTTTTGAAAATCGAAGCGGTTTATTTGAAACCAGAAGAACCTTTTACTTGGGCATCTGGGATCAAGTCCCCAATTTATACCGATAACCGTGTAACCCTCGCTTATCCAGAAACTCGTACCTTGATCGAAAATGGATTTGTAGATAAAATCAAGGAAGCTTTCCCTGATGTAGAAGTGATTGCAGGGACAGCAACTGCAGGGATTCCTCACGGAGCCATTATTGCGGACAAGATGAATTTGCCATTTGCCTACATCCGTAGCAAACCAAAGGACCACGGTGCTGGAAACCAAATCGAAGGCCGTGTACCAAAAGGTCAAAAGATGGTCGTAGTGGAAGATTTAATTTCTACCGGTGGATCTGTCTTGGATGCTGTTGCAGCTGCCAAGCGTGAAGGAGCAGACGTCCTTGGTGTCGTAGCCATCTTCACCTACCAATTGGAGAAGGCAGATAAGAAATTTGCGGAAGCTGGCGTTCAACTTGAAACCTTGTCTAACTATACAGAATTGATTCATTTGGCAGAAGAACAAGGTTACATCACTTCTGAAGGTTTAGAGTTGTTACGCCGTTTCAAGGAAAACCAAGAAACTTGGCAAGATAAATAATATGACGGAAGCGTTTTTAACGCTTCTTTTTATACTCTTTTCACTAGTTGGTTGTTAACGTGATTCTCAAAGTAAAATCTGGTATAATTGTATTAATTGTTTATTTCCCTGCCTGTGGTGGAGTATCAAGTCGGGGCGAAAGATATCAAAAGGCCTTTACCTACGCTTATTTCAGAGAGACTTCTTCTAAGTCAAGACAAACCAATGTTTTCGATAGAACCTATGTTCTTGGAGCAGCTAAAAATCTGGATTTGCGGATGATATTCCCAATTGGGTTTCCTATGACAGTCTTTTATAATCCAGTCGACCCACAGATTGGTTTTGTCGAACGGTATGCCGGCTTAGTCGGTTTCTATAAAATCGGAATGATTCTAACAGTTGGAATTTATCTTGTATTATTATGTATTTTAATACTAGTATTTTAGGTCTGTTAGTTAAGGTTAAGAGTTAAAAAATGCTTCGATAAAATGAGTATGTTTATAAATTACATTTTAGAACAACTTTTCTTTGCACTTTACAGTTGATAGTCAGTCCAAAACAGCAGAAATGCTGTTTTTTTGATATAATGGACCTATGTTATCGAAAAGTAAACGTATTCTATTTGGGATGCTTCATGTTATCATGTTGCTAGTGATGGTCCACTGGTTCTTGATCAGTGTGACCTATCTGAGAGAGATTTCATGGCTAGCCATTTTAGGTGCTGGATTGCTATTTCTGCTAGCCTGGTTGAAACGCGATGGGCTAAAGAGTGCCTTTGCTTGGTTAACCCGGCACAAAAAAGGCTTCTTGCTTGGAGCAGTTGTCTTTCAGTTGATTGTTATGGTCTGTGCGGAGCTCTTTATTCGTCGGGATGCTGCGGTTGTTTTCAAAGGGGCTTTTGATCTTCTTAAGCAATCCTCTATCACCAACTACCTCAGTCGCAATCCCAATAACATTCCGCTCTTTCTTTACGAGAAGTTTTTCTATGTCTTATTTGGCTCTAGCGGTCTGTGGGTCATGCAGGCTCTCAATATCCTCTATGTCAATTTGGGTGCAGTCCTCTTGTACAAGCTGTCCCAGAAGCATTTCAATCAAAAAACGGCTGATCTAGTCTATCTCTTCTATGTGAGCTTGATCTGTTACTCGCCGTATTTCTATTCCATGTATACAGATATTCCGCCGCTTCCTTTGATCGCTCTTCAATTATGGTGGGCCTTGGATCTCTTAAAGGAAGATCAAGCAGTCTCCTGGAAGAAGATTGTTGGTTTGGGAATCTTATCTGGCGTGACCATGTTGATCCGTCCAACGACCATTATTGTCATGATTGCCTTTTGGGCTGTGCTTTTCTTCAGAGGAAATTGGAAGGTCTTTGGCAAGATTGCTACGGTGACAGTCATGACGACGGGCTTTGTCTTTGCAGGGTTGAATACGGCGGTCAATCATCAAAGAGTTGTGCCAATCTTGAAACAAGAAGGGCTGGCTAAAGGACCGCTCTTGTTTATCAATCTGGGCTTGACGGATATGGGGCACAATCAAGAAGATATGAAAGAGGGCTTGTTGGCCTATATTGATGAGGATAAGCGCTCGGATTACAACAATGGCCTCTTTAAAAAAGAAAATGTGATCAAAGAAATCAAGCGCCGTCTCAAGGAGTACGGACCGTTCGGTTTGATCGGGCATATCTACTACAAGCAATCCTTGACGGTAGCAGAAGGGACCCTAGGTTGGCTTTACCGAGATGTAGAGTATGAGAAGACGCCTTTTATCAATCCTCTCTACGCACCCCTGACTAAAAATAATGGTCTGGCCAAATGGGTGCGGACCTATTTCCTCAGCATTGATCACCCGCAGTACAAGTATTATGAATTTGTCAAGCAGGTGATCTGGATCGTCCTATCGGCTGGTTTGGTTGGAGCTTATCTCAAACGTCGAGATACAGATGACTTTAACTTCCTTTCCTTAGCGGTCTTTGGTGGTTTGCTCTTCTTGACCATCTTTGAAGGTGGGAAGACCCGCTACCTCATCCAATTCTTACCGCAAATTTTACTAGTCGCTTCGATCGGTCTAGCAGGATTTACCAAGAAAGAAAATACCTAAAAGCTCCTGCTTGATTGACAAGCAGAAACAGAGAGTGGGACAGAAATCGGTAATTCGTTAGAATTCGATTTCGTCGTCTCACCTCCGCGCAGTTGAGTAGGGCTGTAAAAGCTGATGAAATCAGCGTAGTAGAGCCCACTCAACCACTGCGTCTTGCTCGACAATCCAAAAATAATTGAGAGGCTAGGACTTTTGTCCCAGCCTCTTTTTTATCCAGTGGATCTGCGCCAAATGTGGTATAATGGAAGGTAAGAATTTATTGGATAGCGGAGAGTTTCCATGCAGCATTCACCCTGGCATGAAGCCATCAAATCCCATCTTCCAGAAGGGTATTTTCACCAGATCAATGACTTTATGAATGAAGTCTATAGCAAAGGAGTGGTTTATCCACCGCGTGACAAGGTCTTTAAGGCCTTGCAGACGACAGAGATGGATCAGGTCAAGGTCTTGATCTTAGGCCAAGATCCCTACCATGGACCGGATCAAGCGCAGGGCTTAAGTTTTTCTGTTCCAGATCATGTACCAGCGCCGCCTTCTTTGCAAAATATTCTCAAAGAATTGCGCTCAGATATCGGAGAGAAGCGCTCCCATGATCTGACCTCTTGGGCAGAGCAAGGAGTGCTCTTGCTCAATGCTTGCTTGACGGTGCCTGCTGGTCAGGCCAATGGCCATGCAGGACAAATTTGGGAGCCTTTCACAGATGCTGTGATCAAGGTGGTCAATGAGTTGGAGGAGCCTGTTGTCTTTATCCTCTGGGGATCTTATGCCCGTAAGAAAAAGCCTCTGATTACCAACGATCGACATTTGGTTCTTGAATCAGCTCACCCAAGTCCCTTATCGGCCTACCGAGGATTCTTTGGTTCCCAACCCTTTTCAAAAACCAATCAATTTTTGAAAGAGGCGGGACGCGAGCCGATTGATTGGTTAAGATAGGAGAAAGAAATGCCACAATTAGCAACGATTTGTTACATTGACAATGGGAAAGAATTTCTCATGTTGCATCGCAATAAAAAGCCCAATGATGTCCATGAAGGTAAATGGATCGGAGTTGGTGGAAAATTAGAACGCGGGGAAACCCCACAGGAGTGTGCGGCGCGTGAGATTTTTGAGGAGACCGGCCTTAGAGCCAAGCCAGTCTTGAAAGGGATTATTACATTTCCGGAATTTACTCCAGGTTTGGACTGGTATACCTATGTCTTCAAGGTAACAGATTTTGAGGGAGAACTGATCGAGTGTAACGAAGGAACCTTGGAGTGGGTGCCTTATGATCAAGTCCTCTCAAAACCAACCTGGGAAGGGGACCACACCTTTGTCGAGTGGTTGTTAGAGGAAAAACCCTTCTTTTCAGCAATGTTTCGCTATAACGGCGACCGCTTGTTAGAGTCGCATGTTGATTTTTATGAATAAAGGAGAATGCAATGGTTGTCATTAAAAATGGTCGCGTAATGGATCCCAAAACTGGCTTGGATCAAGTCTGTGATCTTCGCATTGAAGGAAAGAAAATTGTAGAGATCGCTGAAAACCTCCCAACGGATGGACAAGAAGTCCTTGATGCTACTGGTCTGGTTGTAGCTCCTGGATTGATCGATGTACACGTCCATTTCCGTGAGCCCGGTCAAACTCATAAAGAAGACATCCATACGGGTGCCTTAGCCGCAGCTGCGGGTGGTTTTACCCGAGTGGTCATGATGGCCAATACCAATCCGACCATTTCAGATATTACGACCTTGGAGGAAGTCTTAGCTTCTGCAGCTAAGGAAAATCTTCACATTCATACGGTTGCGACGGTGACTAAGAACTTTGACGGTCAGCACCTGACAGATTTTGAAGGCCTGCTTAAGGCTGGTGCAGTAGGATTTTCAGATGATGGGATTCCCCTTCAAAGCACTAAGGTTGTCCGTGAAGCCTTGGAAGAAGCTAAGCGTCTAGGGACCTTTATTAGTCTGCATGAAGAAGATCCTGAGTTGAATGGCATTCTTGGTTTGAATGAAAACATTGCCAAGGAACACTTCCATGTCTGTGGTGCGACGGGTGTAGCCGAATATTCAATGGCTGCGCGTGATGCCATGATTGCCCATGCGACAGGTGCTCACCTCCATATCCAACACCTTTCCAAGGAAGAAAGTGTCAAGGTGGTGGAATTTGCCCAAGGATTAGGAGCTCATGTGACGGCAGAAGTGGCACCTCAACACTTTTCGAAAACAGAAAGTCTGCTCTTGACTAAAGGAAGCAATGCTAAGATGAATCCACCTCTTCGCTTAGAATCTGACCGTCTAGCAGTGATTGAAGGCTTGAAATCAGGCGTCATCTCAGTAATTGCGACTGACCACGCGCCTCACCATGCAGATGAGAAGAATGTTCCTGATATTACCAAAGCACCATCTGGAATGACTGGGCTTGAAACTTCGCTTTCTCTTGGTTTGACCTACTTGGTGCATGCAGGCCATTTAAGCCTGATGCAATTGCTTGAAAAGATGTCCTATAATCCAGCACGTCTCTATGATTTTGATGCTGGATATATTGCAGTGGATGGACCGGCAGATTTAACCATCTTTGATCCAGAAGCAGATCGTCTGGTATCGGATCATTTCGCTTCAAAAGCGGGCAATTCACCATTTGTGGGTGAAACATTAAAAGGGAAAGTTGCTTATACAATCTGTGATGGACAAGTGATTTTTCAAGGATAAGCGATCGTATTCATATGAATCTTAAAAAAATGATGCAAGGCTTGGTTTTCTTTTTAACCAGCCTTCTTGTCTTTGTCTTTCTATTTCGTGCCCTGCTACCAACTGCATCCCCTCGTATGACCAAGCCCAAAATGGCTACGAAAGAAGTCACCTATACTTATGTAGCTCTAGGAGATTCACTGACCGAAGGAGTAGGGGATAGCACCAAGCAAGGGGGCTTTGTCCCCATCCTTGCCCAAAGCCTGTCTAATGAAAATGACGGTCAGTATCAGCCTGTCAACTATGGAGTAGCTGGAAATACAAGCGCTCAGATCTTTGATCGACTCAAGAAGCAAACAGATCTTCAGAAGGATCTCAAAAAGGCGCGTGTCATGACCTTAACGGTTGGGGGAAATGATCTGCGCAAAGTCGTCGTCGATCATCTGAGTGATTTTTCTCTATCAGATATCCAAAAACCGCTCAAGAATTATACAGCTAACCTCAAAGAAATTATTACAAAGGCCAGAAAGGACAATCCCCATCTTCCCATTTATGTAGTGGGGATCTACAATCCTCTTTACCTGAATTTTCCTGAATTAACCAGTATCCAGACGGCTGTAGATCGTTGGAATGAGACGACGGAAGAAACCATCGCGCAATTTGATCAGGTCTATTTCGTTCCGATCAATGATCTGCTCTATAAAGGAATTGATGGCAAAATGGGCGTATCAGAAATCAGTGACGGGAAGACAACCGTTATCAATGATGCCCTGTATGAAGAGGATAGTTTTCACCCCAACAATACGGGCTATGAAAAGATGAAACAAGCAATATTGGAGAAAATCAATGCCACGAAGAAAACTTGGAGTCAAAAATAATCCCATCAACGAGAAGGTCCCCTTCCTTCAAAAAATTAATATTTGGAAATGGTTATTTTTAGGTTTGGTCAGCCTTCTCTTAGCCTTCGCTTTAGTTGTGCAAGGACGCTTAGCGACGCCAAGAGAAGATGTTAGTCAGCTTCATCAAGCAGTTGGCACTAAAGATGTCAAAGTTGGAACCATGACAACGACTCGTGATCAACTCAATGATACCATCAAATCGCTTCTGAAAAAATATAAGCTGTCCGACTACAAGGTCTATGCGGACAATCAGCAAATCCTATTAGAAGGGCAGTTGAGTCTCTTAGGGAAGGATTATCCCTTATATATTTACTTTCAACCATCCAAATTGGAAAATGGGAACATTCTCTTGACGGTGAAGGATTTTTCAGTTGGAACCTTTCAAATTCCACAAAGGATGGTCTTGCAGCTCTTGAGTAAAAATAAAAATATCCCAAAATTTGTTCAGATCTCACCCAAGCAGTCTACCATCACCATTGTATTGCCAGAAATTGACAATGACTTTGGAATCTATGTTAAGGCCAATACCATTGACCTCTATAATGACAAGATCGTTTTTGATTTGTATCAGAAGAAGTAGGGCGGAAGAGGCTATTCAAATTGAAGTCAAAGTCATCTTAAAAACTTTCCTTAGGCTCAATAATTCCGAGTGCTAGAAACAACCGTGTTTCTAGCACTTTTCTCACAGCGGAAAGTTTCATTACATGATGTATTTGAATGATCCTAATTGTTAATATCATTATAATTTTTTAATAACACCTAGGTTTTCTTATGTAAAAACAGGCTGTCTATAGACTAAGTAGAATCAAAAGCTTTATTTTGTTCTATTCAAAAAATTCAGAATATTACAGAAAATTCTTGACATTGCTTTTTCCCTATGCTAAAATACTAAACAAGACATTGAACAAAGGAGAAAGTCAAACATGAAAACAGCTAAGTTTATTCAATTTGCTTTGTTGTTGAGGTATAAGGGCTAGTGCAGAAGCATTAGTCCTGTTTGGCTTACCAAGCGGGCAAAAACATCTCGCTTGGTTGACCGAGTGAGATGTTTTTCTTTATATCCACTACATAGAAATGAGGAGACCCTATGCGTAAAGTTGAATTTTTAGATACCAGCCTTCGGGATGGTGAACAGACTCCAGGAGTTAATTTCTCTATCAAAGAAAAGATTGCCATTGCTAAACAATTGGAGAAATGGGGCATTTCTGCTATTGAAGCAGGTTTTCCTGCAGCCAGTCCTGATTCCTTCACTGCTGTTCAAGAGATTGCGAAGGTCTTAACCAAGACCGCCGTGACCGGTTTGGCCCGTTCTGTCAAATCAGATATTGATGCCTGCTATGAAGCTTTGAAGGATGCTAAGTATCCGCAAGTTCACGTCTTTATCGCAACCAGTCCGATTCACCGGGAGTTTAAACTCAACAAGAGCAAGGAAGAAATTCTTGAAGCCATTAAAGAGCACGTTTCATATGCGCGTTCAAAGTTTGAGGTTGTGGAATTCTCACCAGAAGATGCGACACGGACGGAATTGGATTTCCTCTTGCAAGTTGTCCAGACTGCGGTCGACGCAGGGGCTAGCTACATCAATATTCCTGATACAGTCGGTTTCACGACACCAGCAGAGTATGGCGCGATTTTCAAATACTTGATTGACCATATCAAGACGGACCGCGAGATTATCTATTCACCTCATTGCCATGATGATCTAGGAATGGCAGTGGCGAATAGCCTCGCTGCTGTCAAAAATGGAGCCCGCCGTGTCGAAGGGACCATCAATGGGATCGGTGAACGGGCTGGAAATGCAGCGCTTGAAGAAGTAGCGGTCGCTCTTAATATTCGCGAAGACTATTACCAGGTGGAGAGTCCGATTGTGCTCAATGAAACCATCAATACTTCTGAGTTGGTTTCTCGTTACTCCGGGATTCCAATTCCCAAAAACAAAGCGGTTGTTGGTGGCAATGCCTTCTCACACGAGTCTGGGATTCACCAAGATGGGGTCCTTAAAAACCCGCTTACCTATGAAATCATCACACCTGAGTTGGTGGGTGTCAAGAGCAATAGTCTCCCTCTTGGAAAATTGTCTGGTCGTCATGCCTTTGTCGAAAAATTGCATGAGTTGGGACTGGAATTCACAGAAGAAGACATCAAGCCATTGTTTGCTAAATTCAAATCTTTGGCAGACAAGAAACACGAAATCACAGATGCCGATATCCGCGCCCTTGTTGCCGGTACTGCAGTGGAAAATCCAGAAGGATTCCAATTTAATGACCTCCGCTTGACAACCAATGAAGACGAAACGATTACAGCAGCAGTTAGCCTCAGCAATGAAGAAGGGGAAGTTCTTGAGTTCCTTGCCAATGGTCAAGGGTCGGTGGAAGCGATCTTTAATGCGATTGATAAATTCTTCAACCAAACTGTTCGCTTGACCTCTTATAATATCGATGCGGTGACAGATGGGATCGACGCCCAAGCCCGTGTCTTGGTATCGGTGGAAAATGTCGATACAGATACGATCTTCAATGCCTCTGGTTTGGACTTCGACGTATTAAAAGCCTCTGCCATTGCTTATATCAATGCCAACACGCTGGTTCAAAAAGAGAATGCGGGTGAAATGGGACGAGCTGTCTCCTACCGGGATCTTCCACAAGCCTAAGAGGAAATGAACATGACAAAGAAAATTGTAACACTTGCAGGAGATGGGATTGGCCCTGAGATTATGGCAGCTGGACTAGAGGTTCTCGCTGCCGTTGCTCCAAAAATTGGCTTTGATTATAGCCTAGAAGACAAACCTTTTGGGGGTGCTGGGATTGATGCCGCTGGCCACCCACTTCCTCAAGATACTCTAGAAGCAGCTAAAGGAGCGGATGCTATTCTTCTTGCAGCCATCGGGAGTCCTGAGTATGACCATGCTCCTGTTCGTCCAGAACAAGGTTTACTCGCTATTCGCAAGGAATTAAATCTTTTTGCAAATATTCGCCCTGTACGGATTTTTGACGCCTTGAAACACCTGTCTCCTTTGAAACCAGAGCGTATCGAGGGTGTCGACTTCGTGGTTGTGCGTGAATTGACAGGTGGGATTTACTTTGGAGAGCATATTTTGAAAGAAGATACAGCGCGCGATATCAATGATTACAGCGCAGAAGAAATCCGTCGGATTATGCGCCAAGCCTTCAAGATTGCTCAAGGACGTGGCAAGAAAGTGACCAGTATCGATAAGCAAAATGTCCTTGCAACGTCTAAATTGTGGCGCCAAGTAGCAGAAGAAGTTGCCAATGAATTTCCAGATGTGACCTTAGAGCACCAGCTTGTAGACAGTGCAGCCATGATTATGATTACTAATCCAGCTCGCTTTGATGTCGTCGTAACAGAAAATCTATTTGGAGATATCTTATCGGACGAATCGAGTGTCCTTCCTGGAACACTAGGCGTGATGCCGTCTGCCAGTCATTCTGACAAAGGACCAAGTATGTACGAACCGATTCATGGTTCAGCACCAGATATTGCTGGTAAAGGTATTGCCAATCCGATTTCCATGATCCTCTCCGTTTCCATGATGCTCCGAGACAGTTTTGGAGAAACAGCAGGTGCAGAAATGATCGAAGAAGCGGTCAATCAAACCTTGAATCAGGGGATTTTAACCCGAGATCTAGGTGGTCAGGCTTCGACTGCAGAGATGACAGCAGCTATCATAAGGAATCTCTAAGATGACTTGGAGAGATCGCTGTTTAATGGTCATTGCTCTTTGGAATGGTATGGTCTTTCTGACCTATGGATTAGATAAACGAAAAGCTATCCAAAACAGGTGGCGGATTCCTGAAAAGGTCCTCTTACTTGAGAGCTGGCTGCTTGGTGGATTCGGAGCTCTTCTAGGTGGGCATCTCTTTCACCACAAGGTACGGAAATGGTATTTCCAAGCCACCTGGTGGATGAGTAGCCTTCTCTTAGCAGGTGTCCTCTTTCTAATCCTTCAATGGATTCCCTAGCAAGAAGATAAATGGAGAAAGACGATGAGTGGAAAATCTATCTTTGATAAACTTTGGGACCGCCACGTGATTACAGGAGTAGAAGGGCAACCCCAACTCATGTATGTGGACCAACACTATATCCACGAAGTGACGAGTCCCCAAGCCTTTCAAGGATTACGGGATGCAGGACGCAAGGTTCGACGACCCGATTTAACCTTTGGAACCTTTGATCACAATGTTCCAACGGTCAATATTTTTGATATCCGAGATGTTATTTCAAAAGCCCAGATTGATAAATTAGCTGAGAATGTGGTGGAATTTGGGATTGATCATGCAGGTCACGGTTCTGCTAAGCAAGGAATCGTGCATATGATAGGCCCTGAAACCGGTCGGACCCAGCCAGGAAAATTTATTGTCTGTGGAGACAGCCACACCGCAACCCACGGAGCCTTCGGAGCCATTGCTTTTGGAATTGGAACCAGTGAAGTAGAACATGTCTTTGCCACCCAAACCATCTGGCAAGTCAAACCAAAGAAGATGTTGGTCGAATTCACAGGTACCCCACAAAAAGGGATCTATTCAAAAGATTACATCTTAGCTTTGATAGCGCGTTATGGTGTTGCGTGTGGAGTTGGTTATGTCGTAGAGTATCGGGGAGAAGCGATTGATCGCTTGACCATGGAAGAACGGATGACCATCTGCAATATGTCGATCGAGTTTGGATCCAAAATGGGGATCATGAATCCAGATGAGACGACCTTTGACTACCTTCGGGGACGCGAATGCGTGCCGAGTGATTTTGAGGCCGCAGTAGCTGACTGGAAGACTCTGGTCAGTGATGACGATGCCGTTTATGACAAGGTCATCCGCTTGGATGTATCTGAACTAGCTCCGATGGTGACTTGGGGGACCAATCCTTCTATGGGAGTGGACTTTGAGACACCCTTCCCAGAGATTCGGGACATGAATGATGAACGGGCTTATCATTATATGGATTTAGAACCTGGTCAAAAACCAGCAGACATTGAATTGGGCTATATCTTTATCGGTTCCTGTACCAATGCGCGTCTCAGTGATTTAGAGCTAGCAGCCAAGTTTGTGAAAGGCAAAAAAATCGCGCCCAACTTAACAGCCATTGTCGTACCTGGCTCTCGTCCAGTCAAGCAAGCCGCTGAAAAGTTAGGCTTGGATCAAATCTTTATGGATGCAGGCTTTGAATGGCGTGATCCAGGTTGCTCGATGTGTCTCGGGATGAACCCAGACAAGGTGCCGGATGGCGTCCACTGTGCCTCTACTAGCAATCGAAACTTTGAAGATCGCCAAGGGTTTGGGGCCAAGACCCATCTCTGTAGCCCCGCTATGGCCGCTGCAGCAGCAATTGCTGGTCGCTTTGTCGATGTGCGCCAATTGCCAGAAGTCGAGTAAAAGGGGGAATCATGGAGAAATTTACCATTTATACAGGGACAACCGTTCCCTTGATGAACGATAATATTGATACCGACCAAATCCTCCCCAAGCAATTTTTGAAGTTGATTGATAAAAAAGGCTTCGGTAAGTACCTCATGTATGCTTGGCGCTACTTGGATGATCAGTATACCGAGGATCCAGATTTTATCTTTAACAAGGCAGAATACCGCAAGGCGACCATTTTGATCACTGGTGACAATTTTGGATCTGGTTCCTCTCGGGAACATGCCGCCTGGGCTTTGGCAGATTATGGCTTTACAGTCGTTATCGCCGGCTCTTTTGGAGATATCCATTACAATAATGAGCTCAATAATGGCATGCTGCCGATTGTCCAACCGCTAGAGGTTCGTCAAAAATTGGCAAGTTTGAAGCCGACAGATCCAGTAACGGTGGATTTGGAAGAGCAGAAGATCATCTCGCCTGTTGGAGAGTTTCGCTTTGAGATCGATCAAGATTGGAAGCACAAATTACTCAACGGCTTGGATGATATCGGGATTACGCTTCGGTATGAAGACTTGATCGCAGCTTATGAGAAGAACCGGCCAGCTTACTGGCAATGATAAAATTGTATACCAAATTACGAATTTTCTGAAAATATATTGAAATTGAGACTAGTTTTTGATACAATACTAAAAAGAATAGAAAAGGAAAGAGACTTATGACAAAACACATTCAATGGGACGGACAACTTTCACAAGAAGGATTTGATATTTTGAAAGGAGAGGGTGGCTGTATCGTCTGCCCTACAAAAGTTGGCTACATCATCATGACCAGTGACAAGGCTGGATTGGAACGGAAGTTCGAAGCCAAAGAACGCAACCGTAACAAACCTGGTGTGGTTCTTTGTGGAAGCATGGATGAACTTCGTGCCCTTGCTCAATTGAATCCTGAAATCGAAGCCTTCTACCAAAAACATTGGGATGAAGATATTTTGCTTGGTTGTATCCTTCCATGGCGCGAAGATGCTTATGCAAAATTGCAAGCTTTCGGAGATGGACGTGAAGAACTCATGACAGACGTTCGTGGAACCAGCTGTTTTGTCATCAAATTTGGTAAAGCTGGTGAGCAAATCGCCAAAGAAATGTGGGAAAAAGAAGGCAAGATGGTCTATGCTTCATCCGCAAACCCTTCAGGGAAAGGAAACCGCGGGAAAGTCGAAGGAATCGGTGAGCGCATCGAAGGTGCTGTGGACTTGGTCATCGAAGCCGACGATTATGTAGCTTCTATCCAGCCAGATAAGACCATTGAAACTCGCTATGAACAAGGTGTGATGGTTTCTATGGTGGATGCAGAAGGTAAACTCATCCCAGAACAAGGAGCAGGTAGCCGTTCTGTCAATACTTGTCCAGTCGTGATCCGTAAAGGATTGGATATCGATAAGATCATGATGCACTTATCCGATCATTTCAACTCTTGGAACTACCGCCAAGGGGAATACTATTAAGAAACAGAAAAAGCATTCCATTTGGGATGCTTTTTTGTGAATGGATAAAAGATGGTATAATAGTGACAAACGATGTTCCGAACAAGGAAGAAGCCGTTATTTGTAGCCCGATCAAAAAAACTAGAGCGCAGGCTCTAGTTTTTTGGTTGTTGGTGGGTGATGTTCTTTCCCCAAGGGATGAGATTTTCTTTTTTCTCTTTGATCCGTTGGATATTGTCTTTGTGACGGAGAATGATCAAGGTCGCTAAGGCCAAGACAATGACTGTAAAAAGCGGATCATAACCGTGCAAGATCCATCCAGTCAAAGGGAGAAGGAGGACAGATAGAATGGCGAGTAGCGCAACGGTAACACTCGAAAACGAGATCATACTGGTTAAATACAGGCTGGCTACAAAATACACAGCTAAAATTAGTAGTAGGATAGGCGAGAAGCCGAGTAAGACACCAGCACTTGTCGCCACTGCTTTTCCCCCCTTGAATCCAGCAAAAATTGGGAAAGTGTGGCCTAAAACAGCTAAGAGACCAAAGACCATCGGTGAGATCCCTTGAATTCCGAAGAAAGTCGGAAGGAGAACGGCTAAAGTCCCTTTTAAGAAATCAATCGCAAAGACGATGATCCCAGCTTTCTTCCCTAAAATCCGAAAGGTATTGGTCGTTCCTGTATTGCCCGAGCCATGTTCCCGTAAATTAATATGGAAAAAGATTTTCCCAATCCATAATCCCGAAGGAATGGAGCCTAATAGATAGGCTGAAATTAAAACACTTATTTCTTTTATCATACTTTCATTATAACAAAAAGCCATCAATAGAAAAAGCAATTTTTTGAGTTCATGTGTGACATCTGAAGAAAGTGCTCAGCCAGCATTTTATACTGAGATATAGAAATCTCCATATAAAGAGAAAAAATTTTGCAAAATTTCCTAAAAAACTGTAATATAGAAAAGATGAACAAACAGGAGGTTCCTTGTGGCAAAAAAGGAAATCAATATTAATAATTATAATGACGATGCCATTCAGGTACTAGAAGGGTTAGATGCAGTCCGTAAACGTCCAGGAATGTATATCGGATCGACCGATGGAAACGGCTTGCATCACATGGTCTGGGAGATCGTTGACAATGCGGTTGATGAAGCCTTGTCTGGCTTTGGCTCACAAATCGATGTAACCATCAATAAAGACGGTTCCCTATCCGTGGTAGACCAAGGACGTGGAATGCCGACAGGGATGCATGCTATGGGCAAACCAACCGTTGAGGTGATTTTTACGGTCCTCCACGCCGGAGGGAAGTTTGGTCAAGGAGGTTATAAGACATCTGGAGGTCTTCACGGAGTGGGATCTTCTGTCGTCAATGCCCTTTCTAGTTGGCTTGAGGTAGAAATTACCCGTGATGGAGCTGTCTACAAACAACGCTTTGAAGATGGCGGGAAGCCTGTCACTACTCTTGAGAAGATAGGAACGGCTCCCAAGTCTAAGACAGGGACCAAGGTCACCTTCATGCCGGATCCAACCATCTTTTCAACGACGGATTTCAAATTTAATACCATTGCTGAGCGGATCAAAGAATCAGCCTTCTTGCTTAAGGACGTGACGCTGACGCTGACCGACCTCCGCAAGGAAGAAGACAACCATGTGGCCTTTCATTATGAAAATGGTGTCCAAGATTTTGTAGAGTACTTGAACGAAGATAAGGAAACTTTGACACCTGTTCTTTACTTTAGTGGTGAATCAGATGGTTTTCAGGTAGAAGTAGCCATGCAATACAATGATGGTTACTCAGATAATATCTTGTCCTTCGTAAATAATGTCCGCACCAAAGATGGGGGAACCCACGAGACAGGTCTGAAGACAGCCATTACCAAGGCCATGAACGACTATGCAAGAAAGACAGGACTTCTCAAGGAAAAAGACAAAAATCTGGAAGGATCAGACTACCGCGAAGGTTTGTCTGCCGTTCTTTCAATCTTGGTCCCAGAAGCTCATTTGCAATTTGAAGGGCAAACCAAAGACAAATTAGGAAGTCCCTTGGCTCGTCCAGTCGTTGATAGCATTGTTTCTGATAAATTGACCTTCTTCCTCATGGAAAATGGAGAGTTGGCTTCTAATCTCATTCGTAAGGCTATTAAGGCCCGGGATGCGCGTGAAGCAGCTCGAAAAGCGCGGGATGAAAGCCGAAATGGCAAGAAGAGCAAAAAGGACAAAGGACTTTTATCTGGTAAATTGACACCAGCCCAGTCTAAAAATCCTAAGAAAAATGAACTCTATCTAGTCGAAGGAGACTCTGCTGGCGGTTCTGCCAAACAAGGACGGGACCGTAAGTTCCAAGCGATTCTCCCTCTTCGTGGGAAGGTTCTCAATACTGAGAAAGCCAATATGAGTGATATCCTCAAGAACGAGGAAATCAACACCATGATCTACACCATTGGTGCAGGAGTTGGGGCAGATTTCTCTGTGGAAGATGCCAACTACGATAAGATCATTATCATGACCGATGCGGATACAGATGGTGCCCACATTCAAACCCTTCTCTTAACCTTCTTCTATCGCTATATGCGACCTTTGGTAGAAGCTGGACATGTCTACATTGCGCTTCCTCCTCTTTATAAGATGTCCAAAGGTAAAGGCAAGAAAGAAGAAGTGGCCTATGCTTGGACAGATAGCGAATTAGAGGAGTTGCGTCGGACCTTTGGCCGTGGAGCAACCCTCCAACGATACAAAGGGTTGGGGGAAATGAATGCGGATCAGCTTTGGGAAACCACCATGAATCCAGAAACTCGTACCTTGATCCGTGTCACCATTGATGATCTAGCTCGTGCAGAACGCCGCGTCTCTGTCCTAATGGGCGATAAGGCTGCCCCTCGCCGCCAATGGATCGAAGATAACGTTAAGTTTACCTTGGAAGAAAATACGGTATTTTAATTACTTTCTACTATAAAATAAATAAGCCGTAATGTAGAAATATTAAGGAATCGACATGAGAACTGATACAGAAATGATGACTCTGATCTTGCAGATAGCTGATACTCTAAAAGTAGAAGCAATTGCTTTATCCGGATCCCGAACGAATCCTCAGTCCGTAAAAGATGAGTTTCAAGATTACGATGTGGTCTATATAGTTGATGATCTAGAAGACCTGATTTCAGATTTATCCTGGTTGGATCAGTTCGGAAACCTCCTGATTTCCCAACATAACGTAGTAGACCATCGTCGTCTGTATCTCATGCTCTTTGAAGATGGGAATCGTATTGATTTAACCCTCTGCCCCAAGGAGTATATCCAAGAGTGGGTGGACAGCGAAGCAGGTTTCAGAGTGCTAAAAGACGAAAATAGTTTGTTTGAAGCCTATCAGCCTAATGCCAAGCGCTACTGGACCGGTTCGCCTACTGAAGAGGAGTTTGCAGCTACTTGCAATGAATTTTGGTGGGTATCGGCTTATGTCGTCAAAGGGATTCGAAGAAATCAGCTCATCTATGCGACCGATCACCTCTATGGCGTTTGCCAGCAAGAACTCCTCAAGATACTAGCTTGGCAGGTAGCAAGTGATAAGGGAATAGTTGACATCGGAAAGAACTACAAGTACCTCTTTCACTATTTGCCTGCAGAGAAGGAAAAGGTGTTCTCAGCACTTCTTGATCTATCTAGTATAGAGAAGATTGGTCAGTCCTTATTCGCTACCATGAAGTTATTCGATGGTGAAGCGCAAGAATTGGCCCAAAAGATGGGGTTTACTTACGATAAGAAAGTAGCAGAGAAAATGATTTCTTATGCTAAAGAGAAACTTTCGAATCATTAATGAATCTATTTTATACTACAGAAAGATGGTTTTGTTACAGAATGTAACTGAATCCTCTTTCTACAAAAGACTACTCAACATTCTTTGAAAGGAGTTGAACACGCCCTATATACTGTGTGAAACTCTTGATTCAATCATTTAACCACGTATTAAAAACTACAGAAAGGATCGTTTGGTTACTTTCAGTAACTGAACACGGGACTAATTTCTTAGGAAAAAAGATAAATCGCTTTGGGTTCATGGAATCCTGCATCAATTTCCTAGTTTTTCCACAGCCGTTACTACTTCAGTTGTGTACGGATGTGGATGCCCTAGGGTACTACAGAAATTTTCGGCAAGCCGAAACGTCCCTTTGTATCTTATATGAGTAATATCCAAAATATGTCCTTAGAGGACATCATGGGAGAGCGCTTTGGTCGCTACTCCAAATACATTATTCAAGAACGGGCCCTTCCTGATATTCGGGATGGCTTGAAACCTGTTCAACGGCGGATTCTTTATTCTATGAATAAGGACGGCAATACCCATGACAAGGGCTACCGCAAGTCTGCCAAATCCGTCGGAAATATCATGGGGAATTTCCACCCTCACGGGGATAGTTCGATCTATGATGCCATGGTCCGCATGTCTCAAGACTGGAAGAATCGTGAGATTCTTGTTGAGATGCACGGTAACAATGGTTCTATGGACGGTGATCCACCGGCTGCCATGCGTTATACGGAAGCCCGTCTATCTGAAATTGCTGGTTATCTCCTTCAAGATATCGAAAAGAACACAGTGCCATTTGCCTGGAACTTTGACGATACAGAAAAAGAGCCAACTGTTTTACCAGCAGCCTTTCCAAACCTTTTGGTCAATGGGGCTACAGGGATTTCAGCTGGTTACGCGACAGATATTCCGCCACATAACCTTGCTGAAGTCATCGATGCGGTGGTTTATATGATCGACCATCCTTCTGCTAAGGTAGACAAACTCATGGAGTTTCTACCTGGACCTGATTTTCCGACCGGTGCCATTATCCAAGGTCGCGATGAAATCAAGAAAGCCTATGAAACTGGTAAGGGACGGGTGGTTGTCCGCTCTAAGACAGATATCGAGCAACTCAAAGGCGGTAAGCAACAAATCGTCGTCACTGAGATTCCTTATGAGATCAACAAGGCTGTCTTGGTCAAGAAAATTGACGATGTTCGTGTCAGTAACAAGGTGGCCGGTATTGCAGAAGTTCGGGATGAGTCTGACCGAGATGGTCTTCGCATTGCCATTGAGCTCAAGAAAGATGCCAATGCAGATTTGATCTTGAATTACTTGTTCAAGTATACAGACTTGCAAGTCAACTACAACTTCAATATGGTGGCGATTGACAATTATACCCCTCGTCAAGTGGGGATTGTGCCGATTCTCTCTAGCTACATTGCTCACCGTCGGGATATCATTGTCGCTCGCTCGCGCTTTGACAAGGAAAAGGCCGAACGACGCCTCCACATCGTAGAGGGACTGATCCGCGTGATTTCCATCCTCGATGAAGTGATTGCCTTGATTCGTGCTTCTGAAAACAAGTCAGATGCCAAGGAAAACCTCAAGGTTAGCTACGATTTCACAGAAGAGCAAGCAGAAGCCATTGTCACCTTGCAATTGTACCGTTTGACCAATACAGATATCGTCACCTTGGAAGAAGAGCATGCTAACCTCAAGGAGCAAATCGCGACCTTAGCAGCCATCATTGGGGACGAACGGACCATGTTCAATCTCATGAAGAAGGAATTGCGTGAAGTCAAGAAGCTCTTTGGCAACCCTCGTCGCAGTGAGCTGCAAGATACTGCTAAAACGATCGAGATTGATACAGCCAGTCTCATTGTCGAAGAAGAAACCTTCGTTAGCGTGACCCGTGCTGGTTACATTAAACGGACCTCTCCTCGTTCGTTCAATGCCTCAACACTGGAAGAAGTTGGAAAACGAGATGATGACGAGTTGATTTTCGTAGAGCCTGCTAAGACCACCCAGCATCTTTTACTCTTTACCAACTTGGGAAATGCCATTTATCGACCAATTCATGAATTGACAGATACTAAGTGGAAGGATATCGGAGAGCACCTTAGTCAGACTTTGACCAATTTCGAGCAAGAGGAAGAAATTCTCTTTGCGGAGGTTGTGGATCAGTTTGAAGGAGTGACCTACTTTGCTGCAACTCAACAAGGCCAAATCAAGCGTTTTGAACGCAAGGAATTGAGCCCATGGCGGACTTATCGTTCTAAATCGACTAAGTATGCTAAGATAAAAGACCAAGAGGACCGTATCGTAGCGGTTGCACCAGTTGTCTTCGAGGACATCATGATCATTACCAAAAATGGTTATGGGTTGCGCTTTAATATTGAAGAGGTCCCTGTCGTAGGAGCCAAAGCTGCAGGGGTTAAAGCTATTAACCTCAAAGACGGGGATCAAGTCGCTGCCACCTTTAAGTCGACGACTCCAAGTATGTATATTTTAACCCAGCGAGGCAGTCTCAAACGGATGTTGCAAGACGATATTCCTGTAACTAGCCGTGCTAAACGTGGCCTACAGGTCTTGCGTGAGTTGAAAAATAAACCCCACCGCGTCTTCAAGGCAGGTCCAGTTTTCACGGACCAAGGAGATTTTGATCTCTTTACGAGCCAGGAAGAAGTAGGAGAGCAAGATCAAATTCTTGCCATTACGTCTACCACTGGACAGGTGACCGAGGTTGATTTGACACAATTAAGCATTTCTGAAAGAACAAGCAATGGATCCTTTGTCAATGATACCATTTCGGATCAAGAAGTTTTTTCAGCCACTATCAAATAAAAAAAGGGGTCGGTCCATTCTAGGACTGACTTTCTTTAAAAATAAATTTTCTGAAAATTGAAAATATCACTTGAAATTCTCATGAAATGGTGTACAATAGTCTACATAGATTGAGAAACTAAATGGACCTGAACCAGGTCAAAAAGAAAAAATTAAGGAGCACGATCATGACAGTATCACTTGATTGGGAAAACCTTGGCTTTTCATATATGAAATTACCCTATCGTTATTTGGCGTATTATCGCAATGGAGCTTGGGAAAAGGGAGAATTGACAGAAGATGCGACCTTGCATATATCCGAATCTTCTCCAAGTTTGCATTACGGTCAGCAAGCCTTTGAAGGCTTAAAAGCCTACCGTACAAAAGATGGAAGCATCCAATTGTTCCGTCCAGATCAAAACGCCAAACGTTTGCAACGTACGGCGGATCGTTTGCTGATGCCTCAAGTTCCAACAGATATGTTTGTGGATGCTTGTAAGGCAGTCGTAAAAGCAAATGAAGAGTATGTTCCACCATATGGTACAGGAGCTACCCTTTACCTTCGTCCTCTTTTGATCGGTGTTGGAGATATTATTGGTGTAAAACCTGCAGATGAGTATATCTTTACCATCTTTGCAATGCCTGTCGGTAACTACTTTAAAGGTGGTTTGGTTCCAACGAACTTCTTGATTCAAGATGAGTACGATCGTGCTGCTCCACATGGTACTGGGGCTGCAAAAGTTGGAGGGAACTACGCAGCTAGTATGTTGCCAGGTAAGATTGCCCATGATCGTAACTTCTCTGACGTGATTTACCTTGATCCAGCGACGCACACCAAGATTGAAGAAGTTGGTTCTGCAAACTTCTTTGGAATTACTGCTAATAATGAATTTGTGACGCCATTGAGCCCTTCTATCTTGCCATCGATCACCAAGTATTCTTTACTTTACTTGGCAGAACACCGTCTTGGTATGACACCAATTGAAGGGGATGTCTTTATCAATGACTTGGATCGCTTTGTAGAAGCAGGAGCTTGTGGTACCGCAGCTGTCATCTCTCCAATCGGAGGTGTTCAACACGGGGATGACTTCCATGTCTTCTATTCTGAAACAGAAGTAGGTCCTATCACACGGAAGCTTTATGACGAGTTGACCGGTATCCAATTTGGTGATGTCGAAGCGCCAGAAGGATGGATTGTCAAAGTCGATTAAACCGAAAGAGTCTGAGACAAAAGTGTCCAGGCTTCAATGAGAAACAGCCTTAACGAAGGACGCAGTAGCTAATGTTACTCTTCATTCGCTTTTAGGAATAGAAGGGTGACGAATGACTCTTGCGGGGGTGGGATAAAGAAGGAATTTCTAACTAAATTCTTTCTGACCCACTCCCTTTTCTCTTGCGTCATCAAGAGAATTTTTGTAAAATAGAAAAAGTGAAAAGAGGGTTGAAATGAGTAAAAAAGATAAGAAAATTGAGATTCAAATCGTTGATAGTAAAGTAACCGTCGGAAAAGACACTTTTGATGGATTCACTTTGTCCATTGGAAAGAAAACGATTGGTGAAATTGCAGACATGGCAGGTCAGTTTGCCATTATCAAAAATGGAAATGTGGATTCACTTTACAAAAAACTTGAAAAAGCCGTTGAAATTTTAATAGAAAATTATAATTTGAATAAATAAGGGCTTGCAATCATAGTAAATCAATGGTATAATAGATCCTGTTGATTTATATGGAGAGATAGCGAAGAGGCTAAACGCGGCGGACTGTAAATCCGCTCCTTTGGGTTCGGGGGTTCGAATCCCTCTCTCTCCATTAGCGTTCATTGTGACGATGATAAAGTGACTAATGTCAGCGCTCTTTTTGGGGTATAGCCAAGCGGTAAGGCAAGGGACTTTGACTCCCTCATGCGTTGGTTCGAATCCAGCTACCCCAGTTCTTAGGTAATATCAGATAAGTGATAAAATATCTATCCAGGTATTTTATTTCTTTATAGGATGAGTCGTTAAAGATTGTAGTTGATCTCATTGCGAGTGCTTGCTTAGGAAAAATAATTATAAGTATGTCAAGTTATAGAAAACTTGATTGTTGGAGGATTTTTTAGATGAATGAATTTGAAGATTTGCTAAACAGTGTTAGCCAAGTTGAACCAGGTGACGTTGTTACTGCTGAAGTATTGACAGTTGACGCGAACCAAGCTAACGTTGCAATCTCTGGAACTGGTGTCGAAGGTGTCTTGACTCTTCGCGAATTGACAAACGATCGTGATGCTGACATCAACGACTTGGTAAAACCAGGTGAAACACTTGAATTGCTTGTTCTTCGTCAAGTAGTTGGTAAAGATACTGATACAGTAACTTACCTTGTATCTAAAAAACGTTTGGAAGCTCGCAAAGCATGGGACAAATTGGTCGGACGTGAAGAAGAAGTTGTTACTGTTAAAGGAACTCGCGCTGTTAAGGGCGGACTTTCAGTAGAATTTGAAGGACTTCGTGGATTTATTCCAGCTTCAATGCTTGATACTCGTTTTGTACGTAACACTGAACGTTTCGTAGGTCAAGAATTTGATGCTAAAATCAAAGAAGTAGATCCAAAAGAAAACCGCTTTATCCTTTCACGTCGTGAAGTTGTTGAAGCTGCGTCAGCTGCAGCACGCGCAGAAGTATTTGGTAAATTGAACGTTGGTGATATCGTAACTGGTAAAGTTGCACGTATCACAAGCTTCGGTGCTTTCATCGACCTTGGTGGTGTTGATGGATTGGTTCACTTGACAGAATTGTCACACGAACGCAACGTATCACCTAAATCAGTTGTAACTGTTGGTGAAGAAATCCAAGTGAAAGTTCTTGACTTGAACGAAGAAGAAGGTCGTGTATCACTTTCATTGAAAGCTACAACACCTGGACCATGGGATGGCGTTGAACAAAAATTGGCTGCTGGTGATGTTATCGAAGGAACTGTTAAACGTTTGACTGACTTCGGTGCATTCGTTGAAGTATTGCCAGGTATCGACGGTCTTGTACACATCTCACAAATTTCACACAAACGTGTTGAAAATCCAAAAGATGTTCTTAAAGTTGGACAAGAAGTAACTGTTAAAGTTCTTGAAGTAAATGCTGCAGATGAACGTGTATCACTTTCTATCAAAGCTCTTGAAGAACGTCCAGCTCAAGAAGAAGGCGAAAAACAAGAAAAACGTCAATCTCGCCCACGTCGTCCAAAACAAGAAAAACGTGACTTTGATCTTCCAGAAACTCAAACTGGATTCTCAATGGCTGACTTGTTTGGCGATATCGAATTGTAATATTCAAAAGAGGCTGGGACAAAAGTCCTAGCCTCTCAATTATTTTTGGATTGTCGAGCAAGACGCAGTGGTTGAGTGGGCTCTACTACGCTGATTTCATCAGCTTTTACAGCCCTACTCAACTGTGCGGAGGTGGGACGACGAAATCGAATTCTAACGAATTACCGATTTCTGTCCCACTCTCTTTTTTACTTGTAAAATTTTTGAAAATTTGATATACTATAATAGTTGCCACCCTTAGTGTAATGGATATCACGTAAGATTCCGGTTCTTGAGATGGGGGTTCGATTCCCTCAGGGTGGAAAGAAGAAAAGGTTGAGAAGTCTCTCAGCCTTTTTTATTTTATGTTCATAGCTCAAAAAAAGACTCTCAAATTTGAGAGTCTTTTCTAATTGAATTAGTTGATAGATGCTTCTTGGAATTCAGGGTTTTTCCATGCTTCATCAATGATTGCTTGCAATTCATCAGCAGAAGCTTTCATTTTTTGTTGTTCCGCATCGTTCAATGGGATGTTCACTGGACGAACAATACCGTGTGCACCTACGATGGCAGGTTGACCGATAAAGACGTTGCTAACACCATATTGACCTTCTTGGAATACAGAAAGTGGAAGTACTGCATTTTCATCATCAAGGATTGCTTTAGTGATACGAGCAAGGGCAACAGCGATACCGTAGTATGTAGCACCTTTTTTGTTGATGATAGTGTAAGCAGCGTCACGAACACCTTCGAACAATTCGATCAATTCAGTTTCTTGAACGTTTTGAGTGTCCTTAAGGAATTCTTCAAGGTTTACACCAGCGATGTTAGCGTGTGACCATACAGCGAATTCTGAGTCACCGTGTTCACCCATGATGTAGGCGTGTACTGAACGAGCGTCCACATCCAATTTTTCAGCCAAAGCTTGACGGAAACGAGCTGAGTCAAGAGAAGTACCAGAACCGATAACACGTTCTTTAGGGAATCCAGAGAATTTCCATGTAGAGTATGTCAATACGTCAACTGGGTTAGCAGCTACAAGGAAGATACCGTTAAATCCAGATTTCACAACTTCTGTAACGATTGATTTGTTGATCGCAAGGTTTTTACCAACAAGGTCAAGGCGTGTTTCACCTGGTTTTTGAGGAGCACCTGCAGTAATCACAACAAGGTCAGCGTCTGCACAGTCAGCGTACTCAGCCGCATAAATCTTCTTAGGTGAAGTGAAGGCAAGGGCGTGGCTAAGGTCAAGCGCATCTCCGACAGCTTTTTCGTGCAATTGAGGAATTTCGATAATTCCAAGCTCTTGTGCAATTCCTTGGTTGACAAGTGCAAATGCATAAGATGAACCTACGGCACCGTCACCGACAAGGATAACTTTTTTGTGTTGTTTAGTCAAATTCATGAGTCTAAACGTCTCCTTCATATTTTTTTGAGATAGATTCTCATACGATTTCATTCTACCACTTTTGAAAGTCTTTGTCATCTGATACAGTATGAATCCTTGATGTAAACGTTTTTACATTTGTACTCCTTAGAAGAAAAATAGGCTAAAATGTGTTATAATAGTATGGTGAATTAAGTAAAGAGAGGCATTTTTTGAATGCAGGATAAGAATCTAATTGATGTGAATTTAACATCAGAAATGAAGACGAGTTTTATCGATTATGCCATGAGTGTTATCGTTGCTCGTGCCCTCCCTGATGTTCGTGATGGTTTGAAACCTGTTCACCGGCGTATTTTGTACGGAATGAATGAATTGGGTGTTACACCAGATAAACCACATAAGAAATCAGCCCGTATCACAGGGGATGTTATGGGTAAATACCACCCACACGGGGATTCCTCTATTTATGAAGCCATGGTTCGGATGGCGCAATGGTGGAGTTATCGCTACATGTTAGTGGATGGTCATGGAAACTTTGGTTCTATGGACGGTGATGGCGCCGCTGCACAACGGTATACAGAAGCCCGTATGAGTAAGATTGCTCTTGAAATGTTGCGGGATATCAATAAAAATACAGTTGATTTTGTAGATAACTATGATGCCAGTGAGCGCGAACCTTTGGTCTTACCTGCACGTTTTCCTAACCTTCTCGTCAATGGTGCTACTGGGATTGCCGTTGGGATGGCTACCAATATTCCTCCTCACAATTTGGGAGAAACCATTGACGCAGTGAAGCTGATGATGGATAATCCTGAGGTAACGACCCGTGAACTCATGGAAGTTCTTCCTGGTCCAGATTTCCCGACAGGTGCTCTCGTTATGGGGAAATCAGGTATCCATAAAGCCTATGAAACAGGGAAAGGGTCGATCGTACTTCGCTCTCGTACAGAGATTGAAGTGACCAAGAGTGGCCGTGAACGGATTGTTGTTACCGAGTTCCCTTATATGGTCAATAAAACCAAGGTTCACGAGCATATCGTTCGCTTGGTGCAAGAAAAACGGATCGAAGGGATTACAGCTGTACGTGATGAGTCAAACCGTGAAGGGGTTCGTTTTGTGATTGAGGTCCGCCGAGATGCTTCGGCTAACGTTATTTTGAACAACCTCTTTAAGATGACACAAATGCAAACCAATTTTGGATTCAATATGTTGGCGATCCAAAATGGTGTTCCAAAGATTCTTTCTCTTCGCCAAATTTTAGGTGCTTATATTGAGCACCAGAAAGAAGTGGTGACTCGACGGACCATCTTTGATAAAGAAAAAGCGGAAGCACGTGCCCATATCTTAGAAGGTTTGCTCATCGCCTTAGATCACATCGATGAAGTGATCCGGATCATCCGCAATAGCCAGACAGACGCTGAAGCACAAGCTGAATTGATGGCTAAATTCAAGCTCTCTGAACGTCAAAGCCAAGCCATTTTGGACATGCGTCTTCGTCGTTTGACAGGTTTGGAACGAGACAAGATCCAAAGTGAATACGATGATCTGGTTGCCTTGATTGCTGATTTGGCTGATATTTTGGCGAAACCAGAACGTGTGGCTACCATCATCAAGGAAGAATTGGAAGAAGTCAAACGCAAGTTTGGCGATGCTCGTCGAACTGAGTTGATGGTTGGAGAAGTCCTTTCTCTTGAAGATGAGGACTTGATTGAAGAAACAGATGTCTTGATCACCCTTTCTAACAAAGGCTACATCAAACGTTTGGACCAAGCGGAATTTACGGCTCAAAAACGTGGTGGACGTGGGGTTCAAGGAACTGGTGTCAAAGATGATGACTTTGTCCGTGAACTGGTCTCTACGAGCACCCATGATCATTTGCTCTTCTTTACCAATAAGGGGCGTGTCTATCGTCTGAAAGGTTATGAGATTCCAGAATATGGTCGGACAGCTAAAGGATTACCAATCGTCAACCTCTTAAAATTGGACGAAGGTGAATCGATTCAAACCATTATCAATGTGGAGCAAGACCGCAGTGACGAAGCATATCTCTTCTTTACGACGCGACAAGGTTTAGTCAAACGGACCAATGTAGCTGAATTTTCAAATATCCGTCAGAACGGTCTCAAAGCTCTGAATTTGCGTGATGAGGATGAATTGATCAATGTCTTCCTTACAGATGGCAATGCTGACGTCATTATCGGTACCAAGTATGGTTATTCTGTCCGCTTTAATGAGGCTGTAGTCCGGAATATGGGACGTTCTGCCACTGGTGTACGTGGTGTGAATCTCCGCGAAGGAGACAGGGTTGTTGGGGCTAGCGTCGTTACGGATCAAGATGAAGTATTGATCATCACGGAAAAAGGATATGGTAAGCGAACAATGGCTAGCGAATACCCAACAAAAGGCCGTGGTGGTAAAGGTATCAAAACCGCCAATATTACAGAAAAAAATGGTCCCTTAGCTGGTCTTTTAACCGTAAAAGGGGATGAAGATCTGATGATCATTACCGATACCGGAGTTATGATCCGGACAGGTGTGGCTAACATTTCTCAAACGGGTCGTTCAACTCAGGGTGTGAAAGTCATGAGGTTGGATCAGGATGCGAAAATTGTGACCTTTACAACTGTCCAGCCCGATGAAAAAGATGAAGAAGTAGTGGAAGAAAACGAATAGATAAGGGGACAGCATGTCACGCAAAAGAAAAAAGAAAAAGAGTTTACGCAATACTCTTATCAACATCGTTGCAACACTTTTGATTATTCTCTCGCTTCTCTTAATTTTCAATGCTCCGATCCGTAATATGATTATGGTTTGGCATACCAACCAATACCAGGTTATCAAGGTCGATAAAAAAACCATTGACAAGAATAAAGAAGTGAAGACGAGCTTTGATTTCCAACATGTCCAGTCACTCTCGACGGAAGCCGTCATCAATGCCCAATGGCAAGCTCAAAAGCTACCAGTAATTGGGGGAATTTCGATTCCTGAATTAAACATGAACCTTCCGATCTTTAAGGGGCTTGAAAATGTTGCCCTCTACTACGGAGCAGGGACCATGAAGGAAAACCAAGTCATGGGGCAAGGCAATTATTCTCTTGCCAGTCACCACGTATTTGGCCTAACTGGAGCAAATGCCATGTTATTCTCACCTTTAGAGAAAGCCAAGGCGGGAATGAAGATCTACATCACGGACAAAGAAAAAATCTATACTTATGTCATCTCGTCAGTTGAGACAGTGACTCCAGATCGTGTAGATGTTATACAAGATCGTGAAGGCGTTAATGAGATCACCTTGGTGACCTGTGAGGATGCTGCAGCGACTTACCGAACGATTGTAAAAGGAAATTTGGAAACATCTGTTGACTATGACAAGGCTCCCAAAGACATCCTGGACTCATTCAGTAAGTCTTATAATCAAATGCAACTTTAAGAAAATAAAGCCCAAGGCAGAGATGCCGGGGCTTTTTCTATGTAGGAAGCGAAGCTAGGAGAAATTCTTGTAAAATTGTAAGAGATTGGTAATATAATGTAAGGAACTTGTCATAATATTGAGGGAAAATCAGTATATAATAGATGAGAAAGAGTATGATAAGGAGGTAGAATAGTGACGAAAGAGCGAATTTATCATCTCTTGCATCATTTCTACAATCTCTTAGTAAATGATTTTCCACGAAATGGTTTAATTACGAAAGGAATTTACGAAGTAGAGCAAGTCTACCAAGCTTTAGAGGCCATTCCTCAGAGTCAGGAGTACTTGATCCGCTGTGAAATTCAACAGTTTTTAAAGGAGCTTGAACAAGTTCAAACAGGTTACCAGATCCGCTTTAATAAAGATGAAGTCTTAGTGTTAGATGATTTGAAGCAAGAAATCGCCTATAAATAATGAAAGGTCGTCATTTTCTCCATTTATTACGAATTAATAAGTGAGGAGGAAATTATGTACGACATATCATTTATTGAACCATCTTTGCTTCCTAGGGAACGCCTGGTTTCTGAAGGAGTGGATAAGCTGAGTCATCAAGAATTATTATCCATTCTCTTACGGACAGGCAATAAGCAAAAAAGCGTTTATGAGATTGCACAAGGTCTTTTGAGCTCGGTTAATAGTTTAAAGGAGTTAAGTCAATTAACTCTAGAGGAGCTACAGGAAATCTCTGGCATTGGCCGAGTGAAGGCCATCGAACTTCAGGCTGTGATTGAGTTTGGACGAAGGATTCATAAAGATGAATTAATGAGTTCTGAACAGATCATGAGCAGCCAGAAATTGGCCCATAAAATTCAACAGGAAATCGGCCATAAGAAACAGGAGCACCTAGTTGCCCTCTATTTAAATACGCAGAATATAATTATTCATCAACAGACCATTTTTATTGGAACCGTGAATCGAAGTATTGCGGAGCCACGTGAAATCCTGCATTATGCACTAAAACACATGGCAACCTCTATCATCTTGGCGCACAATCATCCATCTGGTGCCGTGTTTCCCAGTAAAAATGATGATGAAGTAACTCATCGAGTCTTAGAGGCCTGTGAAGTGATGGGCTTAACCCTATTAGATCACTTGATTGTATCTGAAGAAAACTACTATAGTTACCGTGAAGAAACCGATTATTTGGTATAAAAAAGAGAGTGGGACAGAAATCGGTAATTCGTTAGAATTCGATTTCGTCGTCCCACCTCCGCACAGTTGAGTAGGGCTGTAAAAGCTGATGAAATCAGCGTAGTAGAGCCCACTCAACCACTGCGTCTTGCTCGACAATCCAAAAATAATTGAGAGGCTAGGACTTTTGTCCCAGCCTCTTTTTCTTGTTAAAGTATAAGTCTTTATTCTTCGTTTTTTCGCATGAAATAAAGGAGTGTTTGCAATTCACTGGTGAGATCGACATATTGGACGACGACATCTTTAGGGACTGTCAGATGCACTGGTGAGAAGCTGAGAATTCCCTTGACATCAGCGTCTACCAAAAGGCTAGCCACTTCTTGAGCCTTGACGCTTGGAACAGTCAGGATTGCTGTTTGAATGCCTTCTTGTTTGAGCTTTTCTTTAATAGAGGAAATACCGTAAATAGGAATTCCGTCCTTACTTTTGGTATTGATCAGTTCATGATCGTCTAGATCAAACGCCATGACAATTTTCATCTTATTGCGTTCATGGAAGCGATAGTTGAGGAGTGCACTTCCCATATTTCCGATCCCAACAATAGCGACATTGGTAATCGCATTATCATTTAAAAGATCCGCAAAGAAGTTCATCAGTTTTTTTACGTCATAACCAAATCCCCGTCTTCCTAATTCACCAAAATAAGAAAAATCTCGGCGAACAGTTGCAGAGTCAATCCCAATTGCATCAGCAATTTGCTTGGAATTGGCGCGCTCTATTTTTTCAGAGTTAAAGCGTTTAAAAATGCGGTAGTAGAGCGATAAGCGTTTTGCTGTTGCGCGTGGAATTGGTGTATTTTTATCATGTTTCACAATATCACAACCTTTCCCTCTTATTGTATAGGAAGATTGTGAAAAAATCAACTATCTAGAGTGGTTTTTCAAAAATATTTTTGTCTAAAGAAAAAGCTGATGGCAATGGAGAGTTCCATCAGCATCAGCTTAGTTTTCAGCTTGTTCTACCTTTTTCAAAAAAGCATAGAGTCCATCGACTCGCCCTGTATAGGGGAGCTTTTCTCCCTTGTATTCAATGGATACGATTGAGTAAGAGTCAGGCAAGGTTACACAGCCTGAAAATGCTAGGATGCAGGTTGCAAGGTCGGTATAAGTAGTCGTTCGTTTTACTTGGTAAGCATCGATATAAGTTAGGGTTACCATATTAGACCTCTGTTTTGTTGAAAATTTCTCTTTCGACAAGACTATCCATTAGGAAATAAAATTTTTGTTGGATAATATCATTTTCTGGATTTTTAAAGATATTAACCAGACGAAGTCCAGACTTGTCTGTAATATTGATTTTAAAACCTGTGAGATCTTTGTTGAAGATAATTTTAAGCAAGAAGCCTTCACCGCTATTTGGAACAGCTTCGAGCAAACGATTTAACTCGTAATTTCCAACTTTTGTAACAGCAAATGTATTGTCACGTAAGGTATATTTTTTTACATTTGGGTGTAGACTATAGGTATATTTGCAGTCTTTCAATGAAACACTTGTTTCAAAAGCCATTTTGTTCTCCTATGATAAAATTTCTTTAAGTTTTGAGAGGAAGTCTCGAACCTCCTCTACGGTATTGAGTTCTGAAAAACTAATTCGAAGGGATTCTTTTAGGCGCGAGCTATCTTTTCCATAGAGTGCCTCTAGGACATGGCTGGGTTGAACTGTACCAGCGGTACAGGCAGAGCCTGTAGAGACAGATATCCCAGCCAGATCCAGTCTCATCAGCAAGACATCATTTTGGACGCCTGGGAAACCAAGATTCCAAACAAATGGAAGATGATCGTCATTCGCATTTACGTAGAAGTCGTAGTCTGCTAAACCATTAACTAGTTCTTGACCGAGTTTTTGAACTTGCTGGAAATTTTCTTCTTGATGAAGTGTGGCTTGCTGTAGCGCAGTCGCCATCCCTACAATTGAAATGAGATTTTCCGTGCTGGCCCTCATCTTATTTTCCTGATCGCCACCATGGATGAGATTATCAAAGTCTGGGACAGCTGCATAAAGGAAGCCGACGCCCTTTGGTCCATGGAATTTGTGGGCAGAAGCACTGAGAAAATCAATTCCCAACTCTTCGGGATAGACAGGGACCTTTCCAATTGCTTGGACAGCATCAACGTGAAAGGCAGCTGGATGATCTTTTAAGAGTTCTCCGATTTCTTTAATCGGTAGAAGATCACCTGTCTCGTTATTGGCAAACATGGTAGAGACAAGAATAGTATCCGGTCTAAGAGCAGCCTTGATATCACTAGCCTGAATGCGTCCATCTCTTGGTTGGACGATCGTAACTTCAAATCCGAACCGTTCTACAAGATATTCGATAGGTTCTAGAACCGCATGGTGTTCCAAAGCGGTCGTAATGATGTGTTTGCCATCTGCTTGGTGTTTCAAGCAGTAGCCTTTTATAACGGTATTATTACTTTCTGATCCACCTGAAGTGAAGAAAATACGATTTGGAAGAGTTTGGAGAGACTGAGCAATCTGCTCGCGAGATTCTCGGAGGAGTTTACTAGCCATCCGCCCATGAGTATGAAGGCTCGATGGATTTCCAAAAGTGGTCTTCATGGTTTCAGACATTTTATCAATGACTTCAGGTAGAAGGGGAGTTGTTGCGGCATTATCAAAATATATCACATTAAGACCTTATTTCTTATGGTAGGCAAATAGAGGACTAACAGGTTTTCTTTCTTGAATGCGAACAATAGCTTCAGCGATCAGTTCGCTAGCTGTCAGATAGTTGATATTTTTAGGTGTTGGCCCATTTGGAGCAACAGAATCGGTTACCAAGATTTCTTTGATCGGAGCTTGGTCTAATAACTCGACAGCTCCTTTCACAAATAAGCCATGGCTTGAAACAGCATAAATTTCAGTAGCTCCTTCGCGTTCGACGATTTTTGAGGCTTCCGAAAAAGTCTTCCCAGTATTGAGGATATCGTCGATTAAAATAGCTTTTTTACCTTTGACATCTCCGATGATATAGCCATAATCACGGTTCGCATCATCTTGTTCGTAATCAATAATCGCGATTGGAGCATCAAGATATTCTGCTAAACTACGAGCTCGTTTGACACCAGAGTTTTTCGGACTCACGACAACGACGTCTGAACCTGTCAAACCTTTGTTAATGTAGTGTTCAGCAAAGAGTGGAATCGTAAAGAGGTTATCTACGGCGATATCAAAGAAACCTTGGACCTGAACAGCGTGGAGATCGAGTGTTACGACACGATCTACCCCAGCTTTGACCAACATGTTTGCTACTAATTTAGCTGTAATTGGTTCGCGAGGAGCAGCAGTCCGGTCTTGGCGAGCATAACCGAAGTAAGGCATGACCACATTGACAGTATTTGCGCTGGCCCGTTGGCAAGCATCCACCATAATTAACAGTTCCATCAAGTGATTGTTGACAGGGAAACTGGTTGATTGAATGATATAAATATCATATCCACGAACACTTTCCTCAATATTGACTTGGATTTCACCATCTGAGAATTGACGGGATGAAATTTTTCCGAGTGGAACCCCAGCGTGATCCGCAATTTTCTGGGCAATCTCTGGATTTGAATTGAGAGAGAAGAGTTTCATATTTTTTTTATCTGACATGTGATTCTAACCTCATTTAGATTTTTGATCTTAGCACTATTTTAGCAAAAATTTACGATAATTTCAGCTATTTTACAATCTTTCCGCCAATCTGGCGATTTTATTTTTAGCAGTTTTGAAGACGATTCCATGCTCTTTGATGAACTGATGGAAATTTTCTTCCTGCTCAGCAGTTTCCACCTCGATTTCTAACTCATAATCTTCAGTATCTAGATAGAGACTGTGGTCTAGTGCTACTAAGCCTGCATCAGTTTCTTTTTCGAATCGTTCTGTTGTAAGGCTTCCCCAGACCGCGAGTTGCTCAACTGGGATTTCTTTAGATTTCAAGAGTTTTTTGATTTCTCCGTCAGGAAACTGTTGTTGTTGAAGAATCTCCTTGGTTTCTTCTGGGTTGAGGTCTTGATTGTACTCGAAATGGCCAACATCTTCAGGGACTTTGAGAGTCAATTCAGCCTGATCTGTGAAAGTACGCACCCGCAAGGCCATTTTTTCCTTACGGATGAGCTGGTCGGGTGTATCGATATAGTGATTAGTTTGGACAACCAATTCTGTATCAGCAAAAAGTGGAAGGAGGGATTGGTATTCCTCTTTGTCTAGCATGGTTTTGTATTCAATTTCTAAATGGTTCATTTTGTGGTCCTTTGCTTTTTTTCAAAAGCGATTCATGATATAATAAGAGATGTGTTTATTGTATACAAAAATGGTTCAGATTACAAGGTGGTAGGATGGCAATTGATTGGGAAAACTTCTTAGATCCGTATATCCAAGCAGTTGGGGAATTAAAAATCAAACTGCGTGGGATTCGTAAGCAATATCGTAAGCAACAAAAGCATTCTCCAATTGAGTTTGTCACAGGACGGGTCAAACCGATTGAGAGTATTCGTGAAAAGATGGTCCGAAGAAATATTTCTGAAGAAAATCTGGCTCAGGATATGCAAGATATTGCTGGTCTTCGCATCATGGTTCAGTTTGTGGACGATGTGGATGAGATTCTAGAGGTTCTGAGACAACGGCAGGATATGCGCGTGGTCCAAGAGCGAGACTACATCCGCCACAAGAAATCAAGTGGCTACCGGAGTTACCACGTCGTTGTCGAGTACCCGGTCGATACCATTGATGGAAATGAAACGATCTTAGCAGAGATTCAAATTCGGACTTTGTCCATGAATTTTTGGGCAACCATTGAACACTCGCTCAATTATAAATATAAAGGAGACTTTCCAGACGAGATCAAAAAACGCTTAGAGACGACAGCAAACCTGGCCTATCTCTTGGATGAAGAGATGGGGGCAATTCGGGATGCGATTCAGGAGGCTCAAGCCCTGTTTGATCCACTTCATCGTAAGTTAAATGATGGCGTTGGAAATAGTGATGACACAGATGAAGACTACAGGTAAAAAAGTATCCATTATTCGCAATCGCAAGCGTCAAAGTGAAGAGGTTTTTCAGCAGTTGCGCTACAAGCTTCGGAAAAATAATTTTATTTTGACGGAGAAGCACCCGGATATTGTGATTTCAATTGGTGGCGATGGGATGTTGCTATCAGCCTTTCACAAGTATGAACACCAGTTGGATCGGGTGCGATTTGTTGGTGTCCATACCGGACACTTAGGATTCTATACGGATTATTTAGACAGTGAAATCGATAAGCTGGTTGAGAACTTAAAATATGATACTGGAGCTAAGGTTTCTTACCCTATTTTGAATGTCAAGATCACTTTCGACAATGGGGAAACCCGTACCATGAGAGCGTTGAACGAAGCAACGATTAAGAGAAGCGACCGGACCATGGTTGCCGATCTCACGATTAATGGAGTGGATTTTGAGCGCTTCAGAGGAGACGGGATTACCGTTTCGACTCCTACAGGAAGTACGGCTTACAACAAATCCTTGGGAGGAGCAGTCCTTCACCCAACTATTGAGGCGCTGCAGATTGCTGAGATCGCCAGTCTCAACAACCGCGTTTATCGTACCTTGGGTTCTTCTGTCATTGTCCCTAAAAAGGATAAGATCGAGATTACACCGACAAGACCTGGCTTTCACATTATCTCTGTTGATAATTCAACCTATTCTTACCGCAATATTGCAAAAGTAGAATATCAGATTGACAACCATAAGATTAATTTTGTGGCAAGCTCCAGTCACACCAGTTTCTGGAATCGGGTCAAGGATGCCTTTATCGGAGATGATAGAGAATGAGATTTGAATTCATTGTCGATGAGCATGTCAAGGTTAAGACCTTCCTGAAAAAGCATGAGGTTTCTAAGGGCCTCTTAGCAAAGATTAAGTTTCGTGGTGGCCAGATCCTTGTCAATGGACGTCCGGAGAATGCGATTTATTTGTTGGATATTGGGGATCGCTTGGTCATTGATATTCCAGCAGAAGAAGGGTTCGAAACCCTAAAACCCATGGATCGGCCTTTGGATATTTTGTTTGAAGATGATCATTTTTTGGTTTTAAACAAACCCTTTGGGATTGCTTCTATTCCAAGTGCGATTCATTCCAATACCTTAGCAAATTTTGTAAAAGGCTACTATGTGAAGCAGGGCTACGAGAACCAGCAGGTTCACATTGTCACTCGCTTGGACAAGGATACAAGTGGCGTCATGCTCTTTGCCAAACATGGCTATGCCCATGCCCGCTTGGATAAGCAATTGCAGTCTAAATCGATTCAGAAACGCTATTATGCCTTGGTCAAGGGATCTGGGAAGCTTGATCCTGTCGGAGAGATTATTGCTCCGATTGCGCGTGATGAAGAGTCGATCATTACTCGAAAGGTAGCAAAAGGTGGCAAGTATGCTCATACTAGCTACCAGGTCGTTCAATCTTTTGGTGATATTTACCTAGTGGATATTCAGTTACACACAGGTCGAACCCATCAGATCCGCGTTCATTTTTCCCATATTGGTTTTCCACTCTTGGGAGATGATCTCTATGGCGGGAGTTTAGAAGACGGCATTGAGCGCCAGGCTCTTCATTGCCATCGTCTATCCTATTATCATCCATTTCTAGAGGAAGAATTGGTCATAGAAAGTCCACTACCTCCAGATTTTCAAGCTGTATTAACACAGCTTCAAACAAGTTATTAATTATTAAAAGGAGTAAAACTCATGGAAGTTTTTGAAAATCTCAAAGCCAACCTCGTTGGTAAGAATGCACGTATTGTATTACCTGAAGGTGAAGAGCCTCGTATTCTCCAAGCAGCAAAACGAATTGTGAACGAGACAGATGTAACCCCTGTATTGCTTGGTAATCCAGATAAAATTCGTATTTACCTCGAAATCGAAGGGGTTTTGGAAGGATATGAAGTTATTGATCCGCATTCTTATCCAGGTTTTGAAGAGATGGTAGCTTCCTTGGTAGATCGTCGTAAGGGAAAAATGACAGAAGAAGAAGCACGTCAAATCTTGAAAGACGACGTTAACTATTTTGGTGTCATGTTAGTGCACATGGGAATCGTTGATGGGATGGTATCTGGGGCTATTCATTCAACAGCTGCAACTGTTCGTCCAGCTTTACAAATTATCAAAACTCGTCCAAATGTTAAACGAACTTCGGGGGCTTTCCTCATGGTACGTGGAACAGAACGTTATTTGTTTGGGGACTGTGCCATCAACATCAATCCAGATGCTGAAGGATTAGCCGAAATTGCTATCAACTCAGCTATCACAGCCAAGATGTTTGGAATTGATCCTAAAATTGCTATGTTGAGCTATTCAACAAAAGGGTCTGGTTTTGGAGAAAGTGTTGATAAGGTTGTTGAAGCGACTAAGCTTGCTCATGAACTTCGTCCAGACCTTGAAATTGACGGGGAATTGCAATTTGACGCAGCTTTTGTGCCTGAAACTGCAGCCTTGAAGGCTCCAGGAAGCAAGGTGGCAGGACAAGCTAATGTCTTTATCTTCCCTGGTATTGAAGCAGGTAACATTGGATACAAGATGGCAGAACGTCTTGGAGGCTTTGCAGCGGTAGGTCCAGTATTGCAAGGGTTGAATAAACCAGTCAACGACCTTTCTCGTGGATGTAATGCAGATGACGTCTATAAATTAACCTTGATTACGGCTGCTCAAGCTGTTGAACAATAAGAAATGCATTTAGAGAGTGGGACAGAAATCGGTAATTCGTTAGAATTCGATTTCGTCTTCCCACCTCCGCACAGTTGAGTAGGGCTGTAAAAGCTGATGAAATCAGCGTAGTAGAGCCCACTAAACCACTGCGTCTTGCTCGACAATCCAAAAATAATTGAGAGGCTAGGACTTTTGTCCCAGCCTCTTTTTCTTTATAAAATCAGAATTTCTAAACTCTAACTCATTCTATGGTATACTAGGAATATGTTAGATTTAAAAGATTACGGGATTACCATGTGGGAGGAGGAGAAAATCGCTTCCTTCCGAGAAAAGTTATTAGTCTGGTATGATGCCCATAAACGGGATCTTCCCTGGAGAAGGACCCAGGATCCTTATAAAATTTGGATCTCAGAAATTATGCTCCAGCAGACACGTGTCGATACGGTGATTCCTTATTATGAGCGTTTTTTAGACTGGTTTCCGACGGTCGCTGATTTGGCTCAAGCTCCTGAAGAAAAACTCTTAAAAGCTTGGGAAGGCTTGGGGTATTACTCACGTGTCCGCAATATGCAGAAAGCTGCCCAGCAGATAATGGAAAATCACGGAGGAGTGTTTCCATCAAGTTATGAGGAAATATCTAAACTCAAGGGAATTGGGCCTTATACAGCTGGTGCCATTGCTAGTATTGCCTTTGGTTTACCAGAGCCAGCAGTAGATGGCAATGTCATGCGTGTTTTAGCCCGTTTGTTTGAGGTGGACTACGATATTGGTGTACCGACCAATCGCAAGATTTTTCAAGCCATGATGGAAATCTTGATCGATCCGGCCCGGCCTGGTGATTTCAATCAGGCTTTGATGGATTTGGGATCAGATATTGAATCCCCAGTCAACCCACGGCCAGAAGAGAGTCCTGTTAAGGAGTTCAGCGCGGCCTACCAACATGGGACCATGGATCGTTATCCCATTAAGGCTCCTAAGAAGAAACCGGTACCTGTCTATCTAACAGCTTTTATTATCAAGGATAGTCAAGGTCGCTACTTGCTGGAGAAAAATGAGCGAGAAGGGCTTTTATCAGGTTTCTGGCATTTCCCCTTGATCGAAGTGGAAAGCCTATCTGGGAACCTAGGCCAATTATCTCTATTGGATGGGAAGGGGGAAGCAGAGCGTAACCCAGAAATTCTTTCCTTTGAACAGGACTATGATTTGGCCATTGATTGGCAGGACAGATCTTATCCTATCGTCCAGCATGTCTTTTCACATCGCAAGTGGCAGGTTCAGATTCGATACGGTCTAGTAAAAGAAGGGGAGCAACCAGCAACCGAATCGACTGTTTGGTTAACACCAGAAGAATTTTGGGACTATCCGTTTGCTAAACCTCAGCAGAAGATTTGGATGACTTTTACGGAAAATGAAAATTGAGAGTGGGACAGAAATCGGTAATTCGTTAGAATTCGATTTCGTCGTCCCACCTCCGCACAGTTGAGTAGGGCTGTAAAACTGATGAAATCAGCGTAGTAGAGCCCACTAAACCACTGCGTCTTGCTCGACAATCCAAAAATAATTGAGAGGCTAGGACTTTTGTCCCAGCCTCAATTTTTTTATAAATGAGCGAATGCTTTAATTTCTTCTTCGGACATAGATGAGTCGCAACGAACACTGACTTCTCCGGATTCAACATGTAAAAATCCAGGAACAGTTGGAATACCGTAGGTTGAGCGGAAGGCTTGTAATGCGTCTAGCTGACTTGGTTCTTCACTATTGATGAAGTAGATATGAGCTTTTGTTTCAGCTACGACAGTTGCTAACTTAGCAGCGAACTTCCGGCAGTATGGACAAGTCTTGCGTCCGATAAAGAAGGTCGCTGTTTCTTTTTGATCGATCGCTTCTTGTGCACGCGCGACAGTTGTCACTTCAAGATCTTTAATATCTTCTAAAAATTGTTCAAATTGTTCCATGAGATTACCTCGCTTTCTTCTAAGTCTAGTATGCCATATTTTCTATAAAATCGCTGGTATTTGCTACGAAAGAAAGAGAGAGTGGGACAGAAATCGGTAATTCGTTAGAATTCGATTTCGTCGTCCCACCTCCGCACAGTTGAGTAGGGCTGTAAAAGCTGATGAAATCAGCGTAGTAGAGCCCACTAAACCACTGCGTCTTGCTCAACAATCCAAAAATAATTGAGAGGCTAGGACTTTTGTCCCAGCCTCGTGTTTTAACCTACAAAAGCATTGATTTCTGCTTCGATATTGGCAATTTTTTCTTTAGCATCTGCTTCAGATTCACCAACTGTAGCGATGTAGAATTTGATTTTTGGTTCTGTACCTGAAGGACGAACGGCAAACCAGGAATCATCAGCTAAGATGTATTTAAGCACGTTACTTGGAGGAGTTGTCAATTTTTCAACGCCGTCAGCAGTAGTAGCTGTTTGTTCCAAGAAGTCTTCTGTCTTAGCAATGTCTGTCTTGTTGAATTGTTTAGGAGCATTGCCACGGAATTTATCCATGATTTTCTTGATTTCAGCAGCTCCGTCAACACCTGAAAGGGTAACAGAGATTGTTTTTTCTGCGAAGTAGCCGTATTGTTTGTAGATCTCTTCGATACCATCTGCCAAAGTCATACCACGTGAGCGGTAGTAAGCTGCGATTTCAGCAACGATAAGAACGGCTTGGATAGCATCTTTGTCACGTACGAATGGTTTGATGAGGTAACCGAAGCTTTCTTCGAAACCAAGCATGTAAGTGTGGTTGTGTTGTGTTTCAAATTCATGAATTTTTTCACCAATAAATTTGAAACCAGTCAAGACGTTAAACATCGTTGCGCCGTAGCTTTCTGCAATCTTAGTCACCAACTCAGTTGATACGATTGATTTACAAAGAGCAGCATTGGCAGGAAGAGTACCAGCTGTTTTGTGAGCTTCAAGAATATATTTAGCGATAATCGCTCCGATTTGGTTACCGGAGAGGTTGAGGTAAGAACCATCTGGTTGGCGGATTTCAACACCAAGGCGGTCAGCATCTGGGTCAGTTGCGACTAATACATCAGCGTCTACTTTGCGACCAAGTTCTTCAGCAAGAGCGAAGGCAGCTTGGCTTTCAGGGTTTGGAGATTTAACAGTTGAGAAGTCAGCATCTGGAACAGCTTGAGCTTCAACAACTTGAACAGCTTCAAATCCAGCTTGGGCAAGAGCACGACGAGCCAACATTTCACCAGTACCATGAAGTGGAGTGTAGACAATCTTCATGTCACGACCGTATTCATTGATCAAGTCTTGGTTGATGTTAACGCCTTTCACTTCTTTCAAGTATTCAGCGTCGACGTTTTCACCAATAACTTCAATCAAGCCGTTAGCTTTGCTTTCTTCAAGATCAGCTAATTGTACAGTGAAAGGATTTTCGATAGCACGGATGTAATCTGTCAATGCATCAGCATCTGCTGGAGGCATTTGTCCACCGTCTTCACCGTATACTTTGTATCCGTTAAATGGAGCTGGGTTGTGGCTAGCTGTTACCATGATCCCAGCAAATGTGTGGAGGTGACGAACAGCAAATGACAATTCAGGTGTTGGACGTAGGCTTTCAAATACATAAGATTTGATACCGTGAGCAGCCAAAACTTGAGCAGATTCAAAAGCAAACTCAGGAGAGAAGTGACGGCTATCGTAAGCAATCGCAACTCCGCGTTTTTTAGCTTCTTCCCCTTTTGAGTCAATCAATTGGGCCAACCCTTCAGTAGCTTGGCGAACAACATAAATGTTGATACGGTTGGTACCAGCACCGATTAATCCACGCATACCAGCTGTACCGAATTCTAGGTTGGTATAGAAGGCATCTTCTTTTGTTTTTTCATCCATTGCGACCAACTCATCACGAAGGTAAGCTGGTAATTCAGCAAAGTCGAGCCATTTTTGGTAGTTTTCTTGATAGGTCATGCAAGCGTCTCCTTTTTGCTTATAATTTAATCGCTTACATTATAGCAAATTTTTTCAGAAAATTCTAGCGATAATTGTAAATCTTTTCAAAAAAATAGAGCTAATTCACCATCAAAAAAAGCCAAGATAAATTGGTCTTGGCTTGATAGGTTATTTTAATTTTTCAAGAGATGGAACGACTGCACTGGTAATGAGGGCTGTCGCAATGACTTCGATGAGAGAGTTGGTAGATACAATCAAGGCTAGGAAATGTTGAATCCCACCTCCAAAGCTATTTCCAAAGAAGAAATAAATCCCACTTAGAACGAAAATAGTATTGGTCATAGAGCCGACAATTCCAGCGATCACAAGTCCTGTACGATTGCGGATCCAGCGATAGACGAAATAAGGGGTTACCCCGATGAGAATCCGAGGAACTATGGCAATGAGAAGGGAGTAGAGGTTCCCGTGAGGGACAAAGGGACTAAAGAGATAGCTGGCTGGTGTTATAACCAGGGTATTCATGGTGAGGCTAAAGAGTCCCATGAGGAGTCCTAAGATAGCTCCAGTCCGTGGACCGTATATAATAGAGGCGATCACGACAGGAATATGAACCAAGGTTGGTTGAATTCCTGATGGAACAAATTGCAGAATGAAAGACGTCACAAAGTGAATGGTAATCATCACCGCAAAAAAGATGGCAATTCGTGAAATAGAAGATGACTTTCTCATAAACAATTCTCCTTAACAGCTTCAACAATAGTTTTTACAGTTGCTAGGGCTCCAGAACCTTTGTCCCCACAAGCAAGAACAGCATCACGAGGTTGAATAATCTGGTAGCCATAGTCTTGTAAAAGTTTTAGATTTCGTTGGGTAGCGGGATGTTCTAGCATTTTTGTATTCATAGCAGGGGCCAGTAATTTTTTAGTCCTTTGAGGCAAGGCTAGAGCTGTGCTTGTGACCATATTATCTGCCAGTCCCATAGCCAATTTAGCAATGGTATTGGCACTGGCTGGCGCGACAAGAAAGAGGTCAGTTTCTTTCCCAATGTCGATGTGCTCGATCCGCTGTGGATCGTCTTCCATCATAACATCTAGCCCTACTTGGTTTTTTGAAAGAACTTGCAAGGTTAAAGGGGTGATGAATTTTCTGGCTGAAGGGGTCATGAGGACTTTCACTTCAAAGCCCAATTTGGTTAGTTGGCTGGTAATATCAGCAGCTTTATAGGCGGAAATACTACCGGTAACCGCTAAAGTAATGTGTGTCATATGTTCCTTTTTATTTGATATAACGTAGGATAGCCTCTGCGATTTCTGTTTTCGTAGAAGCTTCTAGGACCTGATCATCTGTCACTAGATAGGCTTGATGCTGACCGTTCTGAATCTTGGTCAGATCATTGGCAACGATCATGCTGGCATGATTTTTAACCAGGCTTTCACGCGCTACCTGGATCAACTCTTCAGAAGAAACGTCGACTAATAGCTTAAAGCCGATCAGTTGAATAGCAGGGCTCCATTCTTTGACGAGCGAGATAATCTTGGGATTTTTCTTTAGAAAGAGTACCTGGTATTCTTCTTTGGAAGAAATTTTCGCTTCCTGATTTTCGCGATGGATAAAGGTATGGAGATCTTGAGCTTTCTCAACTTCATCAAGGCCTGTCATGTAAACAGGTGTGTAGTCTGAGACTGCCATAGCGTGAATCAAAACCTGATGTTGAGGGACTTCCGTTTTCATTTGTGTGAGAAGTTCTTCGACATTCTGGACCAATAGAAGGTGAAGGTGTGGGTGAGGATCGGGTTTAAGCGCGGTAGGCGTTGTGATCAAGGTTACCTGATGTCCCTTTGCAAGAGCCATTTCTGCAAGGATTTTCCCTAGGCTCCCGGTGGAATGATTGGTGATCGCACGAACCCTATCAATGGCTTCGCTCGTCCCGCCTGATGTAATTAAAATATGCATATGCTTATTTTACAAAAAAAAGATACGTAAGTAAAGTTCTGAAGCTATTAGGATTAGCTATGTGTAGCCATAAAATTTAGATAAAAAACGAACGTTCGATTCAAAAGGTGGAAAAACCATGTTATTTTCGCGAATTTTAGGTATAATAGATCTATCAAATATAAAGGAGTCCCTTATGAAAACAGATATCGAAATTGCTCAAAGCATTGAACTCCAACCGATTGTGGACGTTGTTAAGAAGATTGGTTTGGTAGACGATGATCTTGAATTGTATGGAAAATACAAGGCGAAATTGAGCTTTGATAAGATTCGTGAAGTTGAGAAAAATCCAGTAGGAAAACTTATCTTAGTCACTGCGATCAACCCAACTCCAGCTGGAGAAGGGAAATCAACCATCACCATTGGTCTAGCAGATGCTTTGAATAAAATCGGTAAAAAAACCATGATTGCCATTCGCGAACCTTCTTTAGGTCCAGTTATGGGGATTAAAGGTGGTGCTGCTGGTGGTGGTTATGCCCAAGTTCTACCGATGGAAGACATCAACCTTCATTTCACAGGGGATATGCATGCGATCACAACGGCTAATAACGCTCTCTCAGCATTGATTGATAATCATTTGCACCAAGGAAATGAGCTAGGAATTGACCAACGTCGGATTATCTGGAAACGGGTAGTGGACTTGAATGACCGCGCTCTTCGTCATGTTTCTGTTGGCCTTGGCGGTCCTTTAAATGGGATTCCGCGTGAAGACGGTTTTGATATTACTGTTGCTTCTGAGATCATGGCCATCCTTTGCTTGGCGACAGATATTGAAGATTTGAAACGTCGTTTGGCCAACATTGTAATTGGTTACCGCTATGATCGTAGTCCAGTTTATGTCCGTGATTTAGAAGTAGAAGGGGCTCTTGCCTTAATCCTCAAAGATGCGATCAAGCCAAACTTGGTTCAAACCATCTATGGTACACCTGCCTTTGTTCACGGTGGTCCATTTGCAAATATTGCTCATGGATGTAACTCTGTATTAGCAACGACGACAGCTCTTCATTTAGCAGATTATACGATTACAGAAGCTGGTTTTGGGGCTGACCTCGGTGCTGAAAAATTCCTCGATATTAAAACTCCAAACTTGCCTACATCACCAGATGCAGTCGTAATCGTAGCGACTCTCCGTGCTCTTAAGATGAACGGTGGAGTGACCAAGGATGCTTTGACTGAAGAAAATGTAGAGGCTGTTCGTGCTGGTTTTGCCAACTTGAAACGTCACGTTGAAAATATCCGTAAGTTTGGCATTCCTGCAGTGGTTGCCATCAATGAATTTATCACCGATACAGAAGCAGAAATTGCTGCTTTGAAAGTATTGTGTGCTGAAATTGATGTACCAGTTGAGCTTGCGAGCGTATGGGCGAATGGTGCTGACGGTGGAGTTGAACTTGCTGAAACGCTGGTCAAGACTATTGAAACAAGTCCAGCTAACTACACACGCTTGTATGATAACAACCTTTCTGTTGAAGAAAAAATTGAAAAGATTGTTACAGAGATTTACCGCGGTACTAAGGTGAATTTTGAGAAGAAAGCCAAGACACAAATTGCCCAAATCGTGAAAAATGGATGGGATAAGTTGCCAATCTGTATGGCCAAAACACAATATAGCTTCTCCGATAATCCAAACGCCTTGGGAGCTCCTGAAAACTTTGAAATCACTATTCGTGAAGTGGTTCCAAAATTGGGAGCAGGCTTTATTGTCGCTTTGACTGGGGATGTCATGACCATGCCTGGTTTACCAAAACGTCCAGCTGCTTTGAATATGGATGTGGCTGCTGATGGAACAGCCATCGGTTTGTTCTAATAGCTAGATATCTAAAAACAACTTCTGTTCAAATGAGCAGAAGTTGTTTTGGTCTTATTAATCAATCATTATTCAGTAAGGAGTTGGTACCTGATTTTTCGATAGATTATGATGAGCTGTAGAGTCATGGGAATCCAGATAAGGGGTTCGCAGAGAATGACCCCCATGTAGCCGGTGTGAGGAATAATCCACAGAACGAAGAAAATTTTTCCAAACAATTCAATAAAACTGGATGTGAGTGGGGTTAATTTTTTACCCATTCCCTGTAGGGCATTTCTCAGGATGATGAGACTCGCCAAAATAGGATAAAAGCAAGAGCTGATCTGGAGATAAAGACTGGCATTTGCAATGAGATCAGGATTTGTCGAGCCGGAAATAAAGCTGGTTATAGACGGACTTGTGAAGAATAGAAGAGCAGCAACCAAGACAGACCAAACCCAAGAAAGAAGGTTGGCAATGGTAACGCCTTTTTTGATCCGCTGGAATTGCTCTGCGCCAAAATTCTGCGAGATAAAAGTTGTGATACTTGAGGCGATAGCTGTAATCGGTAAAACGGCAAAGGACATGATGCGACGGGCTGCGACCTGTGCACTGATAATGGTTGTTCCAAGCTGATTAATAGCGGATTGGAGGATAACCGTTCCGATCGAAACGATGGAAGTCATGAGGCCCATGGCAAGGCCCTGACTTAGCAGATCCTGATAAAGCTCCTTGTCCCAAACAAAATCCTTGCGATGTGGGAGCAGAAAAGGGACCTTCTTACGAATATAGAGAAGACAAAGAAGGGCCGAAATACCCTGAGCAATAATGGTTGCAATCCCAGCAGATTGAACTCCAAGATGAAGTTGGGTAATAAAATAAAGATCGAGAAGAATATTGAGAATGGCAGCGATAATCAGGAAGTAGAGTGCCGCTAGACTATCGCCAACCGCTCTAAGAAGTCCGGCACAAAGATTATAGGCAAAGGTCACAGCCACACCATTAACAATGGTAGCGATATAGAGATAAGACTGAGACACAATTGCTGATGGGGTCCCTAAAAACTGGAGCAGTGGATAAAGTCCGACAGCGCCAATGAAGATCACGAAGAGACTGAGGATGCAACCAATAATAGCAGTTGCGGCGACTGATTTTCGTAATTGGTCTTCGTTTTTAGCCCCATAATTTCTCGCGATAATAATCCCCATCCCATTGCCAACACCGACAGCAAATCCAACAATCAAATCAAAAATAGCAGAGGTTGCCCCAATGGCGGCCAAAGATTTTTGACCTAAAAAACGCCCTACAATCATGACATCTGAGGTATTGTAGAGTTGTTGGAAGATATTGGATAAAAGAATAGGAAAGGCAAAACTCAAAAGAGCGGGTAAAATAGGACCATTTATGAGATCTACACGTTGAATTCTTTTCATAGTGTCATTATACCAACTTCAGTAACCAGCGACAAGCATCGGTAGTTGAATCCCCTTACATTTTTTGGTATAATCAGGGCAGAAAAGGAGGCTTTTATGAGCTTAACCAGCCAATTAATCACGGAAACGTTCCCAGATCTGGACAAGGTCGAGAGGCTGAATATCGAGGCATTTCCAGAAGAAGAGCGAGTTCCTTTGTCGGAATACCTGCGTTATACGGACAATGACGATGCTAATTTTTTTGCTTTTTATAACGAAGAAGAATTTGTAGGATTTGCTTTTTCTATCTATAATCAGAAAGTTTTTTATGTTAGCTTCTTTGCCATTATGCCCCACCTACGTAGCCACGGTTATGGTCAAGAAATCATTGAAAAATTGGTAGAATTTTACCAAAGAACCATGATTCTTGAAGTGGAACGTTTAGATGAAGAATGTGACAATCTAGAGCAACGCCAGTCTCGGATGGATTTCTATAAGCGAAATGGATTTAAAACTGCCAATGCCTTTTTAGAATACGAAGGACTGAGCTTTGAAATTCTCTATCGGGGTGATCACTTTGATGAAGAGGCTTATCGCGATATTTTCCGTAAACTGCAGGAAGAAAATTATTTCGATTTCCGCATTAAATATAGACGCTTTAGTGACCACTAGACAAGAAAGGGAGTGGAAAAGAACTCTGATTAGTTAAAAAGAGTTCGTCTTCCCACCCCCGCACAGTTGATTAGGTCATCTTTGTAGCTTGAAAAGCGAACAAAGATGCCAATCAACCACTGCGTCATATAGTTACTTCTATCAAGCATAGAAGGAAGGCTGGACAGTTTTTGCCCAGCCTCTTTTAGTTTAGATGTTGAATGAAGAACTCAATCAGTTTCATGATTTGTGTAAAGAACCAAGGCAGAAACAGAAGAGCTAGGAAGGTAACATGCCATTTCCAATAGAGTGAAACCAAGCCGACGGTTTCTCGAATCCAAGCGGATGGGAGGTAGTAAAAGGCTGTTCTCGAACCGATACTTCGACCAGGTATTTTCAATCGTCTCATAAAGACACCTGCACGGAGCGCGTGAAAAGAATTGGTTACCAAAAGGACTCGCTTGCCAAGCCCCTCTTCTTCAAGGATACGCTTGCTAAAGGTCAGGTTTTCAAAAGTAGTACGAGAGCGATTCTCGATGAGAATGGCGTCTTCTGGAACCCCGTGTTCTATCAAGTATCCGGCCATAGCTTCCGCCTCAGCGATGAGCTCATCTGACCCTTGACCACCAGAAACAATCAGCTTTGGTCGTCTCTCAAACTGCTCATAGATGGCCTTTCCCTTCTCAAGACGCTGGGCCAAGAGTGGGGGAACCTTGTCTCCAATCAAACCTGAGCCAAGGATGATGATGGCGTCTGGCTCTTTGCCAACTGGAAAGAGATTGCAAAAAGTCCCATAGGATACATAAGAGAGGTAGAGAAAGGTCATGTAAAACAGGGCGAAGTCAGTCAGATAAATGAGGATGTCATTCCCTGGGAAATAGGGTAGAAAATGTAGTGCCAAAGCTCCGATAATAAACAGTCCATAAAGCAGAGAGAGGAGGTTGGCCAGTCTTTTTCCTTCAAAAAGCATCATTTGACGGCCGTTAAAAAGGAGAAAGATAGATGAGAAAATAATGCTGAGAAAAACGAAGATGGAAATCACAACAAAGACAATAATTGCAATTTGTTGATTAAACCATAGCTCAGTTCGAACGACTAGTAGAAATGCAGAAATCAGTAGAAGAAGCCCCAGGTTTATCGAAAAGAGATAAGCATTAAAAATTCTTCTGCGATCACTCATAAAGAACAATAAAAAGATAAGAGCTGGAAATAACCAGAATAGATATAGATACATGCTTTACTCCTTAAAAATCTTACATCCATTGTACCATAATAAGGGAGATCTATAGCTTATTGTTCATGCAAATTAGTTGCATTCTTCAAATGAATTTGATAAAGTTAAGATTATCGTTTTTTTTTAAGGAGATAGTATGTTACGAAAAGGTTCCCTGACAGGTTTATTACTGTTTGGTATTTTTTTTGGTGCTGGAAACCTGATTTTCCCACCGGCTCTTGGTGCTTTATCGGGTAATCAATTTTGGCCAGCTATTGCTGGGTTTGTCCTTTCAGGAGTGGGAATTGCCATTGTGACCTTGATTATCGGGACACTTAATCCCAAAGGATATATTCATGAGATTTCTCGTAAAGTTTCACCTGTTTTCGCGATTGTATACTTAGTTGCGCTTTATCTTTCGATTGGTCCTTTCTTTGCCATTCCAAGGACAGCGACGGTATCTTTCGAAGTGGGGATAGCACCTCTATTAGGTGGAATGAATGCTAGTTTAGCACTTTTCGTTTTTACCCTGGTCTACTTTTTGCTAGCCTTTCTGATTGCCTTGAATCCATCTAAGATTCTAGATCGGATCGGGCGTATTTTGACCCCAATCTTTGCGATTCTCATTTTGATCTTGGTCATTCTTGCAGCTTTAAAATACAGTGGACACGCTCCAATGGTAGCCACAAAAGCCTATCAGGCTTCTGCCTTTGGGCAAGGATTTTTAGAGGGGTACAATACCTTGGATGCCTTGGCATCTGTTGCCTTTAGTGTGATCGCAGTGACTACCTTGAATCAACTTGGATTTTCAAGTAAGAAAGAATATATCAAAACTATTTGGCTGGTTGGAATTGTCGTAGCACTTGGTTTTAGTGTGCTTTATATCGGTTTAGGATATCTGGGGAATCATTTTCCAATTCCGGCTTCTGTTATGGCATCTGATACCAATAAAGGAGTGTATGTATTATCAGAAGCGACCAAAGCGATCTTTGGTCCAACTGCGCAGATTTTCCTAGCAGGAATGGTGACGGTAACTTGCTTTACCACAACTGCTGGTTTAATCGTCTCTACCAGTGAATTCTTCCATAGCACTTTCCCTAAGGTTTCTTATAAGGTCTATGCAAGTGTCTTCACTCTGATTGGTTTTGCAATTGCAAACCTTGGCTTGAATGCCATTATTGCCTTTTCATTACCAGTCTTGATGATTCTTTACCCAATCACCATTACCATTGTATTGATTGTGATAGTGAATAAATTTGTGGCCCTTTCAAAACCAGGGATGCAATTGACTATTTTCTTAGCCAGCTTGGTCTCTGTTGCAAGTGTTCTAGCAAGTACCTTTAAAATTTCACTAGTAGAAAAGGGGATTGCTTTGCTTCCATTTGCTGCTCAATCTCTTCCATGGTTGGTGCCAGTAGTCATCGGAATTCTTTTATCGCTCGTATTACCAAATAAACAAACGGCAGAAGAATAAGTAATATTAGAAACTCTAAAGTTTTGTGCTTTAGAGTTTTTTTGAAACTAGTATCCAATTCCAAATTTTAGTAAAAAAACGTAGCGGAAATTTTTATTATAGGTCAATCAATGTTATACTGAATGTAGCATATCAATATACGGAGTGAACTATGAATCTAATCGTTTTTTCACTGACAGTTTTTCTTGCAGGTATTCTGTCTTTCTTTTCTCCCTGTGTCTTTCCTTTGCTACCAGTATATATTGGAATCTTGCTAGGAAGTGATCAGGAAAAGGCTATCCGATTGTTCGGGAAGAAGATTCGCTGGCATGGCTTGCTGAAAACCCTTTGTTTTATTGCCGGTATTTCGGTTATTTTCCTCCTCATTGGTTTTGGAGCGGGCTTGCTTGGACAAGTCATTTATAGTCCTTGGTTCCGTTATCTGATGGGAGCCCTCATCATTATCCTTGGTCTTCATCAGATGGAAGTCTTTCACTTTCATTTCCTTGAGAAGCAAAAAACAATGGATTTTGGAGCCAACAAACAGAAGAATGAATTGTTCTCAGCTTTTCTCCTTGGTCTTGGCTTTAGTTTTGGTTGGACCCCTTGTATTGGTCCGGTATTGGGATCAGTTCTTGCTTTAGCAGCATCAGATGGGCAGGATGCTCTTATGGGAGCTGTTTATCTCCTTGTTTATACATTGGGAATGGCCCTTCCGTTTTTACTGTTGGCCTTAGCATCTAGTCTGGTCCTACCTTACTTTAATCGTCTCAAACCCCATTTGTTGTTGCTGAAGAAAATCGGCGGAGCCATCATTATTCTGATGGGAATTCTCTTACTTTTGGGACAATTGAACAGTTTGTCATCTATTTTTTCATAAAAATATCGGAGGTTAAACGCATGATGAAAGGTTTTAAATATGCTTGTTTCTCAGTACTTTCTCTAGCTTTGCTGTCAGCTTGTTCCATGAATCAATCCAGTGAGAGTAGTATGGACAATCAGCCAACAATGAATACAACAACGAATAAGAATCCTTTGGTAGGAAAAGACGCTAGTGACTTTGAACTAAAGGATATGAAGGGGAATACGGTCAAACTTTCAGACTATAGAGGCAAAAAAGTCTATTTGAAATTTTGGGCAACCTGGTGTGGTCCTTGCCGGCAAAGTATGCCTGAATTAGAGAAATTGGTCAAGGATACGGATAGAGACTTTGAAATTCTGACCATTATGGCACCAGGACTCCAAGGTGAAAAAACAGAAGAAGAATTCGTCAAATGGTTTGACCAACAAGATTACAAGTCCGTACCGGTCTTGTACAATCCAGACGGTTCTGCATTCGCAGATTATCAGGTTCGCTCTATTCCTACAGAAGTCTTTATAGACAGTCATGGGAAAATTGGACATGTCCAATTAGGGGCTATTTCAAACGAAGATGCTAAGAAGATTATCAAAGACTTACCATAAAAAAATGAAGCACGAAGCTTCATTTTTTTTATGGTTTCTTAGTTGCTTGCACCAGAAGTGGCATCAGCATCTCCGTGCCCTCCATCACCATGTCCTCCAGCATCAGAAGCACCAGAAGTTGCATCTGCACTACCGTGTCCACCAGCAGGAGCAAATGGACCGCTTCCGCCAACTAGACGTTGTCCTGTTGTTTGCAGGTACCAGTCTAACCATGGTTTGAAGTTGAAGACAATCTCATTGATACCAGCATAAGAACCATCATCATAGTACATGGCTTGGTAGTTGTGGGTATTGATCACACCTTCAGGTGATCCTGGGACAATGGTCCGAACATATTCTTGGTTTCCATTGCGAAGGGTACCAATTACCCATTCTACGTTTTTCATACGTGCCGGTGGAAGGGATCCGTGAACTGTTGACATCCGGCTACCAGATTGAGATGGTACACGTTTGGCAAACATGGTATCTGGATCTTGATGGGCATTGTTGTAATAGAGGAATTGGTTGTTATCATCGGCATAGGTCAACTCAAATGGCATGGCCTTCAAGAACATATTAATTTGGTCAACGGTTAGGATACCGTGGTCCAGTTTCACATAAGTATCGCCAGAAACGGCACCAGTGATTTCAGCTACTTTTTCTACCCAATCTGGATCGTCAGGATCGACTTCAGTAACAGTTGTAGCGATTGGATGATTACAATCCAAGTCTTCTGGTTCAATTGGTTTTGGTTTTTTCAATTTAGATACAACCTCAACGTATTTCATAAAATTATCCAAGCAGGTTTCAAGGAATTTGACGGTTCCCTCGTTGATGATATTGCCGTCTTTGTCAAAAGCTTCTTTCGCTTTTCCAAGAAGGAATTCATTTCCTGGAAGAGTATAAGCATTGACACCTGGGGCATCGAGGATCTTACGGAGGTGAACTTGCGCACGTGAAGTCCCTTGATCGTAGTAAGAAGCACCAACGATCATAACTGGTTTGTTTTCAAATGGATGCACCTCGAAAGAAAGCCATTCAAGAACAGACTTGAGGGAAGCAGAGATCGTATGGTTGTGCTCTGGAGTAGCAATGATGACACCATCTGCTCGAGTGATTTTGTTATATAAGAGACGTAATTGGAAACTTTCGTCCCATTTTTCATCTTGGTTGAACATTGGAACTTCATCGATTTCAAGAACTTCCAATTCAAATTTAATCTTAAATTGGCGGCGAATGAATTCCAAGAGTTTACGGTTATATGATTGATCGTAGTTTGATCCTACAAGTCCAACAAATTTCATTCTTTTCTGTCTCCTATCTTACAAGTTTTCCCAGTCAAATTCTTCAGCATCTTTGCGAAGCAATTCTTGGGCATTGCGCAATTTGTCTGTAATTTTCACAAACACACGGAAATCATTGAAGATGGCATCTAATTTTTGAATGACATCCAAATCCACCAAGTCTCCATTTTGATCAAAGGCTTGCAATGAATGAGAGAGCAAGAATTCATCTGGCAAGACATTCGCTTTGATTTCTGGAGCATTTAAGATTTGGCGAAGTTGGAGTTGGGCGCGTGAAGATCCCAACGTACCGTATGAAGCCCCAGTAATCATGACTGGTTTATTCAACAATGGGAAGACTCCGTATGAGAGCCAAGCGAGTGCACTCATCAAGACTGCTGGAATAGAGTGGTCGTATTCTGGAGTTCCAATAATCACCCCATCAGCTTCCTCGATTTTGGCAACAATCTCTAAGACGGATTCAGGCACTTGTTTGTCGGCTGGTTTGTTAAAGACAGGGATATCTTTAATTTCGACCAATTCGATCTCAGCCTTGTCAGCAAAATGCTTTTGCATGTATTGAAGTAGTTGACGGTTTGTAGAACGTTTGGAGTTAGTCCCCACAATCGCAATAAGTTTTATCATGAAAAATTCCTTTCTGATAGTAGAATTATAAATAAGATTGAAGCCCACTTGTATAGGCGATCTTGCCTGATTGCGAAACCAATAAGGTATCCATACCAGGAAGTGATTCAACAATGTTGAGGATGGAAGCAGGAGATTCTCCAAATAGCCTAGTAGTCCAAATCTCCCCATCTACAGATCGATCTGAAATAATAGTAATGCTGGCCAAGTCTGTCTCAACGGGATAGCCTGTCGCACTATCAAAGATATGGTGAAACGACTGGCCGTCGACTTCTAAATGACGCTCGTAGATGCCAGAGGTGACAATAGACTTATTCTTGACGGAGAGGACTAATAGGTGTTGCCCTCTTTTTTTGACTGGATTTTGAATGCCAATCCGCCAAGGCTGTTGCTTGATGGGATGTTGACCAATCGTGAGAATATTTCCACCCAGATCAATCAAGGCATCTGTAATTCCTTGATCTTTTAGAAATGCACCAATAAGATCAGCGCTATAACCTTTTGCCAAAGCCCCAAGATCAATCTTCATCCCGGAACGTTTCAGAAAAACCGTATGGTTTTCAGGGTCAAGTTGGATTTGCTGGGGATCAATCTTAGTCAGCGCTTGGTCTATTTCCTCTTGCCGAGGGCGTCTAGCATCTGAAAAACCTATCCGCCAAGTCTGAACAAGAGGACCAATGGCGATGTTTAAATGGCTGTTTTGAGCTTGACTATGCAAGGTACCTAATGCAATCAGTTCAAAAAGATCTGGATGCACCCGAACTGGCGCAATACCGGCTTGACGATTGACCTCCATGAGTTCAGAACTTGCATCATTAGCACTAAAGCGATGTTCGTAAGAGCGAAGAATCTCAAAGCATTGAGCTAAGATTTCATCCGCTAGAGTGTGAAAGATCGAAACGGTGATGGTGGTCCCCATCAGACGTTCGGATCGACTGCTTAGTTCCACTAAAAATCTATCCTTTCCAATTTTCACTTACTTACAGTATATCAGAAAGAGACCGTTTTCACAATCCTTTCAAGCAAATTATTTGACAATCCTATATGTATGTGAAATTTTGTTTTCTGTAAATTTGAAAAAAAGTTCACAAAACCTGAGCAAAATAATTGTAACCGATATCATTTTTATGATATACTCATGGGGTAAATTAAATTAAAGGTAGGATTTATTCTATGAGTAAAATCGTTGTTGTAGGGGCTAACCATGCCGGAACAGCTTGTATCAACACTATGTTAGATAATTTCGGAAATGAAAATGAAATTGTGGTTTTTGACCAAAATTCAAACATTTCATTCCTTGGATGCGGGATGGCGCTTTGGATCGGTAAACAAATCGACGGTCCTGAGGGTCTTTTCTACTCTGACAAAGAAAAATTGGAAGCAAAAGGTGCAAAAGTCTACATGAACTCTCCTGTTCTTTCAATTGACTATGACAACAAAGTGGTAACGGCGGAAGTTGATGGAAAAGAACACAAAGAATCTTACGAAAAATTAATCTTTGCGACTGGATCAACACCAATCATTCCTCCAATTAAAGGAGTTGAAATTGTTCCTGGTAACCGCGAATTCAAAGCAACTCTTGAAAATCTTCAATTCGTTAAATTGTACCAAAACGCTGAAGAAGTGATCGAAAAATTGAAAGATAACAGCAAACACTTGAACCGTATCGCCGTAGTTGGTGGTGGTTACATTGGTGTTGAACTTGCGGAAGCTTTCGAACGTCTTGGTAAAGACGTTGTCTTGGTGGATATCGTGGACACTGTCTTGAATGGCTACTATGACAAAGACTTCACAGACATCATGGCGAAAAACTTGGAAGACCACAACATCCGTTTGGCACTTGGACAAACAGTTCAAGCGGTTGAAGGAGATGGTAAGGTAGAACGCCTTGTAACCGATAAAGAAACCTTCGATGTAGATATGGTTATCTTGGCTGTTGGATTCCGTCCAAATACAGCTCTTGCTGATGGGAAGATCGAACTCTTCCGCAACGGCGCCTTCCTTGTCGATAAGAAACAAGAAACTTCACTTCCAGGTGTATACGCAGTTGGTGACTGTGCGACTATTTTCGATAACGCTCGTAACGAAATGAGCTATATCGCTCTTGCGTCTAATGCGGTTCGTTCAGGTATTGTTGGTGCCTACAATGCGACTGGTCATGAATTGGAAGGAATCGGTGTTCAAGGTTCTAACGGTATCTCTATCTATGGCCTTCACATGGTTTCAACTGGTTTGACGCTTGAAAAAGCGAAAGCTGCAGGCTTCAATGCCACTGAAACTGGCTTTAACGACCTTCAAAAACCTGAATTTATCAAACACGATAATCATGAAGTTGGTATCAAGATCGTCTATGATAAAGACTCTCGTCAAATTCTTGGAGCTCAAATGGTATCACGTGATAACGCCATCTCAATGGCTATCCACATGTTCTCACTTGCGATTCAAGAACACGTGACGATTGATAAATTGGCTTTGACGGACTTGTTCTTCTTGCCACACTTCAACAAACCTTACAACTACATCACAATGGCAGCTATAACTGCTGAATAATAGCTAAAGTTCTATTAAAAACTTTCCTTAGGTGAGTACGGACGTCAGCGAACTTCGTAGAAGTTCCATGACTAATTATTGAGCCTAAGGTCTCAATAATTCCGAGTGCCTGAAACTGTATTGTTTCAGGCACTTTTCTCACAGCGGAAAGTTTTGACTTTTCTTTATTCGTTCCATAATAAATAGAACATATTTATATTTCTTTGTAGAATTTCTTAACTTATTTTACTTGTTAAAATGGTTTATCTACATTCTAAACAAAACTAACAAGGGTGGTTTTGTTTTTTTCTGTCTTTACATGTATTCAGAGGCAGTGAAATAAGGTATAATGAATAGGATAAGAGTTTGAAGGAGTTAGGGAATGTCTGCTAAAGAAGAAGCCTTTAAAAATGAATTTCAATTTGCCTCTAGTTCGATTGTGGCCCATATTGTCAGAGGTGTTCTGGTTGGGATCGTTGTGGGCTGTATCGTCTCGAGTTTTCGTTTTTTGATCGAACATATTTTTCATTTTGTTCAAGGCGTTTACAAGGAGATGTCTGGTCAACCACTTTATTTGCTGGCGATGCTGTTGGGGTATGGGGTGATCGTACTGATTGCTGGTCGCCTTATTCGCACCAATCGGGATATCAAGGGATCGGGAATTCCGCAAGTCGAAGCAGAGCTCAAGGGCCTCTTGGCGGTGAGCTGTTGGGATACCCTGTGGAAGAAGTATATTCTAGGTGTCTTGGCCATCGGAAGTGGCTTGATGCTAGGTCGTGAAGGTCCTAGTATTCAATTAGGGGCAATGGGTGGAAAAGGAGTGGCCCATCATTTGAAGGTCAGCCCAGTTGAGGAGAGGTCTTTGATTGCAAGTGGGGCTGCAGCAGGCCTTGCCGCTGCCTTTAATGCACCTATAGCGGGGCTTTTATTTGTGGTTGAAGAGGTCTACCATCATTTTTCACGTTTCTTTTGGATTTCGACCTTGGCTGCTAGTTTGACGGCTAATTTTATTTCACTCAATGTCTTTGGTCAAACACCAGTGCTTCATATGCCACAAAATATTCCACCGCTCCATCTGTCTCAGTACTGGATTTATCTTTTTCTTGGAGTCTTTTTAGGGGCAGCAGGGTATGTCTATGAAATAGTGGTCCTCAATATCGGTCGCCTGTATCGTTTGCTAGAGAAGATTTTCCATGTTCCTTCTCATTATTCTTCCTTATTTGCCTTTGTCTTGATTCTTCCAATCGGCTATTTGCTTCCTCAAATTCTTGGTGGTGGGAATCAATTGGTCTTGGATTTAGCTCGAGTACCGTATCCAGTGCTGACCATCCTTCTCTATTTTTTGATCCGTTTCATTTGGAGTATGTTGAGCTATGGTAGTGGTTTACCGGGAGGAATCTTCCTGCCCATACTAGCATTAGGATCTCTCTTAGGAGCCATCGTTGGAACCTTCCTCCAAAACATTGGCTTTATCTCTCAAAACCAGCTGCCTCTTTTCATCATTTTAGGAATGAGTGGGTATTTTGGGGCTATTTCAAAAGCTCCATTAACAGCTATGATCTTGGTAACAGAGATGGTCGGTGATATTCGCAGTTTAATGCCCCTAGGTATGGTGACCTTGCTGGCTTATATGATCATGGATCTCTTCCATGGAGCACCAGTCTATGAAGCCATGCTCGAGCAATTGTTGCCGGATAAGGCGCAAGAAGAAGGAGAGTTGACTTTAATTGAGATCCCTGTATCAGAAAAGATTGCAGGAAAGCAAGTTCATGAACTGCACCTCCCTCAAGATATCTTGATCACCACGCAAATGCGAAGCGGTAAGAGCTATACGGTCAATGGTGCGACTCGCTTGTATCTAGGTGATAGCATCTTTGTGGTGGTTAAAGAATCCGAAATTGGACGGGTCAAGGATATTCTTTTGTAAAAGACAGATTCACATAAAAGTATTTCTATTATTAAATTTTCAGACAATTATTGAAAAATGAGAAAACATCTGGTAAAATAAGAGCAAGAACAATTGAGGAGAAGTCTTTCATGAAAAAATATAGTCTACTCTTATTGAGTGTTGCTCTTTTAGCAGGGTGTGCAAATTCTACTAGCAAACAGTCGAGTCAAAAGACGCAAACCAGCTCAACGGTGCAGTTGTCAAAGGCTGACCAGAAGACCTTGGACAATGCGACAGCTGAATACAAAGACTTTGTTGAAATGCAAATTGACCAATTGCTCAAGGATACAGAAGGTTTCCGAGATACCCTAAAAGCTGGGAATTTGGAAGAAGCTAAAAAACAATATCCCTTGATCCGCATGGCCTATGAACGCTCCGAACCGATTGCTGAAACCTTTGGGGAGTCTGATGTGAAGATTGACTACCGTTTGGTGGACTATGTGGATGAAAATAAATCAGAAGAAGGCTGGTCTGGCTTCCACCGGATTGAGCGCATCCTTTGGGAAAAGAATACCACAGATGGCACAGAAAAATATGCAGACCAACTGGTGAACGATATCAAGGAGTTGAAAGCTAAGATCGCAACCGTTGATGTGACTCCTGATGTAATGCTAACTGGGGCTGTTGATCTGCTAAATGAAGTGGCAACGCAAAAGATCACGGGTGAAGAAGAAGTCTTCTCTCATACAGATCTGTACGACTTCCGTGCCAATATTGAAGGAGCTGAAAAGATTTTCTCTCTCTTTAAACCTTTGATTGAGAAAAAAGATGCCAAGTTGGTTAAAACCTTGGAAGCAGAATTTAAGAATGTTAATGCTTTATTGGACAAACACATGACAGGTGATTCAAACTATAAGTCTTACACAGATTTATCCAAAGAAGATACCAAGGAATTGGCAGAAGCTGTGACGAAACTTGGTGAACCTTTGTCTCAAATGGGTGTAATTTTAGATGGGAAATAAGAAAAATGGCTGACGAAAAATTTTTAGATAAAAAAATGGACCGTCGTGAATTTCTTAAAAAAGCAGGTATTGGAGGGGCTGGTCTAGCGCTAGGCCTCTCTGGTGCATCTGCTTTTTTCGCTAATCAAGACAGTTCCAGCAAAAAAGCTTATGATGGGGATGAAGACATCTCCTTTTATGGCAAGCACCAAGCCGGGATTACGACGGCCATGCAGAAGGCTTGCTACTTGGTTGTATTAGATCTTCACACGACGGACAAAAAAGAAGTCATCCAGCTTTTTAAAGACTGGACCGACTATAGTAGTAAATTAGTCGAAGGAGAATTGGTCAAAAAAGATGGTTCCAATGCCCTCTTGCCACCAACAGATACAGGTGAAACAGTAGGACTGAACCCCTATCGCTTGAGCCTGACGTTTGGTGTCTCTGCCAGCTTTCTCAAGAAATTAGGTTTGGAGTCCAAACGTCCCAAGCTCTTTCGTGATTTGCCTCCATTTCCAAAGGAGCAGTTGCAGGACAAATACACTGGTGGCGATATCGTCATTCAGGCCTGTGCCGACGATGAGCAAGTAGCCTTTCATGCGGTGCGAAATCTCATCCGCAAAGGTCGCAATACCATCACCATGAAGTGGAGCAAGTCCGGTTTTGCGGCGATTGGTGACAGAAAAGAAACGCCGCGTAACCTCTTTGGCTTTAAAGATGGAACAGCAAATGTCACGACGGAGAAGGACTTTGATAAGGTCGTCTGGACTGACAGTAAGGACTGGATGAAGGGTGGTTCCTATATGGCTCTTCGCCTAGTCCAAATGCACTTGGAAACTTGGGACCGGACCAATTTGCAGGAGCAAGAAAACACCTTTGGTCGCTACAAGGAGTCCGGTGCTCCATTTGGGAAAACCAACGAATTTGATGAAGTAGATTTATCTAAACTACCAGTAGATTCACATGTCCGTTTGGCCAAAGAAGTCGATCGACCGATTTTACGGCGGTCCTATTCCTATTCGGATGGCATCAATGAACAAACTGGGCAATTTGATGCAGGCTTGATTTTTATCGCCTTTCAAAAGGATCCGAACAGCTTTGTCAAAATCCAAACCAATCTAGGTGCAGTGGATAAAATGAACGAGTACATCACCCATATTGGAAGTGGACTCTTTGCTTGCTTTGCAGGCGTTGAGAAAGGAGGCTACCTTGGTCAAGCACTCTTTGAATAAACTCTTGATCTTGTTAGGCATTCTTGCCTTGTTCTGGACTCATTCAGTGGCTGCGGAATCTTATAGCGATCTCTTTATCAAGATCACAGATGCAACAACCGCTGTAGAAAATAAGAACCAGGATAAGGCCAAGGAATTGATCGCTGAGATTCAAGCTGTTTTTGAAACCAAGGACCACCATGAGTCCACGGCAGGAAAAAAAGTTAGCCAAGCTCTAGCAATAAAAGGGAAGGTAACCAAAGAGGATCTCACCAAGATCTCATCAGCCTTGCTAGCTTTTGAAAAAGAGCAAAATCCGATCGATTTAGAAGCAGAAAAAGATAAACTTGTGAGTCGGCTCGCTCCTTACTTTAAGAATCTACAAGATGCCATTACAGCTAAGGATCTGGATAAAACCCGTCAAACCTATGCAGATCTCAATAATACCTGGACACGAAACGAAGCAGTGGTAAGAGATCATAGCACAGCTTACTATGGCAAAATCGAGACGGCCATTTCGATCTTACGTAGTAGCATTGAAACAGAGCCTACTGACTTCACCAGCATCCAGTCCTCCTATGATGACCTAAAAAATGGGATTGATGCCTTTGTAAAAGGAGAAGCGATTAGCAGTGCTAGTACGGATTTGACACTGAAAGATGGGATCAAGCTTTTGGAGAAGGCGCAAAGCCAATTCCAATCTGGCGATGATAAATCTGCTGCAGCAACTATGAAGCAGTTCATCACCATCTGGCCAACCATTGAGGGAGATGTCAGCACAACCAATCCAAGCCTCTACACGCGCGTAGAGAGTGAATCTCCGGTTATTATGGTTAAGGGGAAAGAAAAGACCTATCAAGAGAAATTACAAGCCTTGATCAGGGACCTGTCTGCGATTGATACAACAGCTTCTTACAACGCTTTTGATGCTATGTTGATTCTTCTGCGTGAAGGAGTAGAAGCGCTTCTGATCGTCATGGCCCTTGTGACGACCCTTAAGGCCGCTAAGATGAGGAAAGGCCTCAAATGGGTCTACGGTGGAGCTCTTGCTGGTGTTCTTGCCAGCGCAGCGATCGCTCTTGTTCTGCAAGTAGCTTTTCCAGCCGTTACTTCGGGGTCTAACCGGGAAATTATTGAAGGTGGCGTTGGGATTTTCGCAGTGGTCATGATGATCCTCATTGGAATTTGGCTACACAGCAAGTCCTCTGTCAAACAGTGGAATGCCTTTATGGACCGTCAGATGAAGACGGTAACGGCTACAGGAAGTTTTGTTTCTATGTTTGCCCTCAGTTTCTTAGCAGTCTTTCGTGAAGGGGCTGAGACCATTCTCTTCTATGTTGGGATCATTCCACGGATTACAACCGCTCATTTCATACTAGGAATCGGGCTTGCCATAGTTGTTCTCATCATCATTGCAGTGGCCATGACCAAGGCTAGTCAAGCTATCCAACCTCACAGAATCTTTTTCATTCTGACTTGGTTGATTTACGCCTTGGCCTTCAAGATGCTCGGTGTCAGCATTCACGCCCTGCAGTTGACCAATATCCTACCTAGCCATTTGGTCAATGGACTTCCAACCATCGATTGGGCGGGCATCTATCCAAGCTGGGAAGTTCTTCTTCCCCAACTTATCTTTGTGGCCTTGATCGCACTCGTTACGGTGAGACAACATGGCAAAGAGTAGAGCAGATGAAATGACCATTGTTGAACATTTGGTCGAATTTCGAAAACGATTGATCGCAGTGGTCTTGTGTTATATTATCGTCTTTCTGGTGGCTTTTGTATTTGGTGGAGAGCTCTACCAAGCCTTGACTGCTAGCTTTCATCAAAAACTGCTGGTACTGGGACCGAATGATATCCTCTGGATCTATGTATCGCTAGCCAATCTCACAGCCTTTAGTCTTACCTTGCCCTTTATTGTCTACCAGATTTGGCAATTTGTAAGGCCAGCTTTGAAGGAAAAGGAGGCGCGTGCAGTCTTTGCCTACATTCCAGCTAGCTTTATTTGCTTTGTACTGGGGCTTGCATTTGGTTATTTCTTTGTCAGTCCAGCTATTTTAGAGGTGCTGATGCGCTTGGGAGAAGGACTGTTTGATACCCAATTGACGGCACAAAATTATTTAACCTTCTTATGGCATACCTCCTTGCCTTTAGGGGTCTTGTTCGAGTTACCAGTTTTGGTCGCTTTTCTGACCTCGATTGGGCTCTTGACACCACAGTTTTTAATAACCTACCGACGATACGCTTACTTTGTCCTGCTGGTCTTAGCTGTCGTGCTAACCCCTGCAGACTTTATCAGTGACTTGGCCATGACACTCCCTTTGATCCTCTTATTTGAAGTCAGTGTTGCCATCAGTAAAGTCATCTATTCAAGAAAAAGGAGAAACTAATGGGAATTTTACGTGATATTGGAGCACCAGGTTTGATCATCATCATCCTGGGCGCCCTCTTGATTTTTGGACCAAAACGCCTGCCAGAGTTGGGCCAGTCCATCGGAAAAATGTTTGCTGAATTTAAGACAGCTGTCAATAAAGGCAGTGAAGAAGCCGACCAAGAATCAAAAGAAGCTAAAGAAGAAAAAGAATAATCAGACAATTTTCAAAATTCTATTGAGTTCGATTGCATAAAAAGGTATAATAAGACAAGTACTTGCAATCGACGAAGGAGGAAACCATGATTATTACGATTTTGTCACTCATTTTCTATTTTAGCTATATCGGATTCTTATGCTGGTTGGTCGTAAAAATTGTCGAAAAATTGTTCAATTTCTTGTTGAACCGTTAATAAAAAAACAATCCATTTCACCCTGTGTGAGTGGATTTTTTGTATCCACTTCAGTTAAAAAGATTCAAACAAAGAGGTGTTAACGGTCTCAGATTGAAGATAAAGTCATATAAAAACCTTTCCTTAAGTGAGTACGGACGTCAGCGAACTTCGTTGAAGTCCCATGACTAAATCAAGATACAAAAGGCGTCTGCGGATAAAGTCAAAAGAGGAATTTAGAAAGCAAGTGAAACAACACAACAAAACCATCGTTTTACTGACTGTTTTGTTTATTGCTATGTTTTCCATTTCAATGTTTTTATATCTTTCAACTCCTAGTATCTTCTTGTTACTAGTGATGGACTATATCGTTTGTTTTTCTTATCTATTTTATAAGAAAGTTAAGCTTAATAGAAATACAGTAATTACAAGATTGTAATATTTTCTGTTATAGCTTTATGTGGCATGGGAATAAATTGATATGACTTTTATTATCTATGGTATAATAAGATAAATTTGGAGTTGTAGAGGTGAGCATTTGGAAGAACATAGACCTGATTTTAGAGATATAAAATCATTTGAAGAATTTAACAGATACTACTGGTATCGAGAAGAGCTTTCACAAATTTGTAAGTACCTTGGATTAGAATACAGTTGTACAAAAAATGAATTAAATCATATTATAGAACAATATTTTAAGGGAAATAGAGTAGAAAGATTTTTGAGGAAAAGAAACAAAAATCAAGCCGAAATAATAACCCTAAATACATCATTACTTGAATGTGGGTTTTCCTTTAATCAGAAATTTCGTGATTATTTTTCAGCTGTAACAGGTGTTAATCCGTTTAAATTTAATGCTGATATGGCAACAGCTTGGCGAAAAGTAAAACGGGACAACAACATAAATTTTACAATCCAAGATATGATTAAAATATACTATGGAGAGTCAGACTACGCCAGGTATGATAATTCAGCTTGCCAATGGAATCAATTTCTAAAAGACTTTTGTGCAGATGAATTTAGCAATCATTACTCCAACAAGTTAAAAGTTGCGGCTATCCTTTGGAAAGAAGTTAGAGATTCAAAAAATAAAAAAATTTATTCACGGGGACTTCTAAAAGAATATAGCTACAAAATAGAGGAGTACTGTAAGTAAACAACTTCAAGTTTGTCGAATCAGGCTACCAGTAAGCATGTCTGGATGTTGATTTCTCCTATTTACCTGAGATTCAACAGAATCTTCATGTGATTACAAAAATCAATCTTGAGAGCTAGTTAGAAATGTATAAAGATGATTGGCTGAGGGTGACGGTTGAAGAATTGATCGAAATGATCAAACGCTCAATGGATTGTGAAGACTTACATTCAGAGATTATTTTTAAAGGAAAAGGTTTACTCCCGGATCTTTTAATCAATTTTGATAAAGAGGAGTTTTATTCAAACCATCAGGGAATGAAAAACTACGAAAGATATGTGCCGAACGGATGGAAGATTTTTTCAGGGAAATTCGATCATTTGATCCCCAAAGACGAGCAATATTGGATTGAAAAGACTAGCGCGAACCAATTAAGGAATTAATTATAAATTAAAAAGGAAGAGACAAAATACATGCAGTTTTATTTTATTGGGGGCTTAGGTGGCAATGGCTACCATTTGGCGCCACTTATTGATGAGCTAGGCTTTCCTGTGACCTTTCTAGATCCCTATAGGGAAATGATTCAGACAGAAAACGATCTTTGTGCTTGGTTTCAAGGTCAGATTGGCAAGGCGGAAGAGATCTGTTTATTGGGGCATTCCTTGGGTGGAGATTTGGCTCGTTATCTGGCTGCCGAGTTTCCTCAGATTCGAGCTCTGATTCTCCTGGATGGGGGTTATCTGGACATGGAAAAGATCCTGCCTCTTGAAGAAGAACTAGAAGGAGCGGCGTCTTTCATGAATCAGCAAGTCTTTGCAACTTTAGAAGAAGCTGTGTTATCCGAACTTGGTGATGGAGCAGGACCTACGCCTATAGCGCGAAAAGCGGTAGAGGCTAGCTATCGTTGGAATCCAGCGAGTGAACAATATGAATTAAATCTGGATCTCGAAAAGGTCATGGCTTTATTGCGTCTACGGCGTCAGATCAAGACTTACCAGATTCCACTGGCAGACCTGCCTGTCCTCTTTATCGGGCCTCGATACCAAGAAGAACCTGAATGGAGAAAAGATGCTCTGAAGCAACTAGATCCCCAGATCAAGCAAGTCTTGCTAGAAGGTTTGGGGCACGAACTGTATACAGAGGCGCCAGAAATTGTAGCTAGAGAAGTGAACAATTGGCTCCAAAATGTTCATAAATAAAACCTGTTTTCTTTTTTGAAACAGGTTTTTATCTTGTGATTTCCGAACGTTATTTCCTATAAAATCATTCCCATTGCATTAGGTCCGTATCTTTGGTATAATCTATCAAGGAAACGTCAAGAGACGTAGCGATGCGCTTGCGCATAGGTAGGTCAGTTTTTAGAAAAGAGATTTTTCAATCTATGTTAAATGAATTTCCTATTTTCGACTATGAAGATATTCAGTTGATTCCCAACAAATGTATCATCAATAGCCGGTCAGAAGCAGATACAACCGTCCAATTTGGAAAGCATACCTTCAAGCTTCCAGTCGTTCCTGCCAATATGCAGACAATCTTGGATGAGAATGTAGCAGAGCAGTTGGCGCGTGGTGGTTATTTCTACATCATGCACCGTTTTGATGAAGCGGGTCGGATTCCTTTTGTCAAACGTATGCATGAGCAAGGTTTGATCGCTTCCATTTCGGTCGGTGTTAAGGAATACGAATACGACTTTGTGAGTCAATTAAAGGCAGATGCGCCTGAGTACATCACTATTGATATCGCACACGGTCACGCGGATAGTGTCATTCGAATGATTCAACACATCAAGAAAGAATTGCCAGATACATTTGTTATTGCTGGAAATGTTGGAACACCTGAAGCTGTTCGTGAATTAGAAAATGCGGGAGCTGATGCGACTAAGGTCGGAATCGGCCCTGGTAAGGTTTGTATCACCAAAGTTAAGACTGGATTTGGTACAGGTGGTTGGCAATTGGCTGCTCTTCGCTGGTGTTCAAAAGCAGCGCGTAAGCCAATCATTGCGGACGGTGGTATTCGGACCCATGGTGATATTGCCAAATCGATTCGTTTCGGGGCGTCTATGGTCATGATCGGTTCTCTCTTTGCAGGACATATCGAAAGTCCTGGTAAAACAGTAGAGATTGATGGAGATTCTTTCAAAGAGTACTATGGATCTGCTTCAGAGTACCAAAAAGGCGCTTATAAGAACGTCGAAGGTAAGAAGATTTTATTGCCTGCCAAGGGGCATTTGCAAGACACCTTAACGGAAATGGAACAAGATTTGCAAAGTTCGATCTCTTATGCAGGAGGCCGAAAATTAGCAGATTTGAAACATGTTGACTATGTGATCGTTAAGAATTCTATCTGGAATGGCGATGCACACTAATTGAATTACTTATTTATTTCACGAATGGGCGTGATGTTTCTACAAGGTGCCGGAACACCTAACAATAAGTAAGTCGGGATTATTTCTCTTTCTAGAGAGATTTCAAGGCTTGCTTAGCAGGCCTTTTTGTGTTTTGTGAATGAAGTAGAGGATTTTTTAAAAAAGTAGGAGGAAGTATGAAATTACTTGAAGAGCGCATCTTAAAAGATGGCAATGTTTTAGGTGAGAATATCCTCAAGGTGGACTCCTTTTTGACCCACCAAGTGGATTTTAAATTGATGAAAGAAATCGGTCAGAATTTTGCGGACCGGTTCAAAGATGCTGGTGTGACAAAAGTCGTGACCATTGAAGCATCTGGGATTGCACCAGCCCTTTATGTAGCTGAAGCCTTGGATGTTCCCATGATCTTTGCTAAGAAGGCGAAAAACATCACGATGAATGAGGGCATCTTGACGGCTGAGGTTTATTCCTTTACCAAGCAAGTCACCAGCACCGTTTCGATTGCGAGTAAATTCTTGGATCCATCAGATAAGGTTTTGATCATTGACGATTTCCTCGCCAATGGCCAAGCAGCCAAAGGCTTGATTCAAATCATCGAACAAGCTGGTGCTCAAGTAGAAGCTATTGGGATCGTGATTGAAAAATCCTTCCAAGATGGACGGGGATTGTTAGAAGAGTTGGGATATCCAGTTGTATCCCTCGCACGTTTGGACCGTTTTGAAAATGGTCAGGTTGTATTTAAGGAGGCAGACATCTAATGCAAAAACAAGAAAGCCATTCACAGGCGGCCATTCTAGGCTTGCAACACCTTTTGGCCATGTATTCGGGATCTATTTTGGTGCCGATTATGATCGCAGGAGCTTTGGGCTATAACGCTCATCAACTAACCTATCTCATCTCTACAGATATCTTCATGTGTGGGGTCGCAACTTTCCTTCAAGTGCAGCTCAATAAATACTTTGGGATCGGTCTTCCGGTAGTCCTTGGGGTTGCCTTCCAGTCTGTGGCTCCTCTCAGCATGATCGGGGCTAGCCATGGTAGTGGTGCCATGTTTGGTGCCTTGATTGTCTCAGGGATTTATGTCATCCTTGTCTCTGGTTTCTTCTCTAAGATTGCCAATCTCTTCCCATCAATTGTAACGGGATCCGTTATTACAACCATTGGTTTGACTTTGATTCCAGTAGCGATTGGAAATATGGGAAATAATGCGCCAAAACCAACCGTTCAAAGCTTGATTTTGGCTGTGGTGACTATTCTCATTATTCTGGTTGTTAATATCTATACGACTGGTTTTATTAAATCCATTTCAATTTTGATTGGTTTGATCGCAGGGACTGCCATTGCGGCTTCTATGGGCTTGGTAGACTTCACACCTGTGGCTCAAGCACCAGTCGTTCACGTTCCAACGCCTTTCTTCTTTGGAGCTCCTAAGTTTGAAATCACCTCAATCGTCATGATGTGTATCATCGCGACAGTTTCTATGGTTGAATCAACAGGTGTTTATCTTGCACTTTCTGATATTACTAAAGATCCAATTAATAGCACGCGCCTTCGCAATGGTTACCGCGCTGAAGGGTTGGCTGTTCTCCTCGGTGGTATCTTCAACACATTCCCTTACACCGGATTCTCACAAAACGTTGGCTTGGTGAAATTGTCTGGTATCAAGACTCGTCTTCCAATCTACTATGCGGCTGGCTTCCTTGTTCTTCTTGGTCTCCTTCCTAAGTTTGGAGCTTTAGCACAAATCATTCCAAGTCCAGTTCTTGGGGGAGCGATGCTAGTTATGTTTGGTTTTGTATCGATTCAAGGGATGCAGATTCTTGCGCGTGTTGATTTTGAACACAATGAGCACAATTTCTTGATCGCTGCTGTATCGATTGCTGCAGGGGTTGGTTTGAACAACAGCAGCCTCTTCAATGGCCTTCCAACAGGATTCCAAATGTTCTTTGCTAACGGAATTGTCGTTGCCAGTGTCTTGGCGATCGTTCTCAATGCTATTTTAAACCGCAACAAAAACTAATCTCACATGAACCGGAGGTCCTTGGATCTTCGGTTTTTTTGACTTTTAAGGAAACATATAGTAGAGTGGAAGAGGAGAAAATCTTATTTGATGAGAAGAGAGTTAGAATTATGTATTTAACCTATCACTTTAAAGAGCGCTTGCGCTTGTTTTTGAGTCTATTTTTGCCGATTTTGATCTACCAATTGGCCAATTATTCAGCCAGCTTTGTCGATACAGCCATGACCGGTCAGTACCGGACCCTTGATTTGGCTGGTGTTTCTACAGCTACCAGTCTGTGGAATCCATTTTTTACTTTCCTGACAGGGATTGTCTCTGCACTGACGCCGATTGTTGGGCATCATTTAGGCAAGGGAAATAAAGAACGGATTGCTGGCGATTTTTACCAATTCCTCTATATGTCATTTGGTATGGCTATTCTCTTAATAGGCTTTGTTTGGGGCATTGCACCCATGATTCTCAAGCAGATCGGTTTAGAAAATGTTGTTGCCCAAATAGCCATTCGCTATTTATATTTTCTTTCTCTGGGAATCTTACCCTTGTTGCTCTTTAGTATCGTGCGGACCTTCCTTGATACCTTGGGAATGACGCGTCTATCCATGTACTTGATGCTCTTACTTTTGCCTCTCAATGCTTGTTTTAACTATATCCTGATCTATGGAGCATTTGGTTTTCCTGAGATGGGAGGAGCAGGAGCAGGTCTTGGAACCTCTCTGGCCTACTGGGTCTTGCTGGTTATTGCGGTTTTGATTTTGTGCAATCATCCCAAGGTAGCACCTTTCCAATTGTGGAAGCCGCAACCTTATGATTTTAAAGGGATGAAAGAAGTATTGCGGCTTGGGCTTCCAATCGGTGGAATTGTTTTTGCAGAAGTCATCATCTTCTCGCTGGTTGGTCTGTTAATGGCAAAATTCCCATCACTAACCATTGCTAGCCACCAATCGGCCATGAATTTTTCTACCCTGATGTATGCTTTCCCGGTTAGTATCTCAAGCACCATGGCTATTATCGTATCTTACGAACTGGGAGCAGGAAGACCAGAAGTGGTCAAACAATATTGCCGTTTGGGACGGCTGACAGCCTTTGGTTTTGCCATTGTCACTCTCGTCTTTCTCTATACATTCCGCTTCCAACTGGCAGGGCTATATGGCAAGGATCCAGTCTTTGTGCAACAAACAGCTATTTTCATGACCTATAGCCTCTTTTTCCAAGTAGCCGATACTTTTGCAGCACCCCTACAAGGGATTTTGCGGGGCTATAAGGATACAACGGTTCCTTTCTTATTAGGAGTCTTTAGTTACTGGTGTATCTCTATCCCACTAGGGATTTTACTTGACCATGTGACCAACTTGGGTCCCTATGCTTATTGGATCGGCCTCATTTCTAGCCTTGTCGTGAGTGGTATTTGCTACCAACTGCGGCTCTGGCAGATTGAAAAAAAGCAAACAAACTAAAATAAAGTCTGGGAAACCAGGCTTTTTGTGTACCGTGAATATTATAAATTTTCTGAAAGTTCTTGACAATTGATGTCAAAGTGGTAAGATTAGGAGGTAGAAATGAAGAACTAGAAGGAGAACAAGATGAGAAGTGATATGATCAAAATGGGGATCGACCGAGCACCAGCGCGTGGTCTCCTCTATGCAACAGGGCAAGTAAAATCAGCAAAGGATATGCAAAAGCCCTTTATTGCCATTTGTAACTCCTATATTGATATCGTTCCAGGACATGTTCACCTACGTGAATTAGCGGATGTTGCTAAGGAGGCTATCCGCGAGGCTGGTGGGATTCCTTTTGAATTTAATACCATTGGTGTCGATGACGGGATTGCGATGGGCCATATCGGGATGCGTTATAGTTTGCCATCTCGTGAGTTGATCGCAGATGCTGCTGAAACAGTCATCAATGCCCACTGGTTTGACGGTGTTTTCTATATTCCTAACTGTGATAAGATTACACCAGGAATGATTTTAGCTGCCATGCGGACCAATGTGCCTGCCGTATTTTGTTCTGGTGGACCCATGAAGGGCGGCGTTGACATGACTGGTCATCAAGCTACTCTCTCAAGTTTATTTGAAGCTGTAGGTACTTATCAAGCTGGTGATATGGGCATGGATGAGCTGGATTTCTTGGAAAAAAATGCCTGTCCAACTTGTGGTTCTTGCTCAGGTATGTTTACTGCCAATTCCATGAACTGTTTGATGGAAGTATTAGGTCTTGCTCTTCCTGGAAATGGTACCATCCTAGCTGTTTCAGATGAAAGACGGGAATTGGTTCGCCAAGCGGCCAAACAATTGGTAGAGAATATTAAAAAGGATATCCGTCCACGGGATATCGTGACCAAAGAAGCCATTGATGATGCATTTGCGCTCGATATGGCCATGGGTGGTTCTACAAATACTGTGCTTCATACGCTCGCAATTGCGCGTGAGGCTGGTATTGACTATGACCTTAAGGACATTAACGAAATTGCCAAGAAGACACCTTATCTCTCTAAAATTGCCCCTTCAAGTGTTTACACCATGCATGATGTGCATGAAGCTGGTGGTGTTCCAGCTATTATCAATCAGTTGATTAAAAAAGGAGCCATTAAGGGTGATCGTATCACAGTTACTGGTAAAACCTTGAAAGAAAATGTAGCTGGTGCTGAAATCAAAAATGAAGAAATTATCCATCCAATCGAACATCCTATTTCACCTGTAGGTGGTTTGTCGATCCTTTACGGAAATATCGCTCAAGATGGAGCTGTAATCAAGGTTGGTGGTGTAGATCCATCTGTGACCACTTTCCGCGGAAAGGCCATCTGTTGCGATTCACAAGATCAAGCCCTTGAGTTGATTGACAATGGAACAGTCAAGAAGGGACATGTCGTTGTCATTCGTTACGAGGGTCCTCAGGGTGGACCTGGTATGCCAGAGATGCTAGCACCAACTTCTAAGATTGTCGGACGTGGTCTTGGTAAGGATGTGGCTCTGATTACGGATGGTCGTTTCTCAGGAGCTACTCGTGGGATTGCTATTGGTCACGTTTCTCCAGAAGCAGCAGAAGGTGGAAATATCGCCCTAATCGAAGATGGGGACGAAATCGTGATCGATCTTCCAAATCGTACCCTTGATCTACTTGTCGATGATGCAACCCTTGCAGAACGTCGCAAACATTTGAAACCTTTCAAATCAAAAATTTCCAGCGGTTGGTTGCGTCGCTATACAGCCTTTGCCAAATCAGCCAATGTCGGCGGAACCTTGATGAGTGACGAAGAATTCGAAGAACGGAAAGCAGAACGTCAAGCCCAAGAAAAATAAAAAAAGCCTTTCCTGCTATGTGATATCACAAGCAAGAAAGGCTTTTTTAGTGGAACCATTATTTGGTGCGCATTTCACCTTGAGGGAAGTAGGTTCCTTCAGGCATATCATTAATGATGACGTGAACAGCTGACTGAGGAGCACCAGTATTGCGGACAACAGCTTCGGTTACTTCCTTGGCCAAGGCTTTCTTTTGTTCCAAGGTGCGTCCTTCAAATAGGTCAATTCGTACAAATGGCATATGGCCACCTCCTAAATTTTTTATAGGACTATTTTATCACATTTTGGGATACAAAGCTTAGCAAAATTATGGTAAAATGATAATGAAACACATTTTAGAGAGAACAAAAGGAAAATGGCACAATTATATTATAAATATGGGACCATGAACTCGGGGAAAACCATTGAGATTTTGAAGGTGGCCCATAATTATGAAGAGCAAGGCAAGAGCGTCGTCATCATGACTTCGGCAATCGATACACGAGATGGAGTAGGAGTGGTTTCTAGTCGGATCGGTATGAAACGGGAAGCCGTTGCAATTGAAGACGATACGGATATCTTTGGCTTTATTAAAAACCAAGCAATCAAACCTTACTGTGTCTTAATCGATGAAGCTCAGTTTTTGAAACGCCACCATGTCTATGACTTGGCAAGAGTCGTGGATGAACTGGATGTGCCGGTTATGGCTTTTGGCCTCAAAAATGATTTCCGAAATGAACTCTTTGAAGGTTCCAAACACCTCCTCTTGTTAGCCGACAAGATCGAGGAGATCAAAACCATCTGCCAATACTGTTCCCGCAAGGCAACCATGGTCTTGCGTACCCAAGCAGGTAAACCTGTCTATGATGGAGAGCAGATCCAGATCGGTGGACACGAGACCTATATCTCCGTTTGCCGCAAGCATTATTTTAATCCAGATATTAACCAAGAAAAGAAATCTTAAGGAGCAAACATGAATATCTATGATCAACTACAAGCTGTAGAAGACCGTTATGAAGAGTTAGGAGAATTATTGAGTGACCCCGATGTGGTCTCTGATACCAAACGATTTATGGAGCTTTCAAAAGAAGAAGCTTCCACTCGTGATACGGTGACAGCCTACCGTGAGTACAAGCAAGTCCTTCAAAACATCGTTGACGCTGAGGAAATGATTAAGGAAGCAGGCGACGATGCGGACTTGGAAGAAATGGCCAAGCAAGAGCTAAAAGATGCTAAGGCTGAAAAGGAAGAGTACGAAGAAAAACTGAAGATCTTACTTCTTCCAAAAGATCCAAACGATGACAAGAACATTATCTTGGAAATCCGTGGAGCAGCTGGAGGAGACGAAGCCCAATTGTTTGCTGGTGACCTCTTGCAGATGTACCAAAAATACGCGGAAAGCCAAGGCTGGCGTTTTGAAGTCATGGAAGCTTCCTACAATGGCGTTGGTGGGATCAAAGAAGTCGTAGCCATGGTCTCTGGTCAATCGGTTTACTCGAAACTCAAGTATGAATCTGGTGCCCACCGGGTGCAACGTGTTCCTGTGACAGAAAGCCAAGGTCGTGTCCATACCTCTACAGCAACAGTTCTGGTCATGCCAGAAATCGAAGAAGTCGAGTATGACATTGATCCAAAAGACCTTCGGATTGATATCTACCACGCATCTGGTGCAGGTGGACAAAACGTCAACAAGGTCGCAACAGCCGTTCGTATCGTCCACTTGCCAACTAATATCAAGGTAGAGATGCAGGAAGAACGGACCCAACAAAAGAACCGTGAAAAAGCCATGAAGATCATCCGTGCGCGTGTGGCTGACCACTTTGCTCAGATTGCCCAAGACGAGCAAGACGCTGAGCGGAAGTCTACTATTGGGACTGGTGACCGTTCAGAGCGGATCCGGACTTACAACTTCCCTCAAAACCGTGTGACTGATCACCGGATTGGCTTGACCCTTCAAAAATTGGACACCATCTTATCTGGTAAATTAGATGAAGTGGTCGATGCTTTGGTCTTGTATGATCAAACTCAAAAATTAGAAGAGTTGAATAAATAATGTTGTTGGGACCATTATTAGCCCAGTATGAAGAAGAATTAATAGCCGTTGGAGAGGAAGCAGAAAGCCTCTCCTTCGCGTATCGAGCTTTAAAAAACTGGACCTTTACAGACTTTGTCCTGGCCTTGCAAAAAGAAGTGGAAGTAGAGGATCAGGCCTTGCTTGATTCCATTTTTGAACAGTTGAAACATCACGTCCCTGCCCAGTATATTATTGGTAGTGCAGAATTCTGTGGCCATGTTTTTACAGTGGATGAACGCGTGCTGATTCCACGACCTGAAACGGAAGAATTGGTCACTCTTATTCTTGAAGAAAACGATGAGAAAGCCTTACGAGTTCTGGATATTGGTACAGGAAGTGGTGCTATCGCTATTAGCTTAGCCCTTGCTAAACCTACCTGGCAGGTTCAAGCTAGCGATGTCTCAGAAGAGGCTTTAGCCCTGGCTCAAAAAAATGCCAAGCAGTTAGAAGCTTTCCTTGAATTTAAGTCGTCAGATGTTTTGGAGCAGCTAGCAGGTCCCTATGACCTGATTGTGTCCAACCCTCCTTATATCTCTCGGGATGATGTAGAAGAAGTCGGAGCCAATGTATTAGCCTCTGAACCCCACTTAGCTCTCTTTGCAGACCGTGATGGATATGCCATCTACGAAAAGATTGCCCAGCAAGCACCAAGTGTTTTAACACCAGACGGAAAGATCTATCTAGAAATTGGCTATAAGCAAGGAGCCAAAGTAAAAGAGCTCTTTCGAGAAGCGTTTCCTGACAAACGAGTTCGAGTTCTGAAAGACCAATTTGGACAAGATAGAATGGTAGTAGTAGACAATGGATAACATTGAGAAAGAATTAGAAGCAGGCCGTGCGGTTATTCTGCCAACTGAAACAGTCTATGGTATTTTCGCTAAAGCTTTGGACCAAGAGGCAGTTGATTATATTTACGAATTAAAACGTAGACCTAGAGACAAGGCTCTAAATTTAAATGTAGCCGATGAAAAAACGATTCGAATTTATTCGAAAAATCAACCTAGCTATTTAACAAAACTGATTCATTCATTTTTGCCAGGGCCTCTGACTATTATTCTTCAGGCGAATGACAAGGTACCAGACTGGATTCATTCAGGCTTGGATACAGTTGGTTTCCGTATACCGGCTCATCCAAAAACGTTGGAATTAATTCGTAAATATGGTCCTTTAGTTGGTCCTTCGGCCAATCTTTCAGGTCATGCAAGTGGAACAAAATATGAGGCTATTGTAAGCGAGTTTGATCAAGTGGTTCCTGGTATAGAGGATGATGACTTTCTGACAGGCCAAGATTCAACTATTTTAGATATCTCTGGTTCCAAAGCCAGGATTTTGCGACAAGGTTCGATTACCAAAACTGACTTGCTTGCACAAGTGCCAGAGCTTTCTTTTGAGGAAGATGAACTTCCTCAGTGATAATGTACATAAATAATTTTTTATAAAGGAGTAGACCGATGATTTTTGATAAAGAAGATTACAAAGCTTATGATGCAGACCTATGGAATGCGATCGCTAAAGAGGAAGAGCGTCAACAAAATAATATTGAGTTGATTGCTTCTGAAAATGTCGTCTCTAAGGCAGTGATGGCAGCTCAAGGGTCTATTCTGACAAATAAATATGCCGAAGGCTATCCTGGTCGTCGTTACTATGGCGGGACAGATGTGGTCGATGTGGTCGAAAGTCTCGCGATCGAACGGGCCAAAGAAATCTTTGGCGCTAAATTTGCGAACGTTCAACCGCATTCAGGAAGTCAGGCAAACTGTGCTGCCTATATGGCCTTGATTGAGCCTGGTGATACCGTCATGGGGATGGATCTAGCTGCCGGTGGGCATTTGACGCACGGAGCTTCTGTGAGCTTCTCTGGTCAAACCTATAACTTTGTGTCCTATAGTGTAGATCCTGAAACAGAGCTCTTGGATTTTGATGCCATCCTAAAACAAGCCCAAGAAGTGAAGCCAAAACTCATCGTTGCTGGTGCCTCAGCCTACTCTCATATCATTGATTTCTCAAAATTCCGTGAGATTGCAGATGCAGTAGGAGCCAAGCTCATGGTCGATATGGCCCATATTGCTGGTCTCGTGGCAGCAGGTCTTCATCCAAGTCCGGTTCCTTATGCACATATCACGACAACGACCACTCACAAGACCCTTCGTGGACCTCGTGGAGGTCTGATCTTGACCAATGATGAGGAATTAGCTAAGAAAATAAACTCTGCTATTTTCCCTGGTATTCAAGGAGGACCGTTGGAGCATGTTATTGCAGCCAAAGCTGTCGCTTTCAAAGAAGCGCTGGATCCTGCCTTTAAAGAGTATGCAGCTAACGTGATTAAGAACAGTCAGGCCATGGCTGATGTCTTCTTGCAAGATCCAGATTTCCGCGTTATTTCAGGCGGAACAGAGAACCACCTTTTCCTTGTCGACGTCACTAAAGTCGTTGAAAATGGGAAAGTGGCGCAAAACTTGTTGGATGAAGTTAATATCACCCTCAACAAGAACTCTATTCCTTATGAAACCTTGTCTCCATTTAAGACCAGTGGGATTCGGATTGGTGCAGCAGCCATCACCGCTCGTGGTTTTGGTGAAAAAGAAAGTCGTACCGTTGCTGAACTGATGATCAAAGCGCTGAAGAATGCGGACAAGCAAGAAGTATTAGATGAAGTGCGTAGCCAAGTCAAAGCCTTGACAGACGCCTTTCCACTTTACGAGGACTAAACCATCCTATGGATATTTACGTAAAAAAAGCCATCATTCATCAATTTAGCCCAGACGATACCGATCTCTATCTGGCAGATAAATTTCTCAATATCACGCCTAAAATCGAGGAATACTTGCGTAAGAAGATTGAACGGGTCTACTCGGATGAAGCCAAGACCGGTATTTTCGAAGAGGACAATCCTTTTCTTGAGATGATTTCAGATGACCTATTAGAAACTTCAGTCGCAGTAGCGAATCGTTGGAAGGAAGAATTTGTCGTCTCTGAGAATCAAAAGACGAACGATTTGGTTTTTGTTGAGTTTTCAAAAGAAGGAGTGGATCACTTTGCCTTTCTTCGGATCGCCTTACGGGAAACCCTGACCCATCTTGGCGGTGAAGTGGACAATCCGATTAAGTTGACGCAAAATAATCTACCTGGTTTTGGCACTGGTGCTGATGAGGCCTTGGTCATCAATCTTCAAAGTCGCAAATACCACTTGATTGAAAAACGGATCAAGTACAATGGGACATTCTTGAATTATTTTTCTGAGAATCTGTTGCAGGCGCAACCCAAGATCTCTCCTAAAAAATCGATCAAGGCACTAGAAAAAACAGCCCAGAAGATTGCGGAAAGCTTTAACACAGATGATTTTCAATTTCAATCAAAGGTTAAATCAGCTATTTTTAACCATATTGAGGAAGAAAATAAACTCTCTCCTGAGAAATTAGCGGATGATCTCTTCGACGACAATCTGACAGCTCGCCTTAGTTTTATTGACCAAGTTAAAGAAGCTGTACCAGAGCCTGTCACCTTTGAAGAGATTGATGCAAGTCGCCAGTTGAAGAAGTTCGAAAATCAGAAATTGTCATTGTCAAATGGAATTGAACTGATCGTTCCGAATAATGTCTATGAAGATGCAGAATCTGTTGAATTTATTCTAAACGATAACGGGACCTATTCTATTTTGATCAAAAATATTGAGGATATACAGAGTAAATAATGATTAAACGTATAGTGAAGATCTTCTTATTCATCTTACTAATATTTGGAATCTACAAGGGAATTCAGATCCATCATGACGTCAAACAAGTCATGCAGTACCGCTCCCTGGTTAGAGAAGTCCTTGCTGAGGAGGACACCACGGCCAATGAAAACCTCATTCTTGCTATGATCTATACAGAGACCAAAGGCAGAGAAGACGATGTCATGCAGGCGAGTGAGAGTGCAAGTGGTGAGACCAATACTATTAGTGATAATAAGGCCAGTATTCGCCAAGGAATTCAAACTCTTTCAGATGAGTTAAAAGAAGCTAAGAAAAAAGGCGTTGATAGCTGGACTGCAGTTCAAGCCTATAATTTTGGGAAAGACTACATCGATTACGTCGCAAAACACGGTGGAACAAATTCCTTAGAGTTGGCCCGCGCTTATTCGCGGGATGTGGTAGCGCCAAGTCTTGGCAATGTAACTGGTGAAACTTATCTTTACCTCCACCCTATCTCTCTTTTAAACGGGATGGAACTCTACATTAATGGTGGCAATATTTATTATTCCCGTTTGGTAGAAACCAATATGACGATTATGAAGTTATTTTCATGGTTTTAATCATTTTCCAGAGAGCCGATTGGCTCTTTTTTTAGCTGATCAGTTCTGCCTCCGATTTTGAGGGATAATAAAAATGTCATGCATTCTTAAAAGAACTGTAAGCTAGTTTTAAGAAATCAACTGTATAATGAAAATCGAAGTGGGTAATCTCTTTATTTACTTCTTTTTTCATCTCTAGTGAGGTGAGAAAGGTAATAAGAGATGCCCAGAGTTGATTTGAGTTAGAAAGAAGAAAAAGATGAAATTAAAGAAGATTGCATTGTTTGTAACGACGACTTTGGCCTTGTTTACTGCTATCCCGCGAGTTTCCGCAGATAGCAATGTGCAGAAAGTCATTGATGAAACCTATGTCAAGCCAGACTTTGTTTTGGGCTATTCGCTGGACCAAAGTCAAATCGAACAAACCTTAAGTCTCTTGAACTACGATAGTTCGAAAGATAAAGAGGAGTGGAAGACCATGACACCAGAGGTTTATTCTTCGATTATGAACGTTGCCAACGATGATAGTTTGGAACTTTATTCCTCTGTTAAAATTCAAAAATTAGGTAAAAATAAGCCACTAGAAGTGAATATCGTGACGCCTCAAAACATCACCAAGGTCACTGCAGATATGTATCGTAATGCAGCCGTTACACTTGGATTGGAGCATGCTCAAATTACAGTAGCTTCTCCTATACTGGTGACTGGTGAAAGTGCCTTGGCTGGTATTTATTACTCGCTTGAGAAAAATGGTGCCAAGGTTTCTCAAGAAAGCAAGGATCTAGCCCAAGAAGAGTTAAAGACTCTATCCGGGATCAATGAAGAAAACGCTGGTAAGAAAAACTTCGATGCTGATAAGTTAAACGTAGCATTGACCGACATTAAAACAGCAGTAGCCAATGCCAAACAGAACAATCAGGATTTAAGCAAGGATGATATTCGAAAGATTGTCGAAGAAACCCTGAAAAATTATAAGCTGGATACAACTGTAACAGGTGATCAGATTAATTTGATCGTGAATTTCGCAGTCAACCTCTCAAAGAGTAGCGTCATCAGCAGCAAAAGCTTTACTAAAACCTTGTCGGACTTGAAAGATAGTATCGTAGACAAGGCAGGCGATACCTTTAATAATATCAATCTCAATTTTGATACAAATGCTATTCTAAAAGACAGTGGAAACTTCTTCACAAATGCATGGAATGCCATTGCTGGCTTCTTCGGAGCCATCTGGAATGCCATTGTCAAATTCTTTAGTGGTTTAGTTGGCTAAAAATAGCAGGAAAGTACTGCTGACAATAAGTCAGAGTGCTTTTTTGTGTGTTTAATGATTCTTATATTTTATAAGACATTTTTAGGGTTGCTAAATTCTTATTTTTAGCTGGTGAATCAAGGTCCCCCGGACCTTTAAACTCGCTTTGCTAATTTTTGGCTCATGAAAAAAAGGTCCCCCGGACCTTAAACTCGCTCTATTATTTTAAAGCTCGTGAAAAAAAGGTCCACTGGACCTTTTTTTACTCCCACTCTACAGTTGCAGGTGGTTTGCTTGTGATATCGTAGACGATGCGGTTAACGTGGTCAACTTCGTTTACGATACGAACAGAGATTTTTTGGAGGACTTCCCATGGAATCTTCGCAAAGTCAGCTGTCATTCCATCGATAGAAGTGATAGCACGAATGGCAATCGTGTAGTCGTAGGTACGGCCGTCACCCATAACACCTACTGAACGAACGCCTGTGTTGACAGTGAAGTATTGCCAGATATCACGGTCAAGACCAGCTTTGGCGATTTCTTCACGAAGAATAGCATCTGATTCACGAACGGTTTCAAGTTTTTCTTCAGTGATTTCTCCCATAACACGGATGGCAAGTCCTGGGCCTGGGAATGGTTGGCGCCATACGATGTGGTCTGGCATACCAAGCTCTGTACCAAGCGCACGAACCTCATCCTTGTAAAGAGTGTTGAGTGGTTCGATCAGTTCAAACTGCATATCTTCTGGAAGTCCACCCACATTGTGGTGAGACTTGATGGTTTGAGCAGTATCCGTACCAGACTCGATCACGTCAGTGTAGAGTGTTCCTTGTGCCAAGAATTTTACATCTTTGAGTTTACTTGCTTCGTCATCAAAGACATAAACAAACTCGTTACCAATGATCTTCCTTTTTTTCTCAGGATCAGATACTCCAGCTAACTTATCAAGGAAACGTTTTGCAGCATCTGCTTTGACAATGTTCAAACCAAACTTGCCACCAAGCATATCCATCACTTGGTCAGCTTCATCTTTACGAAGAAGACCGTGGTCTACAAAGATACAGATCAATTGATCGCCGATGGCTTTTTGAAGGAGAACCCCAACAACAGAAGAGTCAACACCACCTGAAAGACCAAGAAGGACACGTTTGTCTCCGACGGTTTCACGGATTTTTTTGATCTGCATGTCAATGAAGTTGTCCATGGTCCAGTCACCTTTAGCCCCACAGATGTTCAAGGCAAAGTTACGCAAGATGTCATAACCGTGAACAGAGTGACGAACCTCAGGGTGGAATTGGATACCGTAGATTTTCTTATCTGGATTTTCAATCGAGGCGAATGGACAGTCAGCGGAAGTACCAGTGCGGATAAAGTCAGCCGGAATTTCTGTAACAGCATCTCCATGGCTCATCAAGACCAATTGTTTATCTGGTGTGCCGACAAAAAGAGCAGAAGATTCTGTCAAAGTCAGTTCAGATTGACCATATTCGCGGTTACCAGCATCACCAGCTGGAACGACCTTCCCACCCAATTTATGGGTCAACAATTGCATCCCGTAACAGATTCCAAGGATTGGAATACCGAGTTCAAAAATTTCAGGATCGATATCAAAAGAACCTTCCTCGTATACAGAGTTCGGTCCGCCTGAGAGAACGATCCCAACTGGATTGATTGCACGAACCTCATCAGCAGAAATCTTGTGGCTCTTCAACTCTGAGAAGACACCAATTTCACGAATCCGACGTGAAATAAGCTGATTGTATTGGCTACCGTAGTCAAGCACGATGATTTTTTCAACATCATGCAAATCAGTTGATAGGTTTGTCATCTTATCCCCTTCTTAAAGAAATTTACTTTCCTCTATTCTAACACAAAAGCCTTGTCTTTACCAATCTCTGATTGAAGAATTAGGAATTTTACGCTACAATAGAGATAACACAGAGAAAGAGCAAGGTTATGATTCCAGCTTACATTCAAATTCATGATCAGATTAAGTCTGAGATTGATCAAAAAATATGGAAAATCGGGGAGCGTCTTCCCAGCGAACGCGATCTAGCGGAGAAATTTCAGGTTAGTCGGATGACGCTTAGGCAGGCTATTACCCTTCTGGTTGAAGAAGGAGTGCTTGAAAGACGGGTAGGAAGTGGCACCTTTATCACTAGCACGCGCGTCCAAGAAAAAATGCGGGGAACAACCAGTTTTACAGAGATTATGAAATCGCAAGGCAAGGAACCTTCTAGCCAAGTGATTTCTTACCGGAAAACCATTCCTAGCCTCCAAGAAGTGGACAAATTGGGCATCGATAAGACTGAGACCATCATTCGGATGGAACGGGTCCGGTATGCTGATGGGATCCCTGTTGTTTATGAAGTGGCCTCTATTCCAGAGAAATTTATTAAGAATTTCAATCGAGAAGAGGTTACCAGCCATTTCTTCCAAACCTTGGAGCGTCATGGCTATAAGATTGGAAAGTCGCACCAGACCATCTATGCGCGATTGGCCAAGGATAAGATTGCGGACTATTTACAGATTTCAAAAGGACAAGCTATTTTAGGTCTGACACAGGTTTCCTATTTTGAAGATGGGACGGCTTTTGAGTATGTAAAAAGTCAGTATGTCGGTGAGCGGTTCGAATTTTATTTGGAAAATAACTAAGCTCGCAATTCACAGTAATAAAAAAACTCTTCAAATGTTTGGGAGACTTTCTCTCTTTGGCATTTGGGAGCTTTTTTAGGTTGAAGACATTCTTTCTAAATAGTGATAGTAAAGGCAAAATGGAAATATTTTAAAAAAATTTAAAAAAATTTTTATTTTTTCTTCATTTTTGATTTTTTTTACGAATTAATAGATAGAAGCAGGTTTTAAAGCTTAATAAGAGATATAAGGCAGGAAAAAATGAAAAAAATTAAAATAGATGTGGTAGCTGTTCCCTTGAGCGGGCATCTGTACCCAACTTTAAATCTCGTTAAACCCTTGTTAGATGATCCTTCGATGGAGATCCGGGTTTTCACAGGACCTCAGAAAAAGGCCGTTGCAGAAAGTCTTGGCTTCACTGTCGTTCCAATTCTAGAGGACAAAGTAGAAGAATTTGAACGCGCGGCGAATAACGATAAGAAACTCAATCTTTTTTCAGCTTATCGGCAATTATCCAAGAGTCTGGATTTGATTAATCATGTATCGGATCAATTGTTAGAGGAGTGGCGCGTCAACCGTCCAGATATTGTGATTGCTGACTTTATCACTCTATCAGCTGGTTTTATGGCAGAACAGTTAGAAATTCCTTGGATTACCACCATGGCGACACAATTTGCAATCGAAACTCCTTATGGTCCTCCTTGCTTCTTCGGAGGGATGGGAGTCGCGCGCACGAAGAAGGAAGAGAAGATCCAAGCACTATGCCGTAAACTCACGCGCATTGGAAAATACTGTGGCGCTTTCCTCTTACGCAAACGCTTAAAACGTTACAATTTCAAGTTGTACAATCAAAATGGAGTGGAGACCATCTACTCTCCTTATGCCATCTTTGGAATTGGGATGATGGAGCTAGAGTTGAAAACACACTTCCCTCATCAATATGCGTGGCTTGGCCCTTTGGGAACTTCTCTTGAAAAAGCTGAAGATTATCCTTTAGATCTCAGTCCTTACGAGGACAAGACGAAGGTACTCGTGACATGTGGAACCCAGTTGCCTTGGGCGAAGGAGAATTTGCTAGAACAAACCAAGCAGTTGGCCAAAGAGCATCCAGAATGTCACTTTTTTGTCACTCTTGGAGATGGGGCAAAGGAATTCTCTGAAGAAGAAGTAGCGCCAAATGTGACGGTTGTCTCTTATCTACCCTACAAAGAATATATTCCGCAGATGGACTATGTCATTCACCATGGAGGAGCTGGAATCTTTTATCAGTGTATCGAATTTAAAAAACCAGCCTTGATCTTGCCACATGATTATGACCAATTTGACTATGCGATTCGAGGAGTAGAAGCAGGAATTGCTTTTCAAGCACATCGCAATCGCACCGAAGAGATTCAAGCAGGTTTTAAGGCCCTATTAGAAAAAGAATCTTGGGAAAAGTTAGAAAGACTAAACAAACTTTCAAAAACCTACAAGCCGTTGGATACCTTGGAGTTTGAGATTCAACGATTATTAAGACGTGGAACGGATGGGAAACTATGAAAATTCTTGTAACAGGTGCGACTGGCTTCCTTGGAAAATACGTGATCGAAGAGTTATTAGATCACGACTATTCCATTGTAGCCTTTGGCCGAAATGAAATGATTGGAAAGGCCCTGGAAAATGAGCGCGTCCAATTTGTGAAAGGGGATTTGAGCTCTATAGAGGAAGTAAGACAAGCCTTTCAATCTGTTGATGCTGTGGTTCATGCAGGAGCTTTATCCACTGCCTGGGGACCTTGGAAGGCCTTCTATCAGGCGAATGTAGTTGGCACTCAAAATGTCCTTGAATTGTGCCGTGAATATGCGGTAAAACGCTTGGTTTACGTATCTTCTCCCAGTATTTACGCAGCTGGAAAAGACCAATTAAACATCAAGGAAAGCGATGCTCCCAAAGAAAATCACCTCAACAATTACATCCGAAGTAAATTGGCGTCTGAAAAACTTTTTTCTGACTATTCAGATGTGCCAAGTATCATCTTGCGTCCTAGAGGATTATTTGGTGTGGGGGATACCAGTATTTTGCCTCGTGTCTTACGCCTCAGTCGAAAAATTGGAATTCCTTTGATTCGAGGAGGAGAGCAGCTCATGGATATGACCTGTGTGGAAAATGTCGCCCTAGCCATTCGCTTGGCTCTGGAAGCAAAAGAAGCCCACGGACAAGTTTATAATATTACAAATGGGGAACCAAAGACCTTTAAGTATTTGATCGAAACCACACTAAAGGGATTGGGAGAGCCGATTCGCTATCGGAAACTTCCAGCAGGTCTAGTAGCAGGTGTGGCTTATAGCCTTGAAGGGGTGTATCGATTCTTTCATCTGAAAGCCGAACCCCCCTTGACTCGCTATACCTATTATCTCCTTCGATATAGCCAAACCCTCGATATTAAAAAGGCTCAAACTGCACTTGGCTACTATCCAAAAATGACCATTGAAGAAGGGATTGACAACTATGTCCAACATGATCAAGCACATTGATTATTTTCCAGCAGGCTATTGCAGCAGTCATTCTGGTCTCTTATTTAAGGGGATTCCGAATGAAAAAATGCAATTTCCTGCAGGTGTCTTTTTGATTCATCACCGTGAAAAAGGCTATATTTTGTACGATACCGGCTATCACTACGAGATTAAAAAAAAAGCTCGGTATTTTTGGTACCGTCTAGCCACCCCTATGCAGATGAAAAAGGAAGACCAGATCGATTATTTATTGCAAGAGCGGGGGATTAATCCAGCAGCCATTTCCTATGTGATTCTTTCGCATCTGCACCCGGATCATCTCGGTGGAGCAGCACTTTTTCCAAATGCTCATTTCGTTGTTACCCAGGAAGTCTATGAGGTGTACCAAAAACCGAAATTTAAAGATCTGATTTTTAAAGAGTTTTTGCCAGCTGATTTCAAAGATCGGGTGACTTGTCTCAAAGCAGATCAAAGGCTTCCTGCTTTCCCCTATCGACCGACTGCGGATCTTTTTGGAGATGGGAGCATCCTTGTTTCGTCCATCGATGGGCATGCGAGAGGGCAAGGTTGTCTTTATCTGGATGAGCTCAAACTCTTCATCGGAGCAGATCTTTCTTGGGGAGTAGACCTTTTGCCTTTCACACGGAAAATGCGACTCATTCCTTCCTTGGTTCAGGATGATAAGAAGGCTTATTTAAGAGGAGCTGATTTGCTGGAAACACTCTTGCAAGATGGCATTCAAGTTGTGGTCAGCCATGACCCGCAAGATCGGATTGAAAGGATTTTAAATGAAAAAAACAGTCTTTCTGAAAACCTTTATTGAAACCAGATGGTGCCATCGATTCCGTTCAAAAGAGGCCTTGAACCGATACCAAGATAAGCAATTGGCACGCTACCATACTTTTATCACTTCTCAGTCTCCCTATTTCCAGACTCATTCTCCTGAATCCTTTGGGACCATGGATAAGCATTTCATGATGACGCATTTCAATGAACTCAATACTCTGGGAGTGGATCGAGATCAGGCTTTAGAGATGGCGATTCGTGGAGAACAAACGCGAGATTTTACCGAGATGAATGGAGAAGTAGCAGTAGGCTTGTCTTCTGGGACTTCCGGCCACCGAGGAGTTTTTGTCACCACAGAAAAAGAAAGAAGTATGTGGGCTGCAGCAATCTTAGCCAAGATGTTGCCAAAAGGAAACCTGGTTGGTCATCGCATTGCCTTTTTCTTACGAGCAGATAATGAACTCTATCAAACCATTAATTCAGGCCTTATTCGCTTGGAATATTTTGATATTTTCAAGGATAGCAAGGAGCATTTAGAGCGTCTCATAGACTATCAACCAACCATTGTGGTCGCACCAGCTTCTACCTTGATTGAGTTAGCCAACTATGTCAGCAATCAGCAACTTGCGATCCAACCTGTCAAGGTTGTTTCTGTCGCAGAGATTCTAGAAGATCGAGATGCTCAGACCATCGCCAAAACCTTTCAACTAGACAAGGTTGATCAGGTCTACCAAGCGACAGAGGGATTTTTAGCTTGTACCTGTTCAGAAGGCAATCTACATCTCAACGAAGATATTTTGTATGTTGAGAAAGAGTATCTAGATGATAGCCGCTTTTATCCGATTATTACGGATTTCAAACGAACCAGTCAACCCATCTATCGCTACCGACTCAATGATATTTTAGTGGAAGAAAAGTCTCCTTGCCCTTGTGGTTCCGTCTTTACTCGAATCGCAAAGATCGAAGGACGATCAGATGATATCTTCTATTTCAAAAAAGAAGATGGTAGTAGCCAGATGATCTATCCGGATTTTATTCGGCGGTGCATTCTCTTTGTCGAAAATATTCAGGACTATCAAGTAACTCAGTTGGCAGATGGATCCATTACCATTGCCTTGAGTCACCGGACAGAGTCTATGGAGCAAGCGATCTTTGCTCAATTTGAACTCTTAGCTCAGCAAAAACAATTCATTCTCCCAAGTATTCAATTTATTGATTACCAATGGGACCCAACACGTAAATTAAAACGTGTTCAACGACTTCAATAAAAGGAGAATCCTATGACTACTGTAAAAAGACATTTGCAAATTAAAGGCTATGGAACCGCGCTTCCAGATCATACAGTTACTTTCAAAGACCAGACTCGCTATCGCGTGAAAGAAGGAGAAGAAACACAGATTGATCTTGCAGCGCGTGCGATTGAAGCGGCTTTAAACCATGCAGGGCTTGAAATGGCAGACATCGACTGCCTGGTTTCGGCTAGTGCGGTTGGTGTTCAGCCCATTCCTTGTACAGCTGCTCTTATCCATGAGCGCGTGGCCAAGGGACTGACGATTCCTGCTATGGATATCAATACCACTTGTACCAGTTTTATATCAGCTTTAAGCACCGTTTCTTATCTGATTGAAGGTGGTGAATACCAACGGGTTCTGATTGTATCCAGTGAAGTAGGAAGCCTAGGGCTTAATCCCAAACAAAAAGAAAGCTTTGAATTGTTTAGTGATGGAGCTACAGCCTTTATTTTTGAAGCAACAAAGGAAGATAAAGGAATCATTGCCAGTATGCAACGTACCTGGTCTGAGGGAGCCCACGATACCGAAATTCGTGGTGGTTTGACAGCTTATCATCCGAAATTGTACTCTGAAGCAACCAAGACGGATTTCATGTTTGATATGAAAGGGAAGAAAATCCTTTTGCTTTCTGCCCGTGTTATTCCAGAAATGTTCCAAGAATTCCAAGAGAAATCAGGCATTTCTAAAGATGCTGTAGACTATATTATTCCCCACCAAGCAAGTCGCGCCTTACCACTTGTCATGGACAAATTGGGCGTTGGCAAAGACAAGTACCTCAATATTGTCAGTGATTATGGAAATATGGTTTCGGTAGCCGTGCCTTTCGGCCTAGCCTATGCACTGGATCATGGCTATGTGAAGGAAGGAGATACCATCTTTTTGATGGGAACTGCAGCAGGGATGACGGTCAATATGTTGGCACTGAAACTCTAATGATAGATCCTCTTATTTCAAGCTCAAAAAGCATCAAGTCCCGCTAGTCTTTAGCGGGCTTTTTTGATATAATGAAAGGTATGGAAATTGAGAAAACCAACCGAATGAATGCGCTCTTTGAGTTTTATGCAGCGCTCTTGACGGACAAGCAGATGAACTACATCGAGCTCTATTACGCAGATGACTACAGCTTGGCTGAGATCGCGGAAGAGTTTGGAGTGAGCCGTCAGGCGGTCTATGACAATATTAAACGTACAGAAAAGATTTTGGAAGACTACGAAATGAAACTCCATATGTATTCCGATTACATTGTTCGTAGTCAAATTTTGGATCAGATTTCTGAAAAATACCCTGAAGATCCTTTTTTACAGGAACAAATTTCTGTGCTTTCCAGTATCGATAATCGAGACTAAATAAATATAAGACTTAACTAGGAGAAAGAGTATGGCATTTGAAAGTTTAACCGAACGTTTACAAAACGTCTTTAAAAATCTTCGTAAGAAAGGGAAAATCTCTGAAGCAGATGTCCAAGAAGCGACCAAAGAGATTCGTCTAGCCCTCTTAGAGGCCGACGTTGCCCTTCCTGTTGTAAAAGACTTCATCAAACGGGTCCGCGAGCGGGCTGTAGGTCATGAAGTCATCGAAACCTTGAACCCTGCCCAACAAATCGTGAAGATTGTCGATGAAGAATTGACTGCGATTTTGGGTTCAGAAACAGCAGAAATTATCAAATCTCCAAAGATTCCAACCATTATCATGATGGTCGGTCTTCAAGGGGCTGGTAAAACAACTTTTGCTGGGAAATTAGCTAACAAATTAGTCAAGGAAGAAAAAGCGCGTCCTTTGATGATTGCGGCCGATATTTATCGTCCAGCGGCCATCGACCAGTTGAAGACCCTTGGTCAACAGATCAATGTCCCTGTCTTCTCACTTGGTACAGAAGTCCCTGCAGTAGAGATCGTTCGCCAAGGTTTGGAGCAGGCAAGAGCCAATCACAATGACTATGTCTTGATCGATACGGCTGGTCGTCTGCAAATCGACGAAAAACTCATGGGCGAGTTGCGCGACGTCAAAGCCCTTGTCGAGCCAAACGAAATCCTCTTGGTTGTCGATGCCATGATTGGTCAAGAGGCAGCCAATGTGGCGCGTGAGTTCAATGAACAACTCGAAGTAACTGGGGTCATCTTGACCAAGATCGATGGGGATACCCGTGGTGGTGCGGCCCTTTCTGTCCGTCAGATTACTGGGAAGCCAATCAAATTCACTGGTACTGGTGAAAAAATAACCGATATCGAAACCTTCCACCCAGACCGTATGTCTGGTCGGATCCTCGGTATGGGGGATATGCTGACGCTGATCGAGAAGGCTTCTCAAGAATACGATGAGAAACGTTCCCTTGAACTCGCTGAGAAGATGCGGGAAAATACCTTCGACTTCAACGATTTCATTGATCAGTTAGATCAAGTTCAAAACATGGGACCAATGGAAGATTTGCTCAAGATGCTTCCAGGGATGGCCAATAACCCTGCCATGAAGAACCTCAAGGTCGATGAACGAGAAATTGCTCGCAAACGTGCGATCGTATCATCCATGACACCAGCTGAACGGGAAAATCCAGATCTATTGAATCCAAGCCGTCGTCGTCGGATTGCTGCTGGATCAGGAAATAGCTTTGTCGAAGTCAATAAATTCATCAAGGACTTTAACCAAGCCAAACAGATGATGCAGGGCGTCCTCTCTGGTGATATGAACAAGATGATGAAACAAATGGGGCTCAATCCAAATAACATGCCGAAGAATATGCCTGGTGGAATGCCTGATATGTCTGCCCTCGAAGGCATGATGGGACAAGGTGGCATGCCTGACTTGTCAGCTCTTGGCGGAGGCGCTGGAATGCCTGACATGAGCCAAATGTTTGGCGGTGGTCTCAAAGGAAAAGCCGGTGAATTTATGATGAAACGGGCGATGAACAAGATGGCCAAACAAATGCGCAAAAATAAGAAAAAACGGAAATAATCGTTTCTAATAAGGGCCTGGAACACACTGTTCTGGGTTCTTTTAGAAACTACTACTAGAGGAAACATGTTAAAAAAACTATTTCAACAACTCATTCGTTTCTTTGCAAGATTGTTTTCTTCGCACAGAAAGCCCTTTGAATTTCCTAAAGGGTCGAAGAAACCACCGATTAGACCAATCATCTTTGTACCTGGGAGTTCAGCCAGTATACAGCGATTCAACGGAACCATCCGCATGCTCCATCGCTCTTCTAGAAAAAAACAGAGTCTCTTAAAAATAAAAGTCAACAAAGATGATTCTATAGAGATGGAAGGAAGACTGAATACGAAAGAGCCGAATCCGATGATTGTGATTGGCTTCGAGAACAATCGAGATGGCTACAGCAATATCAAGCAGCAAATCGAATCCCTTAAGATCGCTTTAACCTATCTTCTTGATCACTATCATTTTACAGAGTTTAAGGCAGTCGGGCATTCCAATGGGGGACTGGTTTTGACTGGTTTACTGGAAAGTGGCTTTTTAGAGAAAAAGAAGGTAACCGTCAGCAAGTTGGCTATTATTGGTAGTCCTTACCAATTCAATCAAGAGATGTATGAAGATTTTCAAACATGGAAGCATCGCCTGGGAAAAGAAGTAGAGGTCCTTAATTTTGTCGGTAGCTTTGCTGGAAAATCAGATGGCATCGTTCCTCTCTCTAGTGCACAAGCAGCAAAATCTATTTTTGACAATCAAACTTATACAGAAGTGAATTTAAACGGTCGTAAAGCTCATCATTCAGCTTTACCCACTAATCCAGATCTAGTGAAACAATTAAGTCTATTTTTGAATCTATAAGTAAATTACATAATTTTGGTTATGTGATTTTTATTTGTCTCTTGCAATCCTTAAGTAAATATGGTACATTTTTGGTAGCGATTACATATACCTAAGGAGGATTTTATGAAAGATCCTAAATTACTAGAGACATTGAAAGTATACAAGGGACGGGATGACGTTCCTGAAGATTTTGATAGCTTTTGGAATCAAGCCCTAGCAAAGATGACTGAACTACCTGAATACAAGCTTGAAGAACGAGATTTCAACATTCCAAATGTTGTTTGTTATGAATTAACCTTTAAAGGAACACGAGATGGGCTCGTTTATGCGCGGGTTGTTCTCCCAAAAATAGATCAAAAAGTTCCCGTTATTTTCCATTTTCATGGCTATATGGGACGTTGTTGGGATTGGGCTGATATGTTAGCTTATACAGTAGCCGGCTATGGTGTTGTGTCTATGGACGTGAGAGGGCAGTCAGGCTATTCAACCGACGGAGATCGCTCACCACTTGGAAATACGGTTAAAGGACAGATTATACGTGGAGCTGTGGAAGGTCCGGACCAGCTCTTTTATAAGGATATCTACTTAGATCTTTACCAGTTAATTGAAATTGTTGCCAACCTTCCTCAAGTAGACGACAGCAAACTTGCTAGCTACGGAGCCTCTCAAGGAGGTGCCCTAGCTCTGGTTGCTGCTGGATTGAATCCTCGTATACAACAAACGGTAGCCATTTACCCATTCTTATCAGATTTCAGACGGGTAATAGAGATTGGAAATACTAGCGAGGCTTATGATGAGCTTTTCCGTTATTTCAAGTTTCATGATCCATTTCATGAAACAGAAGATCGTTTGATGCATACCTTAGCCTATATTGATGTGAAAAATTTTGCCCATCGTATCAAAGGACAAGTTCACATGATTACCGGGCTAGATGATGATGTTTGTTATCCAGAGACACAATTCGCCATTTATAATCGCTTAGAATGTCCAAAAGAGCATTTAATCATGCCAGAATATGCCCACGAAGCTATGAACGTTCAAGTCAATGATCGAGTCTATAATTGGCTCTGTGGTAGCAAGATTCCATTTCGATATGTAGAAAAATAAGTTAGAGAAGAAAATAATCAGTAAATCCATGAGATTTGCTGATTTTATTGTGTTTGAAAGGGATCTAGTATAGAAAAGGGAAAAAACAGTCCTATTAACCCCTATGACATCTTTCCGAAAAACTATAATTTTCTTGAAAAATATATCTGGCTATGCTATACTACTAGTATAGAAAGATTTGGAGAAAAACATGAAACGCGAGATCTTATTAGAACGTATCGATAAACTCAAACAAGTCATGCCTTGGTACGTTTTGGAATACTATCAATCAAAATTGGCCGTTCCATACAGTTTTACAACCTTGTACGAATACTTAAAGGAATACGATCGATTTTTTACCTGGGTTTTGGAATCTGGTATATCAAATGCTGATACCATGGCCGAGATCCCTTTAGACGTTCTGGAGCACATGACCAAGAAAGACATGGAATCCTTTATTCTTTACCTACGTGAACGTCCTCTGCTCAATGCCAATACGACGAAAAACGGTGTTTCTCAAACAACCATTAACCGTACCCTCTCTGCACTATCTAGTCTCTATAAATACTTGACTGAGGAGGTTGAGAATGAGCAAGGGGAACCTTATTTCTACCGTAATGTCATGAAGAAGGTTGCTACTAAGAAAAAGAAAGAAACCTTGGCGGCCCGGGCTGAGAATATCAAACAAAAACTCTTTTTAGGGGATGAAACAGAAGGTTTCCTAAACTATATCGACCAGGAGTACCCTCAAACACTCTCAAATCGCGCCTTATCTTCCTTTAATAAGAATAAAGAGCGAGATTTAGCCATTATAGCACTCCTTCTCGCCTCTGGTGTCCGTCTCTCTGAAGCCGTTAACCTAGACCTTCGTGATCTCAATCTTAAGATGATGGTGATTGACGTCACTCGAAAAGGTGGAAAACGAGACTCTGTTAATGTTGCTGCCTTTGCGAAGCCTTATCTGGAGCAATATCTTGCAATTCGAGACAAACGGTACAAGACAGAAAAGACTGATACAGCCCTCTTTCTGACCTTGTATCGAGGTGTCCCAAACCGAATTGATGCTTCTAGCGTGGAAAAGATGGTGGCCAAGTATTCAGAGGACTTCAAAGTCCGTGTGACACCCCACAAGCTTCGCCATACATTAGCAACACGTCTCTATGATGCAACCAAATCACAGGTTTTGGTCAGTCACCAGCTGGGACATGCTAGCACCCAAGTTACTGACTTGTATACCCATATTGTCAATGATGAACAAAAGAATGCCTTGGATAGTTTATAAGATTACATAACGGAAATTATGTAATATGCTAAGATTAAAAAGAGCGTAGATTTTTATATGGAATCTTACGCTCTTTTATTAATTATATAAACGAATGAGAATCTTTATAAATATGATCTGTTTTTTTCATCAGCCTATACCTCCTGAATAGCTATAAAAGATAATCTAGAAGATCCTACCATTCTTCAACCATAGACTAGTTGAGTTTTACCACTTCGTCGGCTTTTTCCCAAATCACTGGATTATGGGTTGCGATAATGATTATACGCTCTTGATTCTTTAACATTAAGAGCAAGTCCATCACCTCTTGTGAGGTTTCTGGATCCAGTGCTGCAGTTAGTTCATCTGCCAAAATTAAAGGTGGATCTTTTAAAATAACTTTAGCTAATGCGACACGTTGCGCCTCTCCCCCAGATAATTCATAAATCTTTTGATCCAGAGCAAGGTAAGCCAATCCTACTTTTTTGAGCACTTCTTCTTCTTGCTGCTTCTTCTCTTTTTTCGTTAATTTTTGCCCAATCAATCCAAAGTCTAAATTTGTAGCGATAGTCTCGTTTTCAAGTAGGCCAAAGTTTTGGAAGAGATAACCTAATTCACGCTTAAAGAAGTGATGCTGTTTGATTTGTTTCAGTTCTTGCCCTTTATAGCTTATACTCCCCTTTTCATAAGGCTCTATCTTCGCCAAGATATTGAGCAAGGTTGTTTTACCACACCCACTATTTCCGATCAGAGCATAGACCTTACCTTCTGTAAATTGCAAACTCAAATCTTGAAAGACCGTTCGTTGGCCAAATGATTTGGTTAAATGTTCTACGCTAATCATATTAGGCTCCTTTCAGTACAGTGGCTAACAAGTGGTCTTCTTTATGAGACCGGTATAGGAGAATGAACCAAGCATTAGTAATAAATAGAAAGAGAGTGACAATAGCAATCCACCATTCTTGAGTGAGAAGGAATACCAGGAGACTTCCTAATAGTAAGAGGCTACTTTCTGAGAGCAAAATCATTTGGTGAATGTTTACAAATCCCAGACCTGCAATCTGCTTCAAGAAGATTTGTTTTCTAAACTCTTCAAAATATAGGAAATTCATAGTGTTAAAAAGAAGAACAGAGGTTGCTATACCAAAGACTCCACCTGCAATCGCCATGAGATTTTCTATTTGTATGGATTGGGCCATTTGCTGGTAAACGTCCACTGCATAGTCGTACTGACTAACACTTTTTTCAAGATCATACTCAGCGACTAGCTTCTTACTATTCTGAAGCCCATTAAAATAAAGGTAGGAATCTAGGTGGGTGAAATATGGATTCTCATAGCCTCCAAAACTTTCAGGTTGTATAACCACTAAAACAGGATCTGTAAAGAATTGCTTATAGCTGATTGGTGTGTTGTTGTAGATAAAGCGTTTTTGATGATTCGGAATATACGTTACCTGCGCCTTCATTGATAAGGTGATATTTCCTTGATCATCTCGAGGAGATAGATAATCTTCATATCGTTTGATCATCTCCTCTTCTCGACCTTTTAATTTTTCCGGAAGTAACAGACCAAATTCCCCTGCTTGTAAGTGATTTAAGTGATCTTTTTCTTCAGGAGAAACTGGAACACCTTGGATTTCGAGGTAATTTGGAGTTACATAGAGAGTTCGTGCAAGAGGATCGTAATCTGTGATTGAAAACTCTTTACCTGTACTAGGATCCGTCATAACTCCTTTTGGACTAAAAAATACGAGGTGATGATAAGCTAAAAGACCACCATTTTCAATGCCAGACTCGATGAGCTTAGACCATTTTGCTCTGTTCTCAATTTGCGTCTCTTTGTTTGTTTTCTGTGAAAAATCCTCCCGACTTGTACTAATTTGGACCCAATTCGACTGTTTTAACCAAGCCTCACTTCCCTCTCGGTGAGTTTGCCAGACTGATCCATAAATACTGATTCGATGAATCGCAAGGCCAATTAATGCTACAGCGAGAAATTGACAAATAAAGAGGAAAACCAATATGCGCTTCAATGGAACCTTCCCTTTTAAAAGGGGGACTAAATGAATCGTTTGAATACTATATGCAAAGAGGAAGGATAAGAAAACAGACAAAATTAGTAAAATCCCATTGTAAATAATACTACTGAAAATGACGATGGAATAGGAAAAAGGTGTCAATTGAAAGCAATAAATCAGAACAGCACCCATTATACTTGCGCCAATACATCCCAAAAGCAACTCTATACTATCATCTTTTAGAGAATGTCCGAAAAGTTGCAAGCGTCTCATTCCTGAAATATATCGAATCCCAGCACTTCTCATTTCTTGTGTTTTTTGAATAATCGTAAAAGAGCTAAAACTAATGATAAAAATGACTAAGGCAAGTGATTGTGAACCTGAGCCAAAAAAGGCAATAAAGGTCAGCAGAAGATTCGGTTTCTCAATAAAAGTTTGTGAGAAACCAAGAGTATGAAGCGTTTGATCCAGCTTTTCAGTTTCTAAATCACCTGTTAATACATAATAATTCACTACCAGGCTTTCATTGGCAGCCAGTTCTTTCTTCTCTCTTTTAATGCCAAGAGGAAGTTTTCCCTCTCCGTAGATATCATAGGTGAAAACAACCTGCCCTTTAGAATCTGTTCTTTGTATCTGACGGGCAATTATACTATGATTTTCCCTTGCCAAACGGTCTAAACTGGAAGATAAGTCTTCATATGTGACGCTCTTTTCTTGTCTCTGCACACCTACTACCGGAAGACTGAGGTGGATAACCGTATTTGGAGAAATAAAGGCAATCCAAATCAAAAAGCTCGTGATGAAAAGGTTTGATAAAATAATAAAGACACGTTTCATATCATCACACTTTCTAAAGCATCAAAGGTAAATATTATTCAGCTAGTCAATCAATTTCCTTGTTTAGTGATTGCTGAGTATTTAAAATTTTATTTATATTTTTGTAAACGATTACATTTTCCACCTATACTATACTACAAAATCCTTTATAAAACAATAATTTCTATGTGAAACTAGTTTCAAAAAAGAGATCCGCTACTGCGAATCTCTTTTGACTTTATTCCACCACTGCTTCAGCAATTTCCTCTGCAGTGATACCTACAAAATAACGGCCTAGATTAATGGTTTGAAGGGCTTTGAGGACGTCTTCGCGTTCGTATTTGACACCACGAAGAACATCTTCTACTGCTGCAACATCTTCGATACCAAAGAAGTCACCGTAAATCTTGATATCTTGAATTTTTGATTCAATGACATTAGCGAAGATTTCCACCTTACCGCTTGGGAATTTTGTGCCACGACGGACATTGTATTCAGGAGACTTTCCATAGTTCCAATCCCAGGTACCGAACTTGGTTTCCTTGATACGATTGATTTCAGCCAATTCTTCATCCGAGAAGACATATTCTGTCATCTCAGGGTATTCTTTCTTCATGTAGTCCAAAAGTAGGTCCCGGAACTCTTCAACCGTGATTTTTTCTGGCAACTCATCGATGATATTGGTCACACGAGCACGGACTGATTTAACCCCTTTAGACTCAAACTTGTCCTTAGATACCTTAAGCGCATTAGCAAGGACAGACAAATCAACATCAAAAAGAAGGCAACCATGATGCATGATACGGCCATTGATATAGGCTTGGGCATTGCCACAGATTTTCATACCGTCGATTTCTAAGTCATTACGACCCGTGAATTCAGCCTTAACCCCAAGTTGAGCCAAGGTGTTGATCACAGGAGTTGAGAAGCTCTTGAAGTCAAAGGCCTTGTTTTCATCTTCTTTTGAAATGATGGTGTAGTTGAGGTTGTTCAAATCGTGATAAACAGCCCCACCACCACTGATCCGACGAACCACTTCAATCCCATGCTCCCGAACGTAGTCGCGGTTGATTTCTTCGATGGTATTTTGGTGACGACCAACAATGATAGAAGGTTTGTTAATCCAGAGAAGGAAGATTTGATCCTCATCCAACAGATGCTTAAAGGCATATTCTTCCAAAGCAATATTAAAAGCCGTGTCATTTGAATAATTAATAATGTATTTCATAGTAATTCCAAAAATTCGTTTTATAAATCCTACTCAAAGTAATATGAGAGTTAGTAAGAAATAGTTGACTTTCACTTGAATTTTCTGAAGTAGTAAAAAGAAGGGAGTGGGACAGAACTTCGCTAGTAAAAAAAGTTCGTATTCCCACCCCCGCACAGTTGATTAGGTATCTTTGAAGCTTGTCCAGCGAACAAAGATACCAATCAACCACTGCGTCTGACTAATCCTTCCAAACATTTCTTCGATAAGGAAAATTATTTATTAAGCCATTTCTCGGAAAAATTGAGACAAGTGGCTCAATTTTTAGGCATGGAACTCTAAAAGAGGTCGCTGCCGTCCTTACTGCTTTAAGAAAATTTAGTTGAAAGAATAATATTATTTCTTCTTAGGTGAGTGAACAGCTAAGCCAAGTACATCCGCAAAAGCTTCGTACATCACTTCTGAGAAGGTTGGGTGACCATGAATGGTCTTGAGCATTTCTTCCACAGTGATTTCCATCTCAATGATGGTTGAAGCTTCGTTGATCAATTCAGCTGCTGCTGGACCAATGATATGAACCCCAAGAACTTCACCGTATTTCTTGTCTGCAATAACCTTAACAAAACCTTGAGCTGCATCTGATGCAATCGCACGTCCGTTCGCCGCAAAGTTAAATTTACCGATTTGAACATCGTATTTCTCACGAGCTTGTTCTTCTGTCAAACCAACAGCCGCAACTTCAGGAAGGGTGTAGATGGCTGCAGGAGTCAAATTCAATTTGGCAACAGCATGATTTCCCTTAAGGGCATTTTCAGCGGCAACTTCACCCATACGGAAGGCAGCGTGGGCCAACATCTTAGTACCGTTGATGTCACCTGGCGCATAGATACCTGGAACAGATGTTTCCATGTATTCATTGACCTTGATCCGTCCACGATCCAATTCAAATTCAACATCTCCGATACCTTCAAGGTCTGGAACACGACCGATTGAAAGAAGGGCTTTATTCGCGATGATATCATCTTTACCTTCAACCTTGATACGGAGTTTTCCATCTTCCTCAATGATTTCTTGCAATTTCGTATCCGTCAAGATGGTCATACCCTTACGTTCAAGGATCAAACGAAGGTTCTTAGATACTTCTGCATCCATAGCTGGAACGATGCAGTCCATCATTTCGATAACCGTAACTTTTGAACCAAAGGTCATGAAGGCTTGACCAAGTTCGATACCAACAACCCCACCACCGATGATCACAAGGCTTTCTGGAACTTCATTCATATCCAAGATATCATCACTAGTCATGACAAGTGGAGATTCCATACCTGGAACGTTAATCTTGCTGACTTTTGAACCACCAGCAAGGATGATTTTCTTGGTTTCAAGCAATTCTGAGCCATTGACCAAAACATTCTTATCTTTCGTAATGGTACCGATACCCTTGTGAACATCCACTCCGTAGCTGCGAAGAAGTCCTGCAACTCCACCGACGAGGGTATTTACGACCTTGTTCTTGGTTTCAAGAACCTTATCCATATCTACTGAGAAACTTGGATTTTCGATGATAATACCACGATTTGCTGCATGACCAATATTTTCAATAATTTCAGCATTGTGGAGGTAAGTCTTAGTTGGGATACATCCGCGGTTCAAGCATGTTCCACCAAGTTCAGATTTCTCAACAAGAGCAACCTTACCACCTAATTGAGCTGCCTTAATAGCAGATACGTAGCCAGCAGGGCCCCCACCGATTACTACGATATCATAAGCGTCATCGCTCTTATTGTCATCGTTTGAAGCACTTGCTGCAGCTGGTGCTGGGCTTGCTTCTGGTGCAGCAGCTCCGGCTGTTGGGATATTTTCCCCTTCTTCACCAAGGTAACCGATTACTTCTGTTACAGGAACAGTTTCTCCGTCTCCTTTCAGAATAGCGATCAAGTAACCGTCTTCTTCTGCTTCCAATTCCATGCTGACTTTGTCTGTCATGATTTCAAGGAGCACTTCTCCTTCTTTTACAAATTCGCCGACTTTTTTATTCCACTGAACGATTTGTCCTTCGGTCATATCTACGCCGGCTTTTGGCATAATTACTTCTAAGGCCATTTTATTTCCCTCTTTTTCTTGTTTCTATTCTCTCTCGTTGATTAGACCAACATTGAAATCGGGTCTTCAATCAAGGCTTTCAAGTCTTTCATGAATTTGGCACCAGCCATCCCATCGACAACACGGTGGTCAATGGTCAAGCCCAAGCTCATGATTGGACGAATGACAATTTCACCATTCACAACAACTGGTTTTTCAACCGTTGCACTAACCCCTAGGATAGCAGAGTTTGGTTGGTTGATAATCGGTCCAAATGATTGAACGCCAAACATTCCTAAGTTACTGATGGTAAAGGTAGAGTTTTGCAATTCACTTGGAGCAAGCTTACCATCCAAGGTACGTCCGATAACGTCCTTGAAGGCTACCACCAACTCTGACAAGGTCATCTTTTCAGCATTGTAGACAACTGGAGTCATCAAGCCATTGTCCATCCCAACCGCCATCGCAAGATTAACGTAGTTGTGGGTGATAATTGTTTTACCATCTTCTGTCAATGACGCATTGATGTATGGGTGCTTCATCAAGGTCTTAACAACTGCTAGAGAAAGCAAATCTGTTACAGTCACCTTCTTACCTGTTGCTTCCATAATTGGATCAAGAACTTTCTTACGAAGGGCAAGCAATTCAGACATATCTACATCGTAGTTAAGCGTGAAGGTTGGAGCAGTTAAGTATGACTCAACCATACGTTGAGCAATAACCTTACGCATAGGAGTCATCGGTATACGCTCGATTTCTCCATAAGGTGTCACGTTATCTGGAACTTCTTCCACTTTCTCAATTTGAGCAGGTGATTTAATGGTCTCATTCTCAATATTTTCAGGAAGGAAAGCAAGGACGTCCTTTTTCATAATCTTGCCACGATGACCAGTTCCTTGGATTTCTTGCCAAGCAATATTATGCTCTAGTGCAATTCGTTTTGCAAGTGGTGAAATGCGAACCACATTTGTTTCTTTATAGGTTTCCACGTCTTCTTTGTGGACACGACCGTTTGCGCCTGAACCAGAAACATCATAGAGGTTGATTCCAAGATCATCCGCTAATTTTCTAGCCGCAGGAGTCGCTCTTAGCTTATCATCAGCCATGACCTCTCCTATTCTATTTATGATGCAAAGGGCGTTTAAAAGCGACCGAAAAATAGGAAATCAACGCAGACTTCGATGAAGTCAAGGAGATTTATCTTTTTTCCGAGCTTTTAACCCGTGCTCTAATCTAAGATATTAAGGACGCAGAGAACTTTGTACCTAAAAAGATACAAAGTTTCCTCGTCTAATTCAAATGATATTACATAATTTATGTTATGTATTATTCTTTGTTATATGTTTTACGAATGGCTTCTTTGATGCTTTCAACTGTTGGGATCATTGCATTCTCTAGATTTTGTGCGTAAGGCATTGGCACATCTTCCCCCGCACAACGGCGGATTGGTGCATCCAAGTAATCAAATGCTTCTGATTCAGAGATAATAGCTGAAATTTCTCCGATATAGCCACTTGTTTTGTGGGCATCATTGACAAGGACTACTTTTCCTGTCTTCTTGACAGAATTAATGATGATCTCTTTATCAAGTGGAACCAAGGTACGTGGGTCTACTACTTCTACTGAGATCCCTTCTTCTGCTAATTCTTCAGCAGCTTGCATCACGCGACGAAGCATTTTTCCGTACGTTACGACAGTGACGTCAGTTCCTTCACGTTTGATTTCTCCGACACCAAGTGGAATTGTGTAGTCTGGATCAACTGGCACTTCCCCTTTTTGGTTGAATTCTGATTTGTACTCAAGAGTGATAACGGGGTTGTTATCACGGATAGATGACTTGAGCAGTCCCTTCATATCCGCTGGCGTACCAGGAGCAACAACTTTCAAACCAGGAATATGAGTAAACCATGATTCCAAAGATTGGGAGTGTTGAGCTGCAGATCCAACTCCATTACCAGCAGCACAGCGAATGGTCATCGGTACTTGCCCTTTACCACCAAACATGTAGCGAGTTTTAGCAGCTTGGTTGACAATAGCATCCATGGCAATTACTGAGAAATCCATGAAGGTCATATCAACGATTGGGCGAAGTCCGGTCATGGCTGCACCTGCTGCTGCACCTGAAATCGCAGCCTCAGAAATCGGACAGTCACGGACACGTTCTGGACCAAACTCTTCCAGCATCCCTACAGAAGTACCGAAGTCTCCACCGAAAACTCCGACATCTTCTCCCATCAACAATACATTTTCGTCGCGACGCATTTCCTCAGACATAGCAAGGATAATGGTATCGCGGAAAGACATTAATTTAGTTTCCATAATTCTCTACTCCCCCTTAGTCTGCGTAAATATCTTCGAAAGCTGATTCGAGTGGTGGGAATGGGCTTTCTTCCGCAAATTTCACTGAAGCTTCAACTGCTTCTTTCACTTCTTCTTGGATCTGATCCAATTCTTCTGCGCTTGCAATTTCATTTTTAAGGAGGTACTTGCGAAGGTTTTCGATCGGATCTTTCTTCTTCCATTCTTCGACTTCTTCACGTGTCCGGTATTTACCAGGGTCAGATGAAGAGTGACCGAGCCAACGATAAGTGACACTTTCAATCAAGACAGGTCCTTTTCCAGAGCGGACGTGTTCAACAGCTTTTTGGAAGCCTTCATAGACATCAATAACGTTGTTCCCGTCAGGAATAAACATTCCAGGAATGCCGTATGCAGCACTACGCTCATGAATGTGCTGAATATTGGTCATTTTCTTGATATCAGCAGAGATTCCGTAACCGTTATTGATGCAGTAGAAAATTACTGGCAGCTTCCAGATGGAAGCCATATTGACCGCTTCGTGGAAGACACCTTCATTGGTTGCGCCATCGCCAAAGAAGCAGACGACAATCTTACCAGTCTTTTTCATTTGTTGTGTAAGGGCAGCACCTACTGCAATTCCCATACCACCACCAACGATCCCGTTAGCGCCAAGGTTTCCGGCATCCAAGTCAGCGATATGCATGGAACCACCTTTCCCTTTACAAGTACCAGTATATTTCCCTAGGATTTCTGCCATCATGCCATTCAAATCGATTCCTTTAGCAATGGCTTGTCCGTGTCCACGGTGGTTTGATGTCAGCAAATCATCATCGTTCAAAGCCAACATCGCTCCGACGTTAGCCGCTTCTTCCCCAACAGAAAAGTGCGTCATTCCTGGCACTTTCCCTTTTTTTACTAACTGTGCAATTTTTAAGTCCATGCGACGGATTTCTTCCATTTTACGGAACATTTCCAATAAGAGACTTTTGTCTAATGTTGCCATCATTTCGCCTTTCTTAGCATTTATTCATTCACTTTCATTCTAGCCAAAAATGAAAGCTCAGTCAAAAATAATGCTCAGAAAAATTCACAATCCTAAACACTATAATCATGGAAACTATAAGCTTTCAAAAGGAAATATTTAGTTTTTTCACAAACTTCTAGATTTTTCCATCTCATTCAATAGTCACATAAAAAACCGATAGGATCCTATCCTACCGGTCGTCATCTTATGATTGGCGTTGGCCAAAGTCATGAATCATTTGTTCCAATTCTTCACGACTAGGTGTTGTAAGCATATAGAGGTAATCTCCCTGAAGTTCCGCAAAGGCCGCTGGCATGTCTTTCTTCACACGGAATTGATCACGGTATTTGGCCAGAACTTCTTCCTCTGAAAGAGCATAAGCTGCATTGGCACGACGAGAAGTTGCCAAGCAATAAAGGGGCTCAAACTCAGAAGCTGGGAAGGATTCTCCTGCTACGATGGCAGCATAACCACGGTACAAATCAATTGAGTGAGCATAGTTGTAGACGTCGATGGTAAAGCCACCTGCAGGACGATTATTGTACTCGATCGCAATATAGTCATCCCCATCGCGGAAGAACTCAATGTGGAAGAAACGTTCTTTCATGCCAAAGGCTTTAACTATCGCTTCCCCGTATTGACGCAATTTTGGATCCATTTCTTTAAGGACATAATAAGAGTTGTCCATCTTGTAGAGCATCAAATCGAGTGGCGTATGTGCATAGTCAAAGGTAGTTGAAAAGACAATGTTGCCGTCACGATCCACTAGACCATCAAAGGTACAAATCTCGCTAGAAGTGACAAATTTCTCAAAGAAGTACTCTGTATGGCCATCCCACTCAGCCTTGAAATGGTCCACATCTTCTGGCGTTTCGATCTTGAAGGTCGCTGCTGCTCCTACCCCATTGTCAGGCTTAGCAATCAATGGCAACCCAATCTTCTTCACAGCCTTATCAATGTCTTTTTCTTTTTTAATAACAGCGCCTGGAACGACAGGAACACCTGCTTTCTTGAAGAGTTTCTTCATTTCTGATTTGAACTTGGTTTTCTTCAAATCTTTTGGCTTAGCGCCGAAGACATTGAATTGCTCACGAAGCGCCGCATCCAATTCCAACCAGTATTCATTATGAGATTCAATGCGATCGATTGGGCCATGCTTGTAAAAGAGAAAGGCAACCGCACGCTTCACTTCATCCAGATTTTCCAAATTTTCAACACGGAAATATTCTGTTAAACTGTTGCGCAAAGGCTCATCTAACTGTTCATATGGCTCTTGACCAATTCCCAAGACAGTGATCCCTTTATTAGCTAGTTCGATTGTAAATTGTTGGAAGTTTTGTGGGTAATATGGTGAAATAACGATATAATTCATTGAGGTCTCCTCCCTTTTTACTTATAGATACATTTGGCCTAGGAAATATGGCATTTGTTTGCGCCACCATTCCCAATCGTGGGCGACATCATGTCCCCATTCAGCGAACCATGCAGGAATATTTTTGTGATCAAAGGCTTCTTTCAGTTTGTAGAAAGATGGAAGTCCATCTTGTTCCCAAGCTCCTAAACCAGTACAAACAACGATTTCCGCCTGACGATAACGATCGATAAACCAGCCATCATTTTGGTTCCAAATATAATCAGATGGAGAGTTTTGGTAAATGGCTTCATCGCCTCCAAAGTCACCAACAAAGAAACGAGCGTCATAGACACCACTCAAGGCAATCACTTTATTGAAGACATCTGGATGTTGCAAGAAGAAATTGAGCGCGTGGTAAGCCCCCATAGAGCAACCAGTTGTCATCATCGGGTCAAACCATCCTGTTTTGTGTTTGATAAAAGGAATGGCTTCTTCAATCACATAGCGTTCATAAGCGCGATGCATTTCAGCTCGATCGTGTGGGTTTTTCCAATCACAAAGCCAGCTTTCACTGTCCACACTTGAAAGGGTGAAGAATTGAACCCGTCCTTCTTCAATAAACTGAGCACAGGCATCAATCATACCAAAGTCATAGTATTCGTTATGGCTTCCACCTGATGAAGCGAAGACCACTACAGGAATCCCTGCATGTCCATAACGGTTTAGATACATTTCGCGGTTAAGTTGGCCACTCCAGTGGCTTAAATGTTCAATATTCATAAGTTTCCTCTTTCTCTCTATTGATTTGTTTTGAGTCCATTAATCCCAATTTTCAGCCAAAAAGCGAAGGCATTCTGGTAGGTGCTCTGCCCACGCTTCTTCGTGGTGAATAGCACCAGATTGAATCCGAATGGCAATATGATTGAGTTCCACCCCTTGCTGGATGACGTCGTGATAATAACGAAGGGATGAATCGATATAGGCTTGCTTGATGTTTCCTGCCATCAAAGTTTTATCTGTATCATCCGCCTCTTCAGTCCCCACATAGATGTAGATCCGTTGGTCTGCATATAATTTTTTACGTTCGATATAATGATTGAAGGCATCTTGGTGTAGCCAGTTGGCGGATGAAAAGACCCCTAAACAACCGATTTGATCTTGGTACTCTAATCCCAAGAATTGGGTAATATTTCCCCCCAAGGAAGATCCAATCATGGCCGTATGTTCTCGATCAGCAAGAGTCCGGTATTCTTGGTCGATAAAAGGTTTCACCACCTCCATGACAAATTCGCCGTACTCAACCCCTTTGCCACCAAATTGCATGCCAGGAATATTAGATTCCTTGTACTTCCAGGCGGAGTATTCATTCATGCGTTGGAAACCATCATTATCGATCGCAACGACAATCATGCGACTAATATCGGGATTCCGCTTAATGGCTGGAATCACCTTCCAGGAATGACCCGCATAAGCTTCCTTGCTGTACAAAACGTTTTGCCCATCGTGGAAATAAACCACAGGGTAACGTCTATCTGTATCCGTTTCATAATTCTTAGGTAATAAGACTCGCACACGACGGAGTTTTCCGGTATAAGGCACTTTCAACTCGTGTGTCTTCATATCTAAATAAAAATAGGATTTGTTCATTGTCAGAAAACTCTCTATATTCTAAATTTTATTCATTATACCATTTTTAGAAGAAAAAGTCTGGATTTTCTCCAAACTTTTTCCTTTCTTGGGTTATTTTTCCATAAACTGAGCCAAATCTTGTAAAGAACGTTCGGCAATTTTTTCATAGCGCTCTTTTTTATCTCGAATGCGTGGTCCTTCTAGCTCCTTGATAATCCCGAAGTTGACATTCATGGGTTGGAAATGCTTGCTGTCGGCATGGGTGATATAGTGAGCTAGACTTCCGATAGCTGTCGTTTCAGGGAAAATCGCTGCTTCTTCTCCTTTGAAAAGGCGAGCTGCATTGATTCCAGCCACCAAGCCTGAGGCAGCTGACTCAACATAGCCTTCTACACCTGTCATTTGACCTGCAAAGAAGAGGTTTGGTTGTTTCTTAGAACGGTAAGTTTGTTCAAGCAGATTCGGAGAGTCCATGTAGGAATTGCGGTGCATGACGCCGTATCTCACAAACTCCGCATTTTCCAAACCTGGAATCATTTGGAAAACCCGTTTTTGCTCGCCCCATTTAAGGTGAGTTTGGAAGCCAACGATATTGTAAAGGCTAGCAGCCGCATTGTCTTGGCGCAACTGAACGACTGCGTAAGGTGTCTTAAACTCCCCATCACGTGGACCTTTGTAATCATCTGGATACTCGAGTCCAACTGGTTTCATAGGGCCATAGAGCATGGTTTTGATGCCTCGTTTGGCCATGACTTCAATTGGCATACAACCTTCGAAATACTTTTCTTTTTCAAAAGAGTTGAGTGGGGCTTCTTCTGCATTGACCAAGGCCTCGTGAAAATCCATAAATTCTTGTTTGGTCATTGGGCAGTTGAGATAAGCTGCTTCTCCCTTGTCATAGCGTGACTTGAGATAGACCTTGTCCATATCGACAGTATTGACATCGATGATTGGAGCTGCTGCATCATAGAAATAGAAACCGTCGCCACCATTGAGGGCATGGATCTTTTCTGCCAAGGCATCGCTAGTTAGAGGCCCCGTTGCGACCACTGTAATGGCATCTGTCGGCAATTCCGTAATTTCATCACGAATGACTTCGATGAGCGGGTGTTGGGAAACCTTCTCCGTCACTCGACTAGCAAAACCTTCTCGGTCCACAGCCAGTGCTCCACCGGCCGGTACCCGGGTCGCTTCCGCTGCTTCAAGAATGACAGAACCCAGACGGCGCATTTCTTCTTTGAGGAGCCCGACAGCATTGGTGAGAGAATCCCCGCGAAGAGAGTTGGAACACACTAACTCAGCAAAGTTGTCTGTTTTGTGTTGCGGAGTTGATTTCACTCCCCGCATTTCATAAAGCTTGACCGGAATACCCTGTTGGGCAATCTGGTAAGCTGCTTCCGAGCCAGCAAGGCCCGCACCAATAACATTGATATAAGATTGAGACATGACACTAATACCTCTTTGGGAATCAAAACACCCCACTGGACTGTTTGACACCCACAAATCTTTCTAATTTTCTACTTGGTCCATTATACCAAAAAGCCAAGTAAAAAGACAGGGAGGCTTTTCCTTCCTGTCTATACTTTAACTAATTATTTTCTTATGAACATAACCAGGCTGCTAGGAGAGCAGATAGGATACTAAATAAAGAGCCGATCAAGTAATACTCCGCAAAGGCTGGATTTTCCGAAATTTTATTGTAGCGGGCAATGGACTTGGCTGTAAACACCAGACCGATCGAAGCAAATTGCCCATAGACGAGACAGGCACCGATCACCAAACGCTCTAAAAAGCCAATCATGGAACCAGCCCCAGTGATCGTATCCATTTTCTTCTTGCTGGTGGGTTGATACTTGGCAAACAGAATTTTAAAGGCAATATTGCTTGGTTTCCCAACTAGGAGGACATAAAAGATCAGATTTAAAGTGTCCAAGGGTAGATAGGTCGTCCCATTCTTCGCTCCCATAAGGACTAGACACGTCAAGATGCCAATATGCAAGACTTGATCCAAGGCAAAGGTCCATGCGGTTGGTAATTTCAGTTGCTTCTGCACGATCGGTTTTAAGAAATCTATTCCAGCATGAGTCAGTAAAATGACCAAGCAAATCCACCACAAGTCCAGATGACAGAGGGAAACCACGATCAGAGGCAGAGCTACATATAGAATGTGAAGCCCGAGCACCTTCTTATCCTGATCCTTACGATCCGCCATCTTCTGACTTTGAAAATAATAATCCGATAACCAAATGACAAATCAACAAGAGGATCAAGTATGGATTCGTTACGATACTAGTCAATCCGCTCATAGTCCTCTCCTTTCTCTAAGCTTTGAATACAAGCTAGTGCTTCTGCTCGTCCCCGTAAATAAACGCGAATACTGCTACTCTTTAAGCGCTTGGACAGGGCACTCGGGTTAAGCCCTAGCGATTGGGCCAAATCCTGCTGGCTAAAGTTTTCACTATAGACAGATCTCTTTAGCAGATTAAGTAGGATCTCTTCCTGACTCTCTCGCCAACCCGAACGTATGGCTTCTCCGGAAGCGATGAGCGCATTCACCAATGAGTCCTGGCTGTCATTACCGCTCAAAAAATAGATCTGGGTGTTGCCATAATCATTTTTCTGATGGACCAGATTAATAGCTGCACGAGCATTCCAATAGACTGGCCCATCTGCACCGATACTTTGCAGGGGATCTATATCCGTTACAATTTCTCCAAGCCCGATACCAAATCGAAGTTGAGTCGGCTTTAGTTCTGAACGCAGGGTATCAATGATTTGAAAAATCGGAGCATCCACTTTTAAAAGCGCCTGAAACTCATCGCCCAAAGTTAGGGTAAAAGCCGATGCTAGGCAGCCTTTAAAAAGCTCATTGATCTTTTGAAGCGTTTTTTCTAACTGTTTTTGCAGGTCAAAACGTTCTTGTACGATTTTGGAATCAATCACATCTGCAATCAAAGCAAGATACATAAGCCCACCTCCTTATGTCTATTATAACGAAAATACCAAAAAATGTCTATTATAACAGACATTTATAAAAATTGCCGTTATAATAGACATTGAATCATTTAAAAGCTTATTTCACTTTTTCTTCTTCGTAGTCGCCATTGCTACATACGACTTGTTTGCCACCACCACGAACTTTTTTCTCAACTAAGTAGTGGCCACATTTTGGACAATCCCGACCAATCGGCTTATCCCAAGAGGTAAATTCACACTCTGGATAGCGATTGCATCCATAGAAGATGCGGTTGCGCTTGGTTTTACGTTCGATGATTTGACCTTGATGACAGTCAGGACACTCCACGCCGATTTCTTTGACAATGGCCTGGGTATGACGACAATCTGGGAAATTACTACAAGCATAGAACTTACCAAAACGTCCTAATTTAATCACCATCGGGCTACCACAGACTTCACAATCAAAACCAGCCGGTTCATCTTTGATTTGGATTTTTTCCATCTCTTCTTCAGCCTTTGCGACTTCTTTAGAGAATGGTTTGTAGAAGGCATCAATGACCTTTTGCCACTCTTCCTTTCCAAGTTCAACATCATCGAGTTTCCCTTCCATCTCCGCTGTGAAGGTCACGTTGACAATATCTGGGAAGAATTCAACAATCAGTTTATTGACGATCTCCCCTAACTCTGTTGGTTCAAAGCGTTTGGCTACCAGCTTCACATAATAACGTTTTTGAATGGTCTCAATTGTTGGAGCATAGGTTGAAGGGCGTCCAACACCGTTCTCTTCCAAGGTCTTAATCAATGTCGCTTCAGAATAACGAGCAGGTGGTTGGGTAAAGTGTTGCTCCGGCTTGCTATTGACTTGCTTAACGATATCGCCTTCTACCATATCCGGCAACATCTTGTTCTTATCTGAGTCGTTATAAATCGCCAAATAACCATCAAACTTCACCTGGCTCCCGTTTGCCGTATACTGAACCCCATTTTGACCTAAACGGACATTCATGGTATCAAAGACAGCTGCTGTCATTTGACTAGCTACAAAGCGGTTCCAAATTAAGGTGTAGAGCTTGAGCTGGTCCTTGTCGAGGTACTTGGCAATGCTCTCAGGAGTATTGAAGACGCTAGATGGACGAATCGCTTCGTGGGCATCTTGGGCACCAGAAGCATTCTTCACACGGCTTCCATGCTTGGAATATTTCTCCCCGAAGCGATCCACGATAAAGTTCGCTGCCTCATTTTGCGCAACCGGACTAATCCGTGTAGAATCGGTACGCATATAGGTAATCAAACCTTGAACACCAGAGCCAATATTGATTCCTTCGTACAATTGCTGTGCTACCATCATGGTCTTGCGTGTACGGAAGTTGATCTTATTGGCAGCATCCATCTGCATGGAAGAGGTGGTGTATGGAAGTGGTGCATTCCGACGACGTTCTTTCTTTTCCACTTTTTCAACGGTAAAATCTTTGCCATCTAAGCGTTCAAGAACAGCTTTCACCTCTTCATTGGTGTTGAGCTTCATCTTCTTGCCATCAATCCCATAGAAGCTGGCTTGGAATTGCTTGGTCCCTTTTTTGAAGACACCATCAATGGTCCAGTATTCTTCGGGCTTAAAATCATTAATTTCATTTTCACGATCAATGATTAATTTGAGGGCAACAGATTGCACGCGCCCTGCAGAAAGTCCTTTTTTGACCTTTTTCCAAAGAATAGGCGAGATAGAATACCCTACAATCCGGTCCAAGACACGACGGGCTTGTTGGGCATCGACCAAGTCCATATCGATTTGGCGCGGTTCTTTAAAGGCATTTTTTACTGCATCCTTGGTGATTTCGTTAAAGACCACGCGGTTCTTTTCTTTGGCATCCAAGTTCAAAATATGCGCTAAATGCCAAGAAATAGCTTCTCCTTCTCGGTCCGGGTCACTTGCGAGAAAGACTTGTTTGGCTTTTTTAGCTTCTTTTTTCAAATCATTGATCAAGGGACCTTTTCCGCGAATATTGATATACTCCGGTTCATAGTTATTGTCGAAGTCAATCGACATCGTAGATTTTTTTAGATCCCGAATATGGCCAACACTAGCCATGACTTTGTAGTTACGACCAAGGTATTTTTCGATTGTTTTCGCCTTCGCAGGAGACTCCACAATCACCAAGTTTTTCTTGGTTGTACTACTTTTCTTTTTTGTTTTTGTTACCACGTTTTATCCCTCTGTATTGTATAAATCTCATTGAGTTTAATACATTTTAAGAAAGATGTCAACTAGGAACTTCTCCTATAGGAAAATCACAATTCGTATTTCAATTCATCAAGAATGTCCTGGCCTGATGTGACAAGCTTTGCGCCTTCTTGAATCAAGTGATGGCAGCCTGCAGATTTTCCATCTAAAATATTTCCTGGAATAGCAAAAACGTCTCGGCCTTCTTCCATAGCACGCTCACAAGTAATCAAACTCCCTGAACGGAGTCGAGCTTCTGCCACAATCACAGCCTGACAGAGGCCTGCAATGATGCGATTTCGCTCTGGAAAATGAAACTTAAGTGGTGCCTGCCCTGGACCATACTCGCTCAAGATCAGATGGTGTTCCCCCATATGCGCCTGCAGTCTTTGATTGCTCTTAGGATAAAAGACATCCAGTCCCGTTCCTATCACTCCGATGGTCTTGCCACCATTTCGAATGCTGGCATAATGAGCTGTCGCATCAATCCCCTTTGCAAGCCCACTAACAATGACAAGTTCATTCCCAAGTTCCTTAATAATTTTCTCTACAGATCGCACCCCTTCTCGCGTTGTCTCCCGAGCTCCTACGACTGCAATCTTCGGTCTGGTTAGCAGTTGCAAATTCCCTTGGTAAAAAAGGATTACAGGAGGGTTGTAGATCTGTAGCAATTCCTCAGGGTATTCAGGATCAAAAATGGATAGAGATGGGAACCGTTCGAACTCCTTGTGTAAATGGTCTTCATCCAGTTGTCGGTATTTGTCTACAAAATGAAGGATACTGCGACAGCGAGCGATCCTTGCTATCTCTTCTAAGCTTGGTAAGACTTGGCCTTTTCTACAGTAGTCCAAAACTCTCAAGACTTGCTCATTTGATAAACCGGCTTCTTTTAATTTAAAGATTTCAAATTTCTCCATGGTCACCTTCTCTTCCTCTCACTTATTTATTCGAAAAAAAAGGAAAAAAAGCTCTATTTCTAGAACTTTTTTTGATGTGTAGAAGAATAAAAGTAAGATGCAGCACCAATCAAGTTGCTTTCATTATGGAAGCGAGCCGCTTGAATGGGCAAGGCATCAAATTGTTTATGCCCTTTTTGAGAGAGCAGGTCATGGTATTGTCGACTAATCTCATCGATCAATAATGGTTGACTACTAATGCCCCCTCCAATCGTCACTTTTTCAATCAGGAGCAAAGATTGAAGATTAAAAATCAGAATAGCAATATCATGACAATACTCCTGAAACAAGGATGTCAGCTCCTCATGGCCCCCTTGATCAAGAGCTTTGAAAACAGCAATACCATCTGCTTTTTCTAGGTTTAAGATATGACGAGCCTTCTCAACAAATTGAACAGCAGAACCAGTGTTTTCCAAAAGATTGGAAATGCCTTGCAAAAAGAGTTCGCAATGAAAGCGGCGATTTTCTGGTGTTCTTTCTGCCTTATCAATAGACCGAATGTATTCTGTCAGTTGCCATCCTCTTAATAAATCACCATTCGAAAGAAGAGCAAGACCAACTCCAGTCCCTAAGACCAAGGTCGCACCGCAAGGACAATCTTTTAGATTACCAAGCCTTGCTTCCGCTAGACCAGCGGCTTCTCCATCATTAAGAACAGTGACTGGCACTTGAAATGTTTGTTGCAATCTACTAGCTAGAGGAATGCCTCGCATATATGGAATGAGACCACCTCGAAAGACAAAGCCAAGGCTCTTTTGGATCTCACCAGGGCATGAAATGGCGATTCCATCGATTTCTTCCCGTACAGGAGCAACGATTCCTTCTAATCCTTGCCAAAAGTCCTCAATCGTAGATGGTGTTGGGATCTTGTCTGTACGGATCAATTGATAGTCTGCATCCATCAGACCGTACTTTATAAAGGTCCCTCCGATATCGATGGTAAATAGCATAGCCTAATCCTCACACATTGATTTGACGGGTTCAAATGAACGCCGATGGATAGGAGTCACTCCCAGCTTGTCGAGGCCAGCCAGATGCTTAGCTGTCCCATAGCCAGCGTTCTGCGCAAAATCATAACCCGGATATTCTTTATCAAACTCTTCCATCATCTGATCCCGAGTCACCTTGGCTACGATGGATGCTGCAGCAATGGATAAGGAGTTAGCATCCCCTTTGATGATACTAATTTGGGAAATAGGAAGATCCAACTTCATGGCATCAATCAAAAGATGCTGGGGTTGAGGCTCTAACTGACCAATGGCCTCCATCATGGCTAGCTTCGTAGCTTCATAGATATTAACCTGATCAATCACTTGATTGTCCTTGATGCCGATTCCGATCGCAACGGCGTTTTGGAGCACAGCCTCATAGATTTCCTTGTGTTTGGATTTTGGAATCTTTTTACTATCGTTGAGTCCCGGAATTTTACAAGCTTTCGGCAAGATCACGGCAGCAGCAACAACTGGTCCTGCTAACGGGCCACGTCCCACTTCATCCACTCCTGCAATGAGCTCCATCCCACGCGCATAACATTCTTTTTCATAGGCCAGCATTCCTTCCAAACGTTCATCTTCATCTAAACGTTTTTGGATTTCTTTTTTTCGCTTTGCAATCGCTTGGATCACACCAGATCGGCTATCCTGTTCCAATTCAGTCAATAAAGGATCGTCTAACCGCTGGATATTTGCTAATTGCTCTTTAATTTCCTTAATGGTTGCCATCAATTTCCCCTACGCGATCCAGCGTATACCGTCCCAATTTACCATCGCGAACATCTTTGACAAAGAGTTGGTAAAAACGGTCGTAATCTTCACGAAATCCTAATTTCTGGGTCATTTCCATAATGATTTCAGGAGCTTCTTGTTCCAGATCCATTTGTTTAAAACGTTCCTGCAAAACAGTTGGGTAGTGCTCTTTAAAATAGTTAAGGCCAAAGATTGTCACTTCATCCATTGGAAGCAACTGATCCTTGATGGCGCCTGTTAAAGCAAGCTTTAAAGCCACTTCTTCATCTTCAAACTTGGGCCAGAGAATCCCTGGAGTATCCAAGATTTCAAGATCCTTATTCGTTTTCAACCATTGTTGCCCCTTAGTCACCCCTGGTTTATTCCCAACAACAGCAATCTTTTTCCCCGCTAAGCGGTTCATCAGAGTTGATTTCCCAGCATTAGGAATCCCGATGATCATGGTCCGAAGGGTTTCAATCTGAATCCCTCGTTCCTTTTGACGGGCAATTTTATCGGCCATCAAACTCTTAGCAGCATCTGTGACCTTCTTAACCGTAGATTGCTCTTTGGAGTTAATGGCTAGGGTTTTGATCCCTTGTGATTCGAAATAGTCCTGCCATTCTTTTGTCGCCACAGGATCGGCCAAGTCTACCTTGTTTAAAATCATTAATTTAGGCTTATCACCAACAATTTTCGTTAACATAGGATTTTGGCTTGATAGTGGCAAACGAGCATCTACCAGAACCGTCACAAAATCCACAAATTTTAAATTTTCTTGTACTTGTCTTCTAGCTTTGGACATGTGTCCAGGAAACCATTGTATAGTTGCCATGTTCTCCATTCCTTTCCAGTTCAATCTCTTCTATTATACCATGTTTTCTAGAATTCTCAGAGATTAATAAAAATACTAAAAAGAAGCTACCGAAGTAACTTCTATTTTATATTCTAGCGAATTTGTTCAAAATGCAAATGGACGGCGATGTGGTCTCCGTAGCCACTACGCTCCAAATCACGTTGCAAGCGATAAGAAATATAATGCTCCGCGATAGTAATATAGCCTGCACCAAGCAAACGGTGCTCAACCATTGATTGGATCATACTGATGGTTGCACGTTCTACTTTTGCTTCTTCTAAATCCATCACTACTTTCTTAGTGACTTGGGCCAAGTTTTGACGCAAATCATCTGTCAAAACATAAACCGTTTGAGCTGCTTTTAAAACCGCTTGGTAGATTTTATCTGGATCAAATTCAACTACTTCTCCACTACGTTTAATGACTTCCATCGGAGTCTCCTTTATTTTAAATTTTCATGAACACTCCATTTCCTTTATAAAGAAATGAAGACCTACTACTTTATTATATAATTTTTTTACAAAGAATCAAAGGTCTTTCAAAAAATAGATTCATTGATTGGGAAGTTAAGTTATTTTTATTCAAACACATTTTCTACAATAAAATATTAGTAATCTGGTCTTAAAACTCCCGTAATGATTTCTTTGGTCGCGTGGTAATCCCCATCCACTACAACCTTGATGATGCGTTTCGCATCTTCTGCCGGTGCTGGCACCAATGGCAAACGAGTTGGCCCCGCTTCAAAGCCCATATAGTTTAAGACAGCTTTGACAGGAGCTGGACTCGGATAAGAAAAGAGAGCATTGACTTTAGGGATAAATTGACGTTGGATGGCCGCTGCCTTTTTAATATCGTTGTGTTCAATGGCTTGGAACATCTCATGCATCTCATCTCCATTTGTATGAGAAGCCACTGAGATCACTCCATCTGCACCAAGATTCATAGCGTGGAAAGCATCTCCATCTTCACCTGTATAGACGAGAAATTCTTCTGGCTTGTGTTCAATCAAGTAGGCCATGTTGGCAAGAGTTGTACACTCTTTAACCCCTATAATGTTTGGATGTTCTGCCAAACGAAGCATGGTTTCAGGAGTCATTTCCACTACCACGCGCCCTGGAATATTGTAGATAATAATCGGAAGATTGGATGCATCCGCAATGGCTTTAAAGTGTTGATACATACCTTCTTGAGATGGTTTGTTGTAGTAAGGAACGATAGCCAATCCTGCTGCAAAGCCACCAAAAGCATCCACTTCTTTAACGAACTCGATCGAATCACGAGTTTCATTGGTTCCGACACCAGCGATCAAAGGAACTCGGCCATTGACAATCTTTTGAACAGCCGCAAAGAGTTCCAATTCCTCATCGTGGGTCAGGGTTGGACTTTCCGCAGTCGTTCCAGCTAAGAGAATCCCGTCTGTATGATGAGCCAAGAGGTGCTCGATCAAGGCAGGAAGTGCGTCAAAATTAATGGTCCCATCTTCATGAAAGGGGGTGATAAATGCAGTGATAATTTTACAATCTTTTAAATCATTATAAGACATAGAAAAACCTTTCTCTATATAAGAAAGAGGCTGGGGCATGCTTGCCTTTGCCTCATGATCTGTTCATAAAACAAGTTGATTTGCTAGTTAGCTAAGGAAAAATCAAACTCTTCGAGTTACTGATTTCTGTTTTGCTCCCTATTTCAATTCAAACTTCAATTCAGCTGTTGGACGTACGAGTCCACGTTCGTGAAGTGTTTCTGCGATTTGAACGGAGTTCCAAGCGGCACCTTTGAGGAGGTTATCTGAAACCACCCACATGTGGATCCCTTTTTCAGCATCCAAGTCTTTACGAATACGTCCAACGAAAGTATCCCGTGAACCGACAGCATTAACTGCTTGAGGATAGATTTGGTGAGCAACGTCATCTTCAAGAACGGCACCTGGAAATTCCGCAATAGCAGCTTTTACTTCGTCAATTGGTGCCACTTCTTTTGTTTCAATATAGACTGACTCTGAGTGAGCTGACAAGACTGGAATCCGCACACATGTTGCTGAAACAGCAATGCTCTCATCTTCCATGATTTTCTTGGTTTCATTTGTCATCTTCATTTCTTCGTAAGTATAGTCGTTTTCTGTGAAGACGTCGATTTGTGGAAGAGCATTAAAAGCAATTGGGTAGTGTTTTTTATCACCACCACATGGCAAGATTTCCGCTTTGACATCGCGTGGGCTGACCCCATCGTTCAAAACTTCTTTCAACTCACGTTGGGTTTCAAGAATAGCTCCCATACCGGCACCTGAAACAGCTTGGTAAGTTGACACGATGATACGTTCCAAGCCCCATTTTTGACGAACTGGCTCAAGAGCGACCATCATTTGGATCGTTGAACAGTTTGGACAAGAGATAATGCCGTTATGAGCATCAAGCGCATGTGCATTCACTTCAGGAACAACCAATGGGACATCCGGATTTTGACGGAAATATGAAGTGTTATCAACCACTACTGCGCCTGCTTTCACAGCATAAGGTGCATATTTCGCAGATGTTGAACCACCAGCTGAGAAAAGGGCAATATCAACCCCTTCAAAAGCATTTTCAGTCGTTTCCTCAATGGTTACATCTTGCCCTTTAAATTGCAAGACTTTTCCTGCAGAACGTGCAGACGCAAGGTAGCGAATCTTATCGATTGGAAGAGTTGATTCTTCCAACATTTTGATCATTTGAGCACCAACGGCACCTGTAGCACCGACAACAGCAACTGTGTATCCCATAGTAAATCCTCTTTCAAAATTTTCTAAAAATTGAGTATTTGTACTATTATACAATTTTTTGGCATAAATGAAAAGTACCAACAGTAGGAAAAAATCCTGATTCTAAGACCAGGATTTTTAATGGTTATTTATAATAAATAGTTCTTTAATTAAGGTCATAGTTCAAGTCACTTAAATCTTTCTTACCTTGTGTTTCTTCAGCAAGAAATGGAACTTGATGGATCCCCTTTACACCTGCTACGATAGACGCCGGAAATGAAACAATTTCTTGATTGATGTGGCAGACATTACTGTTAACAATTCGCTTCGCTGCAGCAAGATCTTCATTTTCGTCAGCAATTTCCTTTTGCAAGGCCAAGAATTGGTTAGAAGACAAGAGCTCTGGATAGTTTTCACCGACTGCACGAATTTGTGCCAAGACATCATTTTGATTGGTAATAACTTGGTTGGATTCTTGAATAGTCGCTCCTTGGCGTAAAGCAACTAAATCGGTAAAAAGCTGTTGTTCATGTTTGGCATAAGCTTTCGCTACTTTTAGCATTTCCGAAATGGTATCATAGCGTTTTACGAGAACGATATCAACGGTTCTCTTTGATTCTTCAATGGTCACTAGATAGCGATTGAGGCGATTTCCTACACTAATAAACCAAATAGCCAATAGGGCAACAAATATGATTAAGCCGATAATGAGATTCATGATGTTTCTCCTTCAAAAATTGCTGTTATTTCTTTAATTAAAGCCAGTTCTCTGCATAATTTATGATATTCAGTCACCAAAGATAGTTGATCAATATCTTCCGGTTTTTGAGGAGTCGGAAAGATATAGCGATCGGTATACAAAGAAATAAAAAGTTTCTTGTCTTTCAAAAATACACACATGGCATTTTGAGAAATTTGTCGATCAAACCATTCTAACATCTTAGGGGTGAGAAATTTTCGGGCAGACAGTTCATCCGTGCAGTAAATATTGTAATTTTCGTTATTGCGAATATCCTCTGTTTCAATCTGCACCTCATTTCCTCTGGCTCCTGGATAATCCCCATTTATCTCTCTATTAAAAAGGAATGATTTCTTCGTCGGAACGACACGAAGATGACCTGAGAAATGAATTGGTAGGTTTAAAAAGAATACTTGTCCGCAGAAATCTGTGACTTCCACATGTTCCGTTCTCGTATGTCCATTGGATGTCCGTTGACGAGTCTCAGTATGATGAGCATAGAGATTTGACACTGTCAGCTCTTTGTCATCATGAAATGATAGCTGTTTGAAACATAGAAAATCAGTCGACCGAGGACATAAATGCGTGAGAGCTTCAGAGGGGATGGAACCATCCTCTTTTATCGAAGCCTGAGGAAAAACTTCCTTTAATACAGGCGACAGGATATCATCTAGATAGATCTCATCGTTCGATCGAATTCGATCCCCAAACAAGGCTTTTCGTTTTTTATATTGTGGCCAATAATACAAACCAACAACTAAAAGGATCAAAGGAATAGCTGCAAAACGCAATAAAACGAGAGACAATATGGCACAAATAATACCAAAAGATCGGAAAACATTCCATTGTAGATTGTTCTTCATTTGTTCTCGGATTAATCCGATTGCATCCTGAAATTGTTTGGAGTTTTCTAGCTCCTCAATTTTATGCGAATGGTCTGTAGATACAGGACCATTAGAATGATAGATATCTCCCAAAATCCTCCACTCCTTTCAGACGCAATAAACTTTACTATATTGTAACACCAATATTTTTACATAGCAACTGTATTATAATAGTTTTAAAAATAATTTAGTGTCTTTCAAGGTATTAAAAAATCCTGATCCGAAGATCAGGATTCGAGGCACCTTTCGGTGAGAACAGCCGGTTCACACAACTGTTCAAGGTCCGCTCCTGCGTTACAATTGAATGTAGACCTCCTCAGCGCAAAAGGCTCCAAGGAGCCAATCGACTCATCGCATGTAGTTATTTTACCATGAATATCCACAAACTGTCAAGAAGTGAGGTGCTTGCTTTTAAATCGTACAAAAGAGCCACCTATCTTGTTTTTTGCCACTCAAGGCTTTTCACAAGCCCTTCAATCGTCTTTTGCATCCAGACGATATCATGCCATTGGTTGAACTTATAGCCAATTTTTGGGAAATGAGCGACTTGAATATAGCCCCGCTTTTTATGCATGGAAATGCTCGCTTCGTTAGGAACTGCGATACAAGCCAGAAAGCGTAAGTAGCCTCGTGTTTGTAACTCCTCTTCTAAGGCAGTATAAAGAGCTGATCCAATCCCTTGTCCACGCGCCTCTTTCGCTATATAAATAGACAATTCAGTGGTCCAATCATAGGCAGCCCGTGCATAATAGGTCGAGGCATAGGCATAACCCACAACTTTCCCATCAACTTCTGCGACTAAATAAGGAAATTTGGGTAGCGTTTTTGTGATGCGTCTTTCAAATTCCTGGACAGTCGGCACATCGACCTCAAAGGTGATGGCTGTCTCTGTCACATAAGGTTGGTAAATCGCTCGGATAGTCGCTGCATCACTAATCTGAACGGGTCGAATAATCATGGTGCCCTCCTAAATAAATTACACCTAGTATACCGATAAGGCTTCTTACTGTCAATGAAGGATTGTAATGAACTTATTGTTTCACTTTTTAGCAAAAGAAATTAAATAGAGAAAAGTTGAGAAATCTGTCTCAAGCTTTTTAGATTAATTAGCTTATTTACTTGAAAACTGGCTATTGTAGAGCTCATAGTAGAATCCTTTGTCTGCCAACAAGGATTGGTGGTTTCCTTGTTCGATGATTTGTCCATCTTTGAGGACAAGAATTTTATCTGCTTCTTGAATGGTAGACAAGCGGTGAGCAATGACAAAGCTAGTCCGCCCTTTCATCAAATTCTTCATAGCTTTTTGAATCAAGAGCTCTAAACGCGTATCGACAGAAGACGTCGCTTCATCCAAAATCAAAATCTTAGGATCAGCAAGGAGCGCACGCGCAATAGTTAAGAGTTGCTTTTGGCCTAGAGAAATATTGCTAGACTCCTGGTTCATTTCCATATTGTAACCACCAGGAAGTGTCCTGATAAAGTGATCGACATTGGCTGCCTTTGCAGCTTCAACAATGTCTTCATCCGTTGCTTCTAGGTTACCAAAACGAAGATTTTCTTTGATGGTTCCTTCGTACAACCAAGCATCCTGAAGGACCATCCCAAATTGCTTACGGTAATCTTGGCGAGACAGATGGCGAATATCATGACCATCCACCGTAATCGATCCCGCAGTCACGTCGTAAAAGCGCATGAGCAGATTAATCAGGGTTGTTTTACCTGCTCCGGTAGGACCGACAATAGCCACCATTTCACCTGGTTTCACTTCTAGGTTAAAATCACGAATCAAGGGTTTATCCACTACATATTGGAAATCAACATGTTTAAAGCTAACCTGACCTGTCAAATCTCCAGAGAGTATTTCTGTCACATCTGCCACTTCATCTGGTTCATCCATGACTTGGAAAATCCGATCTAGAGACGACTTAGCACTCTGGAGTTGACCGGCCAATTGGGTCAAGTTTTGAATGGGTTGATTGATCTGCCAGACATATTGGACGAAAGCCTGCATATTCCCGACTGTCAAACGACCTGCTAACACTTGCAAGCCACCCATCAAAGCGATCATCAGATAGGTCAAATCTGAAATTCCATTTAAAATCGGCATCATTAAGCCGGAAATGAAGTTGGCCTTGAATCCTACCTTTTGTAGATGATGGGTAATATCATGAAACTCTTCCTGGGAAGATTTTTCTCGGACATAGAGCTTAAGGACATTGAAACCTGTTAAATTTTCTTGAACGAAGCCGTTCATTGCCCCCAAAACATCTGCCTGCTCTTTAAAGTAAGGCTGAGATTTTTTCATGATAAATCGAGCACTGAAATAAGTGATTGGAATGGACAGGATGACCACTAGACCCAGCTGGATATTTAAGAATAAGACCATGCTGATGACAAAAAGCAAGGTAAAGATGGCATTAACGATTTGTAAGAAGGACTGTTGCAAGGCATTCGAGACTGTTTCGACATCGCTAGTAAAACGTCCTAACAAATCACCAAACTGATGCCGGTCAAAATAGGAAACCGGAATGTGATTGATTTTATGAGACAAATCATTTCGCATGTCCTGAACGGTCTTTTGAACAGCATTGGTCATAAAATAGTTGGAATAATAAGATCCCAACTCATAGAGGACCCCACGGAATAGATAGAGCGTCATAATGATAGCGATATAGGAGGTATTCAGACTTGCTCCCGAAAGGCCTTTTGCCATATCCATGAGATTTTTTGTTAACTCCGTAATAGCAAGCCCCAAAACAAAGGGTTCGACAACACTCATGACGACACTCAGGATTTTTAAGAAAATGGACAAGCAAACTTCCAAGCGATAGGCTCTCAAGTAAGTCCATAGTCTACTAAAACTGTTTTGTTCTTGTTTCATCTGCTTCTCCTTTCTATTCTTCTGTCAATGATGGACTATCGAGCTGCGAATTAGCGATCTCACGATAGATCTCATTACTTTCCATCAATTCATCGTGGGTTCCTCTACCAACGATCTCTCCATGGTCCAAGACAATAATTTGATCCGCATCCATAATGGTTCCCACACGTTGCGCTACAATCAAGACAGTCGCATCTCCTGTGACTTCTTTGAGACGCTTCCGTAAAGTGGCATCCGTCTTGTAGTCCAAGGCAGAGAAGGAATCATCAAAAATAAAGACATCTGGATCTTTGACAACAGCACGAGCAATGGACAAGCGTTGTTTTTGACCACCTGAAAGGTTGCTTCCACCTTCTGCCAAATGCGTATCAAAGCCTTCCTCGCGACTGTCAATAAATTCCTTAGCTTGGGAAATATCTGCTGCTTGTTCTAGCTCTTGTACAGATGCGTCTTCTTTCCCATAACGAAGGTTTTCAGCAATGGTTCCAGTAAAGAGTAAGGCCTTTTGCGGAATAAAACCGATCTTTTGGCGAAGGGCCTTGAGATTGTAGTCACGTACATCCACGCCGTCGACCAAAATCTTTCCAAGTGTTACATCATAGAATCGAGGAATCAACTGCACAAGTGAAGATTTCCCAGAACCTGTCGATCCGATAAAGGCGATCGTTTCGCCAGGTTTGGCCTGAAAGGAAATGTTGTGAAGAACTGGACTCTCCGTCTCACCTGGATAAGCAAAGGTGACATTGTCAAATTCCAAATAGCCACGAGATGCTGTCTCTGTTACACCATTCTCATTCGGATCAATCGAAATGGGCATGTCCATGATTTCCTTGAGACGACGGCTAGAAACCGCAGTACGAGGATACATGGTAAAGAGATTGGCTAAAAAGAGGAAAGACAAGAGCGCGTGGAAGCTATACTCAATAAAAGCAACCAGATCCCCAATTTTCAAACTACCGTCATGAAGAGGATCCAAAGCAAACCAGACAATCGCCACAATCATAGCAATGATGATCTGCACAAATAAGGGCTCTGTCAAACCAGTTAGTTTGAACAATTTATTCGAGTTTTCTGCGTAGACTGCATTTTCAGCTGCAAATTTCTCTTCCTGGAATTCTTCACGGGCAAAGGCACGAATCACACGAAGTCCTGTCAAATTTTCACGCGCAAACTGGTTAAGATGGTCGAGTGTCTTTTGTTGCTTCTCGGAAAGTGGACGTGTCTTGACTGCTACATACCAGACGACGACAGCAAGAAATGGTACAGAAACCGCTACAATCCACGCTAAAGAAGGACTAGTTGTCAGAATCAAGAGAACACTGGAAACCATCATCAAGGGTGTGATGACCCCCATCTTCAACATAGAATCCGCAAACTGCATCAAAACAAAGGCATCCGAAGTCAAGCGAGTGACCAATGACGATACTCCGATTTGCTCATACTCGCGATGCGAGTACTCCTGTAACTTGGCATAGAGGTCATTGCGCATATCGCGCACCATGGTGGTCGTTAGCTGGCCAACCGCGTAAGACAAGATAATCCGCCCCACAATCCCAAGCAAAATAATCGCAAACATGACCCAGCCCCAGAAATACAGCCGATTCACATCACGCGGGTTAATCCCCTCATCAATCATGCGAGCTAGAATCGTTGGCAAGCCCAAATTGACAATAACAAACAGGACCGCCGAAAATAGATTCAGGGCTAGCCACTTGGGATACTTTTTCAAGTAAGACCAAATATATAGCATAGATGTTTCTCCTTTTCCATAAATAATTTCCTTGATCACACAGAAAAGAGGGAGCGAGACGAAATCATTTTCAAAGAAAATCATTCCTGCCCCAGTCCCATCTGTAGTCTCATTCATTATATCAAACCAGTCATAAAAGTAAAGCAAAAGAGCAGGTTTCCCCGCTCTTCACTTTCATTATTTTGTGCGTTTGAGTTTAGCATTTTTAAGAATCATAAGATCCCCTTGGTTGCTATTACTTAACTTAGAAAGATCAAATGTCAAATAGTCACCATCGACCTTGTATGTAATCTTTTCTCCACTACCATCTTTTGACGCGATTGTTTTCTCTTTTTGATTGATTTTGACATCATAAGATCGCTCATTCTTTTGACCAGCGACTTCACCCGCGATGCTGAGGGTTCCTTTTGAATCTTTGATCTTAATAGAAACTTCAAAATTAATAACGTCTCCAATAGACTCTAATTGACTACCTGATAAGCCCTGCTCCTCAAGAATTTTCTTGAGTTCTGTTTTTGATGGTTTGTAGACATAAGTCCCATTATCACTTTTGGCACCACATGCCACCAAGAGGACTACTGCAAAAACTGCAACGAAAGCTAAAAGAATACGTTTAATATTTTTCATAATCAATCTCCTAATGTATTTTATAATCTGATTTTACCACTATTTTAATACCGATTCAAGATGTTTTAAAGAAGAAAAAGAGCAGATACTCTCTGCCCTTCTCTTGTATTATTTTGTACGTTTGAATTTAGCGTTTTTGAACATTTCCAAAGCGGCTTCATGACCTGAACTCTTTTCACCAGATAAATCAAAAGTGAACACATCTCCAGATACTTTGTATTTAACCTTTTCGCCTTCACCTGTTTTAGATTGGAGAGTTTTCTTTTGTTGGTCAACTTTCATATCAAATGATTGGTCTGTTTTTTGTCCCATCATTTCACCTTTAATTTTAAGGCTACCTGTTTTATCTTTAATGGTCACTGAAACTTCCAATTTAACATTGTCAATCAATGCATCAACACTTGAACTTGGAGCACCTTGTTCTTCAAGGATTTCCTTCACTTCAGATTTTGCAGGTTTGTAGACATAAGTCCCGTTGTCACTTTTGGCACCACATGCCACCAAGAGGACTGCTGCAAAAACAGCTACTACAGCCAAAAGAATACGTTTAAAGTTTTTCATAACTTCTCCTTTTTAATTAGATTAAACCAATTATAACAACAATTCAGACACACGGCAATGAAATATTACAAATGTAACACTCTTGTAATATATTTATCAACTAATATTTAACGATTAAAAAGGCAGGATCCGTACCTACCATTTCTTTTATTTGATCTTTTTAAACTTTGCAAATTTTATGAAATTTATAAAGGTGTCGGAATTACTCCTGCCAGAATCACTTATATTTTTAATAGTTAATACCCCACCAGAAATTTGATAAGTAATTTTAGTCTTACTATATTCACTTTCCAATATAATTGTTTTAGCTTTTTGATCAACCTTAAAATCGTAGGGTTGATTGGTATTTTGAACATTTGATTTTATTTGAACCTTTATAACCCCTTTTTTGTCCTTAATGATCATAGAAACCCTAAATTTATAATCATCTGTGATAATATAAGCAAGTTCACTTGGTAGCATCTCCCTCACTTCTTCTGTTGTAGGTTCGAATACATAAGTCCCATTATCACTTTTTGGACCACAGGCTACCAAGAAGACTAGTGCAAAAACAGCAACTAAAGCCAAAAGAATCTGTTTAAAATTTTTCATACCTTCTCCTTATTTCATAGATTATCCCTATTATAGCAACAATATTTTCGTATCTCAATGAAATATTTGATGATACGGGACTTGTAAAAGGTATAAAAGAAAGAATGCACAAAAAAACCGAGACCTAAACCTCGGTTTTCATTTTGATTGGAAACTCTATTATTTAAGAGTAACTGAAGCGTCGTTGCTTTAGTTGTTCTCACACAGCTATTTTTTACTTGGTTTCTTTACTTGGCGGGATTGTGGCGGGATTTGCAGTTAATCCCAGCTCTCCTAATGCCTCTGTTATCTCAGCACCACCAGTAACAACTTGTCTATCATAGAAATGAGAATAGGTGTTTAGTGTTGTAGCCTTGTCCGTTCTTCCTGAACGAGCCGAGACATACAAAACATCTTTTTTTAGAACGTTTATCATAAATGAATCATGACTATGACGTAGACCTTTCCCAGTAATAACCGGAACCTTAGCCACTAGTGCATGCCTTTTTAACATTCGACTTAAGGTAGATTTGTTCATTGGAGAGTTAAACCGTGCTAATACGAAATTATCTTCTCTATTATACACTTGTACAGTTCTCCAATTTTGCAACACTTTAACAGTTTCGTCATCTATTTCTAAGAAACGCATTCCTGCCCTAGTTTTTGTCTGCTCTTTTCGAACGTATTTCCCATTCCCTTGATATTCGAGGGTAGATTGAATATGAATAACCTTATTTTTAAGATCTATGTCTGACCACTTTAAACTAAGACCCTCAGAGACTCGCATCCCCGTCATAAAATAAAGCCAGATAGCCGTATAAAACTGCCTCTCTTCATAAACTGTCTGATCAAAAGTTTTTAATACCTTATCAAGTTCCTCTACAGTCCAAAATTCAGTTTTCGGTTTTTCTCCTTTAGGATTGTCTAACTTTCGACAAGGATTATTCTCGATGTATTCCAAGCGTTCTGCATAATTTAAGCACTTCTTCAGTTTACACCAAAGTCCTTTTGCGTAGTTTGGAGAGTAGTCTTCCATTAAAGATAATCTAAAATCTTCGCATTCCCGAACATTGATTTCAGACAATTTCTTGTCAGCAAAAACTTCAATAAAAGTCTTATACTGAGGATAAGCAGTTTGATAGGTTACGGGCTGAACAGTTTTCTTATAATAAGGCAAATAGACATCTTCCATAAATTTTGAAAATGGAATATCTAATTGTGGTCTTTTTGTACTAGCACTAGCTATTTTAGCATTGTATTCAGTTCTTATCCTACAGACTTCGTCAAAGGCTTGCTTTTCTGTTTTAAAATCAATCCCGAATTGATCTTTATAAGATTTAACCCTAAATCTCTTTCGGTCACCCGTAGATGGATCTACACTGAATTCAACCTCATAGTAAATTTTTCCTTTCTTATTTCGACTTACGCATTTATATTTTTTACTCATTTTGTTCCTTTCTTTCAGAAAGCAACTTAAAACCGAGTAATTCTTCTACAATATAAGTAGGAGCTAAATTAAGACGAGAATTGTCAAAAGGTGATTTACTTAATTCTACCACATTATTTGATAAAGCTCTAGATTCTTCAAATTGTCGGACAGCAATTAACTTGGCTTGTCTTATAATATCCCGTGCCGTATGTTCAGGAAAACCTAATTTCATTAATTCTGTATGATTTATTGTTTGCATTATCTCTTCCTTCTAATTCTTAATTACAGAGATTTCCATCTTTTGATAAGGCTTAGAGTAATTCAACAAATTAGATCATTAACCAAAAGCCTTATACTACTTTTCTTTAAAATAATTGTACATCGCATAATAGTCAAATTCCATCTTAATGCCAGTTCTTCCATTACGATTTTTTAAAACCACTAGCTCAATTTCTCTAGGATTTCTCGACTTAGCTTCATTAACATCAAAATTTGCTGGTCCAGTCCCCTTAAGTTGTAGTCCAATCAAAACATCGCTAGAATACTCGATTGCTCCGCTCTCCTTGAAAGACTGCATACTTACAACAGATTTGTAGTTTTCTCTATTAAAAGAAGAAATAGCAATTACTGGTGTTTTAAAGTCTCGGCTAATCCTTTTCAATTCTATTACCGATCTATCTGTGTTTTGTTTTTCAGTAAATCGTTCATTCACCGGGTATAGAATCTGTAAGTAATCAATAATAACGACAGGTACTTTTCCAGTATATTTGAGATGATTTTCAACAGTTTTCCGAATTAGCTCCACACCAATAGGTCCAGTACCTTCGACAATGTAAATATTTTTGCAGTATTGAGAGTAATTTTCTCCAGCTTTTTTAATCAAATCAATCTCTGGGGTGCTGTAACCTGCATATCTACTTCCCTCAGTAATTCCTCGTGCTGTTTTTGCATTTCTGATATCACTATTAGAGGCAATAGATTCGATAACAGTGTGACGACTAAGACTTTTACTAATTATTTCCCATCTCGACATTTCAATACTAAAAATCAAAACATCTGTTCCCTGTGCTGCAATTTGATCAGCAATCTGAGTTACAAATGTTGTCTTTCCAAGGGAGGAAATTGCACCAACACAATACAAGCCTTCGTAAAGACCACCTTCCAATAGATCATCTAAACCTTCAAAATTTGTTTTAACACATGAAGTATTTGAACCATTCGTAATATCATTAAAAAACTTCGGAAGATGATTAGCTGTTGAATATTCAAGATACCGCTCTTTTTCACTTTTTGTTTGATTGATTGCATATTCTACCATTTTGTTAAATACTCCTTTATTTTTCACTAACATATCGTTAGGATCTTTTACATCATCAATAGTTAATTTGAAAGAAATAAATTTAATTTTCTTATTTCTAAACTGCTCTGCTAATTTTAGTTCAGCCTCTCTCCCCTTTTCGTCTTGATCTAATGAGAGAATGAATGTACGATCAATTTTTAGATCAGAAACAAGATTAATTAGTTTTTTTATATTTCCAATGCTCCCGAGTCCTACTGCCTTTCCACCAACTTCAACGATGCTCATGGCATCTATTTCGCCTTCTACAATAAAAATTGGATCCGCAGATTTTTTGAAGAGTTCGCTTTTATTAAAAATATCGCTCCCTCCCACTTTCTGTTTAGTATAGTTCAATTGAGGTTCGGGTACAATTTCTCTTGTATCACGAGCAAAATAACAACTCTCGCTTAAAGGAATAATTAATCTGGGAGTTTCAGGGACATTTGGATTAGTCACATGGGGATGCTTCCATTTTTTTACATAGCCGACTTTAAACTGTTGGACTGTTGGAAAACTCAACCCTCGTTTAAGAAAATAGTCAGTTTCACAAAGATGCTTTATTGCCTCATTATAAAAACTTGAATAATTATCTTTTTTCTCTTCTCCCTTTAAAGGAAAAACAGCATTGTAATTTAAAAATTCAGTTCTCTGGTTCTTGAATCCATCACATTCAGTTGATAGATTAAACAACTCTCTGACACGCTTCAATTGATCCTTAAATTTATCAATTCCTTCTATATAACCGATAAGATCAAAGATATCTCCACCTCTATCGCAAGAGAAACATTTCCACTGGGTTTCATCGTAAATATGAAAAGCACCAGTTCTGTTTCTTCCTTCACCACTGTGGCAAAGTGGGCAAATATATGCTCCTTTACCACCTTTACGACTTGGTTCAGAGATTTGGTCAATGTATGCTTTCAAATAAGATTTTTCTTCTTCAAACATATTTGTACTCCTTTTTTAATTTCCAGTAAAAAAATAAAATCCGGATTTTTTTCTTTACAGGCAAAATTATATCATTGCCTTCAATACGAAAATTGAAGGCATATGATGCTTATTAATATTATTAGTATTGAAAATCAGAGACGCTAAAATATCAGTTATACCAAGGATGAAAAATTTTTTTACAAAATCAACATACCCCAATTTCTAATTCAACATACCCCAAATTCTAACTCAACATACCCCATACATAAATCCTGATTTAATCGAAGCAAATCGATAAATCAGTGAATTTAAATCCCTGAAACTTTAAAATGAATTCTAAATTTTTGAAATTCAAAAAATGATTTCATTTCTAACTGTTTATCTGATAAACGTACACCATTTGGATTACTATATTCCCAACTAACAAGGATTTTATAATCGACTAGTTTATTAAGTGAATTATCTAAGCTCTCCTCAATTCTCGAATGCCATCCAGCTTTTTTCAATCTAACTTCTTCTATTGCAGGAATTTTAGGACATACATTCAATAGAGCTTCAACTGATATGACTTCATGAATTTTTTTCTTTCTATTATTATTGAGACTTTGATGATAGACTAGTTTCTTTGCGATAGAATAAACATTTTTACTACGCTCATCAATTTTAAAAAGTCTGAGGGGGAAATTACTAACATATGAAGTAATTAAATATCTAACGAATTTTTCAGTCAATTGAACTGTATAAACTCCTTTTTTGCATTTGAATTCCTCAATCAGTTTCATATCTTTGAATTCTTTGATTTCCGATTTTCTCTTTTCGGCGGTACTAATAGAAAGATCGTTTAGCAAGCTTAATGCCTCTTCAATGATACGACGTACATTTTTCTTCGTTGAAGTACTTTTTGGATTATTTTTCCCCATCAGTTCTGCATACTGTTTAATTGAAAATTCAACAAAGCAGTCAACAGCCTCTTCTTCACTTAGTTTATATTTGTTCTTCTTCCCGACAAGAAGAATCAATAAATCCAACATCTTCAAAACTCGGAGTTTGAAATAATCTTTGTTAGCATCAAAGTTTTCAATATGAATCGTACCAGTCTCTAAATGAATCGAAGTTCGATTAGTGATCGGATCCCTTACTTTGTCAACTGTTTTCAAATTAACAGAAGTTAGCAAATTCAAAGTTGGTGCATTTAAAATCTTCTCGATTTTCTCTTTTTTATCTACAGGCATTATATAACCTCTTTTTATTTATTTGAAAAGATTTTTGAGAGCAAAAAAAAGAGTTGTAGCGATCAGCTACAACTCTCTTGCACTCAATTTTCTTTTCATACTTATAGTCTGCCATTTTTTGATAAAAGTAAAAAAAAGAAAAATCAAAAAAAGTCGCTTTTTCTACCAAAAATTGCTCAATTTTCTACTAAAATTTAAAAAGGACACTTTACAAAGTGCCCTTTAAAATAGCGGAAATAGCGATATTTTAAGGATTTTAAAACACATTATAATATCTTCCACATAGGATTTAAATTTTTTTGAAAAAATTTTTTAATTAATTTTATCTAATGACCTTAGATAGGTTATAACCCTAAACGGTCAGAATCCCAATTTCCATAATCATCGTATCCAAAACCATCAGGATCCATTGCATCAATTCCAGCCTGCTCAAGCGAATTACTGCAGAAATTACAATAATAGAAACCAGTTTCTGGATCGCTAAATTCCCAATCAATATCATCTTCATCAAAGTCGTTTCCACATTCAGTACAAACATATTGTCCTACAAATTGATGCATCTCTATAAATTGCTGCTTTTGTTCATCCGTTCCTCCTCGAACGAAGATTTTACCATTTTTACTATGGCAAAAATGACAGTCTGGAGATTTTCTGTTTTGGGGATAATTAATATTATTTTTTATTTGTGATTCCTGCAACATAAATTGTTCATCATTTATAGCACTTATATAACTCGACTCATTTATATTAGATTCATAGCTTTCATTATAATCATACTCATCCTCATATATTTCTTTCCTATTCCTATCTTCATTTAGTACTTCAACAACACTTTTTAGGATAGTAATAGCTGCATATTCTATAATCACTTCACGATTATCTTTAACCCACTTAAAACTTTTTTGACTCACATCAACTGTTTTATCTACTATCGCTTGTGATAAATCCTTCATCCCATTTATAAATTTCATCTTTCTCCAAACCCTTCTAAATATAAAATTTTAACGAAATAGGATATTCCTTAAGACTTTTCATTTTATATTTTTTAACTTTTCACTTATCACTGTTCAACATCTTTATCATTTAAAGAATTAATAATGACATACGCGTTTATTTTCCCAATTCTATACTTTTTATTTAGTATTTTTACAGATTCATAAAAACTCAAACCGTGCAAAAATGAATTATTTTTGTCACTTTTGTTATTATCAATTATGTATTGCGTAAATTTTTTCCTGAGAATAAAGTTCTTACAAAATAAAATCAAAACCAATAATGACAATGTTATGATTATATAAAACTGATAGTTCATGGTATCTCCTCTAATATCGTATAATTTTCATTCGAAAGAATTTACAGACTTTCTTAATTTATCGTATAGCTCGAATTAACTTTGGCATATACTTTGTTATAGTTGTACCAACTAATACCCCAGAAAGAGCATCTAATATTCTTGTCTTTAAGTTTATCTCGCGTTTATCATGATAATAAAGTCCGATAATCTTAATTTCCTTCAACTTATTATTCACGATATTAAAATTATCTTCTAATTTTGTCTTTCCTTTATGCAACAATCCATCTTGAGAAATGTAGCAAACAGATATTTTCGCTCCTAAACAGGAATTCAAATTATTTAAATTATATACATCAACACTTAGTTTTTTATCATTAGTTATAAGAAGCTGGCGATGTTTTATTTTTTCTTTAGTAATACGTGATAATAGTTCTGAATCAGCAAATGCACGTTCTGCCTCGGTATCATTCAAATTTTCATCTTCAAAAATAAATATTCCTTTATACTGTTTAAGTACCTCGATAACTTTTTGTGACTTATACTGTTTCGTTTCTACTTTTGAAATTAAGTGTCTATAAATTTCTAAACATACTTCTCTAGTCACAATTATTCTTTTGTTATTGTCAACAAAAATTTGGTAATAGCTTTCTAAAAATTTCCTTAGTTCCATTACATTCATAAGTGACGATGTATCAATGTATATCATGTCATTAGAACGAATTATTGAATTTACATATTCTAAATTTGTCATTAGAGGGAACCTCCTTCATTTAATAAAATCATTATATTTTATTAATCTAAAGAGATCAACATCATTTGGGACTTCTTGGTCCCAAATGATTATTTTTCATAAATTGTTTCAAAATCTAAAATTTGACTTTTAAGATTCAATACATCTTCGATGTTGTTTAAACCAAGTTCAAAAGCAGTAATTAAATCTTCTCTTGTTAAAATTACCTTTTTATTTTTAAATTCAAATACCGCTTCTTTCTTTTTAGAAACTCTTTCAATATATTTTTCTTCTCCTAGATAGGAACCAATCTCTTTATCATCACTCAATCCTAAATCTTCCTCAAAGGGATTATATTCTTTAAATACAGGCTTCGTAATTTCTTCTTCAATACACTCAAACTCATCTTGGACATTAAAAAAGTAATAAATTTCATATGGGTCATCCCCTGGCAACACATTGAAATCTCGAATCAATTCCTTCTTGTTTTTTATGTTAATGAGCAAATTCTCAAGTTTTTCTTTCATTATTTCAAAGTATGAAATATAACTATATCTAACATCAAAAAAATTATTTGGTAATTTTTCACAGTATTCCTTTATTTCATTAATAGAATAAAATGTTTGAACTTCTGCTTGGTGTTCTTTTCTTTTTTTAGAATAAAAACTTTTAAATTCATCTTTCGTCAAATATTCCCTCATAAACATAGTAGTCTTAAAAACAGAAAAACTAAATTTTCCATTTTTAATTTCAGCATAGAAATACTCATTCCTATCTGGGATATAGTAATTAAATTGTTCTCCATAGACAACTATTGAAGCATCTTTGATTTTTGCACTTTTTCTAAATCCCCAATTTCTTGTGTCATACAATACCTCATAACACTTTTTTAATTCTTGTAAGTTCACATTATCTATTATTGGTGAAAACTCTTTAAACATTTCAGTTTCCTTATCTAAAACTTTTATAGAAAAACCATTTTTACTCTTTATGTATACTTCGTTTCTATCACTATTTTTACTTATATATTGACTTTCCCCATGGTAATCAACCTCTATTGTTGTTCCAACACTATAATTATATGGTTTATAAAATTCACCTAATGATGAGTTAAATTTCTCACGTTCAGAATATTTTTCTGACGATATATATTTTATCTTATTTTTAACGTTCTCATTTGATTTTACACTTTTAATCTTATTAGATAGTCGTAACTTTGAAAAATTATTGTCATCTAATATTTTGTTTACTAATTCCACTCCTTTGTATGCATAGTCGAAATGAGTTGATTTATCCTCACTCGCTTCTAATGCCGATCTTATAAAATAATCTCTATATCCTTCTGAAGGATCTAGGCTAGGCATATCATCATAATAAAATAACGCTTTATTTGTTTCTTCAACTGAGCAAAATAATGCTGCACAAATAGCGATTATACAATCCCGAGGTTGATTTGGTTTTCGTTTATTGAGAATTTTTCTAAACATTTCATAGTCTATACCTACCCTCTTAGCCAACTCTCTTGTTGTTAATTGTTCACCAAAATCTTTTTCTTTTGAAAGTTCTTTAATGTAATTCTTAAAAGACTTATCATGCTTTTGTCTCTTAATAATTGTTGGTTTTTCAATTTGCTTTTTCCACATCGCAATTCCCTTTCAGTTCGATATACAAATTATAACTTACTTTCACGTATAAAGTAATCATTTTTGGGATATTTAGGTCCCGAAAATAGAACTGACATATAATAACTAATCTACATCAAATATAAAATAACTCAATTTTAGATTTAACAGAAGTATATTAAAATAAAAATGACATTCAAGAAAGTCATCTTGAATGTCTATATAAGTTAGTATTAGCGTATTTATTAACGTTTTAAGAAATCTGATTCTTTACAAACTTCCTTAAGGCTTATTTTGTCAAAGTTTTATTTTAGGTTGTTTCGAGATCACTTGCTTCCAACATCACACAGTTTTTTCTTTTTTGACTTCAAAGTAATTGTATGAATTTAATTAAGATAGAGAGTTTTCATTTTGTTTCTAACACTATCAAAAAACTTTATACTACTATAATTTTTGGATTATTTAACTATTACTAAATTCTAACCCCTTGTTTGTACAAACACAAAATAAATTATTAAACTTTTGTTATTGCTGTTTCTACAATTGTTCCATCATCAATTATCAACAATTCTACAAAAGAAATCGCTAAATAATTTATATCTAAATCATATCTTTTTTCAAGTTTATTAGTATAATCTATATTCTCCTTAAAAATAATATTTTTTTCTTTATCATATATATAAACACTAATTATAGCGCTATTAGAATATCCATTTAATAAGCAATCAATGGTTAATGTCGATTTATTAGAATTTTGACTATTTCCTAATACAGTATTAAAATCATATACATGTAGTTTAGGAGTACTATAAATAATGCTCTCCGAAATATTGTCTAAGATTGAATCTACCGTTGAATCTAGCATCACATTATTGTTTTGTTTTTCTTCTTCAATAGAGCATACCTTTATTTTAAGTTCATTTTCCTCCAAACATAGTAAATTTGTAATTTCAAACTCTATAGACTGTTCAAGTCCCTTTGAAAATCCAACAAAGACCCCATTCATCCAAATATACACGGGAAGATTTAAGCTTTTCATTTTCAAGAAAATATTTTTAGTAATTAATTTATCTTCACCTTTAAAATGATTAAATAAAGTTAACAATGTAGATTCGACATCACCATTTTTTTCATTGAAATCTGATTTCGTGTAAGTCCAATTTCTGCTTAAGTGCATCTTATCTATTTGATAATAGTCTAGTTGATTTATATCTACATATTTATCAAAATAATAATGCTCAGAGTGTTCAGGCAATTGATTGACTCCTGTTATAGCAGAATTTTTCAACCAGCTATATTCTACTTTAATATTTTTCATCTCTAATACCTCTTAGTAAAGCAATTTATCTTCATATTCCTCCGTCTATTTAATGCGATATATTAGAAAAAACAGAGTCTGCTTTACCAGACTCTGCATATGTTATTTCGTTGCTGGTTGTTGCTGTGTAATACAGTGAATATTACCACCACCATATGCAATCTCTGTAGTTTCAACTCCAACAACTTTACGATCAGGGAACATCGCTTGCACTTGTTTAACCGCCAATGCATCGTTCTCATCACCATATTGAGGGAGAATAATTCCTCCATTAACTATTAAGAAATTCAAATATGATGCAATTGCAACTTCTCCTTCCTCTCTTGGAATAGCCCCTTCTGAGAAATCAATCGTATCTGCATCTTTAAGATAGCATGGCTTCTTAGTAACACACATTTTATGTACTTTTAACTTTCTGCCTTTTGCATCTGTTTGTTCACTTAGGAAATCAAACGCAGCTTTTGCTTCCTTATAGAAAGGATGGTTCTCATCTTCAGTGTAAATACATGCAACTTCTCCAGGTTTTACAAAACATGCTACATCATCAATATGACCATTCGTTTCATATGGGTCAATTCCATCTTTCACCCAAATTACTTTTTCACAATTCAAATAATCTTTTAATTTTTGTTCAATTTCTTCTTTTGACAAATGTGGGTTTCGACTTGGATGAAGAAGACACATTTCAGTAACCATCACTGTACCTTCACCATCAACGTGAATTGATCCACCTTCTAAAACAAAATCATCTGTTTTATAAGAATCAGTATTTGTTAATTCACAAACTTTTCTTGCAACAAGCGCATCTTGATCCCAAGGGAAATAGAGTCCATCTACTAAACCACCCCATGCATTGAATTCCCAATCTACTGCACGACGTTCACCTTTATCATTTATAAGAAATGTAGGACCACAGTCGCGAATCCACGAATCATCATTTGTCATCTCGATTACTCTTATATTTTCACAATTAAGAGCAGATACACGAGCTATAGCATTTTCAAATTGAAGAGGTGGTACACAAAGTGAGACTGGCTCAAATTCACTAATAGCTTTAGCAACATCTAAAAATGCTTTTTGAGCCGGTTTAGCTCCTAGACGCCAATTATCATTTCGCCATGGCCATAACATCCAAATTTGTTCTTGTTCTTCGAATTCTCCTGGCATTCGAAATCCATCTACTTTAGGGGTTGTACCCACAATACGTTTAGACATCTCAAGTCCTCCTTTTGTTGTATTGGTATTTAGTTACTATCATTTTTTGATTTTTTTCACACGAATAATTACTTCACCTAAGATAAGACAAATTAATGAACCGATAGTTACAGGTAATTTATCAGCTAATGTTACTTCGTCAAAAGATAATGGGAATGCTGTAAATAAAAGCGAGATCAAAATCATAATAATTGGAATCACAACCATAATTTTTAAAATAAGATCACTTCCTCCTACTTTAAAAGGTCGAGGGGTTTCTGGATCAATTTTTCTTAACTTATAAAATGCTGGAAAAACTGGTATATAAGAAAGTAGGAACATAACAAGGTTCAATGAGAAGAACGCCCAAAACAGATCCTGATTTGGCAATATTGGTGCAATGACTACTACAAATGTTGCAACAAAACCATTTGCTAAAGCTGATCCAATTGGCATGTTATTCTTTTTACTACGTTTTGCAAAAAACTTCGGCATATCTCCATTTTCAGCAGCATAACATGCCGTGTTATTCACTCCTAATGACCATGAAATCATATTTCCAAAAAGAGTTAGTAAGAACAGAAATGCCATTAAAATTATAAACCATCCATTTTCTGATCCGGTCAAAAGTTTAAAGCTGTCCATCATACCACTACTAGTAGAAATTTTATCAACTGGAATCGCTACCCCAATACCAAATGCAGAAAATATATAAATAGCCGCAATAACTAGACCTGCAACAATTATAGATTGAGGTATTTGTTTTTTAGGATTCTCCATATCATCCGCACACGTACAAATAACTTCAAAACCAAGTAGATTAAAAATAATAACAGAAATAAATGATAGACTGTTTAAATCAAATGATGGTAAAAGTGAATCCAACGTAATTTTATTAGCCATTCCTTTTGTAAAGGCAATGTATAATCCCAAGACTCCTACTAATAGTGCTAATATCATCTTTATAATTGCCGCACCATTGAGGATCCATACGCTATCACTTGCGGGATAAAAGCTTATCCATATAATCAACCAAATAAATACAAGTTCAATTAATAATGTCCAGAACATCGAAAACTCAACACCTGTAATCGTTGTCAACAACCCTGGAGTCATAACAGCTAGTGATGCTAACCACAATGGAAAATTAATCCAATAATACCAGGAGGTCCTTGAGCCCCATCGGTGTCCAAACGCCTTCGTCACCCAATCATAGATTCCACCATCACCTATATAAGTAGTACCTAATTCAGCTGAAATCAATCCGTATGGTAACAAAAAAGCAATTAATAAAAATAACCACCAAAAGAATTGAGAATTCCCAATCGCTGCAACTGGAGCTGCAGCTTCTGCAACAAATACTACACATATTACAGTTAATACTGTAGTAAACAAACTAAATTTTTTCTTTTCTTCCATTTTTTTCTCCTTCCTTTAAGAGGAGAGTTATAACATCGTCAATTTAAAGCAAATTGACCCTTTTATTTTAAAAATGATTCCAGTTCTGCTTTAGCTACAGATTGTTTTTCAAGGTCATATGGATGTCGTTTCGCAAAATCACGAAGTAGATAAACTAAGATACCTCGCATTGAAGTTAAACGATTTTCCGCCTCATCAAAACAAACTGAATTTGGGCCATCCATCACTTCATCAGATACTTCTTCGCCACGTGTAGCAGGTAAACAGTGCATGAATTTACAATTTTCTCCTGCTTTTGCCATCATCTCTGAATCAACATGATATTTAGGATAGAAAATCTTCATACGTTCTTCTTCTGATAATTCCGCTTCATATAGGCCATACCATACATCAGTGTATAAGAAATCTGCACCAGTAATTGAATCAATATCATCAGTTACTAAATATTTACCACCTGATAGTTTACAAATTTCATCATATTTTGACTTATGCATATCATTTAATTGGAATCCCTTCGGACCGAAGTGAACAAATTCCATACCCATTTTCAATGTTATTAATCCTAAAGAGAAGCATACTTGAGTTGCATCTCCTACAAATACTACTTTACAATCTTCTAATTTTTTTCCTTTCGGCAAGTTTTCAATAATCGTAATCAGATCTCCCAATTCTTGTGTAGGATGATTATAATCACTCATACCATTAATTACTGGTACTTGAGAAAATTTTGCTAAATCAACTACACTCTTATGACGCTCAACACGTGCCATTATAATATCTGTTAAGCGAGAAACCACGGTTGCTGTATCTTCTAGTGTTTCGTGTCCTCCTAGTTGAATTTGACCGGGTGCCAAATATTGTGCGTGCCCTCCAAGTTGAGTCATAGCGGTTTCAAAAGAAATCCGTGTTCTTGTAGATGATTGTTGAAAAATCATACCTAGAGTTTTATTTTTCAACAAAGGTGGGTAATACCCATTTTTAATACAAGCTTTAATCTTAAGAGATAGCTCAGCCATTTCTAAAAGTTGCTCTTTAGAGAACTCTTCTGTTGTAATATAATCAATTTTATTGCTCATAATTGAGACCTCCTGTGTTGTTATGCTTTAATGATATTGCAAAATTTTATAGTTTGCGATAAACTTAAAGGTGTAAACCCTCTTTTTTAAAAGTTTAAGTACTAAACCCAGTATTTATGCTTTTAAAAATGTAATGCTATTTTAAATATAAACTCCCTATTTTATTGCTTTTCAATAAAGTTTAGAGTTTTAATTAGTTTCACAGAATTAATGGAGGCTAAATATGATTGAAATAGTTTATATATACAATGTATTTTTAATTATATTGTATACTTTGACCCTTGGTATTGTATTGACCTATTCTTTAAACTCAGAAAAGGATAAAAAATACTTATTTTTTGTAGTCGGTTTATATCTTGTTTTTTTTATTTTTGATAATCTGATCCTTTCAATGACAGAAATAATTAAAGATTTCGGAAACACATATAACCAACACTTTCTGGGAGTTCCTTTTGTGAAAACTGTCATATATCTTGTTAATAATATTTGTCAGTTTTGGATAGTTGCTAGACTGAGGAAAGAAACACCTTTATTAACCCACTATTGCTTTATTTCAATTACTTTCATATGGATGGCTTTCCCAATTCTAAACAATTCTCCATTAAGAGTTTTTATGTACTATTTACCCAATCAGCTTCTTTTGATTTATACTGGTATATATGCGAGACGAAATCTAAAATCTTTGAATATTAGTAGTCGAAATAAAAATTACTTAAAAACTATTTCAAATATTGGAGTACTATTTGGCATTCTAATTATCTTAGAAGATTTATTTGTAATTTTTAATATAGATTCGTATGACTTGTTGAATCTGCGAATTCAAAATAGAAATATGTGTGAAGACATGTTTACTATTGCTGTTTGTTATTTAATAATCAAATATATTCTTTCTGATTGGAAAGCTATTTCGAATGTAGAAGAACAATTAAGTTCATTTGATAAATCACAAAAAATTGACAACCCCAGTACACTAGATCTATTCTCTGAAAAACTTCATTTAACTGAACGTGAAAAAGAAATTCTTCCTCTACTTCTTGAACACAAAAACAATCAGGAAATTGCGGATCAATTGTTTCTTTCAGTTGGAACTGTGAAGACACATGTACACAATATTTTTATAAAACTTGAGATCACTAAACGAAATCAACTTTTCGAAGTATATAATTCCTTTGAAAACGAACATCCTGAGCAATAATTGTGTCATAGCCCCTACTTCCAAAGACAGAATAAAAGACATCTGATTTAATTTCTTTCAGATGTCTTTTTAGTTGTTCTAATTATCAATTATATATTCGATAATATAAAAAAGCATCTCGTATATAACGAAATGCTTCAAATACACATAAACGAATATTAAAGTTTAGAGATTTTTTACATCGAACGCAAGGTATCTCAATCCTCACAAATCTCTTTATATCAACAATTTTATCTTTGAAAGTTCCATAAAAACGGAACGAAATCCACTGATTTGGATAAAATTGAAATCAATTAATACCATAAAATAGAGTAGTCAACCATCCAATTTAATAGATCGGTTTTATTTTGATTTAATTTTTAAAAACGACTTCTTTAATTCATTTATATCGCTAAATCTTTGATTCAAAATTGGATTTGTTCCCTTATTAATAAATTCCTCTAAATTACTATATTCAAATTTTGTAAAGTCTTTATATCTTCCAGTTAAGACAAAGTATAATAATTTTGACAAAGCAAAACCTTCAAAATGAAAATTATAATTACTAAACCCAACTCGTTGGAGGCCTGAATAATCATTAAATGCACCTCTTATTTCTGTATCTAGAGATGTTAACATGCTATTACTTAACTTTACATTCCCCAAATCAGCAATTTTAATAATTTTTACATCATCATACTCTTTAATCAAAATATTATTAGGTGATATATCTCTATGAAGTATCTCTTTTTTAGCTAGATACTCAAATCCTTTTATTATTTGATAACCTAGGTTCATTCTCTCGGTAAAAGTCAATTTCTGATTATGAGTCTTTATATATTTAAAAAGTGAAGTGTCAGCATACTCCATAACATACTCATTTTTAGTTTTATCAATAGAGTAAACTTCGAGTACATACGGAGAATGTAACTGCTTCATTGTATCAAATTCTAAATAAAATCGCTCTAAATCCTTTAATAAAATATTTTTTTTTGCACGTTTTAATGCAAAAGTTTTGTTGTAATTTTCATCATAGAAACTAAAGACAGTAGCATAAGAACCATCACCAACTGTTTTCAATTGGAACCGTTGTATAGTTTTATTCGGGATCTCGACAATATCCGATATTTCAAAAATTGGTAACTCATAGTATAATTCAACTTCCGACATATCATCTGGTACTGAGCTTCCACCAGATGACGATAGAAAACTATTACATTTTTTTAATACTTTATCATAGTATTCAACAATTCTAACTTTCTCACCAGAATTCTTAAGGTTGTTAACAAATCTGTCTGATAATGAAATTGATTTTATCAAATCTCTACTTGGTCCAGCCCAGAAATGTCTCCCACTATTTATACTATCATTTAATATTCTTAATCCCTTCACTAACTGATAGTGTATACTAGAACATAACTGACTCAGTCTATCATCAAAAATATCATTGTAAAGATGTTCATAATCAATAGCAAACTCTTTACCAAAGTAATTCAAATAATCCCTTTCAATACCTACTATACTATTTAATAGTTTTGCATTATCATTTACAGAAATCATTTTTCTCTTCTCTCCCTATAAAGTAGTCTTACAATATAAAATATACTTCTCCTATAATAATTAAGTGTTTATATGCTGATAATAAATAACCTAGAAATAAACTACAGAGATGTTAGCTACCACATTTATTTAATTTGAGAAATTAAAATGTATGATATTTATTTGTTAAAACATTAATTTAATAGATTTCTATTTAGTAGTTTTAAGTCATCATTTATACTCTGTAGTTTAAAGATCCCTATTCCATCTCCGTTAATATAAAAAACATTCTCAACTATTCTTTCGAATCTTGAAAGAATCACTTTTCTTTCATTTGCGTAAACGATGTCTTTTCAGTCTTTATAAATATAGGTGATTTCACTACCTCATTGTAAATATCAAGCTTCACTACTCAACAATCGTATAATCACCACTGTTTAACAAGTTTAAAACCTTTCTAACAAATGGAACTGAAAGTAAATCTTCAATTTTTCTACCATAAGTTTTAAAATTCTCATCAATTTCAACTATATTAAGGCCTGACTTGATTGCTTCTACTTCATTAATTGGTTTATGAAAACTAAATCCACCGATCTCATAATAAAAGAAATAAAGATTATTTTCAATCTGATAATCAAAAAAGTGAATTTTTGTATATCGCTCGTGGTCAAAGTAATTACTTTTCCAAATAATATCGCCTTCTTTTTCAACTAAGATTTTTTGGTAATCTTCTTCATAACTGTAAACACGTTTCGTATTTTTCACAAATTGTTTATGAATTACTGTTGGAGCAAACGGCTGTAATAGTTCCTCTTTCATTCCGTAATATTCAACCTTTTTTTCTATCGCATTATCAATGTTAGCTTGTATATGCGAATGATACGGTGACTTTCTATACTCTCTAACTTTATCACGATAATTTTTTGCTCGTTTATTAACGGAATAAATACATTCAGCAATCATTTCAGTAGTTAGTTGCTTCTTTTTTAACAAATCAGAATACAATTTGGGAGTTTTCATAATTTTTAACCTTACTAAATTTGAAATTTCTAGTAAACATTAACTAGATTCGCAATGTTTAAATTAAAATTATTTTTTTAGTTCACTTTCTCTTCATACATCTCAAACAATCGTGCAACTGTTTCACTTTCAGTTAACCAAGTCTTCTTTCCATCTACTATTTTTGTCAAACCATATGCTTCCATTACAGCTTTATCATTAGCTTGATGTGCTTTTCGAAGTTCTTTTGGCATGGTTAACTCATCATAAAGATCAGCTAACGAGCTATCAGGATACAGTGCACGCGCATCGAGTATAGCCTTAGCAGTTTTAGAAATTTTCACTTTTTGAACATCATTTTCTTCGGGCCATGGAAAGTTATTGTATACGATGTCTTTTGAATAACGATAACGCATCTCAAGACGTCCAGCAACAGCACGCATCCAAGCCATATGAACATTAGATGTTAGGATTCCAAAGTGATAAAGATTGGCATCTGGAATAATTTGTACTTGATTATTTGTAATGACATCTCCCTTGACATATATCCTAAAGGTATGTAACGGCGATTCTCAGAAGAGACGATAGGTACGGCTATAAAGTCTTTACCAATTGGCTGAGTTAGTTGAGCAAACAGTGTGGGGGTTTCGCCAAATTTATGAATTTCTTTAGCTTTGCTCGAAAGCCTAAACTCCTTAACATCTTCAACACGCTTCAAGACTGATGGCATTTTTCGTAATATTGAAATAGGGCAGTCCTTCAAGAATAATACCCATCTATCAATATTATTTATATATTCTCTTGCTCCAATAAATTTAAAAAAATATGGTTTTGAATTCGGCTCTTTTGAAATAAATTCCTCCATTTGTTCAGTTGTAAAGGTATAAAACCCTCCGTCCCGAGGAATATTGCCATATATCATTTGAGGTATATTGCAAATAGGTGTAGTTCGAGATGAGATAATTGGTCTGTATTCTTCAGTTAGATACGGGCTGATTATACTTGTTTTCGTCATCAAGGAAACTCCATCTTTATTCGGAGATTCAAACAATAGTTTTTCGTCTCTTTCAATATAAGAGAAGGAAATAATAACACAATGTACCATTGCTTTATTTTTTGAGTCATTCCCCCAAATGAAAGATTTATAAGCAAAATTGATTTTTATCCCTTTAGAAAGAAGATTTTTCCATAAACTTTCTAAATGAATCCCTTGTATTATTGAGTTAGTAGAAACAAATGTTGTTTGTATTTTTGTATCTATCATGAAATTTGAAGCAATTTCATACCATGCTGATACAAAGTCTAATCGTCCTTGCTTGTTATTAAATATACGTTTCATATCATCTTTTTGCTCTACAGAGACATTTCGATGTCCAAGAAACGGTGGATTACCTATGATATAACTTAATTTATCTTTCGGTGCTACTGTCTCCCAATCTACTCTTAACGCATTCCCTTGTACAATATTCGTATAAGATTTAAGAGGCAAAAAATCAATATTAGCAAATACAATATCTTTAGTTTCTTCTAGCATTTGACTTTCTGCAATCCAAAGAGCTGTTTTAGCAACAGAAACCGCAAAGTCATTAATCTCAATACCATAGAATTGTTTTAGCTTGACTTTAACAAGGTCTTGCCCTAAGTCTAATGCTACTGCATCCCCCATATAAAGCTTAATAGCTTCATTTTCTAAACGTCTGAGAGATATATAAGTTTCTGTAAGGAAGTTTCCTGAACCACAAGCTGGGTCGAAGAAAAGAAGACTCGCTAGTTTGGATTGGAACTGTTTTGCTTTTTGTTCAACCGTCTTAGGCTGTTTAAATTGACGAATTTCATTTAACTCTTCTTTTAGCTCATTTAAGAATAAAGGATCAATAACCTTATGGATGTTTTCAATCGAAGTATAGTGCATTCCACCACTTCGACGTGTTTCTGGGTTAAGGGTTGATTCAAATACCGCTCCAAAGATGGTTGGACTGATTTCTGACCAGTCAAAGCTAGATGATGCATGCTCCAGAATTAGCTCACGCAGTTCATCCGTAAAGTTTGGGATTTCCAACTTATTCTCAGCAAACATCCCCCCATTAACGTAAGGGAAAGCCAGTAGTTCATCATCTAAGTATGGGTCACGTTCCTCAATCGGCGTATCGAGGATTGAGAAAAGGTCTATTAAAGCTCTACGGAAATCACGACTACTGAAACGAGCCAGGTAGTCATGGAACATCATGTGATGACCGAAAATACCTGCATCTTCAGCGTAAAGACAAAACACCAGACGAACAACAAGTTGGTTGATGGAGTGAAGACTGTCAGGACTCTCTGGATTAATATACTGCTTAAGAAGGGCCTCGTAAATCTCCCCCACGATCGCTCCAGCTTCAATAGAAACCTTCATCTCACGTTCTAGATGTTCATTTGTTTTATCAATCAAAAATTCTAAGCGATAGGCTTCCTTATCTAAATCAACAAGTTTAATGACCTTTGGTTCACCATTTGGTTGCTCCATGTCATAGACATAAAACTCTTTGAAATTACAAGTTACAATCCAACGAGGACGTTTAGAGTATGGAAGATTGGCTGAATATCGTTTAGCTTGCTGAAAAGGTGTTAATAACGTGTTGTCTGATTGTCTAATTGCCTGGTTTAAGTCCTTATCTGCCCCCTTCTGCTCAATTAACACCTTAGTAGTATCAATAAACCCGTCGATAAAACTTGTGTGGTCCATCTTAACCTTGTCTTCAAATGTAATGTATTCTGTAGGGTTTTCTACACCATACACAGATTGAAGCAAATCAAGCCAAAATGATTGACTGTCTTGGCGTTCATTTCCACGATTCTCCCAGCGTTTAATAAATTCCTTCGCTTTTTTCTTTTGTTCAGTTATATTCATATCAAAAAATACTTCCTTAATTTATAACGTTATTATACCATATTTAGTTATTATTTTATGTTACTAGATATTGATTAAATCTGCTGTTCTTTCTGTAAATATAAAAATAAAGCCTCACAAGAAAGCTTCCAATATGAAGTTTCTTGCAGGGCTTCTTTATTTACAAAGTTTCCTCTCTATATTATAAATCTAATCACAAAGATCCATAAGAAGTATAGACTAACGTTTAATATTACTTCTTTTAATAATTATCAAGAGAAAAATGAAAACAACAGAAAGCATTACAATAATGAAGAGAGGAAATTCTATTTTATTTCTATTCGTTTTTATGTTATTAATAGATTCTTTTCCACCTGCCTTATTTTCACGTTCTTTGCTACTTTTTGGTTTTATTGAATCATTTTTTTCACTATCACTATCTTTCTTAATGTCTTTATCATTATCGTTTTTACTACTTTGACTAGAACCTAGCATTCCAGTCTGAGATCCTATTGCTTCTTGATAGTATTGATTCATTTCATCTTGGCTAAAATTTCCTTTAAGGAAACTACCGTCTTTTCTTTGAAAATCAACTAATCCATAATATGCTGATAAAAATTTTTCGTCTCCTTCCATAACAACAAAACAAGGTATTTCTCTCTTTGATGGATTCTTAGTGACCCTTTTTACCATATAAGTTGCTTTTTGTTTTGTCGTGGCTCTAGGACTTAAATTTTCAATATATGTTCTTATTCTATATTCGCCCTCTGGTACGCTTGTTTCTTGCATCCAATTATTTTCAGGATTAATTTTTAATGTTTTAACAACCTCTTCGGTATCTGCTTTTACTACAAGAACGACTATTTCTAACTTATAACCTTCTTGGACAATTCCTTGTACAACAAGAGGTCCTGTTTCTTCTGCATACACATTAGATATCTGAAATGAAAAAAATAATCCTAAAATCGTAATTATTATCTTTAATAACTTTTTCATCATATCAATCCTTATTTATTCCGAATTCTTCATATTTTGAATCAAGATATCGATTTCTTTTATCTCGTTTATTAACTCTGAAAAAGGATCATCTTTAGTATTTTTTCTACTTTCATAATAAGCATTTCCTAGTGTCAAAATTAATTTTTCACGTTTTTTATTCTCTTTATATAGTTGAGTATTGGTTTGAATTGATTGAGTTAATTCCTTTGTTTTCTTTCCAGCTTTAGAACTAACTTCAAAAAATTTTTCTGAGATATCTGATAAAAAGGATTTTTGAAGATTATTACTGTTAATTTTTGAACCACAGGAAACACAGTATTCACTTGTTTTGAAGTTTTTAGTACCACATTTAGCACAAAAGTTATTGTCTTCTCTTACCTCACTATTGAAAGGTGGGACATATTCTTCACTGTGACTATTATTGTTTGGTGATACATAATCTTCATCAGGGATAATATTTTCTGAAGTTTCTACTTTTACTTCAACTTCATCATTCATCTTTTCTTCTGGTTCTCCGATACTATTAACGATACCTTCTGAAATAGGAGTCGTTTCAGCATTTATATTTTCAACTTCAAACTCATTATTTTTCTTTGCAGTAAAAAATTCCACTGGACTTGGTTTCCGTTTAAATTTTTCTTCAAATTGAGATAGCCATTCTTCTTTATTCATAACCTCATACTCCTGTATATCTTACATGATAATTATTTTGTAAAATACTAATACGTTTATCTTTGGACGGATATCCTAACTCACAAAATCCTTTGGCTAAAGATCCATCTTCCTCAGATACAGTGTCGATATAATAACAATGAATTTCCCCAAATCCAATCGTAGCCATATATTGGTCTGAAAGATATGCGTCACGTTTTACAATTGATTTTACAAACATGTAAAAGAAACTTATTAATGCAACTATTAATACTATCGAACCATAAAAGAGAATAGCTCCTTCTTTTGCTTCCGAACTTCCTGACCAAAATGAGTTTCTGCTGTCTCCATAATTTTTTTTAAAGCCTCCAAATAGTGTTGTTATTAATAAAATTAGTAAGACAATAATTAAAATGAAATTTGAACCAACCACCACAGGCAAAAGATTTGGAGCCATATTATGGATTCGATGGAGCTCAAACATAATTTTTGGTTCTAAAAAATATGGATTTTCCAATAAGCTATCAGTAACGATAATTTTGTTCATTCCTATAGCGTAGGCAGCAGGGACATCATTATGAATCATGCGGATTTCAATATTATCTGGTAAGTTTAAACCCTTTTGACGCGCCTTTTGAATAATCGCATTGACAGGTTGTTGAACTTTTTCTTGATAATCACTTCTATCTATCCTCTTCGCTCCCACAATCCAACAAACTAAGGATTGACCGTTATTTGATAATAAAAATTCTGTAAATAATAAAGCTATTAGTCCACCCACTCCAAAACTCGTGATTGATTCAAAAAATATTAGTATAGTGAAATAAATTATAATTCCCCATCTTTGCGTATCGTAACAATACTTTAAATATTTGTACAATCTTGATATCTTAATGTAAGACTTAATTTTATTTTGATCAGCCTGTTCAAAATATTTCCCACAACCACTACATTGCTTACTATTTCCAAAATTCTTTGTACCACATGAGTTACAAAATTTAACATTTTGATCATTTTGTATTTCCGCAACATTTTGTGAAACGTATTCGTTCAACTCTACTTGTGGCTGAACCTGTGGCCTAGCATTGCTTTCACTGTCATTAACTTTAGAAATAGCCGATAAATCTGATACTATTATTTCTCCTGATTGAATACCAGCTTGAATCTCTTCTTCTGTTGGTACACGGTCGTTAATCTCTTTAAATATTTCAATCCATTGCTCTTTATCCATCATATACTCCTATGTTCATTATTAAAGTAAAAGGCTGAGGGAGATCACCTTAAAAGGTTCTATTTCCTCCAGCCTATAAATCTATTTATAGATTACTCTTAATTTTACTCACCTTTTTTGCGCAATTTTATTCCAGATAGTCCCATAAGCATCGCTCCTAAGCCAAGTAATACAAATCCATTTTGAGAACCAGTATTTGGTAACGAACGTTGAGGGTTATATCCGGTTACTGAACCTCGATAGTTATAGTGATCAGATTGAGAACCAACCTCATTTTTAAGATCAAAAATTTTATGATCTTCATTTTGGTTTCCAATTGATTTAGTTTCACTTGATAACTTCGTATATTGCGTCAGTTGTTTATGAGCGTTTTGGTAAGCAAGCTGTACAGCCTCATATTGTGCAGTTGCATCCAATTGATCTTGTAGAAGTGATTTAAGTTTAGCTTCCTCTCTTGCTACATTTTCAAGTGCTAAACGATGCTCTTCAACTGCATTCTCATATGCTTCTTTTGCTTTCTTCAAATATGTATCAGCATTTTCAAGATGATCTAAAAGTGTTTCTAAAGCACCTAAGTGAGTATTTAATTTAGAAATTTCATCCTTAATTTGACTTTCTTTAGCTTTTAACTCTTCAACTTTATTCTGACGGTTTCTGAGTTCTGCTTCATCCGTAGCTTTTTCAGCTTTAAGATCTGAAAGTACTTTAAGTTCTTTATCCAATTCTGCACGCGCATCTGCTAAAACTTTTTGTTTTGTTTGAATATCTGCATTTAGATTTTCAACTGCTGATTGTGCTTTTGCATAACGAGTCTTGGCAGCAATCAATTGTCGAGAAGCCTCATCTAAATTCTTTTGTGCAAGAGGTGTCTTATCTGAGATTGAGTTTAATCTAGCAATCGTTTGACGTGTAGTATTTAAGTCTGCCAAATGTCTTTCATGAATTTTAGTTACTTCATCTAAATTGTTTCTTGCAGTCTTATCTGTTGCTTTTGCTTTCTCAAGCTCCTCTTTTGCAGTTTCTAATGCTTTTTGCTTAACTTGAAGGTCTGCATTTAAATTATCAAGAGCTGTTTGAGCTTTGATATATCTTGTTTCAGCTTCTTCTTTTAGTTGTTTTGCATTGTCGTATTTCTTCTGTGCATCTGGAGTTTGATCAGGAACTGACATTAATTCTGCTACTAGTTTTTGAGTTTGTTTCAGATTTTGATTTGCATTTTGATTTTCTACTTTTGCTTTTTCAAGATCAGATTTAGCTTTTACTTCTGCTGTTGTGGCCTGGTCTAAATTATCTTTTGCATTTGCTAAAGCTTGACGCTTGCTTTGAATATCAGCATTTAATTGATCAAGTGCATCTTGAGCCTTATTAAATTGGGTTTGTGCTTCATTATAATTTTGTGTAGCGATTTCCAATTTAGTAGTAGCTGCAGGTGTTTGGTCAGGAGTAGCTTTCAAAGCATCTAATTTTGCTGTCGTTTCTTTGAGAGTTTTTGTACTTGAATCATTTTCTGATTTAGCTTTTACCAAACGTTTCTGTGCAGAATCATTTGCCGTATTTGCTGCAGTCTGTTTAGCTTTTGCAGTTGTTAATTCATCTTCCATTTTTGAAGTATCAAATGGAGTAGCTAGAGGTTTAGCAATTCCTTTATCATAATAGTCGTCAACAGTTACAAAATGGTATTCACCAGTTTGTTCATCTTTAACATATTCAAGATGTGCATCTTGACCTTTGAATTCAATAAAGTGCATGCGTCCAACACCACTTGGTGTGAAACTATTTGCAGCTCCAATTGCCCGAATATTTGTAGGAGCTTTCTGCCCAATCATAAGTTTCATGTGTCCAAAATAAGCATGAACATCATTTGTCATAAAACTAATTACAGCATCATATACCTCACGATACAATTGAGACATTGTTGCTTTACGAGTTTCTTTAGCTTCTGAATAATACGCACCATAACCCAGCAAAGTATTATCATAGCTCATATTTTCTCCAGTCCATACGATGGAATCTAATCCATCTTTCGCTAGAGCAGTATCGCTGTGACTTGTGCTATATGGTTTATTTTCTTCAGCATAGGCTTTTGCAATGTTTTTGACACCCTGAACAGATTCTTCAGTGACAATATAATGATGACTACCCCAAACTTGGTCTTGCAGATTGTTGGCGAGAAGTGCATAATATTGGCTCAAAGCTTCAATTTGCTTGTCAGTTAAATTGTCTAAATCTACGACTGAATCATCGATCGGCAAAACAATATCCTTGTTTGACCATTCCTTTATGAATATATTTTGGTGTTCAGGGGAATATTCTGTTAATGCAGTTCCAAAATCATATTTGCTATCTTTGAACCATTTTTGAATAACGTCGTTTAAGGCATTTTTATTTGCGTCTGAGTCATCAGCAAGATAAGTCTTGTAAGCATCAATGACATCTTGAGGCAATTGAGGAATAGTGAGATTTTTAATTGCTGATATTTGTTTATTGAGCGTTTCAACCGCTTGATCAGCCTTCTCTTTATTCTCTTTTGCTTCCTGAGCTGCTGATGTTGCACTCGCTAGCTCATTTGAAGTTTCATTTACTTTTGCCTCTTCTTGTTTTTTCTTAGTAGTTAAAGTGGAAATATCCGAAGCTTTCTTAGCATCATTTTCTTTAGCTGTTTTGAGCTCTGCTTCTGCACTAATCTTACTATTTTTTTTATTTGCTAAATCATTTGCTTTGCTATCACGATTTACGATTGTTTGGGCAAGTTGTGATTCAGAAGCATCAAGATTACTTTGAGCTGAAACCTTATTTTCTTGAGCTTTCTTTAAATTCTCTTGTGCTTGTTTTAGTTTTTCCTCAGCAGATGACAAGTTTGCTGCAGTTTCTTGACTTTTCTTTATTTGATCTGCTTCAACTGACTTTGCATTTTTTAGTGCAGTAGCTTTTTTATCATCCGCTTCTTTAGCACGATCGAGTTCCTGTTTGGCTGTATTTTCAGTTGCTGCTTTAGCATCTAAATTTTCCTTAGCAGTATCACGTTCTGCTACAATTTCTTCAACGCCAGTACCGTCTAAAACCTTCTGAGCAGTTTCTTTCTCTTTTTGAGCCTTCACTAATGCATTTGCTGCTTCTTCTGCAACCTTTTTAGCATCTGCTAATTGTTTAGCAGAAACTTGACTAGCACTAAGTTGCGTTATTTCATCAGCAGAAGCTTTACTGAGTTCTTCAGCTTTATTTTTGTCTTCGTTAATGGCATTTTCCAAAGCCTCTTTCGCTGCTGATTCTGCTGATTCTTTTTCAGCTACATCACTTTTTGCTTTGTCTCTTTCAGCAATGATTTCCGATGCTCCAGTGCCATCAAGATTTTTTTGTGCTGTTGCTACTGCTCCCTCAGCTGTCAAAACTTTCTTTTCTTGCTCTGAAATTTTATCTTGATCTTTTTTAATAACATCTGATTGCTGATTACGTTCTTTCTCAGCTTCTAGAACTTTATCAGATGCATCTTTTAGTGATGTTTCCTTTTTTTCAATATCAGCTTTTACTTCTGATATTTCATTCTTCGTTTTTTCAATTTTTTCAGGCGTAGCTGATTCTTTATTCGCCTCAGCATTCTTTAAGTTAACACTTGCTTCGATAACTTTTGATCCAGCGACTGCTTCCGAAGTCTTAGCATCTTCTAATGCTCTTTCTTGATTTGAAACCAATTGATCCGTTTCTTCCTTGATCGTTCTAGCTTCTTCTACAACTTCTGCAGTTGGCGTTTTCGTTACAGTTGCAACCCCATTATTAACAAATACTCCGTCTACTTGTTTTATATTTGTAGACGAAGGAGTCGTAGATTCAACACTTAATGTTGACTCATTTGGCTGAGTTGCAGTTACTTCATCCGCTTGTACAACAGAAATTCCCGCAAAAGCTGTAGCTATTGATACTGCAGATACAGTTGCTTTGATCGTTTTCTTTTTCATAATTCCCACCTTTATGATAGAGTATTGAGCAAATTATCACTACATAATTATAAACACCCGAATTATACTATATTTTAGCAACTTTGTAAAGTTGTAACCAACCTTTTGAGAACTAGAACCTAACCTTATAAGGCTGTAAAATAGTCTTAAGAGGTGAGCAATGTCAGAATTACAAAAGTATATAAGCAAACGAATACGGATTCTGCGGACCCAGTCAGGAATGACTCAGGAACAATTAGAAGAAAAAGCAGATCTTGGTACCAATTACGCGTATAAGTTAGAAAATTTAGAGCCCAATATAAAAATTAGTACTCTTGAGAAAATTATAGATGCGTTGAATGTTGACCTACAAACTTTTTTTGATTTAACACTTAAAGAAGAAAGTACTGACTTAGCACAGCTTATCGACACTATCAAATCTTTACCTGAGTACAAACAAAATAAAGTCATTTCAGCTATTAACACAATTATTAACGAGACAAAATAAAAAAGAGTGGAAAAGGATAAGTATAATAACGATTCCTTTCCCACTCTTTTTGTGCATAAAAATATTGCTATTAGCTATTAGAGCCTGCGATTCTTGGGTAACCAAACGTCATATCGAGTTTATCCTCTTCGTAATTCTTGATCAATTCCCAGAAATCTGCAACTGATAACGCTGCAACTGATTCATGCCAATTGAATCTAAAAAACAAATCTAAGAGAAAATTAATTACAAGATGGATTTTAGCTGTTTGTTCTACAGTATCAAATGTAATTACAATTTTCTCACACAACGGATCAATTAATTCAATTTCAATGCTATCATTTACAAAATTGAATGACACTTCTTGATCCTGGTCATTCAAGATTGAGATATACTGATCCTCTTCAAATGTTGAATAAAACATTCTAATATTGACTTCTTCATTGTGATTAATTAACTCTGTAAGATATTGTTGAGTTAAATTAATCACATGGTTTTTATACGTTTTCATTTTGTTTTCCTCCGATTATTATTAAAAAAAAGATTTTTCATTCGTGAATTTTCACGGTGGCCTTACTCTCTTTAATATTATTATTAAACGATTGTTCTTGAGCATCTGCTACCCCCTTTTTTTAAGGAACAAAAAAAAGACAGTTCACCACTGCCTTTTTTTATCTATACTATTATTATGCCATTTTTTTGTAAAAATAAAAACAACATTTCTATTCCTAAAATAACTATGTTTTTTCTTTTATCTTTATTTTTATAAAAATATGGCATACTATTATTATAAATTAAATTGAATTGAATAAGTAGAGCCATTAGTCATATGGGAGAAAGTTTGTTACCGGACACGGTTAACATACTTATTTCTCATATGCTAGTCATTGCAAAGGAAAAAACTAAGAAAAAAAGAAAGAAAATCTAAATGGTTATTCTCTACTGAATAACATGAAGTAAAGAATAACCATTTAGTAGATAAAAAAGTAAAGAAAAACGTGTTTAAGGTAAAATAAAAAAGGTAAAAATAAAGGTAAAAACTAAAAAAATAACTAGTTTAGCAAAGTAAATAAATAATGTAATTAAAAAAAGTAAAATAGAAAAGTTTTATAAGCTCGAACAAGCAATGACATCTTTATGATCCTTCCAAACATAGACCACGGTGAGTACTGAAAATCTATCGCAAACATTAAACTTCAAGAGTTAGCCTCGATGGGAAGTATCAAAAGCATACCCAGCTTTTAAAAAAAGGGTGGGAGGCAGTTTAACAATAATATGTAATTATTTTAGAAAGGAATGTATAATGCCAAGAAAAAGGAATTCTCTCAAGCACGATTTATTTATTGCAGCTTCAAAAAATATCACAAACAATCGAACGAGGACAAGCTATAAAAGAGCAATTACTCGCTTTACAAAGTGGGCTAAAGAACACAATATTAAGAAAAAATCAGATATTAGTGTAGAAATGATTCAATTATATCAACTAAATCTAAATGATGATCCAAAACAATATTCTGTTGCTACCATCCATACTTATTTAGCACCTATTTGCAAAGCAGTTGATATCAATATGAATAGGATTAGAAAAGACAAGCGTTCCAGCGACAAAATTATCCGAGGTCGTGTGAAATCAAAAAACTCACAAGGTAAACATCAAGAAACAGACTCTCGCTTCTCTCGGCTGGTTAATTTTCAGCGAGCAGTTGGGATTCGTAGATCCGAATTAAAAAAATTAAAAGGTAAAGATATTCGAAAAGATAATAATGGTAATTACTATGTTTTAGTTCAACGTGGAAAGGGAGGAAAATTTCAACCTCAACTAATTCTTCCTCAAGATGTCCCAGTAGTCCTAGATACCTTTAAAAATAAACAAGAGGATGATTATATCTTTACAGATGTAGAAATGAATAATCTTATCAATCTACATGGGATGCGAGCCCAACATGCAAGAGAGTGTTATTACTTCTACTTGAAGAAACTCCAAGATAATCCTAATTTCAAGGTGAATTTAAAAAATTTTTTAATAGAACGTTGGGAGGTTGGCCACCAAAATTTAAGGGATAAATCATTAAAAAAATTTGAGAAACAAAAGAAAAACTTCATTAATGAACTAAGAGATGAACCTTATAAAATTCGTGGTTCAAACTATAAAAAAGCCTTAAATTCATCCCTGCCTACAAAATATAATCGTTTAGCCTTGATGGCGGTCTCGGTCTTCCATCTTTCCCACTGGCGTCTATCAGTTACAGTGACCAACTATATTCTTTAAAGTATCTCATTTTCGACTAAAAAATTAAGAAAAAAAACGGAAAAAACAGTTTTTCTGCGTTTTTATTGCATACTCAAAATATAGGCTGTTGTATAGCTAACAGTTTTAACACATTTTTCTGACATACTATAAATTTCAAAGGAGTAAAAGAATGTCATTTAAAAATAATTTGCAAAGAGAATTCAAAGGTTCAAACTTTGAAATTCGTGAAAAACTAATAACAGATACCTACTTTACTAGTTTTTTAGATTACGTGAGTTTACCTGAATCAATCTCAAAATTAATTGAAGAAGGTTATGCTGATAAAAGAAATCAATTAGATGATTACATTGATTTTGCACTTCATCATAATTTAATTACTAAGCAAAATAATATTATCCAAGCTACTGATCTTGGTTTAGCATGGGTCTGGTGGGCTTATGCACCAGTTGACGGTGATGATTGGATTTAGTTAAGAAAGCACTATAATTTCTGCATAGTGTACAACTGACAAAGGAATTATAGTATCTATTTTGTTGTAGAAAAAAATCCCCGCCAAGATCTAACTTGGCGGGGATTTGGTATAAAATTGAATCCAATCTTCCTCTTTTAATATTTTGTGTAATTTCTTCAGAAACTGTTTAATCTAAAACAATAAACCAATGACTGTCGGATACATTTTACTGGGTTAGGTCATGATCCTCTCGTATATCTCTTATTCACCGATACATTAAGAAAAGGTATAGTGTAGAAACTAGAATTTAATGGAAAATGGTCCAACTTGGACTAACAAATTATTAAAAAAGAGGAGTTCAACCTCCTCTTAAGCGAATCTTATAAAAATCCTTCCTTAGGTGTTACTTCAAAGCGATTGGCCAATTCTTTCAACTCTTGGTCGGTGATTTCTTGCTTGATAATGCCACCTTGGGCTCCTACTTGGCTGTAGATCATGGCTGCTTTTTCAATGACCTCTACCAAGCCATAGGTTTCATCTAGTGAGATACCTGAAGCAAAGAGTCCATGATGTGGCCAGATGACTGCTGAGAAATCTGCCATCTTTTCTGCCGTCGCTTTTCCAATCTCTGTTGTGCCTGGAGTCATATAAGGGATAACTCCGATTCCTTCAGGAAAGACAACAAGTGACTCTGCCTGCATTTTCCATAAAAGACGAGATAGGTAACGTTCATCCAAGTCTTGCGTAAAAGTCAATGCAATTAAGTTGGTCGGGTGGCAATGGAAAACAACACGTTGTTCAGGGTTTACTTTTAGGCGTTCGATGTGACTCATCAAATGACTTGGAAACTCTGAGGTTGGCCGTCCACCGTCTTCAAATCCCCAAACAATATCGTAACTTTGACCATCTTCAGAAATTTTTACCAATCCTAAATCAAGCAGAGGTTGTTTGGTTACATTGCGGAAATAGCGACCAGTGCCTGTAACGAGGTAATATTGGCCTGCTAAAGCAGAAGCATCAAAACCAAGTTCATGTGTGGATTTGACCTCATGCACATCTTCATAAGGGCTCACTTCTTCAGCAGTCAACCGGCAAGAAACATTCCCACCATTGCGTTCATCCCAGTATCGCAGGTAAGATTGATAAGTTACTTCTCGCATGGTTTCAACATAGGGTGAATCGATAAATTTAGTCATAATTTCCTCTTTCTAGTTACGTTTGCTTAACACTTCTTCTTCATATTGGCGGACATTTGTCAACCAATCAAGACCAACTGGTACATCGTTTTGAAGGCAGAAATAATTCCAAACATCTGCGTATGGGAAATCTTTCAGCTCTTCTGTGTAGGCTAAGCGAGAAGTAAAATCAAAGCTATTTTCCATGTCTTTCAGATCTTTTGTTGGCTCAAGAAGGGCTTTCAAGAGTGCCTTCTGAGTATTACGAGTACCGATGACCCAGGCAGCGATTCGGTTAATAGTCGCATCGAAGAAATCAAGGCCAATCACTGCCTTGTCCAACAAATCATTACGGACCAACTCTTTAGCGATATCTTGCAATTCATCATCCATAATAACCACATGGTCAGAATCCCAACGGACAGGACGGGATACATGGAGCATAATTCCTTTCCCAAAAAGTGCTAATGAAGACAGTTTGTTTGAAATAACTTCAGTCGGATGAAAGTGTCCTGCATCTAACAAGATTATTTTGCCACGCGTCAAGCCGTAGCCCATATAAAACTCGTGTGAGCCCACGGTATAGGCTTCGGCTCCAAGTCCGAATAATTTGCTCTCTACTGCATCTTGGGTGTAGGTTTCATCCACTTGATCAGCGAAAATTTTGTCTAAGGATTCCATCAAGCGTTTCCGAGGACTAAGTCGGTCAACTGGGTTATCCTTGAAACCATCTGGTACCCAAAAGTTGTTGTAGCAAACTTGACCAAGTTCTTTCCCCATGTACTCAGCAACCTTGCGACTGCGTTTACCATGTTCAATCCAATAATCACGAACTTCCTTATCTGGATGGGACAAAGTAAAACCGTCTTTCATCATCGGATGCGAGAAGAAAGTTGGGTTAAAATCGAGTCCTAAGCCTTGTTCCTTTGCCCACGCCACCCATTTTTCAAAATGTTTTGGTTCAATTTCATTCAAATCCACCTTTTCATCTGTGTCTAAATAGATGGCATGAAGGTTGAGTTTATGCTGGCCAGGAATGAGGCTAAAGGCTTTTTCCAAATCTTGACGCAATTGATCTGGGGTCTTGGCCGCACCAGGGTAATTTCCTGTTGACATGATACCACCAGTCAAATCTCCTTCTGGCATCATGAATCCTTTGACATCATCTCCCTGCCAGCAATGCATGGAAATTTTGATAGCTTGTAGTTTTTTCAAGGCGGCATCAGTATCGACTCCGATAGCTGCATAGCGTTCTTTAGCAACTTGATAGGCTTGTGTAATGTGTTCTGCTTTCATTTGATTCTCCTTATTATTGAGGTTTGTAATGTTCTAAGTGTGAAGTACTTGCTAACCATTTTCTAGCTTGACTGATATTTTCAAATTCTCCTGTCGCAATCATTTGAACAAGAATATTGCCAATAGCGGTTGCCTCTCCTGGACCAGCAATGACTTCTTTTCCGATAACATTCGCAGTCAGTTGATTAAGAAGGCTGACATTTGAGCCACCGCCTACAATATGAAGGCAGTCAATTGTTTGTCCTGTTAAAGCCTCCAACTGCTTCAATTCTCGTCCGTAGGCTTTTGCAAGATTGGAATATACTGCCATGACCAGTTCTCTCATGCTTTCAGGTACTAGCTGACCTGTTTCGCGACAAGCCTTTTGGATTTCTTCAATCATATTTTCTGGATTGGTGAATCGATCGTCATTTAGATCAATCTCTTGCAAGAATGGCTCTACCTGTGCCGCTTGCTCGGCCATTTCCTTAAAAGAATACTTATAGTCAGTGAGACGGGCAATCTCCTGAACACACCACATACCAGTGATATTCTTTAGGAAACGGTAGGTTTGGTATGCTCCCCATTCGTTAGTGTAGTTTGCTCTAAAACTGTCCTGATTGGCAATGGGCTCTTGGGATTCAAGACCGATTAAAGACCAGGTTCCTGAACTGATATAAGCCCAGTTTTTGCTGGTTGCGGGGATACCTACAACAGCTGATGCTGTATCATGCGTACCGACGGCAATGACTTGTGCTTCTGGTACATCATAACCTGTTACTTTGAGGGCGCCAATAATCTCACCAGCCTCTATCAAATCAGGAAACTTGCTGGTATCAATGTCTAACACCTCCAACAAATCCTTGTCGTAAGTTCGACTTTCTAGATGAAGAAATTGGGTCGTTGACCAGTTGGTGACTTCCCCCCGTCATTTTGCCTGTCAATTTGTAGGCGATGTAGTCGGGAATCATAAGAATTTTATCTGTCTTGTCCAACAAATTATCATCTTCTACAAATAACTGATATAGGGTATTGAAGTTGAGAAATTGGATACCTGTTTTCTTGTAAATAGTTTCCTTTGGGATCTGCTGAAAGACTTGTTCCATCACTCCCTGAGTTCTAGCATCTCGGTAGGCAACCGGCTGTCCTAAAAGCTCTCCTTCGTCATCAAGAAGAACATAGTCAACAGCCCAAGTATCAATACCAATTGTACAGGTCCCTACCCCTTGCTGTTTGACTTTTTCAAGACCAATCAATACATTCTTAACCAGCTGGTCAATATCCCATCTGTCATGTCCATCTACTTTAGCAAAGCCATTCTTGAAGCGATGGATTTCTTCTAAATGTAACCCTTCTTCTTTGTAGGCCAACATGACACGTCCACTGGATGCCCCAATGTCAATTGCAACATGGTAAGTCATGAGTATTCTCCTTCGTTTTTTGATACTTCTATTTAACCTTATTTTGAATTATGGTACAATATCGATATAACATAGAAAACGTATCAAATATACAGTTCGAAGGAAGAAATTATGAATCAACTAGATCAACTATTATTTGCTAAAACGGAGCATGAATTACTTCAGGAGAAGAGAGGATTTGTGGCAGATTATTTGGATATCCAGTCTGCGAGTAACACTCCTAAACTTTCTCAACAATTCTTCTTTCAAAACAAAGATATTTTCATGAGCAAACACAGTCGTTACGCACCTTACCCAGAACATACCCATCAATTTTTAGAGATTAATTATGTCTATAAAGGCCATTGCCGCCAACGCATCAACGACCAGATCTTTGACTTAAAAGAAGGAGATATTCTTCTCATGGATATGGAGAGTCGGCATTCGATTGAGGCGCTAGGAGATGACGATATTCTGATCAATATTCTATTCCAAAATAAGGATGTTTCAATTAACTGGCTCAAGCAACTCCAAGGTGAAAATAGTCTTCTCTACCAGCTTTTACTATCGGACTCTTCCCAGCATTTCAATCGGAATAACTTTCTACTTCTACCTACCGAGAAAAATACCCCTATCCGCCAGATCTTACAAGAAATGATGACAGAGTATTTTTTACCACAGGATTTTTCAGAACAAATGTTAAAACATTACCTGCCCCTCTTTTGCTATCACTTAGCACGGCTATTGCCAACTGTTGAAAAGACCGTGGATTTGCAATTAGAGGAGTCAACCTATGCTCAGGTACTAAAGATTATTGACCGTGAATATGCCACGATTGGATTAGCTGAGCTGGCTCAACGCTTAAATTTTAATAAAAACTATTTGAGCAATCTGGTCAAGACGGAATCTGGTCAAACCTTTACACAATTAGTGAATCAACGCAAACTGATGAAGGCTCAACTATTATTAAAGACAACGCAATTACCTATCCAAGAAATCGCCCTCAGCGTTGGTTTCAGTAATAAAACCTACTTTTACGACAAATACAAAGAAACCTTCGGCCATGGACCGAAGGTGGAGAGAAATTTCAAGTCATAATACTAACTATTATTCTGGCAAATAGACATCATTCAATTGATAAGATCCTGTTTGCAAAGCCATACTTTCACCATTCTTAAGAATGAGATGAACTCTTGTTCGTGTAGGAACATCTATTTTCAAGTTGACAATCCCATTTTGGATTTCCCAATGAACCTCAATCTTACCATTTACTGTGTCTAATCTACCGGTAAGCCAGTTTAACTGTTCTGTATATTGAGGAGAAATTTGATATGTGTTTGTATCATCTTCGATATCTGGTAAGTTGATACCGACCATTTTCTCGATGATAAAGTCTTCAATTGCTCCATAAGCATAATGGTTCATGGAATTCATCTCAATTCCTGAAATTTTTCCATTTGGAAGAATGGAATCCCAACGTTCCCAAGTCGTTGTTGCCCCCATATTGACTTCAAATAACCAACTTGGAGAAGTTTCTTTAAACAACAGCGAGAATGCTTCCGAAACAAGACCACTTTCAAGAAGTGCATGAGGTAATTCAGGAGTACCTACAAAACCAGTGGTCAATGCTCCATTAGATTCGCTCATCCTTTCCTTTAAAGTTTCAACTAATTTCAGACGAGCAGACTCTGAAGGGTAGATTCCGAATCGTAATAAAAGGGAAAGACCCGTTTGTGTATCAACTCTTGTGGAGATGTCAATTCCGCCAAACAATCGTCCCATCTCTTGTCGGTTTTGTTCAACTTCAGATTGTAAGGTAACAGGGCTTAATTGCAATTCATCACCAATAAAGTAAGTAGTCAACAATGCAGTACGGATTTCAAGAGCTAGTTTTGAATAGAAAGTTGCACTCGAATCATTACATAATTTGAGTGCTTTTGCTGTATTGCTTGCTGAGTAATAATAATAAATTGTCGCAATCAGTGCTGAATCTGTTGCCCCAAATACTGTTCCAGGTATTCCCAAATCTAGAGCAAGCCAGTCGCCTAGTTGAAACCCAAAATCCCATAATCTTTTCCCACCACGTTCTTCATCCTGACGATAAATATAATCTACCCAATTCATCATCAGTGAAAGATGTGAATTCAAAAGACCTTGATCTCGGAAATGGCGAAAAAGCGTCATCGGAAGCACAGTAGCTGCATCCCCCCAAACTGCAGCACCTGCCGAATTCAGAAATGGATTTTGAGCATCTCTATCCGCTACTTTTGGAAATGGTGCAAAAAAGGGTACTGCTCCATTCAGATGTTCCTGTTCCAATTCAACCATCTTTAAGAAATGACCTAAAAAAGCTCTTGTTTCCATATTATATGAAGCAGTATTTGCAAAGACTGTAATATCACCAGTCCAGCCCATTCTCTCGTCCCTCTGTGGACAATCCGTTGGGATACTTAGAAAATTATCTTTTTGACTCCATCTGATATTGCTAATTAGTTGGTTCAATTTTTTATGAGATGAAGTAAATCTAAATCTCTCTTCCATCTTACTATGAAGAACTTTGGCTGAGAACCTCTGAGCTTCCTCTTCATTTAATCCTTCCACTTTTACATATCGAAAACCGAAAAAAGTAAATCTAGGACGAATGAATCGTTCTTTTTCATTATTTAGAATGACAAATTCTTGTTTTGCTGTCCGAAGATTCGCTGAATAAAATTGACCATTTTGTAAAATCTCTCCAAATTTAAATGAGACTTTGGGCTTGTTCGCTGGTAGCATTCCTTCTATCCAGCCTGTAATTTCTTGTCCAAAATCAAGTAGGAGGTTGTTTGCAGTATCTCTGAAAATGAGAGGTTCAAGACTTTCCATGTTGCAAATTGGTAAATCAATTCTCTCACGTAATAATTGTTTACTTTCCTTATCCATGATGACTGTCAGTGGCTGATACTTCGATGAAAAATCGATTGTTTCTCCATCATAGATTGAATTTTCAACAATTTCATTTGTTTTAGCATTCCAGGTCGTATCACTTTTGATGATTTCTGTACTACCATCATGATATAAAATATGGAGTTCTGAAATTAATTTTTGTTTATCCCCATAAATATTTTCAAGACCGCCCTCAAATATGAATCTTCCTCTATACCAACCATTACCAACAAGAAAAGCTATCTCATTCCTGTCTTGTAGATACTCAGTCACATCATAGGTTTGATACTGCTGAATAAGGTCGTAACTATGGTAACCTGGAGCAAGGTATTCTTCTCCAACTTTCCTGTCATTGATAAAAACTTCATAGAGCCCTAGACCAAGAGAATATAATCGTGCTGAACGGATTTCTTTCTTTACAGAAAACGATTTTTTAAAGCTAACTGATTCGAATGTTGGCTCCTGATAACTAATCCAGTCCGCTTCCCAAGGCTCATTCATTTTACCAGTTTCAAAATAGCTAATTGCTGAAACTTCGTCAACGCTTACTCGCCAAAAGTACCTGGTCCGTGGCTTCAGAAATGCTGTCGTTATCGTATATGTATTATAAAAACTATTTGTTTCTCCGCTAAATACTATTTCTTCAAAACAATCATCCTTTGAGATTTCAATTTTAAATTTTAAATTTTCATGATAGTCATTACTTTGAAATCTCCAAGATAATGTTAAATAATCAAAATGATAGCCTAAAGGGGTGCTTATACCATTTACTTTTAATTGATCAATTTGCATCATTCAACTCCTTTAATAGATCATTGTTACAAAATGGATTTACAGGACTAACACCTTTAAATGGACTTTTTCCAACTAATTTCGAAATTCCTGCTTCAATAAAATGATCATAATTACAATAGGTATTTACAACAGTTTCTACCATAGGTAAATCAAACAAATGATAGGGATTTCCAAAACTAATTAGCAAAGTTGGAATCTCCTTTACAAACCAAGGAAGATTATTTCCTAATCCAAATAGTGTATGCCAATTTATTCGTGCAACAGTTTGATTACTTGCATTTTCAATATTAGCTACATACAACACAATATCATATTTACTTGAAAAACTCTGCACAGTTTCTAAATCCCAAAAGTTCGTTTCGGGTTCATAAACAGTCACATCAAAACCGAGTTGTTCAAGCTCAGTTTTTACCTTTTGACTTACGCGTTCATTCGAATCGAAGTTTCCTAACATTTGAAGCAGAACTCTCTTGTGTTTTTCGGGAGATAGGGGAAGCAATTTTTGACTATCCTTCACAAGTGTTACAGAATGATCAGCAAGTTCCGCTTGGTCTTTTTTTCTATCTTCAAACATTGCTGAACCATGTTCGATTTGTTTGTGTAAGCCTAAAGATGCTTTAGCTGCTAATATCCGAGTAACAGCTTCGTCCAATCTCTCATGAGATAGAATTCCATTTGCTAATCCATCTTTCATATACTGAACATCCTCTTCAAAAACACGATTGAATAATAGCATATCACAGCCCGCCTCAATCGTATATGGAATGGCCTCACTACGCTTCATTGCTGCACAGAATCCCACCATTGGACTAGCATCTGTAATGACCAAACCATTAAACCTAAGTTGTTTCCGAAGTAAATCTTTCAAAATTTTTGGACTCAATGTCGCTGGCATATCATCTCCAGTAAAAGCTGGTAAAGCAATATGTCCCACCATGACTGCCTTGGTACCAAAATCAATTAACTCTTTATAAACCAATCCAAATGTTTTTTCCCAAGCTGGCATTGATAGGTGGTTAACAGATGTCAATAAGTGTTGATCCCGCTCATCAGCACCATCCCCCGGAAAATGTTTTATGGAAGTCATAACATGTTGGTCATGGAATGCTTTCGTATAGGCTTTAGCATTTGAAATAACTGTATCAATATCACTACCATATGTTCGAACATTTGTTATCGGGTTTCTAAAGTTAAAATCCAAATCGATTACTGGCGAAAAGCCCCAATTTACTCCTACTGCTTTTCCATCTTTAGCAGCAATTTCTCCAAGAGTATATGCAAATTTCGGATCATTAGCTGCAGCAATAGCCATTTGACGACCATATGCTGTCGCTTCAAAGGCAGCTCCATTTCCTCCGTCTTCTAAGTTTGCAGTTGTTAAAAGTGGAACTTTACTAATCTCTTGAATATACTGATAAGTATCTCTCACTTCTACTGCATTTCCCGGTCTGAAAAATAATCCTCCAATGTTAAAAGAAGCCAAATGATCCAAGTATTCTTTTTCGGTTGAGTAGCCGATTGGAACAAATAGCTGACCGATTTTTTCATCTACAGTTAAACTTTCCAGTGTATCTTCAACCCAAGCTATTGCTTCATCATCCAAATAAAATGGTTTTTCTGTTAATTTCATCATTTTCCTACTTTCTAAAATACAAAGGGGCAAGCTATTTACTTCCCCTTAATTTTTTATTCGTGTCCTTTACGGGCCTCTAAGTCTTTAATAATGTCAGGGAGTTTTGTATCCAAGTCATAAAAGAATATTAAAATGATACTCACAACTCCAAATACAAAAGGTATATAAGCAAAAACAGATTTAATTGCAAACATGGTTGCTGCGGATTGAGTAGCTGCTCCTGAGACATATCCACCAAGAGCCATTACCATACCCAAAATCCAACCTCCTAAACCAGAACCCACCTTTTCACCAAAGGTTGCTGCCGCAAAGATGATTCCGTCTGAGCGAATTCCTGTTTTCCATTCTCCATAATCAGCGATATCACCCAACATCGCAAAACTGGCAACAGATACAGGAGCAATACCCAATCCTCTGACAACCAAACCAGCTGCAATCATTGTGAAATTTGTTGGAAACAATACCAATATCACACTGCCAATCAAACTAATTACTGTTCCGATAATCATAATCGTTCTTTTAGAGAATCGACTTAGCAAAATCGGAGCAAACAGACAGCTGACAATAATCGGGGCAAAGGACAACATACCAATCAAACCAACCTTGCTCATATCATTCAAGATCCATTGGGCGTAAAAAATATTGATCCCCATAAAACCAGCATTAATAAAACTAATCAGAGTGACGGTAATGATTATTAACCAGTATTTATTTTTTATCATGGCCTTGATATTATCCATTGTCGAAAATTTTTGTGCATTATCAGCACTGATTGCTTCGCTAGTTTCTAGTACTCTTTCTTTTGAATTTCCATAAAGAACTGTCAGCAATACCACAGAAATCAAACCAAGTGTTGCAGCCATTTTCGTCCATGAAGAAGTTTCAGTGACCGCACCATACATTTCAACAATTTTTAGAACAACTCCATTCACCAAGAAGGCACCAATAAATCCAAGAATCGTTCGAGAAGTTGATAAATAACCTCTTTCTTTTGAATCAGGTGTGGTGGTCCCAATCAGAGCTGAATAGGGTACCATTGTCATCGTATATACACCTGCGAGAGAAATAACATAGGTAACAAATGCATAAATTGCTCTCATCTCATCAGGTAGAAAACTCGGTGAGGTGAACAGTAAGGTGAGAGCTAGTCCATATGGAATTATCATTCGTTTTATCCATGGTCTCGCCTTCCCCTTACTTGAAGATGTTTTATCGACAATCGCTCCCATCACTAAGTCACTAACACCATCAAATAAACGCGCAAACAGCAATATTGTACCAACTACTGAAATCGTAAGGCCAACTACATCAGTATAGAAATATGTAATAAAAGCATTTGCTGTGGTAATCATCAAGTTTGCAGCCAAATTACCAAAACCATAGGTTATTCTTTCACTTACAGGTATGGCATATTTATTTTTCATTTTATCCACTGCTTTGTCCTCCAAAATATTAATTTAATTTTTATAGTTTTATTATAAATAGCATTGTATCCGTTTACAATGCATTAAATCTATTATATAATGAACTAAATACAGATTTTGGAGGGATGAACATTGAATATTATTGAATTGGAAAATTATCTATTCCAGGTTAATGAGTATGAGATTAAACAAAAGGAAACTGGTATTTCAGTAAATGATTATCCTATGTATTCTGATACAAATAGGAATACATATACAGATCAAACATATAAAATTGTTAGATTACCAAAAGAGATGTTTTTTTCAGGTGACAATTCCATATTCCTTAGTCGCCATAATCGTTTTGCCCCGATGATTACTCACCTTCACGATTTTATTGAAATGGTGTATGTCTATAAAGGAATCTGTATTCAAGAAATAAATGGTGAGACTATCTCACTCTCAAAAGGTGATTTAATTGTATTAGATCGTGATGTCCCGCATTCCATTAATGCTCTTGGTGAAGAAGATATTCTAATCAACATACTCATAAACAAAGAAACTTTCGATTCGCTCTTCCTGTATAAATTACAAGATTCATCAAGTATATTAACTCAATTTCTAGCAGACGCATTCAATACTCAAGCCAAGCATGATCAGTTTATTATTTTTCATACAGATAAATATTCTACTATCCATAGTCTTATTCAACTCATGCTCTGCGAACATTTGGAAAATAGGATACAAACACAGCATTTTTTATCTCAGTATTTACAAATTCTCTTAATGGAATTGATTCGAATTTATCAGGAAGAGAATATTTATCAGAACAGTTTATTAAAATTTAATTTTGCACCAATTCTGTCATATGTTGACCAACATTTTAAGAATATTGATGTTGCTGAAGTTGCTGACAAATTTTCTTATAACCCTAATTATTTAAGCAACAAGCTAAAGCAGGTTACAGGTAAAAGTTTTCAAAAGATTGTTCTTGAAAAACGGTTACTATATTCAAAGGAATTACTGAGAAATACTGATTATTCTATTGAGACAATTTCTTTAGAATCTGGCTTTAATTCACCTAGTTACTTCTTCCGCCAATTCAAAAAATTCTTTGGTAAGACACCTAATGAATTTCGTAAAAAATAGCCTTTCATTCAAAATGACTTTAGAAACTGTAAAAAGAGCATAATTATCTGTTTTTGAGTGATTGAATCCTCTCTTCATTTTGATACTATATTGTAAAAAGTAAAGTTTAATGATAGAGAGGTATTATGATGTTTAAAGGTGCTCTTTTTGATTTAGATGGGGTAATAGCGGATACTGCTTCGTTACACTTCGATGCATGGAGACAAATTATTCTCAAACACTTTGAGGTCTCTATCCCTGATACAATTGAGGAAAAAACGAAAGGAGTTAGTCGCGAGGATTCTCTTCGTGTCATTTTAGAACACTTGAACATTTCCATATCTGATTATGATTTTATGAATCTCTGTGAAGAGAAAAATAAGTTGTATGTCAAATCACTTGAAAGACTTACCCCAAGTAATGTACTTCCTGGTATTGATCATTTCATTCGGGAATTGAAAGAGCAGGGAATAAAACTTGCCTTAGCTTCATCCTCTAAAAATGGTCCGTTCATTCTAAAAAAATTAGGGCTAGATAGTTTTTTTGATGCAATTGCTAATCCTGAGGACATTACCAATGGTAAACCAGCACCAGATATTTTTTTAGCAGCTGCCAAATCTATCCATTGTGGAGCTGAAGAATGTATAGCGATTGAAGATTCTGTTGCAGGCGTCACTGCTATTAATTCAGCAAATATATTTTCAGTCGCTGTCGGCGGTACAGAACTCAGTCATGCTAACAAATTATTTTCTTCAACTAAAGAGTTAACGTTACTTAAAGTAGAGAAAGCGTGGCAGAACTGTAAAAGATAGTTTCAATTTTAAATTTCAAATTACTGTCATGCAGAGTCTATTGGCTCTGCTTTTTTTAGATCAGATTAAAAATAGTATATCCCTTGAATCCCCTACTATCCGTACTCAAAATATTCAAAGCAAAAATAAAAAGTCGCTAGAAATAATATTCTAGCAACTAAATTAATATTACTGAATTAGAAACTTTCTAAAACAACTCTTTATAGAAAGCTATGGTTTCTTCCAAGGTTGGCATGAATTGATTTCCTGGTGCACAAGCATCAATCAAGGCATTCTTAGAGAGGTATTCAAAGTCAAAGTCTTCTTCCTTGATGTCCAACTCTATTAATTTCTTCGGAATTCCAACTTTGGCTGACAATTCTTCGATTTGTTCAATGGCATAGTCAGCACATTCTTCATCAGTCTTACCTGCGATATCAAGACCTAAAGCTTTTGCAACATCGCGGAAAGCAGCTGGTACACGTTTGGCATTTTCACGTTCAATGATTGGCAAAATCATAGCACAGCAAACACCGTGTGGCAAATTATAAACAGCCCCTAACTGATGAGCCATTGAGTGTACATAACCCAAACCAGCATTGTTAAAGCTCATACCTCCAAGGAAAATAGCATTCACCATGGCTTCACGTGCTTCGATATCCTGACCATTTTCAACCGCACGAGGCAAGTATTCTTTGATCAACTCGATTGCTCCCATAGACAACTTCTTAGTCACATCGTATTCTCCTTGGGTTACCAAAAGCTTCGATGGCATGGGTCTGGTGGGCATATGCACCAGTTGAATGTGATGATTAGATTTAGATAAATAGGCTCTATAATTTCTATTTAGGCTAAAACTAACATAGGAATTATGGATCCTATTTTGTTGTAGAAAAAATCCCCGCCAAGATCTAACTTGGCGGGGATTTGGTGGGGAATAACTCCCCTATTTAAGATTTAAATCACCTTAAGCAATTCTTAACCTTAATATACTAGGCTTTCGCATTCAATTTGCGTTACTCGATTATTTAAGAGTAACTGAAGCTCCAGCTTCTTCCAATTTAGCTTTGATTTCTTCAGCTTCAGCTGTAGCAACACCTTCTTTGATAACACCAGGTGCACCATCAACAAGTTCTTTAGCTTCTTTAAGACCAAGACCAGTGATTTCACGTACAACTTTGATAACGCCGACTTTCTTGTCGCCTGCAGATGTCAATTCGATATCGAATGAATCTTTAGCAGCACCAGCGTCAGCAGCACCAGCTGCAGCAACAGCTACAGGAGCAGCTGCAGTTACACCAAATTCTTCTTCGATAGCTTTTACAAGGTCGTTCAATTCAAGGATTGAAGCTTCTTTAATTTCAGCAATAATGTTTTCAATGTTCAATGCCATTGTTATTTCCTCCAAATAAGTTTTAATTATATATTTTTATTTTTTGTAGCTAGGCTACGCTGCGTAGCTTAAGATTAAGCTGCGTCTTCTTTGTTGTCTGCAACCGCTTTGACTGCAAGAGCAACGTTGCGCACTGGCGCTTGAAGTACAGAAAGGAGCATAGAAAGAAGTCCTTCGCGGTTTGGAAGAGTTGCAAGTGCAAGAATCTCTTCTTTAGATGCGACAGCGCCTTCGATTGCACCACCTTTAATTTCAAGTGCTTCAGCGTCTTTAGAAAAATCGTTCAAAATTTTCGCAGGTGCGATAACATCTTCATTTGAAAATGCTACTGCAGATGGTCCAACGAATACAGATGCAAGATCTTCAAGACCAGCTTTTTCAGCTGCACGACGCAAGATTGAGTTTTTGATAACTTTAAACTCAACTTCGCTTTCGCGAAGGTTGCGACGGAGAACTGTATCTTGCTCAACTGTCAAACCGCGAGAATCTACAACGACGATTGATGCAGCAGCTTTCATTTTTTCAGCTACTACGTCAACTAGTTCCGCTTTTTTAGCAATAATTGCTTCACTCATTAGTGTGTTCACCTCCGTAATTATTTTGCTTGGGGAATTTTTCCAAAAGAAAAACGCGCCCAAACCTAGACACGAAAGTACAATACGCTTCTTTTAATTGATACGTTTTGTCCTCGGTAGGATCTTTATGAGTCGTGCTCCCCTACTGTCTTAGGCAGTTTTTTCAAACCATAAATTAGTTTATCACATATAAAAAAAGAATGCAAGTACTTTTGCAAACTTTTTTTATATTTTTTAATCGTTGTAGAGACTCTTGATATTATTCAACCAAGCATAGGCAAGTCCCATTAGGACTCCTCCTCCTACCCAGTTGGCAAAGAAGGTGACGCTATAATGACGTAAAATATTTAAAAACTCAAAATGCGGCAATTGACTAGAAACTGAATTAAAGCTCAATAATGAGAAAGAAGCAAAGTTTGCAGCCAAGTGTTCATTGGTCATAAAGACAAACATATAAATAGCAGAAAGGGCTAAGAGCACCTTGGCTGTTTCATCTTTGAAATATAGATAAGAAAGAATAGCAATATTTACAAAGATATTGGCAATAACCCCTTCAAAGAAAACCACTTGATTGCTTCGTTGGAGTTTATTTTCTGCTACCGTGGCTAGGAAACCTTTTGGATCGATATGTGCAAAGGCAGTTGTTTGATTGAAAAGAAAAGCGACGATTAAAGCACCAATTAAATTAAAAAAGGTACAATAAAGAAGAATTTCCAAAGCTTTCTTCCAATGAATTTTCTTTAGATAGGTTCCCGCCGTCAAATACATCATATTTGAGGTGGTTAATTCCGCATTTAAGAATAAGAGGTAAACCAAGCCCCAGGCAAAGATGAATGGAAATAGAAAACGACCAGATCCAGGTAAGAAGGTATTCAACAAGTCTGCGGCAACTGCACCGACTGCAGTACTTAAAGTAAGAAAACCTCCAGCAAAAATAGAACGAACAGCATACCGAGTTTTGGACTTCTGATAAAGGTCCTCTTTCTTATTACAAGCAGCTCCTACTTTTTGAATGAAATTAGATTCAGACATAAAAATCTCCTTATAAAATGTTTGTGAATAAAATCATTATAGCATAGAAAGAGGCTTTTGAAAAGGTTTGCAATACAAATTTTGACAATCCAAAAATTCGATTTATTTCGATTGTATATCAATAACATCTACAAAAAAAGCAGACATGGTCTGCTTTTTTTGTATCAATTCAAACGATTAGCCCAAGCAATATCCAAATTAAGGATTTCTTGAGAAGTGAACTGTTGACGATAAGGATTGTATACCGTACCTGTAATACCACCTTGAACATTTGGTGAATCATATTGAGTCAAATTATAAGTTTCAATGATGTGGTTGAGTTTTGCGTAGTAACTTGTATCGGTAGCATAAACACCAGTCAAAGCTGCTGTTGCATCTTGGTAACTAGATGTGTTGCTTTTCCAAGCCCCTGCAAAATGTCCTTGTTTCAAAACAGCTACATAGTCTTGCAATGATTCATAATAAGACGGATAAGAACGGAATGCGTCATTAATTGTATAAGCATTTCCTGCACCATCATCTTCCCACGTTTGCATTACGGCAGATTGACCATCATAACTTCCTTTAATACCAAAGAGATTGTAATGTGGATAAGAAGATAAGCCCGACTGACCTGATCCACTTTCAAGGATGGCTTGGGCAATCATTACAGAGGCATAAAGGTCATTCTCTTGACCGAGTTGACGCGCAGATTCTCCAATTTGTGAAATAAAAGCTTCTGTAGGATCTGAATATGTTTGGTAAGTTCCATCGTTTGCACCAACTGACGTTACATGCTCACTCATAGCAGCTACAAATGTCCCCACTGCTAATACCGAAACAATCAAACCAAACAATTTCGTCTTATTTCGTATTTTCTTTTTCATTATACAATTTATCTCCAATTAATTTTTTATCATCTTTTATCTTTATATAAATTATACCATATAAAACGACAAAAACAAGGAAGATTTTATTACACTTGTATTACAATTGCGAGATAAATCCAAAATAAAAATGACATTTTCATGTCATTTCAATTTATTTCGTAAAACGTGTTTTCTAAAATAGCATCCCATGACTTCTCTAGTCCTTCCCGGGTTACAGAAGAGAAAACGATAAAGGTGTCAGCTGGATCAAAATCTAGTTTTTTCTTGATGATCGATTCGTGTTTATTCCATTTTCCACGCGGAATCTTATCTGCTTTAGTAGCAACTAAGATCACAGGGATCTCATAATATTTTAAGAATTCATACATCTGGACATCATCTGCTGAAGGTTCATGACGAAAATCGACTAGGCTAACGACTGCTTTTAAGTTCTTACGACTAGTGAGGTATTCTTCAATCATCCGCCCCCACTTCTCGCGCTCTTTTTTAGAGACACGTGCATAGCCATAACCAGGTACGTCTACCAAACGGAGTTTATCATCGATATTGAAGAAATTGAGCAATTGGGTTTTTCCTGGTTTCCCAGATGTTCTGGCCAGGTTCTTTCGGTTTAAGAGAGTATTAATAAAAGAAGACTTGCCGACATTGGATCGACCGGCAAGTGCAACTTCTGGAATCTCATCTTGAGGATAATGACTCTTATTTGCAGCGCTTAAGAGGATATCCGCATTATGTGTGTTAATTTCCATATTTTATCTTTCTAGGCTGTTTCAAGAATTGGTTTTTCAGTTCCATCTACAGCTTCTTTTGTGATTCGGACAAGTTTGACATCTTCTTGACTTGGAATTTCAAACATGACATCCATCATCGTTTCTTCGATAATCGAACGAAGTCCACGAGCTCCTGTTTTTCTTTCGATGGCCTTATTAGCAATTTCTTGAAGAGCTTCATCATCGAATTCCAATTCAACGTTATCATAAGAGAGCAAGGTTTGGTATTGTTTTACCAAGGCATTGCGTGGCTCTTTTAGAATACGGACAAGATCGTCAACTGTCAATTGCTCAAGAGCTGCAAAGACTGGAAGACGTCCGATCAATTCTGGGATAATCCCGAATTTTTGAATATCTTCTGCAACGATTTCTTGCATGTAAGAGCTTGATTCATCAATAGCTTTATTGTTCTTACCGAAACCGATGACTTTTTCACCAAGACGTTGTTTAACAATTTCTTCGATCCCGTCAAAAGCTCCACCTACGATAAAGAGGATGTTCTTGGTATCCACTTGGATCATCTCTTGTTGCGGGTGTTTGCGTCCACCTTGAGGTGGGACACTAGCGACGGTTCCTTCGATGATCTTCAAGAGGGCTTGTTGCACCCCTTCACCAGAAACGTCACGTGTGATAGAGACATTTTCACTTTTCTTAGCAATCTTATCAATTTCATCGACGTAGATAATGCCTCGTTCTGCACGCTCGATGTTGAAATCAGCTGCTTGAAGAAGTTTCAAGAGAATGTTTTCAACGTCTTCTCCCACATAACCAGCTTCTGTCAAGGCTGTTGCATCGGCAATAGCAAATGGGACATTCAAGCTACGTGCTAAGGTCTGGGCCAAGAAAGTCTTACCTGAACCAGTCGGTCCAATCATGAGGATGTTTGATTTTTGTAATTCAACATCTGTCTCATCTTCGCGCGTATCGTGGAAGTTAATGCGTTTGTAGTGGTTGTATACTGCTACAGCAAGGGCACGTTTGGCACGATCTTGACCGATCACATAGTGGTTCAAGATATTGAGCAATTCGATTGGTTTTGGAACTTCACTAAGGTCTGCAAGAACTTCTTCTGCTAGCTCCTCACGAATAATTTCTTGTGCTAACTCTACACATTCATTACAGATAAACGCATTGTTCCCTGCAATGATTTTTTGGACTTCATCTTGACTCTTTCCGCAAAATGAACAATAAACCATCATATCATTATTTTGATTCGTTGGCATGTATTTCCTCTTTCTGTCATTTTCTATTTCTATTTAGTTTAAAATAAGGTCATGTAAAAGGCGTGAATAGAATTCACAAGATTGGTAAAAGCATTTAGTAAGAATAAAATAGCGAGGCCAAACCGTTTTTTACGAAAAGTTTGTAAGGCACAAATCATACAGATGACACACAAGACAGCTGTAAAAAAACCAAAGACACTTCGCTCCATTAATCTAAATCCTTTCTCTTGTAATAGGTGACAGTAAAATCATATGGATTCTTCTCATCTTTTGGATGATGGACTTGACGTACTCTTTCATAGCGGTTCTCTTCAAATGTTGGTGCCAATGTATCGCCATCCATATCTGCATGAATCATGGTCTGGATCACCTCTTCTAGCTGGTCAGAAAAGAGCCTTAAAATCTGACTGCCTCCAATAATGTAAAGATTCTTCTCTTGGTTCTGAAACCAGTCCAAGACTTCTTCCTTGCTGTGCATGACGAGTACAGCGTCATTCTCAGGATCATAGGCTTGATCTTGCGATAAGATAATGCTGGTCCGACCTGGTAGAACCCTTTTATTCATTCCATCAAAGGTCACTCTTCCCATGAGAATTGCTTGTCCCATGGTCGTTTCTTTGAAATGCTGAAGCTCAGCTGGCAGATGCCAAGGCATGACTTGGTCCTTTCCAATAATGCCATTTTCAGTTTGAGCCCAGATACCAATAATCTTTTTCATTCTCTCATCCTTTACACTGATACTTCTATTTTATCAAATTTTCTTATAAAAGACAGATTTCAACTATCTAGTTTGGAGGATATTTTTAAAATACAAACAGAAAAAACCGCGAGGAATTCGCGGTTTTTCTTAGCCACAAGTTAGCTTAGTCTTCATTTTGCGTTTTGCAAATCCGAAAAATGAATAGAAAAAACAACATTTTTAACTTTAAATCGCAAGGTCGAACTTCAACTGTGGTTTCACTGGATCATAATCGACCAATTCAAAATCTTCTGGCTTGATGTCAAAGAAATTGGTTCCATCTGGTACATTCAAAACCAAGCGAGGCTGACAATTAGTCGCCTCACGGCGGAGCAATTCTTCTGCTTGTTCAAATTGATTATCATAGATATGAAGGTTATTAATGAAGTAAAAGAACTTCCCTACCTTCCAACCAAAGTGTTTGGCAATCATCATCTGAAGGGCTACATATTGCATGGCATTAATATGGTGGGCTACCAACATATCATTAGAACGCTGGGTCAGGGTTGCATCTAGATAGATCTCTCCTTCTACGCGACGAACGTCAAACATGGTCTGAAATGCACATGGCAAGAGTCCTTCTGACTCCTCAAAAGCATCATAATCCCAGAGCGTGATGATGTTGCGGCGATTCCAAGGATTGGCTTCTAATTGTTTGAGAATCTTATTCGTAATGTCATGCTTTTTGACCACTGCTCCATAGCGCTGTCCAATCGTCCGGCTATCTCCAACTTCCCAGTCATTCCAGTAATGGACATTGTATTTTTCTTCCAAGACATCTAAACTATTAGACTGATCTTGGTAAATCCAGAGCATCTCTTTGATGGCTGATTTAATCGCGATAGGACGAAGGGTGGTGATAGGAAACTCGCCTTTTGCGAGATCAAATTCCATAAAGGCTCCCGTGATGTACTTGGAGTTGGCAGTTCTGCCATCCTTGTATTTGGGACGCGCTTGCTCTGACCAGACCCCTTCTTCCATAATTTTACGAATATATTCTTTAAATACTATATCTGCTTTTGTCATATACACTCCTTGAATCCAGTTTTGCCTTCATTATAACACAGGACAAAGAAAAAAAGGAGATGCAAGCATCTGCTAGATCTCCTACTTGACGTCTCATTGTAAAACAAGGGATGCCGCACCAATGACACCGGCATCATTTCCCAAGGTAGCAAGAGCCAATTGTGTTGATTCACGCACTTGTGGGAATGAGTTTTCTTCAAAGACTTTGCGCACTCCTTCTAAAAGGAATTCACCTGCAGCCGAAACTCCACCACCGATAACGATCTTAGATGGGTTCAAGGTTGAACCGATGTTGGCAGCAGCAAGCCCAAGGTAACGTGAGAAGTTCTTATAGACGATCAAAGCAAGAGCATCACCCTCTTTTGCTAGATCAAAGACAGTTTTAGCGGTCACTTCTTCACCATTGTCGATCAAGACTTTCAATTGAGAGTCCCCTTCGTACTCATCGGCATAACGACGAGTGAGGTTAACGATACCTGTTGCAGATGCAACCGTTTCGAGACATCCTTTTTTACCACAGGTACATTGAATCGGATCATCAAAATCAACGGTGATATGACCAAGCTCACCTGCAGCTCCACGCACACCATGCAAGAGGCGACCTTCAGCGACGATTCCCCCGCCGACACCTGTTCCAAGAGTCATGAAAACAACATCTGGTTGGTTTTCACCAGCTCCTTTCCAACGTTCACCCAAAGCAGCAACGTTGGCATCATTATCAATGAAAAATGGAATATGAAGGGCACTTTCGATCTTTTCTTTTACTGGTTGAAGACTCTTCCAGTTCAAGTTATAGGCACCGATAACTGTACCTTTTTCACGGTCAACGACACCAGGTGATCCCATTCCAATTCCTTGGAACTCAGAAGCATCAAGCCCAAGCATCTTCAAACGATGCGCGATTGATTCGATCATATCATCTACAATATGACTACCTTCATCCAAGATATTTGTTTTAATAGACCATTTTTCTTGAACCTCTCCATCCAAGGTAAGAATGGCAAATTTGATCGAAGTTCCTCCAAGGTCAATCCCAATAATTTTTTTAGACATCTATTACTCCTTTCAACCTGTAAACACTTACAGTTCTATTATATCAGACTTTTTGTCAAACGCAAAGGTTTGCACGTAACTTTTCTCAACTTTTTAACAAGAAACTGAAGGATTGAAGACCTAGGACAAGGAAAATCAATCCAATAATATTAAGTAGAAAAACACTGATGGACAACGGACTGACAATTAAAAATAGGCCAGTAAAGAGTTGGATCAAAGCAAAGAAAATATATCGCTTGGATAGTTCTTCAACCTTTCTCGAGTAGAAATTGGCTTTTCGGAAGTTTAAAATCGAACGATAGATCAGCCAAATCCCTAAAGTGACTGGAAAGACAATCGGCAAGGTCTTGTAGCCATAGAGCAGTAAGTAGACTGCAAAAACTAAGGCGACCATGCTGTGAAAGAGCTGTTGTTGCTGAACAATACCTGCCTGACGCAACCGGTAATAGCGTGAAAAACGAGAAAGGGAGATTAAAAAGAAACCACAGGAAATCAACCAGCTAAATGAGCCAATGTGCTCAATCGGATTGATAAACAAGACGATACCGATAATGGTAAAAATAGTGGCTGAAATCCCAAGGGATATCCGGTTCAATTGATTCATAGGGCCTCCTTATTCATCTAATTCGCTCAGATATTCATAGCGATCGTACTTCTCAAGCAGTCGCTCATTTTCCTGATCCAATTCCTTTTGAAGAGCTGACAATTTGCCAAAGTCAGAGCCGTTTTCATTCATCTCCACTTCAATCTCTGCGATCCGATTTTCAATGGCTTCGATATCTGCTTCAATGCTCGCCCACTCCTGCTTCTCCATGTAGCTCATGCGCTTCTTCTCTTCTTTGGGCTTAACTGGTTTCTCTTTTTCAACCTTGTGACTGGCCGTTACTTGAGCTGCGACAAAGGCTTTTTCATCCAGGTAATCCGTATAGTTGCCAAAGAACTCCCGAATGCTCCCATTTTCAAAAGCCAGGATCTTGCTTGCGACCTTGTCTAGGAAATAGCGGTCGTGGCTAACGGTAATAACGGGACCTCCAAAGTTTTGAAGGAAGTTTTCCAAAACCGTCAAGGTTGCGATATCCAAATCATTGGTTGGCTCATCGAGGAGAAGCACATTGGGTTTTTCAATCAAGAGTTTTAAAAGAAAGAGGCGCTTCTTCTCACCACCGGAGAGTTTTTCAATCAAGGTTCCGTGCATAGAGCGTGGGAAGAGAAATTGCTCCAAGAGATCAGCAATCGAAGTCGTCCCAACGGTCGTCTTCACTTCCTCAGCAACTTCCTGGAGGAAATTAATCACGCGCTTGCTTTCATCCAACCCATCAATCTGTTGAGAGAAATAAGCCACCCGCACGGTTTCCCCGATAATGACTTGCCCAGACTGAGGCTGCAGTCGCTCAGCGATCAGATTAAGTAGGGTAGACTTGCCGACACCATTATCCCCTACGATCCCGATGCGGTCCTTGTTTTGCACCAAGAGGTTAAAGTTCTGTAAAATCGGCTTGTTTTCAAAAGCAAAACTCACATCTTTAAACTCGATGACTTTCTTTCCGATTCGGCTGGTCTCAAAGTTCATCTCCAAATCCGTCTGGTTGCTTTGACCAGACAAATCTTGCTTGAGATCATGAAATCGATTGATCCGCGCCTGTTGCTTGGTCGCACGCGCCTGAGGTTGACGCCTCATCCAGGTCAACTCCTGCTTATAGAGTTGCTGCTTCTTATGAAGAAGGGCTGCATCACGCTCGTCTTGCTCAGCCTTTAAGCGGACATAATCCTGGTAGTTGCCCTGATACTCGATCAAGCCAGCTCGATCCAACTCAAAGATCCGCGTCGAGATATTATCCAAGAAATAGCGATCGTGGGTAATGAAGAGCACGGTTTTCTTAGAATTCCTCAAAAAATTGGTCAACCACTCGATAGTATCAATGTCCAGGTGGTTGGTCGGCTCATCTAGTAAGAGCAGGTCGTGGTGAGACAGCAAAACTTGGGCCAATTGCACCCGACGACGCAAGCCCCCAGATAGATCCCCAACTTTGGCATTCAAATCTTCAATTCCAAGCTTTGAAAGGACTGTCTTGACCTGACTCTCGATTTCCCAAGCATTGAGCGAATCCATCTCCGCCATGACCTTTTCAAGACGGGCTTGATTCTCTTCTCGGTAATCCGCCATCAAGAATTCATAGTCGCGAATCAGTTGCATCTCCCGCAAATCGCTAGATAACACCGTATCCAGAACCGTCTTTTGATCATCAAAGTCTGGCTCCTGCGTCAAGTAGCCAATCGTATAATCACTCTTGGCAGAAAAAGGACTCACATCTCCATCAAAGCCAGAGCGACCTGACAACACATCTAACAGCGTGGTTTTTCCAGTTCCATTGACCCCGATCAATCCGATCCGATCCAAGTCGTGAATAATAAAGGAAATCTCACGAAAGACGGTCTTATCTCCGACAGATTTGGTTAATTTATCGACAATAAAATCGCTCATTTTTCCTCCTCTTTTGCTTGCTGGATATAGGCGATGATGGCCTCTTTCTCATTAGCCAGTTCCCCATCGACAATGGCATATTCAATTTTTGTCAAAATCTCTCCTAAGGCTGGTCCTGGTTGAAAACCATATTCTTTGATCAGCATACCACCATTAACCACCACTTCATGCTTATCATGAATGGTCAAGCTATCATAAACGCGCTCGATGACCAAATAATCCACACTCAAGGCATACCCTTCACGGAGCTCTTCAGCTAGTAGCAACAAACGCTTCTCATACTTGTAGCAAGCACGCTTGTCTAGACTTCCTTTTTCTCGGAGCTTTAGAATCTCCACGATCTGCTCCACCGTCTTGGCAAACTCTCTAGAGGTCTTCCACTTTTTAAAGAATTTTGGAATATCTTGAATCTCTAGTGCTAAGACCAAAGCAGCCCAGGCTTGCTCAGAAGTTGAAAAGGTATATTCCAACTCTATGTCAAACAAACGCTCGATCGCTTCTTTACGATCCTTCATCTCTGGCAGATAGTGATAGGCCCCACTTGATAGCATAGCCTCCACGCCTTGTCTCCAGTATGGAGAAAGCAAGAGTTTATCAAACTCGATGAAGGTGCGCTCCACAGAGATCTTCTCTAGTAATGGAGCACACTCCTTCATGGCATCAGAGGTCGCCTCTTCTAATTCAAAGCCGAGACTGGCTTGAAAACGAAATCCTCGCATGATCCGGAGCGCATCTTCGTTAAACCGTTCATGAGGAAGCCCAACCGCCCGAAGGACCTTGTTTTCTAAATCTTCTAGTCCATGAAAGAGGTCAACAATCTCTCCCTTTTCATTTAAGGCAAAGGCATTAACCGTAAAATCACGACGCTTGAGGTCTTCTTCCAGCGAGCGCACAAAAGACACAGAGCTCGGACGACGATAATCTACATAGACATCCTCTGTCCGGAAGGTCGTAATTTCATATTCTTGACCATTTTCAAGAACTAAGACAGTCCCGTGTTCGATACCGATGTCCACTGTTCGATCAAAAATCGCCTTGGTCTCTTCTGGATATGAGGAAGAAGCGATATCGACATCGTGAATCGGACGATCCAATAGGGCGTCTCGAACGGATCCCCCGACAAAATAGGCCTCAAAACCAGCTGCTTTAATCTTCTCTAATATTGGTAAAGCCTCCTGAAACTCAGAAGGCATCTTTTCTAATCTCATAGTAAGTGTTCCAAACCATAAACAAGCTCATGACGCTTGACAACTTCTTTAATCCCTAGATTTACTCCTGTCATGAAGGAAACACGATCATAGGAATCATGACGGAGAGTCAACCCTTCGCCTTGGCTACCAAAAATCACCTCTTGGTGAGCGACTAGGCCAGGCAATCGAACCGAATGGATGCGCATCCCTTCAAACTCTGCCCCTCTTGCTCCAGGCATCAACTCTTCTTCATCTGCTGCACCTTGCTGGATCTTCTCGCGCTTCTCAGAGATCAACTCAGCGGTTTTAATTGCTGTTCCACTCGGTGCATCTTTTTTCTTATCGTGGTGCAATTCGATGATCTCCACATTCGGGAAATACTTGGCTGCTTGCGCTGCAAATTGCATCAAGAGCACGGCTCCGATGGCAAAGTTCGGAGCGATCAAGCCACCCAAATCCTTTTCACGTGAAAGGTCTGTCAATTCTTGGATCTGCTCAGGAGTGAATCCAGTCGTTCCCACAACAGGCGCAAAGCCATTCTCAATTGCAAAGCGAGTATTTTCGTAAGCGACCTTGGGCATGGTAAAATCTACCCAAACATCTGCCTCTAGACCCACAACATCTTCTTTGCGATTAAAGACAGGGACTCCTGCAACTTCTGTCTCATCAGTAAATGGATCGATCAAGCCAGCTAATTCTAGCTCAGGATCTTCTGAAACCATCTTGAAGGCTGCTTGTCCCATTCTTCCCTTGAAACCTGCGATAATGACTTTAATTGACATAGAATACTCCTTAAACGATAGGGATATACCCAACTGCTAAGCTATGGTCACCTAGGTGCGTCCCAATAACCCCTCCAAAGGTAGCAAAAGGAATGTCACCTTCCACTCCTTCTTCGATGAGCAGTTGGCGAAGTGCTTCTGCTTTTTCAGGGACATTGGCGTGGATGACAAAGACTTGGTAATGACCATCTGCGTTATCTGATACAACAATCTCTACCAAGCGTTTCATGGCTTTCTTTTCCGTCCGGACCTTCTCAAAGACCTCAATCACGCCTTCATCATTAAAATGAAGAATAGGCTTGATGCTCAATAGGTTCCCAAGAATAGCAGCCCCATTTGACAGACGACCACCTTTAACCAAGTGGTTCAAATCATCCACCATGATATAGGCAGAGGTACCATCAATCTGGTGTTGGACATTGGCAACAATCTCGTCGAATAAACGGCCTTCACCAGCCCATTTCAAGCAGTCTTCTACCATCATTCCTAGAGGAGCACTGGTGATTTTTGAATCCGGAAATTCGACGGTCAAGCCTTCAAACTCGTCCTTCAAATATTGGATATTTTGGTAGAAACCAGAAATACCAGATGACAAGAAAAGACCGATAGCATGCGTATAGCCCTTAGCTGTCAAACCAGATAAGACTTCTTCTAACTCTGCCACACTCGGCTGGCTAGTCTTTGGCAATTCTTTAGAGGCAGCCATCTTTTGGTAGAACTCATCGTGTGTCAGGTTCTTCCCTTCAACATAAGACTCCCCATCGATATAGATCGGGATCTCTAAAATAAATAAGTCGTCGTGATGGAGCAAGTCTTGTGGTAAATAGGCAGACGAATCCGTGATCACTGCTAATTTCATTGATTAAAACTCCAAATTAATACCCGGTAAATCGAGGGCAATTTCTGTGACTTCATAAGTCAAACGGTTGAGCATATTCAAGCAAGGGCGAGCCAATTCTTCCACTTCGTCTTTGCTGAATTCACTTGGTTCATTGACATAACGACCAAACAAGTGGTTGATTTGAGTGATGGTTCCGCTGATCACAAAACCGTCAAAAACGATCATGTAGCTCAAGATGACAATCAAAGAAGTCGTGTTTTGTTCTTGATCACGATTGATCAATTGAAAGTTTACATCAACTTTTGTTTCAGGGATGCCATTTTCTTTTTCCCACTCAAAATTACGAGCATCATAGTGGTATTGGCTGACAAATTCTTTTTCACGTTGAATATCCATTTTTATTCTCCTAAAAATATGCGATAGGCTTATTATATCATAATTCAGCTCAAGATACCAACGTAGAATGAGGTGATTTTTTAACAGGTGAAAGAAGAAAAGGCCGGGGAATTCCCAACCTTTTAATCATATTTAGTTTTTGGGTTTGCGAAGCAATCCGAACAAGATACCACTTACGACAGCACCGATCAATACGAACAAGATGTAAAGAAGTGGATTTGATGTTAGAGCGATAACGAAGATACCTCCGTGAGGAGCCATAAGTTTCAAGCCTGCAAGACCAACAAGGGCACCTGTCAATGCTGAACCTGCGATGAAGCTAGGAATGGCACGAGCTGGGTCAGCTGCACCAAATGGAATGGCACCTTCTGTAATAAAGGAAAGACCCATGACAATGTTTGTCAAACCAGAATCGCGTTCTTCTTGTGTGAATTTATCTTTAAACAATACAGTTGCTACGAATACTGCCAATGGAGGAACCATACCAGCTGCCATAACAGCTGCCATAACAATAGAACCACCTGAAGCAACGGATTCAGCAAGTGTACCTGTAGCGAAGACATAAGCGGCTTTGTTAACTGGTCCACCCATATCGACAGCCATCATACCGCCGACGAGAAGTCCAAGAAGTACAGCTGAGCTACCTGACAAGCTTGAAAGGAAGTTGTTAAGACCAGTATTGATAGCAGCCATTGGAATATTGATGAGGAACATCAAGAATCCTGTCAAACCAACACCAAGCAATGGCAAGAGAAGGATTGAACGGATACCATCAAGAGAACGTGGAAGACCTGCAAGAGCTTTACGAAGAACTAGAATCACTCCACCTGCTAGGAAACCACCAACTAAGGCACCAAGGAAACCAGATGATACGGCTGCTGGTAATTCACCCTTAGCAGCACCGTAGGCGATATTTCCAAATGCTGACCCTGAACTAGCAATAGATCCAGCGATAAACCCTGCTACAAAACCAGGTTTTTCAGCGATTGAGAATCCAATGTAACCTGCAAGTACAGGAAGCATGAAGCCAAAGGCAACTCCACCAATTGTTTTAAATTGTGCTGCTAATACATGATAAGAACCAAGACTAGACAATTGGTCTTGAGGTACACCAAGAACTTGGTCAATCAAGAAGGCAAGGGCGATCAAGATACCACCACCGATAACGAATGGAAGCATTTGAGAAACCCCACTCATCAAGTGTTTGTAGAAGGCTCCACCCAAGCTCAATTTTTCTTGGCTAGCGCTAGCTTGTGCAGCATTTTCAGCGTGGAAGACATCTGCTTTGCCATCCAAGATGGTTTGGATCAAGTCTTCTGTCTGACGGATACCGGCTGCGACTGGTTTAGAGATCAATTTTTTGCCATCGAAACGAGCGGTTTCAACTGCTTTATCTGCTGCAATGATGACCCCTTCAGCTTTTGCGATTTCTTCAGCTGTCAAGCGGTTGCCGACACCAGATGCCCCGTTGGTTTCAACGCGGACTGTAACACCCATTTCTTCCCCTTTTTTGATGAGGGCTTCTTCTGCCATATAAGTGTGGGCGATACCTGTTGTACATGCTGTAACGGCAACGATGAGAGGTTTGTCAGACGAAGCTGCTTCTTTGACTGCTTCTGCTTTTTTCGCTTCTTCAGCTGCAGCTTCTTGCTCTTCTGCATCAAAGGCTGCGATCACTTGATCAGGAGTGCTTGCTTGGCGAAGTTTGTCCGCAAATCCTGGTTTCATCAAGTACTTAGACAATTCAGCAAGGGCTGCCAAGTGAGTGTCATTTGCCCCTTCTGGAGCTGCGATCATGAAAAACAAGTCTGTTGGTTGGCCATCAAGCGAAGCATAGTCCACACCCTTGTTTGATTTTGCAAACAAGACCGTTGCTTCTTTGACTGCTTCATTTTTGCTGTGGGGCATAGCAATTCCGTCACCCAAACCAGTTGAAGTTTGTGCTTCACGGTTCATGATTCCAGCCTTGAAGGTGTCAAAATCTGTCACCACACCATTATCAACGAGCGATTGAATCATCTCATTGATCACGCCCTCTTTATCTGTTGCTTGAAGGTCAAACAACATCACGTTTTTATTTAAAACGTCTTGAATTTTCATAGTTTTTCTACCTCTACTTTTTCATAAGTTTCTTTTATATAATCAGCTGTTGCCAAATCATCTGAGAAAGTGGTCGCTGTTCCACAAGCCACTCCCCATTTGAAGGCTTCAATAACATCTCCCGTCGTTGCGAGCTTCCCAGTGAAGCCTGCTACCATGGAATCTCCAGCCCCAACAGAATTCTTCACTTCCCCTTTGATTGGTTTTGCGAAGTAAGTACCGTTTGGACTGACAAGAAGAGCTCCATCACCCGCCATGGAAATAATGACGTTTTGTGCTCCTTTGGCCAAGATTTCTTTGGCGTAACGTTCAATTTCTGGTAATTCCGTCAAGGTAACTCCAAAAATATCTCCCAATTCATGGTTATTTGGTTTAACCAATTGGGGATTGAACTCCAAGGAATCAATCAAGGTTTGCCCTTCAAAGTCGCAAACGACTTGCGCGCCTGTCGAACGAGTTGTTGCGATCAATTGTTTGTAAACGGCATTTCCAAGCGAAGATGGAGCAGATCCTGCAAAGACTACCACATCATCTACTGTTAAGCTCGATAAGATGTTGAGCAATTCTTGCAACTGAGCTTCTGTTACTTCTGGGCCATTCCCATTGATCTCTGTTTCCTCATCAGCTTTGATCTTGACATTGATCCGTGTATCTTGGTCCACTGTCACAAAGTTGATTGAAATGGCTTCGCTGGTCAGTACGTCTTCAATGAAGCGTCCAGTGAAACCACCGATAAATCCAGTCGCAGTGTTCTCGATATCGAGACGCTTCAAAACACGACTGACATTGATCCCTTTACCACCGGCGAATTTATCTTCCGAAGCCATCCGATTGACCGCTCCCGTCTCTACATGATCGAGACGGACAATATAGTCAATTGCTGGATTCAGTGTAACTGTATAAATCAAACCTCTATAACCTCCGTTTTTTCTTTTAAAACCTTTAATCGTTGCGGTTCACTTTGATTGGTGATAATCATGGCTCGCTTGATAGGTGCCACTTTGACAAAGGATGTCACGCCAATTTTCGAATCATCCGCTAAGATATAGGTTTTTTTTGCATTTTCGATAATCGCACGCTTGACAGATCCTTCTTCCAGGTCTGGAGTGCTGTAAAACTCATCATCGATTCCATTCATTCCAAGAAAGGCCTTGTCAAAATTTAACTGACCGATTTGATTGAGCGCGATTCCTCCGATACTAGCATCTGTAGAAGATTTAACCATTCCACCTATAATAACTGTTGGAACATTTCGCTCAACCAACTTGGTTGCATGGTGAATCGAGTTGGTCACTACTGTCACCGTTGGATTTACAATTTCTTGTACTAGAAGTTCATTGGTCGTCCCGGCATCGATAAAGACCACATCGTGATCTTTGATCAATTCCGCTGCCTTTACTGCAATTTTTGACTTAACTTGAATGTTTTTGATAGATTTTTCTTTATTACTTTCTTCCTCTTGGAGAAAGTGAAGACTTTCCGCCCCACCGTGGACCCGGCGAAGTTTGCTTTCATCCTCTAACTCATCCAAATCCCGACGAACAGTCGATTCAGATGTTCCCAAATCTTGTACAAGAGTCTCCAAAGAGACAAATTTTTCCTTTAAAACCTTTTCGAGAATAAACTGTTTTCGTTCAGATTTAAGCATTTCCCCTCCTTTTGCAATCGATTACAAAAACTATTATACTCTATCTTTCAAAATTGTCAACATTTTTTATCATTTTCTGTCATTTTCTTTCAAAAGATACAAAAGTGTACAAAAAAGAGTGGGAATGAACTCATTTTGTTAAAAGAGTTCTTTTCCCACCCTCATAAGGTTTCTTCAGTTTTCTTTGAAGATTTTAAGCAATAAAGTTTCAAAGCATCCACTCTATCTCAGCTTGGCTTAATCATTTCTTGAAGATTGTTTCTTTTTCTTGAAACCAAACAATCCAGCAAGTAGCCCAACGACAACACCTGTTGTTGCTGCTACATTTTTGGAGGAATCTCTCCCTGCCACAGCTTGGCTGTTTTCTTTTTTCGGTTTGATTTCTTCTACTTTCGCTTCTTGTTTTGAAGCTGGAGTAGCTTTTGGTGCTTGCACTTGCGGACTATTGGTACTTGTTGGAAGAACTGTCGGCGTATCCGAGAAAGTTGTTGGATTGCTTGAACGAATATCCATTGGCATATCTGCTGCTTTTAAGATAGCTGGATCCATACGTGAGGCAAGATCTTCATATTGAGAATTCAACAGTTCCACGACACTTTGATAGGATTGTAATGTTGTAAATTCTTCTTCTAATTTTTCTTTTTTATTTTCTAAATTAGCGACCGCAGCTGCTAAAACAGATTGGGCTTTGACCAATAATTCTGGAGCATTTTTAAAGTCAGAAAGACGTTTTTCTGCAGCAGTTAGACGCTCTTGCGCTACTTTTAAAGCTTCATGTGCTTCTTGAACAACCTGCGCTTTTTCTGCTTCTTCCGCTCTTAAGAGAACTAATTTCTCATGTGCAGCTGCTAACAAGTCTTTTGCTTTTTGAAGCGATACTTCTTTCGGCTGAATTGCCGCTTCAATCCTTCCACGCGATACCGCAAGAGTAGCCTTAGCCTTTTCAACCGCATGGTCCTTTCGAACAAGAAGGATTTTGTAGTTTTGGATGGTCTTTTGCACATTGGCTATCTCTATTTCGACATTCGAGTTGGAATGGCGAGCATCTGCTAACTTGCCTTGCAAGATGATCATTTGGGACTCTTGATTAGCCTTGTCTAACTTAAGATTGGCCACTTCATCAGACTTGGCTTTTACATCTGCTCTTGTCGTAGTAGCCCCTGCTCCCTGACGCAATTGTTGAGCCAATTCGCTGGTAGTCACAGCCGAGGTGACCGGACTGTGCAGGAAGGCTGCTTCAGACATCGCATTAGTTGGGTCATAAGCAACAGATAGAGCAGTGGCTTTGTTATCCAGCATTTGCAGGTAATGACCAACTTTGGCAAAGGCTTCTGCTCCAATCTTCATATAGATATCGTTGGCATCAATCTGTGTTTCATCTGTTGATAGACCATATTGAGCAGCCATTTTTTGGTAGGTTGCTTTTTCATTGAACCAAAAGTCCACCGCGCCAGCAGGAGAGAATCCATATGCAACATTCTCGTTTGGCAAATACTTAAACATATGCCAATTAGCTTTTTTGAAATATTCTAACTGTACTTGGCTAGCAGGAAAAGAATAAGGATCAAGTTTCAATTCTGGCAACCCTGCATTCCGACGATAAGCATTGATAGCATCCGCAATTTCAAGAGCCCGTAGATTAGCTTGCAAGGTTGCAGACTCTCCAACTGTCAAGCCGTCTTCTTCACGACTACGCTTGTATAAGGCTAAGGCACTCGCTGCAGCTTCATTGCCATTGTTAGCTAAGTGTTGCAAATAGCCTTCATAAGTTGCTTGACTCAACTGAGCCGGGCTACTAGCAGCCGCTTGTTCTAAGGCAGCTAGCTCGGCTTCTTTAGTTGCAATGACAGCTTTCAAATCAGTGAGACGTGTTTGGGCTAATTGAATGTCGCTCTCAATTTGAGCCACTGTATCTGAACCATTTTGCTGGCTAGCTTGCAAGGTTGCAAGGTAATTTTGAGATTCTCGGATACTTTGCTCGACTTGACTTTGCTCCAACAAGGCCTGATTTAGCACATTCTCATCATTCGATATTGGTGCTTTTGCCTGATTTAATTCATTTTGAGCTACATCGACCAAAGATTGCTGAGCTGTGACCTGATTTTCCTGCTGACGAACAGCCTCTACAATTTGATCATGTGCATCTTCCGCTTCTCTAACCTTATTTTCTTCGATGGTGACATAGGCTTGAGCTACTTTTACATCATTTTCTGCTTTCTCAATTTTCGCATCCGAAGTTGTCGCAATGAGGTCTTCGGCATCCGTAACTGCAAGTTTCTTCTCTTCTAATTCCTGTCCAGCTACTTTGACTGCTGTATGAGCCTCCATTACTTTTTGCTCTTGGTAATGTACATCTTTTACCGCTTGTCCTTTTTGAGCCGTAATTTGTTTCAATTCATCAACTGTAATTGGTTTTTCGACTACTTCCGTGCTATTGGTTTCTGCATTTTCATTTTGCTTGACTTCTTCCGCACTGGCCTTGTGCTGAAACATACCAGACAGTACCGTTGTTGCAGCAATTCCCGTCGTAAAAACTGATTTTCCTAATTTCTTTCCCATTAAATCACCTCCAAAACTAAATCTTTTCAAAAAGTTTTTCTATCTTTTAGGATACCACATTTTGTTACCAATAACTAGTAGTAGGAAAAAGTTTTTTTGTATCATTTTAGTGTAAAAGAAAAACAGCTAACGCTGTTGCAGAATGGTAACAAACCCTACCAGCAATGGAATATTTGCCATTATATAGTTTGGGTACCTTATAGTGAAACCCCTTAGGAAATCTGATGTAGTGCCATTCTTAAGAGTTTTTAACTTTCTCTAGTAAAAGAAAAAGATTAAAGAAAATTACTTTTTCTTCAATCTAAAAATGCTGACACTATTAGTCTTCCTGTTTAATTTGCTCCAACATTTTCTCTTCTTCTGCTGTCAACTCATAGTTTTCTAGCAAGTCTGGCCGACGCTCCAAGGTCTTTTTCAAACTCTGATAGAGGCGCCACTGACGAATATTTTCATGGTGACCGCTCATGAGAACATCTGGAACCGTCATCCCTCTGTAATCATAAGGTCGTGTGTATTGAGGATATTCTAGAAGACCAGAGGAGAAACTGTCATCCTGGTGACTGGACTCTTTTCCGATCACTTCTGGAATCAAACGAACTGTCGCATCAATCATGGTCATGGCCGCTAACTCGCCACCTGTCAAAACATAATCTCCAAGAGAAATTTCATCCGTCACCAAGGTTTTGATCCTCTCGTCGTATCCCTCGTAGTGACCACAGATAAAGATCAATTCTTCTTCCTGAGCCAACTCTTCTGCGTAGGCTTGATCAAAGGTCCGACCAGCAGGATCCAGTAAAATCACGCGCGGATTCTTTTTCTCAATCGCATCAAAGGTATCAAAAATCGGTTGAGCTCGTAAGAGCATGCCTTGCCCGCCACCATAGGGTTCATCGTCCACATGGCGCGCTTTCTCCGCGTTTTCACGGAAATTATGGTAGTTGATCTCGAGAAGTCCCTTTTCACGCGCCTTTCCGACGATGGAATGCTCAAGAGGAGAAAACATCTCTGGAAAGAGGGTTAAAATATCAATCTTCATCGTCTAACCCTTCTAAGATATCTACATCCACCCGGTTTCCTGGGATATCGATATTTAAGACTACAGGTGGGATATATGGCAAAAGAAGATCGCGTTTTCCTTTGCGTTTAACGACCCAGACATCATTGGCACCTGGTTGCAGGATTTCCTTGATCTGACCGATTAGCTGGTCGTTTTCGTAAACATCAAGGCCGATGATCTCATGGTAATAAAATTCGCCCTCATCCAAATCCGTCAAGTCTTCTTCTGCAACCTTGAGGCTAAAGCCCTTGAATTTTTCAATGGCATTGATATGGTACATATCCTTAAACTTGATGATGTCGAAGTTCTTGTGCTTGCGATGACTGGCAATGGTCACCGTTTGGACAAAACGATCCTCCTCATCAAAGAGAGCCAACTCAGCTCCTTTTTTAAAACGCTCTTCCGTAAAGTCTGTTACAGACAAGACCCGCATCTCCCCTTGTAAGCCTAGGGTATTGACAATTTTCCCAACGTTAAAATAATTCATTTTATTCTTTACATTCCTCTTTTAATTAATTTATCTCTACAGTTCTCTAATAAGAGCTGCAATTTTTTCCGATTCTGACCACTGTAGATAGTGGTGGTTTCCACCTAGAATGAGTTTTGTATTAGAATTACAATATTCTGAATCTCTGTACTCTTTTTCTCTATACGCCTGACAAAATACGAAAACAGGAATATTATCTGCTAAGGACAAACTATCAAAATCTTCAGCGGTAATATTTACAGATATCTGAAATCCAGGAACTTGCTTTTCCAATTCCAAGCCCTTTTCTTCCATCAATTCCCAAATCAGTCTGTCATTTTCAGGTTCAAATGTCGCTTGTGTTAGTCCCTTAAAATAATTTTCCGGACCACATTCTTCGATCATTCTCATTTGCTCTTCCATTTCTGGATAAGGATTTTTTGAAAAATCAGCAAACATTATATTTTTTGTTGTTGGTTCAATTGCTATCAAAGCTTGACACTTAATTGGTTTACTCATTAACTTTAAAGCCAAAACACCACTTAAACTATGAACACAAAGTATATAATTGGAAATTTCCAATCCCTTCAGGATTTCGTATACCGCTTCAACAAGATTATCCAAATTAAGTCCTGTTTGACTATGAATCGGACTCCTACCTGTATTCGGAAAATCAATCGTTAAGTAACCTATTGAGGAAGGAAGTTTTTCAAGTATTGGTAGGAAATTTTCATAACTTGGTATCAAACCAGCACCATTTAAACAAACTAGTACTTTATTTCTCTTTTTATAAGTAACAGAGAGACAACCAATCTTTGTAGTTACTTCAAATCGGTTCATATCAAAATAACTCTTTCTAAACAACAATTCACTTAACATTCTTAGGTTTTATTTTATCACGTTCAAGGGATTTTCTCAAATGCTCTTTTTTGCTAAAAAGCCTTCCAAATCTTGTTCATGCTGATACTTGATGGCTGCCTTCTTGTCTTTTTCAAAAATAGTCTTCGTTAGGTCAATATGGTTAATAGCTGCAATTGCCACTGTGTAGTGAATGATATCTGCCAACTCCTTTGCCAATTCCTCGTTTGAATCTTGGACACCCTCTTTTCTACCTGAACGTCCATTTAAAACCTCAGCGACTTCTCCAACTTCTTCCACTAGTTTGATAAAAAGTCCTTCTTCTGTTCTAGATTGTTGGTAATGATCAAGTAAGTATTCCTCTAGTTGTCTAACTGTTAAATCTCTCATTCCTTCTCCTTGCAAAAAAAGCGAGACCTTGTCCCGCTTTTCTTATTTTTCGTCAATAACGATTCTTACTTTTTTATCTTCAGTTGGGACAGAGTAGACAATCGTTCTTATCGCAGAAATGGTGCGACCTTTTCGACCGATTACACGACCAACATCGCTAGGATCAAGGTCAAGGTGGTACTCCAAGAATTCAGGAGTATCTTCGATCTTGATGGTTAAAGCATCCGGTTGTGAAATCAAGGGTTTCACAATTGCAATAATGAGATTTTCAATCGTATCCATACATCAACCTACTTAAAAAATTATTTTGAGAATTTAGAATCGTGGAATTTCTTCAAGACACCAGCTTTTGAAAGGATGTTGCGAACTGTATCTGAAGGTTGAGCTCCATCAGCCAACCATGCAAGAACGCGATCTTCTTTCAAAGTTACTTGGTTTTCTTCAACAAGTGGATTGTAAGTTCCAACTGTTTCGATGAAACGTCCATCACGTGGTGAACGTGAATCTGCTACGTTGATACGGTAGTAAGGTTTTTTCTTAGAACCCATACGAGTCAAACGAATTTTAACTGCCATTTTTATAAGTCTCTTTTCTATATTTTAATTTTTGGTGAAATAGACAAGCTATTTAGCACATGATCTATTATAACACATTTTATAGACCTGTCAAGAAAAAAACTTGACAGTATTTAAAATTTTTTATTTTATCAGTAAATCGGCGATTTCTTGATAGTTGCTAACGGTATAAGTCGGCACTACTTGGCTGGTATTTTTCTTGTGATCAGGATTATACCAGACGGTATCAATCGCCGCAGCATTTCCTCCTGCTATATCCGCCGTCAAAGAATCTCCGATCATGAGGGTCTTTTTCTTGCTAAAACCTGGAATCAGTTGGCCAACTTTGTCAAAAAATGCAGGTTCTGGTTTCTGAGTATGAAGCTGCTCAGAGATAAAGACCTCTTTAAAATTAGAAGCAATTGTAGAATGAGCCAAGCGTCCTTCTTGAATGGCAGTCACTCCGTTCGTTGCACCATAGAGCTGGTAACCTGCTTTTTCAAGTCGGGCCAGTAAGTCCTCCGCACCTAGGAAAGATTGCCCCTGAAGACTGATGTAGTCTTGGTAGCGAAGAGCCATCTCAGCCCCATCAACAGAAATCCCAAAGTGGGCAAACCCGATCGCAAACCGACTATCCACTAGCTCTTGCTTGGTTAACTTCTTTTTTTCCAAATCCTTCCAGAGCCCTTGGTTCATGGGTTTGTAATAATCCTTAAAGGCCTGTACATCTGGAAAATTCATGTCTTCTAACATCTGCGTCAAGGCTGTTTCTTCAGCAGATTCAAAGTCCAACAAAGTATGGTCCAAATCAAAAAGCAAAAATGTATATGCCATTACAAACGATCCTTCAATTTTTCTACAAATAAATAAGCCGCTGGGCAGGTGAGGGTATTCTTGATGGTCAGATGGTTGATCTGATAAATCTTCTTGCGATCGGTGTGAGGGAATTCCCGACAAGCTTTAGGCCGAACATCATAAATCGAACAGAGATTATCTCCCCCCAAGAAAGGACAAGGCATGGATTTAAAAACCTTGTCCCCATCTTCATCAACCTGAAGAAATTCTGCCTCAAAGGCAGGAAGCTTCATCTTGAAATATTTGGCGATCCGCGTGATATCCGCTTCCTTAAAATCAGGCCCTAAGGTTTTGCAGCAATTGGCACAAGCGGTACAATCGATTTCTTGGAAAACTTCATTGTGAATTTCTTGCGCTATTTTATCTAAATTCTTAGGTGGCTTCTTCTTGAGATTCGTCAATACCTTGCGGTGCTCCTTTTGCTTTTGGAGAGCTAACTGATGGTATTTTTCAATATCAATTTCCTGTGTCATCCTCTATTTCCTCTTCTAAACAATAGAAAGATTATACCACAAAGACTGTAAAAAAGGGAGTGGGACAGAACTCCGACTAATAAGGAGAGTTCGTTTTCCCACCCCCGCACAGTTGATTAGGCTATCTTTGGAGCTAAAAAAGCGAACAAAGATACCAATCAACCACTGCGTCATACTGTTATTCTTATCAAACATCGAAGACTGGATAGTTTAAGTCAAGCTTCCTCTTCATTAATCCGTTACAGCACCTGTTCCGTCTAGGCTCCAAGTGTCTTCGATGTATGGGATAAAAGTTTTCAAGGTTTCTGCATCCCCTTCAAAAGAAATGGTATAAACTTTTTCACCCTTCTGGAAGATCCAAGTAATCAGGTATTGACCGGATTTCATGACAATTTGAAGCTGGTAAGCGTCCAGACCTGCGACTTTAGTCCGCGCTCCCGTCATCTTTCCAACATCCTGGTTATCTTGCCACATAACAGCCAGTTTCTTGGCTAAAAATTCTGCATTAAATTCAATATCAGCGGGGACTTTTGCCTTCTCTCGCGTAAAGCTGTCCAAGGTGACAATATTATAGCCACTACCATCCGTATACTGGACAGCTTCTGTCCCATCGATATCCGTGAACTTGATCCATTTACTTGGAATATCAATGTAACCATAATCTGCATTTCCAATTCGCTTGGTTGATTGGCTGGGAGTGTTTTTCTTTGTAGAAGAAGTATCCTTTGACAATGAGCTGCTTGTTTTCTTTTCGACTTTACTGCTACTTTCTTTTGTAGAAGAAGCTGCTGTGTCCTTTTTAGTGGTGTGACTGCAAGCCATTAATGTGCAGGCAGAAAGAATCATCAGTGATGTGACCAATAATTTGTGTTTCATACTCAACCTCCTTGAGAACGGTTTCTTTCTTCTAGTCTACCATGAATGTGGGTATTTTAAAATAGGATAAGTGTCACATCTGATGGAACCTTTCTAATTCAGTTTATTTCTTTCAAACCTAAAATAAAAGCGCCCTTTTTTGGGGGGCACTTTAAATGTTATTCTTCATCCATTGACAAGACAGATAAGAAAGCTTCCTGTGGTACTTCTACAGATCCGATCGCTTTCATCCGTTTTTTACCGGCTTTTTGTTTTTCAAGAAGCTTCCGTTTCCGTGAGACGTCCCCACCATAACACTTGGCCAAGACGTTCTTACGAAGAGCCTTGATATCTGTCCGGGCCACGATCTTATGACCGATGGCTGCTTGGATAGGCACTTCAAACTGTTGCCGAGGGATAATCTTCTTGAGCTTCTCAACGATTAATTTACCACGTTCATAGGCAAAGTCCTTGTGAACGATAAAGCTGAGGGCATCGACAGTATCCCCATTAAGAAGGATATCCATTTTAACCAATTTAGATGGACGGTATTCAGACAACTCATAGTCAAAGCTCGCATAGCCACGAGTAGAGGATTTCAATTTATCAAAGAAATCAAAGACAATTTCCGCTAGTGGGATTTGATAGATGACATTCACCCGATTTTCATCGATGTAATCCATGGTCACAAAATCACCGCGTTTCCGTTGAGCCAATTCCATCACAGCCCCGACAAACTCTTGTGGCACCATGATTTGTGCTTTGACATATGGTTCTTCGATCGAAGCGATCTTGGTTGGATCTGGAAACTCAGAAGGGTTTGAGACATCCAGTGCTTCTCCATCTGTCAAATTGACCTTGTAGATTACAGACGGTGCTGTCATGATCAAGTCAATGTTGAACTCGCGCTCCAAGCGCTCTTGGATAACGTCCATATGAAGAAGTCCCAAGAAACCACAACGGAAACCAAATCCAAGAGCTTGAGAAGTTTCTGGTTCAAATTGAAGACTGGCATCATTCAATTGCAATTTTTCCAAGGCTTCACGAAGGTCATTGTATTTATTGGATTCAATCGGATAAAGACCTGCAAAGACCATCGGATTCATCTGCTTGTATCCATGTAGCGGCTCGCTTGCTGGATTGGTCGCTAGGGTCACCGTATCCCCGACACGGGTATCCGCAACGGTCTTGATAGAGGCCGCAATATAGCCAACGTCTCCCGTCGCAAGGAAATCACGTCCAACTGCTTTAGGAGTAAAAATCCCAACTTCAGTGACATCAAAGGTCTTGCTATTGCTCATGAGCTGGATCTTATCGCCCGGTTTAACCATTCCATTGACCACTCGGACCTGAAGGATTACTCCACGATAGGCATCATATACAGAGTCAAAGATCAAGGCTTGAAGAGGAGCTTCAACATCCCCAGTCGGTGCTGGAACTTTCTCAACAATCTGCTCCAAAATCTCTTCAATCCCGATACCAGCCTTGGCAGAAGCTAAGACTGCCTCACTAGCATCTAGACCGATGACATCTTCTACTTCTGTGCGCACGCGTTCTGGATCTGCAGCTGGTAAGTCGATTTTATTGATTACTGGCAGGATTTCCAAATCATTGTCCAAAGCAAGGTAGACATTGGCTAGTGTCTGAGCTTCAATCCCTTGAGCAGCATCTACTACGAGAATGGCACCCTCACAGGCGGCAAGCGACCGCGAAACCTCATAGGTAAAGTCCACGTGTCCTGGTGTGTCAATCAAGTGGAAGATATAGGTTTCCCCATCTTTAGCCGTGTAGTTCAATTCGATGGCATTGAGCTTGATGGTAATCCCACGTTCCCGCTCCAGGTCCATACTATCTAAAAGTTGGGCTTGCATCTCCCGACTAGACACGGTTTCGGTTTTTTCTAAAATTCGATCGGCCAAGGTTGACTTTCCATGATCAATATGGGCGATGATCGAGAAGTTCCGAATCTTCTCTTGTCGTTTTTTTAATTCTTCAAAATTTGGCATAATCATCTTCCTAGTAAATTTAATCGTACTCTTCATTATAACAAAAAAGATAGGGCTTTGCCTATCTTAATTCATTATTTTCAAAAATCGCTTCTGCGTTTTATTTCCATCATATCCAATCCGTTCATAAAAGACATGCGCTTCTTTTCGATGAGAGGCAGAATTTAAACGGATAAAAGCATAATGCCTGCTTTTGGCAAGATCTTCTACTCGCTCCATCAATTGGCGACCGATCCCACGTCCTTGAGCAGATGGAAAAACCGCTAGACCCAAAATATTCAGACCGGCGTCACTATAGAGGCTTTCATAAACTTCTGCCTCCACATAACCAAGAATATTTCCTGTTTGGTCCTCTTCATAAACAAAGCAAAAATGATCCGAATCTGGCGAATTAAATTTATCAATCTGAGCTGCCACTTTCTCAAGGGTCGAATCATAACCCAATGCTTGGTGACATAAATCTCTAATTTCACCTGCATCTTTGACTTGAACAGTACGAATCATACCTCCACCTCCATGAACTCTTTGGTTTTATCTTAGACCTTTTTCCTCAAAAAGTAAAGGAATACCAAATAAAATTAAAAAAGAAAATCCGATTTAGATCAAATTCATCTTTTTTCGCATTTCTCAGGGATTTCTATTTACTTTTTCGATTTAATTCATTATAATAGTAAGGGTAAATACAAGGAGGTGAGTACGTTGGCCAGAGGTCGTGGAAAGGCAAGCCCTCAAGACAAAGAGGCATTACGGATTATATCGGAAAAAATCAGAGAATTACTGAAAGAACAAGGAAAAAAACAGATCGAATTATCTCGTATTACTGGAATCCCTGCAAGTACGCTGACTGGATATGTAAAAGGAACTTCTCTTCCCGTTCCTGAAAATTTAGAGAAGATTGCAGCCTTTTTCCAGGTAGCAGTTGCTGATATTGACCCTCGATTGCGCAATGATTTTGTGGTCATTGATTCAGAGATTGAACGATTGTATAAACAGCTCGATGAAGGAAATCAAGAAAATCTTCTTTCTTATGGAAAGAGTCTCTTGACCCATCAGAAAGAAAGACAGAAAATTGAAAAGCAATACCACTCTTATTCTGTCTATGATTCTTTTGCAGCTTACCAACATCAGAAGCAAGCTGATATCGTCTGGTTTGATCAAAAGATTCCTTACGATTTGGCTTTTTGGATTCATACAGATTCCCTCGAGCCTAAGTACGAAAAAGGGGCCGTTGTCTTAATCAAGCAAACCTATTATGATCAAGCAGGGGCAATTTATGCCATTGATTTTGACGGGCAAACGTTGATCAAACGTGTCTTTCGTGAGGCCAACGGTATTCGACTGGTTTCCCTCAATAAGAAATATAGTGATCAGATCATTCCACTAGATGAGGAACCTGGAGTGATTGGAAAAGTGATTGATGGCTTTGTTCCTCTTGATTTGGAGGAAATCAAATGATTCAATTAATCGCGATTGACTTGGACGGAACTCTCTTGCATGAGGATAAGACTCTCTCTAAAGGCAATATTGAAGCTCTTCACCGAGCCCATGAAGCCGGCTATGACATTGTGATCTGTACGGGGCGCCCCTTAGCGGGTGTACGGCCCATTTTTGAAGAGATTGGACTTCCTGATGGCAACTACTATATGATTATCAATAACGGGTGTACAACCTTGTCTACTCAGAATTGGGAAATCATTGGCAAGGAAGAGTTGAGCCTCGAGGATATGCACCGGTTGCAAGTTTTAACGGAAGATACAGACGTCCAGCTAACCTTATTTGATATGGATCACTACCTAGTGGTCGCACCTGAAGCTAGTGAACTTGTCACGATGGATGCGGGTATTGTTAACTATAAACCAACACCTATTTCATTAGAAGATCTACCAAATTACCTCCCTATTTTTCAAGCCATGTACGTAGGAGATCCTTCTGCTATTGATGCCTTCCAAGCTCAGCACGAGGCTGCATTAGAGGCCGATTTTAACACTGTACGTTCGCAGGATATCTTGTTTGAAATTCTGCCAAAAGGTGCCAGCAAGGCTTCTGCTCTTCAAGCATTAAGCCAAACATTAGGCTACAGCAGAGAGCAGGTTATGGCTCTTGGAGATGCCAATAATGACCTTGAAATGCTACGTTTTGCTGGTTACAGCGTCGCTATGGGAAATGGCAATGCTGCTGTCAAGGAAATAGCAAACTTCATCACCCTGACCAATGATGAGGATGGCGTGGCACATGCTATTCACAAATTAATTGAAACTGAAAAAGGAGAATGATCATGAAATACGCAAATTTGTTGGACCGTTTTATTACCTATGTAAAGGTCAACACACGTTCAGACGAAAACTCTACAACCACTCCAAGTACCCAATCACAGGTTGATTTTGCAACAAACGTCTTGATCCCTGAGATGAAACGTGTGGGGCTTCAAAACGTCTACTATTTACCAAACGGCTATGCCATTGGAACACTTCCAGCCAATGATCCAAGCTTTACACGCAAGATTGGATTTATCTCTCACATGGATACCGCTGACTTCAATGCCGAAAATGTCAATCCACAAATCGTTGAGAATTATGATGGGGGTGTCATTGCCCTTGGTGAGTCTGGTTTCACACTCGATCCAGCCGATTTTGCTCATTTGAACAACTACAAGGGACAAACCTTGATCACAACTGACGGTACTACTCTTCTGGGTGCAGACGATAAGTCAGGTATCGCTGAAATCATGACAGCTATTGAATACCTGACAGCTCATCCTGAAATCAAACATGGAGAAATCCGTGTCGGCTTTGGTCCAGATGAAGAAATCGGAGTCGGGGCAGATCAATTTGATGCAGAGGATTTTGACGTAGACTTTGCCTATACTGTCGATGGTGGTCCTCTTGGAGAGCTTCAATACGAAACCTTCTCAGCAGCTGGAGCTGAAATTACCTTCAAAGGACGCAATGTCCACCCAGGTACAGCCAAAGGTCAAATGATCAACGCTCTTCAATTGGCCATTGATTTCCATAACAAACTCCCTGAAGGAGCACGTCCAGAATTAACCGAAGGCTATGAAGGCTTCTACCACTTGATGAACATCGATGGAACTGTCGAGGAAGCAAGTGCCAGCTACATCATTCGGGACTTTGAAACTGAAAGTTTTGAAAAACGCAAAGACCTCATGAAATCTATTGCCGATCAGATGAATGCGGAGCTCGGTAGCGAACGCATTCTCCTCACCCTCAAAGACCAGTACTATAACATGAAGCAAGTGATTGAAAAAGATATGACACCGATTACCCTTGCTAAGGAAGTCATGGAAGATCTTGGAATCACTCCAATCATTGAACCGATCCGCGGTGGTACAGATGGATCTAAAATTTCCTTTATGGGGATTCCAACACCAAATATCTTTGCCGGTGGAGAAAATATGCATGGTCGCTTTGAATACGTTAGCCTCCAAACCATGGAACGCGCAGTTGATACCATTATCGGTATTGTGACCAAAAAATAAGAAACAAAAAAGGATTCGGATTGATTGTCCGAATCCTTTATTGTAGATTAGAAAGCTTGACAATATCTTTGACCTGATCAATGGTCTGAATCAGGTGAAGGCTTGTCTCATTGATAGGAAGATAATAGACTTTATCTGCCAAAGATTCTGTAAAAGGACGATTTGTGAGTAAGATCACCTGTTGTCCTTTTTCTTTCAGCTCTTTCGCCTGCTTTCGCACCTTTTGGTAAAAACGCTCATCGCGGATTTCTAGATCATCCACCAAGACACAAGCAGCCTCCAAAGCCAATGATTCATTGGTTCCGTTTTGGGTCAGATAATAGGATGCGCCTGCTTTGACCTCATATAAGCCAGCTGATGGCTCAACCGGAAGAAAGGCTGGGCTTGTTGCAACTTCTGCTGCTTTTTCCATTGCTACAAGATTGGCTAGGACCTGCAAATAGACAGGTGCTAATTTACTCAAATCCAAGAGTTCCTCAAACTCAAAACCACGTTTCAAAGCTTCTAAGATATAGAAGAGCCGGTGGGGCATATGACGAGCAATTTTCTGGATTAATTCATCATCGCTCATTTCCTCAGGAAGGATGGTCAACAAGTTTTTATCTTTAATGGTTTCTAGGGCGTGTTGGTAAGCTTCATCGATTCTCTTTCCAAATCCATAAACTGCCCCATAAGAGTGAATTTGGGTATTGAGACGGGCATTTTTAGCAGCATCCGAAAAAATCGGAATCTTAAAGAAGATATAGTCCAAACTTGGTTCATAGACAGCCTTTAGATCCTTTAATAAAGGGTGAGGCAAATGCTCGAGAGATCGCCCTAATTGTAGCTGAACTCCTTGCTCAAACAAGGAATAGCCCAAGCCCATAGAGGCCATCGAGATACTATCTGATGCAAATGGATTAACCTCTAAGATATAAAAAGCATAGCTCGTCGGATCCAATGCAAACTTGATGGAAATAGCTCCTGTCAGTTTCAAATAGCGACTAATGTGGATTGCTGCTTCTCGAAGATTTTGGAACTCCCGGTCAGTCAGGGTGACTGCTGGCATAAATTGGTAAGAGTCACTAGAGTGGATCCCAACAGGATCAATGCTTTCAATAGAGGCAGCCAGGTAGTGATTGTCTTCACGATCCCGAATGACTACAAAATCCAGTTCCTTAAAGCCATAAGTAGAAAATTCTAGCAAACACTGCTGACTTGGAGAGACCGAAAGTCCCATTTCTACAGCTTCGCATAAATCATCCAGGTTATGAGCAATCTTTCGCCCTTGCCCTTGCTTACTCGCTACTGGCCAGATCATAATGGGAAATTGAATGCCTTCCGAAAACTCGATAGCTTCTCGAACAGAACCGACCAGCGCTGAAGCGGGTACCTGATAGCCCAGCTCTTGAAAGAGGCGTCGTTGGTCCGCCTGCTGATAAAAGGTCCGGTAGCGTTGAAGACTCGGACCGACAATCATGATCGATGCTTCTTTGAAAAATCCAGTTTCTTCCAATCGGAACAAGAGATTTAAAATCTGTTTATCCGCAAAAGCTAGGAGCAAGCGGGATCCTGTATAAGAAAGAAGAGTCGTTCTAAGAGCATCCAGCTTGAGCTTACTAACTACAACCATATCTGTAGCTTCTTGGGTAATAGCATTTCCTTCGCCCAAGTAAAGGACAAGAGCATTTCCATTCTTGGCATTGAGTTTTTGTGCTTCGTTTACCGCAGCCAAAAGGCTAATATCCTGATAAGAATCTCCACACAGGAGAAGCAATTTCTGGTTTTGTTTCATCATTCCTTCTCCCTTCTACTTTCGTGAATTTTGGCATCAATCAACTCTAAAAATTCATCGTAAAAATAGAGATTTTCCCTTGGCCCTGGACTAGCATCCACTTGGAATTGAACCCCTAAAATCGGTTGGTAACGATGGCGAAAAGCTTCAATACTATGGTCATTGACGTTTTCATGCGTGACCAATAAATCATGGGGTAGCCTATCTCTCGCAATACTATACAAGTGATTTTGACTCGTTATCTCAATTTTTCCTGTCGCAATTTCACGCACAGGAATATTTAAGCCGAAATGCCCGACTTCCATGGGAGCTAGCTTAGCCCCGTAAGCTTGAGCCAGCAGTTGAGCTCCCAAGCCCATGCCCCAGATCGGAATTTGACCATTGATTTTTTGGATCAAGCGACAGAGTTTTTTCACCTGATGGGGATCTCCAGGCCCACTGGATAAAATAACGCCATCGGGCTGCTGTTCCATCAGTTCATCATAAGAGATATCATGGGGATAGACCGTGACATTACAGTCCCTTTGACTCAGCTGGCGCAAGACAGAGTGCTTGACCCCTAGATCAATCAAGGCAATACTCTTACCAAACCCTGGTACAGCATAGGCTGTTTTTGTCGAGACTTGACGCACTTGGTCTTTGGGAAGGACTGTCGCTCGTAACTGATCCAGGATATGGTCGATCGAATCCCCCTTGTTAATGACAGTCGCCTTCATCCGTCCAAACTTGCGGACAATTTTTGCCACCTGTCTCGTATCAATCCCTACAATACCAGGGATTTTTTTTCGCTTCAAGAATTCATCCAAGGTCATCTGCTGCCGCCAATTGCTCGGCATCTCCACTAGATGCTGAACCACTACTGCCAAACAAGTGGGTGTAATGGATTCAGAATCATCCCGATTGATCCCTGCTGCACCAATAACCGGGAAGGTAAAGGAGAGAATCTGGCCACTAAAAGCCTGATCCGTGATCAATTCTTGAAAACCTGTCATGGCTGTGGTAAAGACCAACTCACCAGTCACATATAGGTCTGCACCAAAGGCTTCTCCTTCAAATACAGTCCCATCCTCTAGGACCAATAATCGTTTCATCGAACCCCTCCCTTCTTTTATTCTAATCCAATTTTATCATAGTTCCTCAAAAAAAGGAAAGTCAGATTCCATGTAGTTCTCTACTCTGTCCTCTTTCTTTCCTTTCAATGAATTGTCAGTTATCTTATTTTGCTCCGCGACCTTTAAGGACGGCTTCAATGATGGCCATACGGACAAAGACACCATTTGTCATTTGTTCTACGATGCGTGATTTAGGAGCTTCTACCAAGTGGTCCGCAATTTCAACGTCACGGTTGACTGGTGCTGGGTGCATCAAGATCGCAGTATCTTTCATACGGTCATAACGTTCTTGTGTCAAACCATGAAGACGGTGGTAGTTTTCTTTAGAGAAGAGTGATTCGTAATCATGACGTTCGTGTTGCACACGCAAGAACATCATCACATCCACTTCTTCAATAACTTCATCGATAGTGACGAAGGTTCCATAGTCTTCAAATTCCGCACTTCTCCATTCGTCTGGACCTGCAAAGTAGAGGGTTGCTCCCAAACGTTTCAAGATTTGCATATTTGATTTTGCCACACGTGAGTGATCCAAGTCCCCAGCGATACAAACTTTCAAGCCATCAAAGTGACCGAATTCTTGGTAAATAGTCATCAAATCAAGCAGGCTTTGGCTTGGGTGTTGACCTGAACCGTCCCCACCATTGACGATAGAGGCTGTGATCGTTGGGCTTTCAACCAATTCTTTGTAGTAGTCCACTTCAGGGTGACGGATGACGCAGACATCTACTCCAAGAGCTGACATGGTCAAGATGGTATCGTAAAGAGTTTCCCCTTTGTTCACAGAGCTTGTCTTCACATCAAAGTCAAGGAGATCACATCCCAATTTCAACTCTGCCACTTCAAAGGCTTTGTGGGTACGAGTTGAAGGTTCAAAGAAAAGGTTTGAGATGATGTGTTGGTCTTCGTAGGCTGCTTTAGCTCCGTTTTTGAACTCAATCCCACGTTTGATCAATGCCATTACTTCTTCATTGGTAAGAGTTTCCATTGAGACAAGGTTTTTAAGAGCGATTTGATTTTCAGACATGTTGATTCTCCTTTTATAATGTGAATGCAAATAGTTTACAATTTGTTTAAGCTTCTTTGATGAGGACGCGGTCTTGACCGTCTAGCTCCACCATCTCGACAATGATTTCCTCTGACTTACTTGTCGGGATATTTTTCCCAACAAAGTCCGGACGAATCGGCAACTCCCGATGCCCACGGTCGACTAGAACCGCAAGACTCACTCGAGCAGGACGACCGTGACTGACCAGATTGTCAATGGCAGCGCGTATCGTGCGACCTGTATAGAGGACATCATCGATCAAAATGACTTCTCTATGAGCGATATCAACTGGTAAGACCGTCGTATCCTCGGTCGCCTTCATGTCATCTCGGAAAGGCTTGGTATCTAGTTCTGCTACAGGGACATCGATTTGTTCCAGCTGAGAGAGGCGTTCTTGGATCCGGCGAGCGATGTAAACACCACGCGTCTTGATCCCCACCAGCACAATCTGGCTTAAATCTTTGTTTCGTTCAATGATTTCGTAGGTGATCCGGGTAATGGCCCGTTTCATCGTCAAATCATCAACGACTTCTTTGGTTTTCATTCAGTCCTCCTTAGTTGTAAAAGAAAAACCTCCTTTTTCAAGGAGGTTCAGCAAATGAATGGTCTAAGAGGATAGAGTCTCGCCCTATGGTCCTAGCCATTGTTTTTCACAGTCTCCTTGCCTGCCTCACGGGACAGGATTAAAGGATTTATTTAATTGAGATAACTATATCACAGTTTCAAACGACATGCAAGAAAAAACTCAACATTTTTCAAAAAAATTTAAAAACAAGACTTTTCGTCCGAATAATGTTCGGTTTTTACTAAGAAACAGCTGATTTCCGCTTGATATTTTTAATCCCATAGAGTACATAGCCAGCTAAGAGGTAAGCGATAAAGATGATCACCACCCATTTGCCCACAAAAGCCCAGCCGTATTTATTAACATTGATAAAGAAATAGGCAAAGGGACTATCTTTTGCACCTGGAATCGGCCACTTCAATACCAACCCATTGAAAAGGGCAAAGAGCATGTAAGCCAGGGGAATCAAGGTCCAAAGGAAGGGATCGAGTCTACGGTATTGCTTGGCTTTATCAATCACTAGGGTATCAAAGAAGAACATCAGAGGAACGATGTAATGACAAAGGAAGTTTTCCAAACGATAAAACTTCTCTGGTGTCGCAAGAGGCGCCAACATAAAGTGGTAGATGACACAGGTGATCATAATGGACATGGTAACTGCGCCTTTCATACGAAGGTAGCCCTGAGTCTGGTTCGAACGCCCTCGAACCATGCGCCAAACCATGTCTCCCATAAAGAACATGACCAACATGTTAGATAAAATGGTGTAATAGAGCATCATGCCAAAGCCACCATGCTTGGTCAGTTGCAGATAAACACCGAGTACACTTAAGATAAACAATAGAAAACGATAGCTAAATAATAGTTTGAATTTCATAGTATTCTCCTGAAAGAAAAGGGGGTAGCCCCTTCAGTTTAATCAGGAACTTTCCTTAAGTGAGGACGGACGTCAGCGAACTTCTACGAAGTTCCATGACTTAGTTTTGAACCTAAAGTTTCAAAACTCCCGAGTACTTGAATCAATACTGTTTCAAGTACTTTTCTCACAGCGGAAAGTTCCATTATTAACTTAAACAACTCTATCAATTTGTGTACTGTTCTTTAGATCTTCTTCACAAATTCTGATTTGAGCTTCATTGCACCAAAGCCATCAATCTTACAATCGATGTTGTGGTCTCCTTCCACGATACGGATGTTTTTCACGCGCGTACCTTGTTTCAAATCTTTCGGTGCACCCTTCACTTTCAAATCTTTGATCAAGGTCACCGTATCGCCATCAGCCAATTTGTTTCCGTTGGCGTCAATCGCTACGACCCCCTCTTCTTCTTCGACCTCAGCTGGGTTCCATTCATACGCACACTCTGGGCACACCAAGAGCGCTCCATCTTCATAGACGTATTCAGAGTTACATTTTGGACAGTTTGGTAAGTTATTCATTTTTATCTCCTTATTCAAATTAACTTTCATAGTATACCATGAAAGCGAAAATTTGACAAATCCTGCTCGACTGTAGCATTTTCAAGAAAAAAGGAGGCGACTTGGCCTCCCTACATGGATGATATTTTCAATCTTCCTGCAATTCTTGAATATCTCGAATCACGCGCACGCCTGCTTGATTCTTCTCGCGCAGTTCAGCATCAGAGTAAGGGAAAGTATTGATCAAGACACTCTCCATCCCGATACTTTGGGCAACAGCGACATCTGTCGTAAAGTCATTCCCCACCATGACCGTTTTCTCAGGGTTCAACTGGTGTTCTTTCATCACTTCCAAGAGAAACTCTGGCTGAGGTTTGCGAATACCTGCATCAGATGACAAGTAAATAGCATGGAAAAGTTCTCTCAAACCAACCAAATCAATCTCCGGATTGGTAAAATCTGCTTGGGCATTGGATAAGAGAAAGATTCGGCAACCTGCAGCTTTCATATCCTCTAATACTTCTTTCGTGTGAGGATAAAGCTCCAACCGCTTGCGAGAAAGGACACGGAAAGTCCGCGCAATCAAACGTCCCCACTCTTTGAGGTGGGCAACACTATTCCCACTTGGATGACCTTCTAAATACAATTGCACAAAGATGACCGTTAGATCAATCTCTGGGTAGGCAACTTGTTTTTCCTTAGCCAAGTCTTCTTCGGCTTGTTGCACCAGCTCTCTATAACGCAGACGCAAGCCTTCTCCTGTATAGCTTGCCCCGTAGGATTGGTAGATCTGAGCCATGGTATCCCATAAAATGGGACTCGACTCATCGGTTTCGATGTCGACCAAGGTTCCATAAAAATCAAAAATATAGTTTTTAAATGCGTACTTGTGCGGATTCATCTCTCACTCCCGTAACAAACATCGTAAAGGTTGCCTTGCAGACATTTGCCCCGTCTTGATTGGTAATATCGACATCCACAACTTGAGTCGTCCGTCCACTGTGGACACATTCGCCATGGATCGTGAGGACATCCCCCAGACGCCCTGCTTTCAAGTAATTGATCGAGGATTGCAAGGTCACCCCATCGACCCCTTGAGAAACCACGACCAACCCACTGACTTGGTCACACAGGGTAAAGAGATAGCCTCCGTGCGCATTTCCATAATAATTGAGCGATGATTCCACGACCTTGGTTGTCACCACTACATGGCCATCTCTCATCTTTTCGATTTCATAATTTTCAAATGCAGCAATTGCATCAAAGTGAAAATCTTTCATATACTTGCCACCTTTTCTAGCATCTTTTCAACTCCTCTATCATACTACAATTAAGAAGCAGATACAAGCAAAGGGGCAATTCCTTAGAAGCAGAAAAGGAGACTCCAACTAAGTAAGAAGACGATACTAGGCACAATATATTTTCTTGGGTGCTTCCAACATTCTCTCTTTAAATTCCATTTCCTTAAAGGAAAATAGATTTCAATAAGTAAGTGCAAAAAAGCTTCCACTACCGCTAGAATCATCACTCCTAGTAAAAATAGGATCCCCAAGTCAGGCATGACCACCATTTTTAATAACAGAGCAACAAATAGATTCACAGATAGGAAATAGGTCAGCAATACACGATAATACATCAGGTAAAAGAACCGACTCTTAGGTAGGGACTTGACATGATCGATCAAATCTTTATCAGCGGAAATGAGAGTGGTTAATGGCGTATTGACAGAAGCAATCGTTAAAAGGATGATGATTTTTAATGGAGCCTCATAATCCTGTATCAGAATGAGAAGGAGGAAGATGAGAGTAAAGACAAAATTGATGGAAAAATAGCGCTCTTGAAATAAGGAAATCCAAAAATAATTGCCACTTCTTCTCTTTGCGACGAGCAACTGATTATGTTTTGAAATCGCGACTAGATCTTCATTTTTAAAAATAAAGATAGCAACGAGGGCTGAAAGTAAAATCATATAGGACACTTGTTGAACCCATAAAGAAGATACTGTAAGAACAGTCGTTACAGAAATGAGCACTCCTCCTAGAAAACTAGGCCTTGTATTGAACTGGATAAAGGTATAAAACACACTTAATATCACCAGTAAAGAAAGGAGGACCAGCTTAAAGGATTGTAGTAGGTCTAACCTGACTCCCAAAAAGAGGATCAATAACAGCACGCGCTCTAGTAAATTGAGAAGAAATGTTACTGTCAGAAAAGACCCTTTAAAACGATTGAGAGACAAAGGAAGCTGGTAGTAGGCCTGGACCCTGTCCATCGAAAAGTAGGAATAGAGCAATTGAAAGGTTGATAGAGCAGAAACAATAGCCGTACTGATCAGCAAGACTTGAAAACTCGTAGAAAATTTGGCCCCAACAAGATGGTAATAAAGAGCAAAGGCTAAGGAAGTTAAGAACAAGAAGAGCCGATTTTTGGATACCACATCTCTAAAAATAGCTAGTAACATGCTCTACCCCCTCTGACGATTGACGTCATGAAACCAATCTTCTAAATTCGATTCGATCGCATCTAGGTGACCATCTTCAATAGAATAAGCTGTATCACACACCCGAACGATACTCTCTGCGATATGCGAACTCATCAGAATAGAGCCTTCTTCTTTATACTGCAATAGCAAACCATATAGAAATTCTGTCGCATCAAAATCTAGGCCATCAAATGGTTCGTCCAAAATAAGGAGGGGAGGTTTGAGATAAAAAGCTGTGATCAAGAAGACTTTCTTCTTATTCCCCGTTGACAAACTACCGATATCGGTGTTGAGAAATTCTTCAAAATGAAAGCCTGAAATCAAGTCCTGCAATACCTTTTCATCTCTCTTTCGATGATACAAACGACAGACAAAATTAAAATAGTGAACAAAATCCCAGTTTAAAAAACTATTGTTTTCAGTAAAAACTGTATAGGTACGACTCTTATAGAAATTCGTATGAAAAGAGGTCGCCTTGTCTTCTATGGTAACAGACTCAACTGCATACTGCCGATGATCAAAAACACTACTTAAAGCTTTTAGCAAGGTTGTCTTCCCAGCTCCATTTCGACCAATCAACCCTACTACAGAATGATTGGGTACAAGCAAATTCGTGTCTTTTATAATGGGCTTGTTTTTTTTATACCAAACGTTTAACCCCTTGATGTTTAAACACTCACTCTTCATCGACGCACTCCTTTATAAAGGTAAGAAGCCCCAACTAAAAGCAACAGCAAAGCGTATAACCATTCCTTTTGAAAGGCAAAGACTAAGGCACCGATCAAGAAGCAAATTCCTATAAGGATTCTAAATTGTAATTTCATATCTTGCCTTCTTTCTATTCACAGTATGAAAGATTACAATTGTATTTTATGCTTATACTATAGTACTTTTTCTGAGCAGATTCAAGCACGAATGAAATATTCTTACTTCTTTTACCTTACAAGCAAAAAAAGCTAGATACCTCTAGCCCTTTGCTTAAAATCTTAATTTTTCCCAATCATCGTCTGTCCGTTTGCGATAATAGAACTCAGACAAGTCCGGGTCTTCCATCACTTCCAGCAGAGGAAGCATATCGTAGGACAAGTCCAACTTTTCTAATTGATCCTTCTCAACCCAATAAACTTCTCCTTCTTCAGACGATCTTAGCTGGCCTGTGAATTCTGTTGCTTTGTAGCAAAAGACGATGTAGCGGCCGCCCTCATCTTGTGGCCAGTCTTTGACTGCGACCAGTTTTGGATTTGTAATTGTCAGTCCTGTCTCTTCGTAGATTTCACGAATGACGGATTCTACAAGGCTTTCTCCTTCTTCGATATGGCCACCTGGAAAAGCATAGCCAGCCCAGTGAGTCTTTTCAGGTGAGCGGTATTGGAGGACTACTTTCCCATTTTCAAGATCTTCGACCATGCAAAGATTGCACAGTATAGTAGGCGTTGTACGTGACATATATTTCCTTTCTATGATATTGACAATTAATCAATATAAACTTTTTTCTTTATCTCTTTTTTCATGACAAAGGGATTTACTAGCTCATGGTATTCATCGAAGGCATCTAAAAGGGAACCTCTCTGAAAGACAATTGAATTCTCTTTTAAATAATACTCCGAGTGAATAGTTACCGAACCATGACCATCAAAACTAAAGAAAAACAAAATGAATAATACTAGGATCAGGCTAGCAAAGAAACTAAACAGTAGCCCCACTACATTCTTCCAATTGACTGCGTGAGTTCGATAGAAGCGATACCAGACGTGACAAAAAATCGTCACTGCTCCTAGATACAACCAAGGGTTCCACAGGAGCGGAGTAAAGGCGTAACCATAGAAGCCTAATATGAAGTTAGCAATAACAAAAAGTAAAAGAATTAGATACAGGATCCTAAACAGATTCAAATGCTTTCTCATCATTGACCTCTCCTATGTAAACATTGGTTTGAGTTTAAGATAAAACGAATAGCGTGCTCCTCTTAAATAATAATCAACAGAATATGGACTGCTAACCGCAGCCAATGATCAATCAGAGGCGTATCCGGATCACTATTTTTACTATCTAAGAATAGACTGAGCGATAACAAAAGTAAAGCAAAGGCAATGACTATTTTCAGAGACAGCATCATACCACCAATAGTAAGAGCAGCTAGAAAGCCAAAAAATGGCAAAGGGCTAAATAAAAATGACAATAAACTAAAATAGAGCATAAACGAAGAGAGTATCAATAAGCCGTATACAATCAACTTAGTGAAAATTGAGACTCTTATACCTTCTCTTTTCATTTTTGACAGTGAATAAATGACATAGATCATATAGATAAAAAGTAGCATATTGAATCATTCCTATTTTTTACAGATTATATTAATAGTTTAACTAAAACCTATTCAAAATACAACTAAAGACACTAACTTATCAGTAGTCTTCTGTCTCTGATCAAAGTCTCTTCACTTCTGCTGCTACCTTTTGGAGATGGTGTTCCCGCATGCTAGCGGTGTTCACATCCCGGCCGACTTCTCCCAAGATGCAGACGCGCTTGGTTTTGATCCCACAGTGGTTCAAGACGGCATTCTTCAAAACAGAGATACCATAACTATCTGGAATGTTGAGAGGACCTGAAAAGATCTTGTACCACCAAGTAGGCGCCATGGAGGTCGCATAAATACTGGCCGTTTTCCCTTTGAGCAACTTCTTGAATTGCTTGCCTCTGAGGTAATTCCAGATAAAGCTTCCCTGATCATTAGCCGAGTAGGCAATCCCCGGTGTGAAGACCCGATCAATCCAACCCTTTATAAGGCTCGGCATACTACTCCACCAGATGGGATAGACAAAGATCAGGTGATCCGCCCACTGGATCCATTCTTGAGAACGAAGGATAAAGGGATCTTCCTCCATCCGCTTTCGATAACCATAACGTAGAACAGGATCAAAGTCCTCTTCATTGAGACTGATCACTTTAAGCTCGTGGTGATTTGGATCAATCGTTTCGACAATGGTTTGAAAAATAGCCTGACAATAACTTTCCTTATCCGGATGACCATTGATGACCAGAATTTTCATTCGTCTTCTCCTTCATTTCTTTAGTTCATTCTATCTATTTTATTTTTTTCTTGATTAATTGATAATGGTTCAAAGATTGATAGATAGGTCCTTTAGGAATTTTTATTTGAAGAACACATCATCCGCAATTCCTTAACAGGTTTTCCAAGTTCAAGTATTTTTTCTTGGCCATCAAAAGTAAAACCCATTTTTTGATAGAAAGCAATGGCTCGCTTATTATCTTTCAATACCCATAAATAAATCTCAGAGAAATGATCGAGAACAGCAAATGCAGCATGCATTAACTGTTCACTCACACCTTTTCCATAGTAATCTTTTAAAACATATAAGGCAATGATTTCACCAGCTTGAATGGCCTCATCACGAAAATTTCCATAGCTGATAAATCCAACGACCTTTTTTCCATCCATCGCAATCAAGGTATTTTCTGGATACTTTTGACTCAAGAAACGACATTTTTCTAATGTCATCGTCTCCTGAAATTCCGCGGGTAAAAGATCGTCATAAGCCTCTCTCCATGTTTGCCAATGAACGAGGGACTTACCTTCTATCTCTTCTGGTGTTTCCATTGTTTTAATGATAATTTTCATTCGCTTTATCCTATCTAATCCAAAGCCTTGACTTCCAACATCATATCGCGGATTTGCGCTGCCAGCTCGAAATCAAGCACTTCGACAGCTTCTTGCATTTGACCTTGCAGTTTCTTGACCAGTTCCTTTCGCTCTTGGCGGTTGAGACTGGTGATATCCACTTCCTTGTCCTCTTCCTTGGCCACCGCCTTGGTAACAGAGATCAGGTCACGAATTTCCTTCTTGATGGTTTGTGGGACAATGCCATGCTCTTCATTATAAGCTATCTGGATTTTCCGACGACGGGCTGTTTCATCAATGGCTTTTTGCATAGACTGAGTCATGGTGTCCGCATACATGATGACGTGACCCTCACTATTACGGGCTGCACGACCAATGGTTTGAATGAGGCCGCGTTCATTACGAAGGAAGCCTTCCTTATCAGCATCGAGAATAGCAACCAGACTGACTTCCGGAACGTCAATCCCTTCGCGAAGAAGGTTGATCCCGACCAAGACGTCAAAAACGCCCAGACGCAAATCACGGATAATCTCCGTCCGCTCCAAGGTCTTAATGTCCGAGTGCATGTATTTGACCTTGACACCCATTTCCTTAAAGTAGTCGGTCAAGTCTTCTGCCATCTTCTTGGTCAGGGTGGTAACAAAGGTCCGCTCTCCACGTTCTACACGCGCATTGATTTCACCCAAGAGATCGTCCATTTGTCCCATGGTCGGACGCACTTCCACCTCAGGATCGAGTAGACCCGTCGGACGAATGATCTGCTCGATGACGGTATCGGTTTGTTCCATCTCATAATCACCCGGTGTCGCAGACACATAGACGATCTGGTGGACATGGCTTTCAAACTCCTCACGACGCAGTGGCCGGTTATCCAAGGCAGACGGCAAACGGAAACCATAGTTGACCAGCATTTCCTTGCGTGAGCGGTCACCATTGTACATACCTTTGATTTGTCCCATGGTCATGTGGCTTTCATCGATCATGATGAGAAAATCTTCTGGGAAGAAGTCAAGAAGGGTGTAAGGAGGCTCACCTTCACTCCGGCCATCCATGTGACGGGAGTAGTTTTCAACGCCATTGGTGTAGCCCATCTCCCGTAGCATTTCAATATCGTACTCAGTACGTTGTTTCAGGCGTTGAGCTTCCAAAAGCTTGCCTTCTTTTTCAAAGACCTTTAACTGCTCTTCAAGTTCCGCTTGAATCTTGGCAATGGCTACTTCCATATGGTCGTCATTGGTCACGAAGTGAGTGGCTGGGAAAATTGCCAAGTGGTCCACATCTCCTAGAACTTGGCCAGTCAAAGCTTCAACCTCACGAATGCGGTCAATTTCGTCCCCGAAAAACTCAACGCGAAAGGCATGCTCATCACGCGAAGCTGGGAAAATCTCCACCACATCCCCCCGAACACGGAATTTTCCCCGTTGAAAGTCGATGTCATTGCGCTCAAACTGGATATCCACCAGGTCATTGAGCAGTTTATCACGAGAAATTTCCAGTCCGGGACGCAAGCTGACCACGCTATCGGCATATTCCTTAGGCGAACCCAAACCATAGATACAAGAGACAGAAGCCACAACGATGACATCATTGCGCTCTAAGAGGGCTGATGTCGCGGAGTGACGAAGCTTATCAATCTCATCATTGACCGAGCTATCTTTTTCGATATAGGTGTCGCTCGATGGCACATAGGCTTCTGGCTGGTAATAATCATAGTAAGATACGAAGTACTCGACCGCATTTTCCGGGAAAAATTCCTTAAACTCCCCATAAAGCTGGCCTGCTAGGGTTTTATTGTGGGCGATGACCAAGGTCGGCTTATTGACTTGGGCGATGACCTGGCTCATGGTATAGGTCTTCCCCGTACCAGTCGCCCCCATCAGGATTTGCGCCTTCTCACCACCCTCGATGTTATCCACCAACTGTTCAATGGCCTGCGGTTGATCCCCAGACGGTTGGTATTTGGATACTAGTTTAAATTTGTTATCAGTTACTCGATTAATCATCTCTTTGTCCTCACATATATAGACCTTATTTTACCATAAATCACTAGAATTCTCTGAGATGAGGAATGAAAGGGAAAACAACATATTACAAAATAATTAATTGGACACGCATTAGAGTGAAAACTAAACAAGACTCTCGCAATTACTTCGAAAGTCTTGTCTTTTATTCTAAAACAATACAATACGTAATAAACATCAGTGTCCATGATATACAAAATTAGCAAGGTATGCTCATCGGTATCATTTTTACGAAATCAATTTACTACTTAACTTCTTGGTTCCTTACCAAGAGGTAGAGAGTTGCTCCAAGTGAGCATACAAGTCCAATAACGTACGTACAGAGTTGCAAAAAGGAAACTCTCCCTAATATTGTTTCCGCAATAATATTATAAAATAGATAACTAGTCACTGGTTCCACTACTCTTTCTATGAATGGTTGTACCAAAATAGGAAATAGCAGCAAAATAGCTAAACTCCCCATTGGACTTTTGAAAAAATAACTTAAGAAGTAAGAAATTAAAAAATATTGGATGGAGCCAATCAAATAGAAACTGAAAAGTTCTAAACTGACACCATTTTTGCTACTAAAAAAATGAAACCATATAAGCAGTACAATGAAATTTAAGGTTGATTGGAGTAGTACATCACATAACTCTACGAACAGGATCCGAATTGAACTTAAGATCCTTTTTCCACTTACCAAATAAACTAGTTTTGTTTCGTGTGATTGTAACTCAATAAATGCATTAACACACCCAATACTAACAGTGAGCATTGATGCAAAAACAAGAGCTTGCTTTATAGATAATTGTACAACAGTATCATTGATTGAAACTGGTAAAACACCTAAGAGACACACAAAACCTATCAAAAGTGACTGTATAGCTATCTGGTACTTTACGGGTTTTAAACTATATTTTTTGACGATAAGACTAAAAAATATTCTTGCCATTCTTCCTCCTCATTCGAATCATTTCTACAAGCATTATGAATACCAAGAACAAGATTCCTTCTACTACTAAAAGTGTAAATCCATATAATTGGCTCGTTTGAATCCCTTCAATTCGGCCAAAAGCAAATGACTTTGCTCCAATCAAAGGCAAGAGATTTTCTATTTTAGAAGAAATTCCTCTTAGAATACCTGATAAAGTGATTACCAATAACAAAACGTCTGCAATTAATGAAGTCATTGATTTTTTCGTTACTATTACGAAAAGTAAAGCTAATAAAGTAAGAACGATTGCAAATATCATAACTCTTACCGTAACATCTAAAAACAAAGTCAATTCTAAATAATTCTTTAAAGTTGAATCTAGAAAAACGAGTAAAATAACAGCATTTACTATAGAAAATACTAAAGTAGAAAGTAGAGATAAGACAACCGAACTTGCAATAAAACCAGTAAGGCGAACTTTCCAGTTAGGAATCAATAACTGAGTAAAATTATCATCACCAAATTGGTAATGGGTTGAATAAACAAGTGAAACTAAGATTGGTAAGAAAATAACACTTGCTTGGTAGGGTGAGGATAAGAGAGCATCTCTGACTGTATAGACTGGATTCGATGATAGCATAGATGGATCAAGGTTAACAGCCTGTCCATTTCCTTCTACTAAAGCATTTATCACCTGGATATTTTGAATTGAAAAAAATATGCTGACTCCCAAAATAAGAAAAAAAGTGAATTTAAAAGTAGGTAAACTACAATATTTATAGAGGTCACTAAAAAAGGAACGCTTCAACATATTATTCACCTTCTTTCCCTTCGAGTGCCTTAAAATATGCCTCCTCAAAAGATCCAAACTGTTTCAAAATGTCTTTGGTAGGAGCATCAATAACAATCTTCCCATTAGAAATCCCAACCAAATGATCTACAGTTAATTCTAACTCACTCATATAATGACTTGTCATTAATACAGACTTACCTTCATTGACAAAAGACTGCAAAAAATTGCGTACCCAGCGTATTCCTTCTGGATCTAGTCCATTGATTGGTTCATCTAAAATTAAGATGTCAGGATTTGCTAATAAGGCTGTTGCTAACCCAAGACGTTGCTTCATTCCTAATGAATAGTCTTTTACTTTTTTATTTTTAGCTTCACTTAACCCCACCAACTCTAAACATTCCTTGCACCTATTTTTGTCAACGCCACAAGCCAAGCCAATCCACCGAAGATGCTGAAATCCTGTTCTAGTTGGATAAGGTTGACAACTATCTAGGAATGATCCAACAATACAAAAAGGATTATCTCCCAATTGAGAGTATTTTTTCCCATCGATCAACGCCATTCCCATTTGACTATTTTCTAAACCAAGCAAAATTCTAATTAAAGTTGATTTTCCAGATCCATTCGGTCCAATCAATCCAGTAATCTCACCTTTTTTGGCTTTGAAAGACACGTTTTGAAGGACAATTTTATTATTATATTCCTTATGTAGCTTTTGAATTGTTATCATTCATTCTTTTTCCTTTCTAACTTTTAGTGAAATTCCACCTTCACTTGGAGCAAGTATAACAGGAGAAAATCAGGAAATTATCAGAATAATTATTTTCTTCATTTCTAACAAATTGCATTCTATATTTGCTATAATATGCTCATATAATTGGAGGGACTATGAAGCATAAAATTTTAGCCATTGACGATGATGAAAAAATCTTACGATTAATAGCGAATACATTAAAAGCCAACAACTTTCACGTGGAAACTCGTAAAAATATAGAGGAGATTAATATCTGTGACTTTACTGGATTCGATCTAATTTTACTTGACGTCATGATGCCTATTTCTGGTTTAGAAATCTGTCGTTCCATTCGTTCACAAATTACTACTCCAATCCTATTTCTAACTGCTAAAGATTTTGAAGAAGATTTACTAAAAGGAATACAAGCCGGAGCCGATGATTACATCACAAAACCATTCAGCAATAAAGGAATTGATTGCAAGAATTCAAATGCATCTTCGTAGGGAAGAAAGATCTCACAACGCCTCTAAAGAAGAGATGGATTCAAATATAACTTTTTATCGAGATAGTCAAGAAGTTTATTATCAATCAAAGAGAATTTCATTGACCAAGAGAGAGTTTGATTTACTTTACCTTTTAGCAAAAAATGAAAACCGAATATTTAGCATAGAAGAACTTTACAATTATCTTTATCCTATAGACTCTGATGCACAACTACGATCCATCACTGAATACATCTATCAAATTAGACAAAAATTTAAGATTCATCAAATTGATCCCATCAAAACCGTTTGGGGAGGAGGATACAAATGGAAAAAGAATTGACAATCAAGCAACTCATTAAGCGTACCTACCTTAAAATCATTTGGCAATTTCTTCTATGTCTGATACTTTTTTACATAGTTCCAGCTCTTCTATCTTCTGTATCTGGAATTAATGAGAAAAATGCCAATCACTTTGCTTTATTTTTTAGCGTCAGTTCTTGGATATATCTTTGCATTATTTTAATTTTTATCATTGTAATAAATATTAGACAATTATTAACCAAGATTCAAAAAGAAATGAACATGGTTTATCATAGTGGTCTATATTTCACCAAAAATGAACATCACCATTTGCAGATTAAAGAATTCATTGAAACAAACGATCTGATCGAAAAAATGCAATCTGAAATAAAAAATAGAATTCAAAATGAAAAAGATCAAAAAAAAGAACTCATGTTTCAAGTATCTAGCGCTGCACATGATCTTCGTAGCCCTCTAACTGTCATCAGAGGAAATGCCGAATTCTTACAATCCACCGAGCAAACACCTCAAACAATGGAATGTCTAAAAGATCTGGAGCAAGCAAGTATTCAATTAAATGATTATTTTAACCACTTCATCCAATACTCCAAAACTTTTTATGACCATGATATTCAACTTGAAAACATATCAATTCAACAAGTAACTCATCAATTGAAGGAACAGATCACTCCTTTACTCCCGAGAAATACACAATTTGTTTTTTCAAATACAGTAACTCCATCAACACAAATTGCCATTCATTCCAATTTATTTTTTCGAGCAATCACAAATATTATTAATAATGCAATACAACATCAAAAAGATAATGATGCAAAGATCCAGCTAACAATGTCACAAGAAAAAAATCGATTAGTTCTAACCATATGGAATAATCAATCTACTTTTTCAAAAAATGTATTACAACATGCTGGAAATCTTTTCTATAAAGAGGACCAAGCAAGAACACCCTCTCAAGAAAGTCACTTTGGACTTGGTTTATCTTTCGTGAAACGCGTCATGAAACTTCATAATGGAACTATGCATTTAGAAAATACTCATAATGGTGCACAAGTCAAGCTAATCATTCCCATTATTATATAGAAAAAGCCGAACTCATCAATATGTGTTCGACTCAGAATGCAGACAAACGTCATTTTTGGTGTTTGTCTTTTTCTTATTTGACTTTCAGACATTACAGAGAGGTTAGTCATCAAACTTTTCTTTCCTCTCCCCTAAGCAATAGACAATTACTAGGGATAAAAGAAGAACCAATGTCGTGATGATCGATCCTTCTGCTCCAAATTCCCCTCCGGTCAACCAGTCAGGTCCTGAACCCATGGTAAAGCTAAAGATAGACACATCTGCGCCCGTCCCACTGACTTGAAAACCAAGGAGATTTCCTTGTAGATAGTTCCAAGTGCCGTGTTGGGCGACCACTAGCCAGATACTATCGGTGTAGATAAGGAGAAGACCAGCTAGCACTCCATCAAGAACAATATTCAGTACGGATAAGAAGGTCACTCCTGAATTTCCCAGATGAAGAAAGCCAAAGAGACTACTAGAAATCGCGATCGCTAAAGGCAAATTAGTTCTTGCAGCAATCCGAGTCAGGAGCCAACCTCGTGTGGCCACTTCTTCCGTCCCCCCTTGGAGAAGCCAAAATGGGAATAAGCCGAGGATAAAGAGGAGGGGTTCTAAACTTAATTCATTAAGCTCAAAAGACCCAATTCCACTTACTTGGTAGACAAGCGCGATCACTCCCATTTGAACAAGGGAAAACATGATCCCCCAACCTAGATACTTAAGCCAATTCCTTTTTACAAAGCCTAAGCTTGATAATGTATTCTTCTCTATGACCTTTACCCAAAAAATAAAGAGGAACAGAATGATTACAAAACTGAAGAGCTCATAATAGAGAAAATAATGGTAGAAAAATTCTTGAATACTTGCTATCCCATTTCCTGGTGAAAAGAAGTCCACTAGAAAACCGATCACTAAGGAAAATGGCCCCACAAGTTCACTACCAATCCAAAGTCCTCCTTCTATAAAGAGGAATGCTAATAATACATAGAATAGTATAGAAATAAGAACTGGCCATGGGGTGTTAGTTTTTATATCCTGAATGATCTTTCCTTTCTTCATGATCAACCTCCATTTATCTGATAGTTCCATTGTAGCAAAGAAAATCTAGAGCTGCAATATCGTCTCATGTTATAAAACCTAACATGAAAACTCGATTTTTCTTGCAAAGCAAACTATTTTCTGATATAATAGCTTTTGTAGAAAAACATAAGACCATTCATACTCGTTTTGGTATGAATGATTTGTTTTTTAAGGCCATCCTTTGGTCAATGTGCTCATGGGTCAAATACCCAAAGAGAAAAGAATTATAAGGAGACAGAAATGAAGAAAAAATTACTAGCATGTTTGCTTTTCTTATTTCCTTTCGTTGCATTCGCTGGTCATGCTCATGCTGAAACGATCAAGGTCGTTTTCGACACAGCATATGCACCGTTTGAATTTAAGGATTCAGATCAAACCTATAAAGGAATTGACGTAGAAATCTTGGACAAGGTCGCTGAAATCAATGGCTGGGATTTGGACAAATCCTTCCCGGGATTTGATGCAGCGGTCAATGCAGTTCAAGCTGGTCAAGCGGATGCCATCATGGCAGGGATGACCAAAACAACAGAACGTGAAAAAGTCTTCACCATGTCTGATACTTACTACGATACAAAAGTTGTCATTGCGACTAAAAAAGCTGACAAAATCACTAAGTACAGCCAATTAAAAGGGAAGACAGTCGGTGTTAAAAACGGCACTGCAGCCCAACGCTTCCTCGATAAAAATAAGGACAAGTACGGCTACAAGATCAAGACTTTTGATACTGGCGATCTCATGTACAACAGTTTATCAGCTGGTGCAGTGGATGCAGTCATGGATGATCAACCCGTCATTCAATATGCCATTCAAAAGGGTCAAGATCTAGCTATCAATATGGATGGGGAAGCAGTCGGTGGCTTTGCCTTTGGTGTTAAAAAAGGTGGAAATCATGAAAAGTTGATCACTGAATTTAACAAGGCTCTCGCTCAAATGAAAGCTGATGGAACACTTGATGAGATTATCAAGAAATGGACAGGTGAAAGCCAATCATCAAGTAACAGTGCCGTTCCAGAAACCACCACTCCTGCTGGTCAAAAAGCAACTCCTAAAAAATCAAAATATAGCATTTCAAGTGATTCTTCCTTTGCACCATTTGTCTTCCAAAATGGAAAAAACAAATACACAGGGATTGATATGGACTTGATCAAAGCTATTGCTAAAGACCAAGGATTTACCATCGAGATTGACAATCCTGGATTTGATGCTGCGATAAGTGATGTTCAATCCGGCCATGCGCAAGGAATGATCGCAGGGATGACTGTTACAGATGCTCGGAAAGAAACATTTGATTTTTCTGAACCATACTACACGGCCAATTCTATTCTAGCCGTTCAAGAAAGTAGCAAGATTGATTCTTATGATGACCTTAAAGGAAAGACAGTCGGTGTTAAAAACGGTACTTCCTCACAAAACTTCCTTGAAGAAAACCAAAAGAAATATGGTTACAAGATAAAAACGTTCTCTGACGGAGCTTCTATGTATGATAGTTTGAATTCTGGTTCTGTTGCGGCGATCATGGATGACGAACCTGTTATCAAATACGCTATTAAACAAGGACGTAAATTCAAAACACCTATCGAAGGTACTCCAAGTGGTCAACTAGCATTTGCCGTTAAAAAAGGAGAAAATCCTGAATTGATCGAAATGTTCAATAACGGGCTTGCAAACTTGAAGAAAAGTGGCCAATACCAAAAGATTCTTGATAAATACCTTAAATCAGATAGCAAATCTACTTCAAGTACAGCTGTAGATGAAACAACGATTTGGGGCTTGCTCCAAAACAATTACAAACAATTGTTAAGTGGTTTGGGTGTGACTCTAGCCCTTGCACTTCTCTCTTTCGCGATTGCTATGGTGATCGGTGTTATCTTTGGGATGTTTAGTGTTAGCCCTTATAAATGGCTCCGCTGGACAGCAGAAATCTTTGTCGATGTTATTCGTGGGATCCCATTGATGATCCTTGCTGCCTTCATCTTCTGGGGAATTCCAAACTTGATTGAATCGGTCACAGGTCATCAATCCCCAATCAACGACTTTGTCGCAGGTACTATTGCCCTCTCTCTCAATGCTGCTGCCTATATCGCAGAAATTGTCCGTGGGGGGATCCAAGCTGTACCGATTGGACAGATGGAAGCTAGCCGAAGCCTTGGGATCTCTTATGGCAAGACCATGCGTAAGATCATCTTGCCACAAGCAACCAAACTCATGCTTCCAAACTTTGTTAACCAATTCGTCATTGCCCTGAAAGATACGACTATCGTTTCTGCGATCGGATTGGTAGAACTCTTCCAAACTGGTAAGATCATCATTGCTCGAAACTACCAAAGTTTCAAGATGTATGCGATCCTTGCCGTCTTCTACCTCGTGATTATCACCTTGCTAACACGATTTGCAAAAAAATTAGAAAAGAAGGTTAACTAATGGCTAAATTAAAAATTGATGTCCATGACCTCCACAAATACTATGGTGAAAATGAGGTCTTAAAAGGAATCTCAACAAAATTCTACGAAGGGGATGTGGTCTGCATTATTGGACCGTCCGGTTCTGGTAAATCGACCTTCCTTCGTAGTCTCAATCTCCTCGAAGAAGTGACAAAAGGTCAAATTACCGTAAATGGATATGATCTAACCGATCCGAAAACCAATGTTGATTTGGTCCGTGAAAATATCGGGATGGTTTTCCAACACTTCAACCTCTTCCCTCACATGAGCGTCCTTGAAAACATTATGTTTGCGCCAGTAGAGCACAAACTGATGACCCGTGAAGAAGCTCAAAAAGTTGGGATGGAATTGTTGGAAAAAGTTGGTCTCGCAGATAAAGCCGATGCCAATCCAAACAGCCTTTCCGGTGGTCAAAAACAACGTGTGGCTATCGCACGGGGACTTGCCATGAATCCAGATATTATGCTCTTTGACGAACCTACTTCTGCCCTTGACCCTGAGATGGTTGGAGATGTATTGAACGTTATGAAAGAGTTGGCAGAGCAAGGCATGACCATGATCATCGTTACCCACGAGATGGGATTTGCTCGCCAAGTAGCCAACCGCGTCATCTTCACAGCAGACGGTGAATTCCTTGAAGACGGCAAACCAGACCAAATCTTCGACAACCCCCAACACCCACGTTTGAAAGAATTCTTGGATAAGGTTCTAAACGTTTAAAAAGATAAAAACGAGTGGTTCCTGAAGCATCTAGCAATTTTGCTAGATGTTTTTTTAGACTAAAAAAGAGGCTGGGACAAAAGTCCTAGCCTCTCAATTATTTTTAGATTGTCGAGCAAGACGCAGTGGTTGAGTGGGCTCTACTACGCTGATTTCATCAGCTTTTATAGCCCTACTCAACTGTGCGGAGGTGGGACGACGAAATCGAATTCTAACGAATTACCGATTTCTGTCCCACTCTCTTTTCATTTTAACTAATCTGTTGCTGAGCTGTCTGCATCTTGTAGTAAACACCTTGCGCTTGCATTAGCTCTTCATGAGTACCATGCTCAACAATGTCGCCATCCACCATGACAAGGATCATATCGGCATTTTGAATGGTCGATAAGCGGTGAGCAATGATAAAGCTGGTCCGTCCTTTCATGAGTTGATTAAAGGCATCTTGAATCAAGACCTCAGTCCGAGTATCGATGGAGGATGTCGCCTCATCCAAGATCAAAATCTTAGGAACTGAAAGGAAAACCCGCGCAATCGTTAAGAGTTGGCGTTGACCTTGGGACAAAGACTCTCCAGCATCTGAAAGATACGTATCGTACCCTTTTGGCAACTGCCGAATGAAGAAATCTGCATTGGCTGCTTTGGCTGCTTCTATGACTTCTTCTCTAGTTGCATCTGGACGAGAAAAGGCGATATTTTCATGAATGGTCCCGACCTTGAGCCAGGTTTCTTGCAGAACCATACCAAATTGTTGGCGGTAAGAAGCACGAGTATAGTCCGTAATTGGTACCCCATCAATCGTGATCTCTCCAGAATTAACAGGGTAGAAACGCATGAGCAGATTAATCAAGGTCGATTTTCCTGCTCCTGTAGGCCCTACAATGGCCACTTTACTGGCAGCTGGAACATGAATGGTTAAATCTTTGATCAAGGTCCGCCCCAAATCATAGCCAAATGAGACATGCTCAAAACCAATCGCACCTTTGACATCCTGACTTTCCAGAATCTGATGGCCTGTCTCTTCGACCTCAGCTTGATCCAAGACGCTGTACAAACGCTCTGCACAGGCAAGGGCACTTTGGAGTTCTGACAAGACAGAAGAGATATCATTAAAAGGCTTGGTGTATTGGTTGACATAATTGAGGAAGGTCACCAATTGACCAACAGTAAAGTGAGATCCCGAAATAATGCGTACAGCACCAAATCCAGCCACTACCGCATAAATCAAGGCATTCACAAAGCGAGTGGCAGGGTTGACAGTTGAGGAATAAAAGACAGCGGATTGGGAATAATTGGCATAGCTTTCATTCGTCCCCTTAAAAGTCGTACGGAATTGATCCTGAGCATTAAAGGACTGGATCAAACTTTCCTGGGTCAAGGACTCTTCGATCAACTGAGTTTGAAGACCACGCGCCTTAGTCTGCTTTTGGAAAAGTGTATAAGAACGCTTGGCAATAAAACGAGCAATCAACAGGGATAAAGGGGTCAAGACCAGAACCGCCACCATCATAAAGAAATCCAATTCTGCCATGGTCACGATGGTGACAAGAATGGTTAAGAGGCCTACAAAGAACTGGTTAAAAACCATGAGAAGACCGCTATTAAGTTGCTCTACATCGGTTGTGAGACGACTGACAAAGTCCCCGCTCCCTTGTTTATCTAGATAAGACAAGGGCAATCGGTGTACTTTTTCCATCACTTCTGCCCTCAGGCTTTGGCTAAACCGATAGACCAATTGATTGTAGACAAGAGGATTGATCCATTGGATCAAGGTATTGGCCACAATGACCAGAACCATTTGGATCAGAACAGGCCATAAGACTGTCATCCCTTGAGGATTGATGACTAAATCAACCGCATGTCCGATCAGGATCGGTAACCAGACCGTTAAGGCCACTTGAGCGATGGTTCCGAGACTAGCTAGAATCAGGAGCCCGGGATGGTGAGCAAAATCTCTAAACAGACGTTTTAAATAACTAGGGCGTTTTTGACTCATGCTTCCTCCCTCCCGTGTTGTGAATAATGAATTTCTTGATAAATCTCATTGGTAGACAAAAGGAAATCATGATTTCCCAGTCCTACTTGATGTCCCTTGTTCAAGACCAAAATCTGATCAGCAGACTTAAGACTATTGGTTCGTTGAGATACTAAGATCAAACTTGTATCACTCAATTCTTCTTTTATCGATTTTAAGAGACGTGCTTCCGTCAAATAATCCAAGGCGGAGGTCGAATCATCCAAAATCAAGAAAGAAGCCTTCTTCAAAAGGGCACGCGCAATGGTCAACCGTTGACGTTGGCCTCCTGAGAAATTTCGGCCAAAGGCTTCCACTGGCTCATCCAGTTGTCCTTCTTTTTCACGGACAAAATCAGCCGCCTGAGCTGTTTCTAGTGCCCACCACAAATCATCATCCGATAGATTTTCTTCCATCCCTAGTAAGAGATTCGAGCGGATAGTCCCTCTAAAGAGCTCTGCCTTCTGTGGGACAACAGCCACCCACTCCCGCCACTCCTTGAGAGTTCTAGGAGAGTGACCTTGATGATAGAGGGCTAATTTCCCCTGACTAACGGCATACAAATGACTCAATAACTGAACCAGGGTGGATTTCCCAGATCCTGTACCACCGATAATTCCCAACATCTGTCCATGATCCAGAACAAAGGAAATATTTTCTAGAGCTGGGCTTGAAGCCGTTGGATAAGTGAAAGAAACTTTCTGGGCGCTGATCGCTTCTTGCTCTGTTGCAGTTTCTTCTAGCAAAGCTTCTAAGAGGTCTTCTTCCTTCAAATCAAAAATCTCTTGGACACGCTTGGCTGAAATATAGCTGACATTTAAAGACGTAACCAGCATAGCGAGTTTGATCAATTCTGTTAAAATTTGTAATAAATAATTGACCAAAGCGACCAACATCCCTTGGGTTAGAAGGCCAGCAGAGATATTCAATTGTCCCTGCCAAATGACACAAATCAAGGTCGTATTGACCACAAGGAAGGTCAAGGGACTCACCAAACTAGACCAGATACCAGCACGAATTTGCCAAATCTTGTAGTCCTGATTGACCTCTCTAAAATCTTCTAATTCACCAGGCTGTTGTCCAAAGGCCCGAATCACCCGCATCCCTTGAAATTGCTGACGCGTCACCGTAACCATCCGGTCTGTAATGTTCCGAATCTTGGAAAAGAGCGGATTGACAATCCGAGACATGATAACGATAATCAGGGTTAAAATCGCCACCATCCCCAGGAACCAAAGAGTGAGTTTAGGACTGATGGTGAAGGCCATGAGGATAGATCCAAAGACAATAATCGGTGCTCTCAAAAAGAGACGCAAGAATTGGTTGATCCCAACCTGGATTTGATAGGTATCAGAAGTAAGACGGGTTACCAAACTAGAAGTACCGATCCTATCTCTCTTGTCCTTTGGAAGCGATAAGATCTTCTCATACAAATCCTTGGTCATCTCGCGGGTAAATCCGACAGCTGCTTTAGAAGAAAAATACTGGGCCGTAATAGCTACGACAACCCCAAAGCTCGCAAATAAAAACAAAACACCGACCGTCATCACCACTGCGCTCGTTTCCTTTTTCGGAATGACCTGATCGACTAAGTGGGCGATGATTAAGGGGACACACAATTCAAAAATAGCTTCTAAGAGTTTAAACACGGGCCCTAGAAAAGTTTCCCATAGATAGCCCTTAAAATACTTCAATAATGATTTCATACGACTCGATTCTTTTTTTATAGATATACATATTTTACCACAAATTCTTAAGATGAAAAAACTCTCCCTGCAGAGCCGAGAGAGTTGAATACTGACTAGATGTGGTCAGCAATTTTATTCCGTCTTTGTCCCCTTGTTTAATATCTTGCCCATTTTCCCTAATCCAATCAGTAAGAGAGGGAAAGATAGGAATGTTATCAGGCCTAGCACAAGAAACACAGCTACAAAGCCACAGCTATCAATGAACCAACCAGTCAGTGGGAAAATGACAATCATAGATAGACTAAACATCATCGAATTGATACTCAGCATGGTTGCTCGCACACTGGAAGGTAGATAAGCTTGTAAATCATTGTAGTAGATGGGTTGGTAAACGGCATAAAGGGCATTGGTCAAGAGATAGACACTCAGATAGGCAAATGGAGTCTTGAATGTTACCAAAAGCAAGACCAAACCTGTCAGTGCAACTAGAATCGGAAAGACTTGATTACTATTCCATTTTTTTCCGATTTGACTGGCCAAATAAACCGCTAGGAGATTGAATCCACTACCAATTAACATGATGAGCGAAACTTGCCAACTAGCTAAGTCACTAATTTTCTGTTGGTAGTAAAAATAAAACATACACATGATGGTCCCTACCAACTGATAAGTGAGCATCCAGTAAAACAAGACTGGTTTTTCCTGCCATTCTTGTTTCACTACCTCCAATATCCGCTTTAAGGTCAAATGATTTCTTTCATCACTCTTGCTCTCTGGTTCTTTCATCAGAAAGATCAAAAGAATGGAAAGCAAGGAAAGCCCAATAGCAATATAATAGGTCCAAGCCAATGCTCCGTGAATAAAGAAGCCTGCCACGACTGTACCTAACGTTCGGGTGACTTCGGCCACACCAGACAAGAAGCTAGAAATCTGAAGATAACGGTCTTTTTGACCTGCTGCCACAGCTGAATCAAATAAGAAAGCTGTACTGGTCCCCGAGTCAAAATTATAAGACCAAGCATTGACCATCATAGCAATGGCATAGATCCAAAAATTCCCCTGACCAAATAAAATCAAGATCGAGGATCCAATACTGGACAAGCGAGCCAAATAGAGATTAGTCTTGTAGCTAAATCGATCGGCCAACATACCAGATGGAATCTCACATAAAAGGCTCGTCCCATGAAAGATACTCTCTAATAGACCAATTTGAAGTAAAGAAAGACCATTCTGAATAAAAAATAAAATCCAAAAACTGGTGATTCCAAAATAAGATGTAAATTCCAAACCTGTTAGGAGTGAAATATTGCGTTTGTAAGTTCTTTTAAACATTGTTTTTCCTCTTTCAATAGATTATATAAGTGTTTCTAAAAGACTTACTTAGATTTGCCTACATCTTCTCCACCTCCTTCATTTTTTCTTGATTCATTTCTTGACGCAGCTGGGCCAATTGATTAGACAAGGACACCAACAATTCGGTTTGCAACTTTTGAATTTCCAGTAAATCCGTCTGGTCTTGCTGAACCATATGATCAATCTTCGTATGCAGTAAGCGAATTTCTCTTTCCGACTCCATATTGACGTTAAAGTCATTTCGCGCTTGCAGGCGATCATAATCTGCTGCCCTGTTTTGGCTCATCATGATCAAAGGAGCTTGAATCGCCGCAATAGTAGAAAGCGCAAGATTGAGCAAGATGAACGGATAAGGATCAAAATTCAAGCCAAAAGGATGCAGGACATTGATCAGCATCCAAATAGCCATCATCAGGATAAAACTAATGATAAAAGTCCATGAACCACCAAAGCGTGCAACCGAATCCGCCACCCGCTGACCGAAGGTATAGCTGGCTGTCAAGCGGTCTTCAACGTTAAAGGGACGCTCGCTTTCAGGCATGACAGCTGTTACCTGCTGTTTAATGGCTTCGTTTTTATCATTGGCACGATCAATAATCTGACCTAGATAATCCATACAATATTGGCTCAAATTTTTATACGTGATAAAATCATCCATTTGACTTTCAGGATAGGAAGTCTTGAGCATCTGTTGAATACTATGGTCTAGATCTGCGATCAAAGCCCCCTGACCATCCTCGTATTCTTTCCCATCGATGATGTCTATTTTCAGCATTGAGTTTCCTTTCATAGTTTTTAGGAGCAAATATAAAAGTTAAAAACGCCTAATGGCGTTTTTACGTCTATTAAGGTTTGATACGATGCAACATACGTGGGAATGGAATGGCTTCACGGATGTGTTTAGTACCAGCTGCGAAAGTGACCATCCGTTCAATCCCAATACCAAATCCACCGTGTGGAACTGTACCGTATTTACGAAGGTCAAGGTAGAATTCATACTCTGTCCGATCCATGCCAAGAGATTCCATCTTCGCAACAAGAGCGTCGTAGTCTTCCTCACGCATTGAACCACCGATGATTTCTCCGTAGCCTTCTGGTGCGAGCAAGTCGGCACAAAGCACGCGGTCTGGGTTACCAGGAACTGGCTTCATGTAGAAGGCCTTGATGTCAGCTGGATAGTTGATCACGAAGGTTGGCACACCAAAGTGGTTTGAAATCCATGTTTCATGTGGTGAACCGAAGTCGTCTCCATGTTCCAAATGCTCATAATCCGCATCTTCATCGTTTTCATGCTCTTGCAAGAGATCAATCGCTTCATCGTAAGTGATGCGTTTGAATGGTTCAGCAATGTAGCGTTTCAAGAGCTCCGTATCACGCTCCAATGTTTCCAAGGCTTGAGGAGCACGATCCAAAACACCTTGAAGAAGAGCTTTGACATATGCTTCTTGCAAGTCAAGTGATTCATCATGTGTCAAGTAAGAGTACTCAGCGTCCATCATCCAGAACTCAGTCAAGTGACGGCGAGTCTTAGATTTTTCAGCACGGAATACTGGACCAAAGTCAAAGACGCGACCAAGGGCCATTGCACCAGCTTCAAGATAAAGCTGACCTGATTGGCTCAAGTAGGCTGGTGTTCCAAAGTAGTCTGTTTCAAACAGTTCAGTTGAATCTTCCGCCGCATTTCCTGAAAGAATTGGACTATCAAACTTCATGAAACCGTTCTTATCGAAGAACTCATAAGTTGCATAGATAATAGCATTACGGATTTGCATGACAGCGACTTGTTTACGTGAACGCAACCACAAGTGGCGGTTATCCATCAAGAAGTCTGTCCCGTGTTCTTTTGGAGTGATTGGGTAATCTTGAGATTCACCGATGACTTCGATGTCCGTAATATCCAATTCGTAACCAAATTTAGAACGCTCGTCTTCTTTGACAATACCAGTCACAAACACTGATGTTTCTTGGCTCAAGCGTTTGATGGTGTCAAATTTTTCAAGACCCACTTCTTCTCCGAATTTTTCGATAAAGTTTGGTTTGAAAGCTACACCTTGGAAAAAGGCAGTTCCGTCACGCAATTGCAAGAAAGCAATTTTTCCTTTACCTGATTTATTGGCCACCCAAGCACCGATGGTCACTTCTTGACCAACATAGTCTTTTACTTCGATGATAGTAATCCGTTTTGTCATCATTCATCTTCCTTTTCTCGTTAAACTTGTCCGAAGACATTATCTTCTTAATTGTATCATAAAAAGGCTTTCAGTGCTAGATTCTACCTGTGAAAACCAGATATTTTTTAAAGAAAAAGATCCTCAGCTCATTACTAAGGATCTTACGATTTTATTTTTCCATAAAGGCCTTGAGTCGGCGAACAGCTTCTTTAAGGGTATCCAAATCCGTCGCATAAGACAAGCGAACATTTTCAGGGGCACCAAAGCCAGCTCCTGTTACTAAAGCAACCTCTGCTTCTTCTAAAATTGCTGTGGTAAATTCCGTCACATCCGTATAGCCCTTCATCTCCATGGCCTTCTTGACATTTGGGAAGAGATAGAATGCTCCTTGAGGTTTGATGGCTTCAAAACCAGGCACTTCATTCAACAAAGGATAAATAGTATTCAAACGCTCTTCAAAAGCCTGACGCATGATCTCAATAGAAGATTGATCTCCTGTGAGGGCTTCGATTGCGGCATATTGGGAAACGGTTGTTAAGTTGGATGTTGTTTGGCTAATCACCTTGGCCATAGCTCCGATAATCTCAGGATCTCCTACAGCAAAACCAACCCGCCAACCAGTCATAGCATAGGTTTTAGAAACTCCATTAATCACGATAGTTTGCTTGCGAATCGCTTCTGATAAGCTAGAAATAGGCGTAAAGGTATTGCCATTGTAGACCAATCGCCCATAGATATCGTCTGCCAAAATCAAGATATCATGCTCAACAGCCCAATTTCCAATTGCTTCGAGCTCTTCTTTACTGTAGATCATTCCTGTTGGATTGGATGGCGAATTCAGCAAGACCACCTTGGTCTTGTCTGTCCGTGCTGCTTCCAGTTGCTCTACCGTTGCCTTGAAGTGATTTTCTTCTGTTGTTTGGAAAGTAACAGGTGTGCCTTCTACCATCTTAACCTGGTCTACATAAGAAACCCAGCAAGGGGTTGGAATGATGACTTCATCACCTGGATTGATGACAGAAGTAAAGAAGGCATAGAGGATAAACTTAGCACCAGTACCAACCACAACCTCATTACGGTTCACTGCATAGCCATAAAATCCCTTCATATAGTCACTAATGGCATCCTTCAATTCTGGAAGTCCAGATGCAACCGTATAAAAGCTAGCGCGACCATCCTCGATCGATGCGACTGCTGCTTCTTGAATATTTTTTGGAGTCGCAAAGTCAGGTTGACCCAGGGTCAAACTCAAGATATCACGACCTTCTGCTGCCAAAGCTTTGGCACGCGCATTTGCAGCCAAGGTCACACTTTCTTCCATTTCCAATACACGATTTGATAATTTCATATTTCCTCCTCAAATCTTAAAAAACACCAATGACTTTCCCAGTCTTGAAATCTACCACATAATAAGAGCTCCCAGCCTTGACTTCCCAGATCGGTTTGCCTTTAAAGCGACCAAAAGTTACACGATCAATCGCGTCCTGACTCTCCTCTTTTACAATCGCAGTTGCTTTTTTTTGGCTAATCCCATCTTCTAAAGAATAAGCATAAACTGTATTATCTGCCTGATCAACTAAGACGGCCAGTTTTTTTCCAGCTTGATCTTTTCCAATAAAGGAAGCATAAGCTTTTTGTCCATGAAAAACGGTTTCTGTGTCAACCGTCACCATCGAAGAGTGAGAAAAGGCCGTTTTTCTATTCTTTACCAATTGATCTTGCAATCGATCAGAAGTCTTCTCTACAAGAAAAAGGCTAGAAAAGAGTACCGTCATCGCTAAGATACAGATTCCTATTACATGTTGCCATAACATAAAATGATTTTTTTTCTGTTTCACTCCCTCATTATACACCAAAGCCACTTATAATTCTATAGATTTTCAAGAAAGAATTGTTACGATTATTACACTTGGTGTATAATATTATGGTATAAAATAATTTGATAAATAAAGCTAAATCAACACTTTATGCATTCTGTGTCGATTTATTAATAATTTTGTCATAATTTTGTAATTAATTTGATAATAAAATTAAATGACAGAAATACTATTTATTGATAAAATATAGGTATGGAAAATTTAAAGAGATTATTTAAAGAAGCAAATGTAGATTTAAAAACCCTGATCGTCTTCCACAAGGCAGAACGATTGATTCGCGCATCTGAGGCCCATATCTTTAAAAAGCATCAGTTGACACCGACCCAATTCTCTGTACTTGAAACCTTGTATAGCAAGGGCGATCTTCGCATTCAAGATTTGATTGACAGCATTCTTGCGACCTCTGGAAATATGACTGTGGTTATCCGAAATATGGTCCGAGATGGTTGGATTACGCGCGAAACAGATCCTGAGGACCGTCGTGCCTATCTTGTGTCCATCACAGATGCGGGACGTCAAAAAATTGAAGAAGCACTTCCAGATCATATCAAAAATATTCAACGCTTGATGCAAGTCTTTAACAGTAATGAACAAGCTGAATTGCAAGAATTGTTGAAGAAATTTAAAAATATTGCCTAAGCCAATTGCTCAAGACGATTCTGACTCCAAAATCCTCTATTTTGGAGTTTTCATCGTGCATTCTCTTTATCTAACAGATTTAAAAAATATTCCTGACGCTTCTCAGGAATATTTTTATTCTTTCACAAAGACCCATTCTTTCTCTTGCGATAAATCCTCACGATAAGAGAAACCTGCTACTTCTAATGATTTCAAATCTTTTAGATGGGTGATTTCTTCCTTCATCATAGCTGTCACCATGGCCCCACGTGCTTTCTTTGAAATCGTTGAGTGAATCTTTAGTGTCCCACCACGATTCTCCATGAATTTGATCCGAATCATTCGCTCACGAATAGCTTTTGAAAAAACTAGTTCAAACTCAGAGGACAAAAGAGATAAGATCTGTTCTTCTCCTTCTACTGCCTGATCATAGTCCTCCTTCCAAAGTACCTTTAGAGACTTTCCAGCTGGTTTTAGCTTCATCATAAAATCTAAGCGATGAGGAGCAATCCCTTCATAGGCAGGTAGCACACCGTATAAAGCAGTCGTGATCAACAAATGCTCCTGCAGATAAGTCTGCTCTTTTTCGGATAAGTCTTGACGCTCGATACTACGGTACATGAGGCCATCAAACAGTTCTAAAGCAGGATAGGTCTTGGCACTCCCAGCTAACAGAGCCTCAATTCTTTCCTTTTCTACTAGAGCTCTTTCCTCTGAGATCCCGTAAAAGGTCGCTAATTCTTCTAGGGAGAATGCCTTCAAAGCTTGGAGGATGATTTTTGTGTTCTCTGACAAGGGTTGGGACTCGACGATACGAGCCTGTTCGTTCAGTTCTTTAGCGGATGGAATTAATAGTTTCATAGATCTATTGTACCATAATTTTCAAATTTTCTTGACAGGAGTTTTTATTAATGTTATTATCTAGTTATGAAAACTAGATTAAAGAAAGGAGAAGATTTAGTGTCCACTTTTTCCTATCCAACGTGGGAGCAACTGCCTGAGCTAGACCTCTATCTCGATCAGGTCCTACTTTATGTCAATAAAACCTGTGCACCTGTTCTCTCTTCTTCAGACAAGGGCTTGACGGCTGCCATGATCAACAATTACGTGAAACATGGCTATGTTGAAAAACCAGATAAGAAGAAATACCAGCGTAGACAGGTGGCTCGCTTGATTGCTATTACAACCTTAAAAACGGTCTTTTCTATTCAGGAGATCGCTTCTACCTTAAATTTCTTGCAGGACCAAGCGAGTTCAGATCTTCTCTATAATAGCTTTGTCGCTTATCTCAATGAGCAAAAAGAGCCGATCGCTCCTATCATTCGCTCTGCCTGTCAGACAGTTCAACTTTATCTTGAAACCCTATCTTATATTCAACCAGTAAAAACGGAGGAAGAAACTGATGAATTACACCATGAAACTAAGTAAAAAATTATCCTTTGGAGAAGAGATCGCTAATAGTGTAACCCATGCTGTTGGCGCCCTCCTCATGCTGATCTTGCTTCCGATCTCAGCAGTCTATAGCTTTGAGCAACACGGTCTTCTCAGTGCTTTTGGGACTTCTATCTTTGTGATCAGTCTCTTTTTGATGTTTCTGTCTTCGACCGTCTACCATGCTATGTCTTATGATTCACCTCAAAAGTATGTGCTTCGTATTATAGACCATTCCATGATCTACATCGCGATCGCAGGTAGTTACACACCGGTTGTCCTTACCTTGATGAACAACTGGATGGGCTACAGCATTATTTTGATCCAATGGGGGACCACCATCTTTGGTATTCTCTACAAAATCTTTGCCAAAAAAGTCAATGAAAAGTTCAGTCTCGCTCTTTACTTGATCATGGGCTGGTTGGTCATCTTTATTATTCCCCAAATCGTTAGCCAAACCAATCCGATCTTCTGGGGTCTCATGCTCATGGGCGGTCTGTGCTACACGGTTGGAGCTGGCTTTTATGCTAAGAAAAAACCATACTTCCACATGATTTGGCACCTCTTCATCCTTGCAGCTTCTGCTCTTCAGTATTTAGCCATCGTTTACTTTATGTAATACTGCTACCACTCTTCAGAGTGGTTTTTTTGTGATTTTTTCTGTACAATAGAAAAAAACTGTATGGGGACAGTCAGGATGAAGACAAGCAAATACCAAGAAATTATTCATGTTTTAAAAAAAGCTATTCAAGATGGTGAACTAGAAACCGGACAGAAAATTCCATCTGTTCGTCAGTTAGCCCGTCAATTTTCTTGTAGTAAGGACACGGTACAACGAGCCTTGCTGGACTTGACTTACCAGCATTTCCTCTATGCTAAACCTCAAAGTGGCTACTATGTTTTGGAGCAGGCACCTGATCGACATGAGGATCTTCCACTAAAATTAGAGAAAGACCGCAACCAGGCTATCGAGGACTTCAGGACCTGTATCAATGAAACCTTGATTGGACGGGAGAATTATCTCTTCAACAACTTTTCGGACCAAGCAGGCTTACTCGAAGTACGCCAATCCATTCAAGGCTTATTGAAGGAAGAAGGTATTTATACGACTGCGGATCAGATTGTTTTGACTGCTGGTACCCAGCAGGCGCTCAATATCCTCAGCCAGATTGACTTTCCCAATAAAAAATCGCAGATCTTGATCGAGCAACCGACTTATCATCGGATGAACCAACTCTTAGATTCGCAGCAACTTGCCTTTCGGACCATTCAACGAAATTTAATGGGAATTGATCTCGAGGAACTTGAAGAGATTTTCAAAAGTGGCCATATCAAATTCTTCTACACGATCCCCCGTTTTCACTATCCGCTTGGTCATAGCTATTCGACCAAGCAGAAAGAAGCGATCTTGCAACTAGCTGACCAATATGATGTATACCTTGTTGAGGACGACTATTTGGGAGATCTTGATGGCAGCAATGCTCCATCTTTTCATTATTTGGATCAAAAGGACCGGGTCATCTATATCAAATCTTTTTCAACCAATCTCTTCTCTGCACTTCGCATCACTTCCATGATCCTTCCCCAAGCCCTTCTAAAGCCGGTCTTGACCTATAAGACGATTCTGGACTATGATAGCAATCTGATCATGCAAAAGGCCTTAAGTCTCTACATTGATAACGGTATGTATCTGACCAATAAAAAGCGACTCCTAGCCAGAAAAAAAGAGGAAGAAGCCAATCTAAAGACCTTGATGACCCAATCTCCTCTTCTACCCCATCTGACCCTGACCCACGATGGGCTCCTACTAGATCTTCATCAGGTCAAATCTCTTGCTGCCTTAAAACACAGTGGACTCCCGCTTGATTTCTTTGAAGCAGCCTACATCACTTCTTGTCCTTATCAACTCGCCAAGATCAAATCAGCAGATGTGGCCAATGTTTTACCAAAACTTACAGCTTTTTTTGAATGAGAAACCCTCGTATAGACTATACGAGGGTCTTTCTTATTTCTTCAATTGCTCATAGATAAGTTTGGCATTTTGAAGGCCGATCCGATAATCGAGACGAATCAGGCGAATCGCTTCCATCTCTGGTTCTTTGAGGTACTTCTCTCTTTGTTCCTTGGAAATACTACCTGGTTTTAGAAGATAGTGGGTAAATTGATTTCTGACTTTATTGAGCTCAACTTGAAGAGTGAAATAAAGTCCAAATAAGACAATAACAACTCCCATCAGGATCAGATCGTTTGACATGGTGTATGCTCCCTTTTTCTGTTCTTTTCTTTATTTTACAGCTTTCAAGAAAGAATAACAAGAGGCTGGGACAAAAGTCCTAGCCTTTCAATTGTTTTTGGATTGTCGAGCAAGACGCAGTGGTTGAGTGGGCTCTACTACGCTGATTTCATCAGCTTTTACAGCCCTACTCAACTGTGCGGAGGTGGGACGACGAAATCGAATTCTAACGAATTACCGATTTCTGTCCCACTCTCCTTGTTTGTCCTTATTTCATCATACCGGCCTGAAGGTCATACATTTTCTTATACGTTCCTCCTAGAGCAATGAGTTGGTCGTGGTTGCCTGATTCGATGATTTTTCCTTTATCGAGAACATAGATGCAATCGGCATCTTGGATGGTAGAAAGGCGATGGGCAATTGCAATGGTTGTCCGTCCTTGGCGCATCTTCTTCAGAGAGTTTTGGATCATTTCTTCCGTCTCTTGATCGATATTGGCAGTGGCCTCATCCAAAATGAGGATCTTAGGCTGGGCAGCAATCGTCCGGGCAAAAGCCAGAAGCTGACGCTGACCGGTCGACAAGGTTGAACCCCGCTCCGTTACCGGATGATCATAACCACCAGGTAGACTCTCAATAAAGTCTGCTACATCCACAAATGCAGCTGCTTGTCGGATTTCCTCATCTGTCAGTTCTTCATGATACATTCGGATATTAGAAGCAATGGTTCCATGATAGAGGAAGGGTTCTTGCAACACTAAACCGATGGACTTGCGCAAGGCTTCCTTGCTGTAGTCCTTGATATCCTGTCCATCAATCAAGATCTGGCCACGATCAAATTCATAAAAGCGCATGAAGAGATTGATAATAGAGGATTTACCAGAACCAGTATGACCGACAAAGGCGATGGTTTGTCCATTTTTGACCTCAAAGGAGATATCTTTTAGGACATCCCGTTTACCATCATAAGAAAAAGATACATGCTCAAAACGAATATCTCCCCGCTCAATTTCTTTCAGGCTACCAGCTTGCTTAGGCTCATAGTCGTCTCGATCCATCATCTCAAAGACACGCCCTGCAGAAATGGTCGAGGTCTGCAAGGTTGCAAAATTTTGGGTGACATCAATCAAAGGCTGGAAAAGCTGGCTAACATACTGGATAAAGGCATAGATAAGACCGGCTGTAAATCCAGAGGACTGCCAATTTAGGCCGAAAAAGGTTAGAATAACCGCATAAGCCAGGACCTGTAACAAGGTCATAGCTGGCCTCAAAAAGAGGGAATTAACATCTACAGATCGGTTGGCATAATTCAAATGTTCCCCATTAATCTGTTCGAATTCATCCGTCAAACGCTTTTCTTGACGAAAGGCCTGCACGATCCGCATTCCTTCGATCGATTCCGATAATTTCACATTGATATCTGATAATTTTTGTCGGGTCATCTTGACCAAGCGATTGGATAACTTGCGATAGAGACGAATAGAAAACCAAATGATGGGAAGAAAAGGAAGGATCCAAATGGTCAAATGCCAGTCCAAGCTAAACATGGTTACTAGTGTGACTAGAAAGAGTAAAAAGGATGAAACCAGGCTTGAAAAGACAGTAGAAAACATATCTGCGACTGCCTGTGTATCATTGGTCACCCGCGAGACAATCGAACCTGCTGCTGTCTGGTCATAAAAGGACATGCCCAGCCTTTGAAGATTTTGGAAAATATCTAAACGGATATCTCTTACGATAGAATTGGATACACGCGCAAAGGTTAACTGACTCAGATAAGTTGCCAGCACGCGCCCAATGAATAACCCATAGTAGAGAATGAGAAACTGAAAAGCTGTCAGTACTGGAGAGCCGGCTTCTGTTGGATCCACTAGGTGGTCAATATACCAGCGAGCTGCAAGAGGGATCGCCGTCAATAACAGACTAGTCAGGAAGGTAAAGGCTAAGGCTAGGGCTGTTAACCACTTATAACGCCACATGTAAGTCAAGAGCCGCTTCATAACATGAGCTTCAGATGTTTTCATTCAGCTTTCCCTCCATTTCTTCTGATAATTGTTGAGCTTGGTAGGTTTCATAGTACCAACCTTTTTGACTCATTAATTCCTCGTGATTGCCTCGCTCTTTGATCTGTCCATTCTCCATTACCAGAATCAAATCCGCATGAACGATCGCTGATAGGCGATGGGCTGTGATGATCGTTGTTTTCCCCTTACGTTCCTGCTTCATATTTTCAATGATTTGGTGCTCCGTTTTAGCATCTACTGCAGACAGTGAATCATCCAAGATCAAGATCTCAGGATTCATGACCAAAGCACGACTCATGGCAATCCGTTGCTTTTGTCCGCCAGAAAGAGAGACACCTCTCTCTCCCAGCACTGTCTCCATCTGGTCTGGCATGGCCAGAATATCTTCATAAACTCCACAAGTTCTCAGAGCCTTCATCACCTCTTCTTCCTTGATCTGTGGATCTGAAAAAGCTACATTCTCGCGAATGGTCATGGCAAAGAGGATCTGATCTTGAGGGACGTAGCCGATCAAGCTTCGAAGATCTTCTAAGCGATAATGTTTGATGGAGATTCCATTTAGCAAGATATCTCCCTGCTCCAAGTCGTGCTCTCTAAGCAAGAGACGCAACAAGGTGGTCTTTCCAGATCCAGTTGGCCCCACAATCCCAAGGGTTTGCCCTTTTTCTAAATGAAAGGCAAGCTTTTCAAGGACAGGCTCTTTCTCATAGGCGAATTCTTTAATGTTATATTCCAGATCGCCATTTTGAATGACTGTGACTGGTTGACTCGGATCTTGAATATCAGGTATTTCTGCTAAAAGTGTCTCAACCCGATCAAAGGAGACGCTAGCACGCTGACTAATATTAAACAAGAAGCCCATGGCTTGAAAGGGCCAGATGAGCATATTAAGATAGGTAATAAAGGTTACGATTTGTCCAACCGTCAGGCTCCCTTCCTGAACAAATAGTCCCCCGAAGTAGAGCGTCAAGACATAGGAGAGACCGACAAAAAGAAGAGTGGTCGGATCAAACAAAGCACTGTAACCGGCGGAAGTCATATTTTTTCGAAAGACCATCTGATTGGTCTTTTCAAAAGCCCGAATCTCATCTGCCTGAAAGCCAAAAGATTTGGTCACCTTAACCCCTGATACTGATTCCTGAACAAAGTTGTTCAGCTCTGAGAAGCCTTCTTGGGACTCTTTAAAGGCTTGGTGGTTTTTGCGTCCAATGGCTGAAGTCACTACCACCATAACCGGTAGGGGCAAAATAGCCAAGAGGGTTAAGCGCCAATCAATCATGAAAAACATGCTGACTAGGGTCACCAAGGCTGTCACAGAAGCATCTACAGCAAACATAACCCCACCACCAGCAAATATGGTTACCGCATTGATATCATTAGTAGCATGGGCCATGAGATCCCCTGTGCGATAACGCTGATAAAAAGATGGAGACATGAGCGTAAATTGCTTGAACAAACGGTAACGCAAGATCCGAGCCAACTTATTGGCCGTCCCAAAAATATAGCGTCTCCAAACAAAACGAAGTCCATACATGGCTAGAGCTGCGAGGACCAAAAGGGCAATATCCATAACTAACTGCCCTAGTGTAAGCCTTCTTTTATCGATCAAATCAATCACAAGTCCCATGATTCTTGGAGGAATGAGATTTAAAAAGCTAACCAAGATCAAGGACCCTATCCCGATCAAGTAGCGCTTCTTCTCTAAATTAAAAAACCAAGATAATTTCCTCAACAGATTCATCTTATTTCCCCTTTTTGGTGAGTTGCCAGCTACTATCCACTAGAGCAAACAACTCCTCATCAGCAATTGTTCCATCTAAGGGGATACTCACCCAATATTTTTTATTCATATGAAAAGCTGGATAAATCCCCTTCTGCTGGATGAAATGGGCTACTTGGTCAGACTTGACATTTAAGACTTCTATTTTCCCAGACTTGCCAGCATCCAGTTTTTTCCAATCAATGGTCATAAAGACACCATACCACTTAAGGGTGTCTCGGTGGCGAATGGCACCCGATTCCGGAGATCTCTCCCACAAATACTCAATCGTTCCCTGATAGTGCAGGGAGATATAGGCCATGAGACGCTTGGATTGAGGATAGAGAAATTCTTCTACCTCAAAACAAGCTTGGCGGATCCTTGCAAGACTTTCCTGACAAGCTTCCCTGACTTGGCCAACGAAATTTCCTTGTAGCTGTTCCAGATGGATCTGGATATACTCGTCTCCTGTATCCTGATCATAGACCTGAAAAGAAATCTTCCGGTCGCAGACGCTTACCTTTAAGAGAAATGTGTCCGATAAGACGGGGCACTGGTACTCATAGCCCTCATTTGTTTTCCTAAATCCATAAGCCAATCCCTTTTCTGGCTGAAAGGTGTAGCGGTCAAAATAATGCTCTAAAAACATTTTCTCTTCCTTATTCATTTTTGCACTAGAAGAGGCTGGAAACAAAGTCCCCAACCTTGATAACGGATCTTCAAAACTACTTCAAGCAGTGATCGTTTCTTTTTTAAAACACGATGCGCGTGCCATGCAGTTGACAAACGCCCAATTGCTCCAAAAAGAGCTGACGATTATCAAGTGTCACACCCCCACCTGGCAGGATCTGAATCTTTCCCTTAGCAACATCTAATAAACTATGATAGTGTGCAAAACGTTGCTCTAGTGTATCACCTGGACTTCCAGCTCGTGTTAAAATGCGGGCCACACCTTGATCAGAAAGCCACTCAATCGCTTCTAGCTGATCTGTATGAGCTAACTCATCAAAGGCCATATGAAAGACCACCTCTGCCTCGCCACAGGCTGCTAGTAAAAGCTGCATGACCCTCTGGTCCAACTTTCGATCGCTCGTCAGCGCACCCAGCACAAAACAAGTAACCCCTATTTCTTTCGCAGCCCGAATATCCGCTAGCATAGCTTGGACTTCAAGATCAGTGTAGACAAAATCGCCACCACGGGGCCGGATAATGACACATAGATCCACAGACTTCTCTCTTGTCAGTTTGATTGCTTCATTGATCACACCTATACTCGGTGTAGTCCCGCCTACTGCCAGGTTGTCGCACAGTTCAATGCGACCTGCCCCACCAGCAATCGCCTTATCAATATAAGTTAAATTCTCTGCACAAAATTCAAAGACAAGCATGACAACTCCAATTACAAAGACTTAAAACAAGGATATACTAACAGTTACCTTCGCATTGCCATTTTCCACTCTCGCTTTTGAGATACTATAGCCTGCTTGAGGGATCTCGAGGGTGATTTGATCACCATTGACTGTGAAGCCGCCTCCATTTTGATTGGATTGATCCTTCAAATAGTTAAGAACCAAGAATTTTGGAATGGGCATTTTCCCTAATTTAGCACAGGTCACGGTCAAATTCATGACATTGTTTTCGACTTGACCGGTCATAGTTAAATCTAGATAGCTATCAACTGGTCCTAAGGAAACAGGAACTTTGACATGAAGGTCATCGCCATCCATTCCTAGTGCCATCTTTTGATAGTCAGAATTGTCAAGGGCAGAACCAGCACTTGTTTTTACGACCTGACTCAATTGCACAGAATTGAGACTCAGCTCAGTTGAGACCCCTTCAGTGCTCACAGAGGCATTTGAAACAGCATTTTGAGCCAGTTCAATCAAAGAACTCCCTGCCTGCACATTTCTCAGCTGATCCCCTTCAGGAATAGATCCAGGAACCAATAGGACCACTAATAAAATAAATAAAACGATCACCATGCCAATCAGGCGTCTCATCCACTTAAACATCTGCTCCTCCAATACGTGAAAAGTTGTATTCTTATTGTACCCTAAATCTAAAGAAATTGCGACTAAGAGGGGCCTTTAGAAAGCAAAAGAGACCGAGGAAACCTCGCATCTCTCTGTGCATTATTTCGATTTAATGTAGTTAACACCATCTGCTTTTGGCGCAACTGCTTGTCCGAAGAAGGCTGCCAAGACAACCATGGTCAAGACGTAAGGCGCAATTTGCAAGTAGATGGATGGGATACCTTTAAGTAAAGGCAATTGATTCCCGATAACAGCCAAACTTTGTGAAGCTCCAAAGAAGAGACTAGCCAGCATGGCCCCGATTGGGTTCCATTTCCCGAAAATCATGGCCGCAAGGGCGATAAATCCAGGACCTACAATAGTAGTTACCGCGAAGTTAACAGAAACTGACTGAGCGTAAATGGCTCCTCCGATTCCTGCTAGGGCACCTGAGATCATCACTCCTAAGTAGCGCATTCTATATACATTGATTCCCAATGTATCTGCTGCTTGTGGGTGTTCCCCAACTGAACGAAGACGCAATCCAAATTTCGTCTTGAACATGATAAACCAAGCAAAGAATGAAAAGAGAATCGCAACCCAACCAATGATGCTGGCATTGTTGAAGAAAATATCCCCAATCACCGGAATTTTAGATAAGACCGGAATGGATGTTTTCCCGAAGGCAACTTTGATATTATCAGTTTGACCCTTGTTGTACATCGCTTTAACAAGGAAGACCGCAAGTGGTGGTGCCATCAAGTTCAATACCGTACCTGAGACGATATGGTCAGCACGGAAATGAATGGTTGCCACCGCGTGGATCAAGGAGAAGAGTACTCCAATCCCTGCAGCAACGATCAAGGACAACCATGGTGTCAAATTCCCTAACGTAGGCTCAAAAGTCAAGTTAAAGATAATACCTGAGAAGGCTCCCATAACCATGATTCCTTCCAGACCAACGTTAACAACCCCAGCGTGTTCTGAGTATGCTCCTCCGATACTTGTGAAGATCAGCGGCGCCGCATACACAATCATAGAGGAAACAAGAATACTTAAAATCGTTACAATACTCATTAGTTTGCTCCTCCTTTTTTAGCTGAACGCATCGAGATCATTTTTTCGATAATGTAGTGGGCACATACGAAGAAGATAATGGATGCTGTCACAATTTGAACGACTTCTTCAGGGATGGCAGCTGGCTTCATACCAACTCCCCCAATTTGAAGTGCTCCAAACAAGAAGGCAGCAAATGGAATACCAATTGGTGAATTCATCGCAAGAAGGGCTACGGCCATACCGTTAAATCCAACACTCATCGAGCTGGTTTGAACATAGACATTTGAGTAAATCCCCAGACCTTCTGCTACCCCACCGATACCAGCAAGAGCACCAGAAATGATCATAGAAAGGATAATGGTCCGTTTTGCAGACATCCCTGCGTATTCTGCCGCATTCGCATTGAGACCAACGGCACGGATTTCAAAACCAAGTGTTGTTTTCTTCATCAAGAACCAGATGACCACCACTGCGATGATGGCAAAGAAGATCCCGATGTTCATTTGTGATTTGTCCGTCAAATTACGCAACCAATCCGTCTGGTAGACAGCGTTGGCTCCCACATCAATGGTTGAGTCCTTGTTTTTCATCAAGGAAGCCGGGAAGCTATGAATCAAGGCATTCCCACCATAGAGAACAATATAGTTCATCATAATGGTGATGATGACCTCACTGGTTCCAAGATAGGCACGAAGGAAACCAGGAATCGCTCCAATAAATCCACCTGCGACAGCCGCAATCAAAACGGTCATCGGAATCATCAGTAAGCGAGGCATATTTGGGAAGGAAAGGGCAAACCAAGTCGCCATGATCCATCCAGCAAAAGCCTGACCAGGAAGTCCAACATTAAAGAAGCCGGCCCGGCTTGCTACTGAAAATCCAAGAGCAACTAAAATCAGTGGCCCCATGGCACGGGAAATATTTCCCCAACTCTTAATCGAACCAAAGGCTTTCTTAAACAGCAATTCATATCCCCAAAGGGGATCATAGCTGAAGGCCCACATAATAATGGCACCCAAGACCAATCCTAAAAGGACAGACACCAATGGAACGGCAATTTGTTTTAAATTCTTATTCATTTGATGCTCCCTCCTTTACTTTTCCTCCTGCCATGAGGATTCCAAGTTCTTGCTTATTCGTTGTTTCAGGGGTTACGATCCCTTGGATCTTCCCATCATGAATAACCGCAATACGGTCAGAAACATTCAAAATTTCATCTAATTCAAAGCTGACAACCAGAACGGCTTTCCCATTATCCCGTTCTTGGATCAAGCGTTTGTGTATATATTCGATCGCTCCAACGTCCAATCCACGAGTTGGCTGGCTGACGATCAAAAGATCTGGATCGCGATCGATTTCGCGAGCGATAATGGCTTTTTGCTGGTTCCCTCCAGAGAGAGCCTTAGCTGGTACCACTTCACTGGCTGCACGAACGTCAAACTCTTCCATCAACTTCTTGGCATAAGAGGTAATATTTGGATAATTCAAAATACCATTCTTGCTAAGAGGTTCTTTATAGTAAGTTTGAAGGGCAATGTTTTCAGAAATCATCATATCCAGGACCAAACCATCCCGGTGACGGTCTTCAGGGACGTGCCCCACCTTCATTTCTGTGATTTGACGTGGACGAAGTCCTACAACATCCTTGCCCTTAATCTTGATTGAACCGGATTTTACCTTCCGTAATCCTGTAATCGCTTGGATCAACTCAGACTGACCATTTCCATCAATCCCTGCAATCCCGACGACTTCACCAGCACGAAGTTCCAGCGAAAGATTCTTAACAGCTGGGACTCCCCGGTTTTCGTTTACAACCAAGTTTTCGATCGACAAGACAACTTCTTTTGGTTGAGAAGGACCTTTCTCCGTTTTAAAGGAAACAGAACGACCGACCATCATTTCGGCCAAATCTTGGTTAGTAGCTCCACCAATCTCGACTGTTTCAATAGATTTCCCGCGACGGATAACTGTGACGCGGTCTGAAACAGCACGGATTTCATCCAACTTGTGCGTAATCAAGATGATAGATTTTCCTTCATTCGCCAAGTTCTTCATGATTGTCATCAATTCTTCGATTTCAGCTGGTGTCAACACCGCAGTTGGTTCATCGAAGATCAGGATGTCGGCTCCACGATAAAGCGTCTTTAAGATTTCCACACGTTGCTGCGCACCAACGGAAATATCCTCAACTTTGGCATTTGGATCTACTGCCAAGCCATATTTTTTAGACAACTCAAGGATATCTTGACTGGCTTTTTTAAGGTCCAAAACACCATGTTTAGTGGTTTCAGAACCAAGGATAATATTTTCAGCAACTGTAAAAGCTTCAACCAACATAAAGTGTTGGTGCACCATTCCAATTCCTAAAGAAGCTGCTTTTGAAGGTGAGTCTAGGTTAACAGTTTTTCCATTTACCACGATGTCTCCGCTAGTTGGTTCCAACAAACCAGCCAACATATTCATCAGTGTAGATTTCCCTGCACCATTTTCTCCAAGAAGTGCATGGATTTCACCTTTGCGCAACTGAAGATTAATCTTATCATTTGCTACAAAGTCACCAAATTTTTTGGTAATCTCACGCATTTCGATGACATATTCATGTGTCATGGGGTGTTTCCTTTCAAAATTTTTTTATTTCAATAAAATCTGCTAGGTGACTAACAGATTTTATTGAGACAAAAATGTCTCACTTTAAAAGAAACGGCCCTTAAAGGGAGGGCCGCTCCAATCAAATATTATTTTTCAGGAACTTTAAGAGACCCATCAAGGATTTTAGCTTTGGCATCTTCGACAGCTTTTTTAGCATCTGCAGAAAGGTTGTCGGTTGTCAAATCAACTCCACCATCTTTCAAGCTATAAGTAATCACTTTACCGCCAGGGAATTTACCGTCAGCAGCTTTCTTAGCTAAGTCTTTTACAGATTCTCCGACTTTCTTCAAGCTTGAAGCCAATACGAAGTTAGATTTTTTGCCATCTTTAGAAGTGTATTCACCTTCAGCTTTTTGGTCACGGTCAACCCCAAGAACCCAAACTTTTTCGTCTTCATTTTTCTTCTCGTTCAAGTCTTTAGCTTCAGAGAAGACACCTGCACCAGTACCACCAGCTACTTGGTAGATAACATCTGCACCTGCAGCGTATTGTGCAGCGGCAATTGTTTTACCTTTAGCAGAGTCACCGAATGAACCAGCGTAGTCTACTTGAACTTTGATAGATGGGTCAACAGATTTAACACCAGCTTCAAATCCAGCGCGGAAACGAGTGATAACTTCACTTTCCATACCACCTACAAAACCAACTTGTTTAGTTTTTGTAGTTTTTGCAGCAGCGATACCAGCAAGGTAACCAGCTTCGTTATCGGCATAAACAGCAGATGCTACGTTCTTTTGTCCTTCAATACGGTCATCGATGATGACATAGTTCACATCTTCGTTGTCTTTTGCAGCTTTTTTAATAGAGTCGCTCAAGGCAAAACCAACACCAAAGATCAATTTGTAGTCGTTAGAAACAGCTTCATCAAGGTTTGTCGCATATTGAGATTGATCTGTTGATTGGAAGTAGTCAAATCCGTTCCCTTTAGAAAGACCGTTTTCTTTACCCCAAGCTTGCAAACCTTCCCAAGCAGATTGGTTGAATGATTTGTCATCCACACCACCAGTATCGGTAACGATAGCAACTTTCAAATCTGTTTTAGATTCTGAGTTAGCGCTATCTTTTTTAGACGCACGATTTCCACATGCTGCAAGTCCGATAGCAGCGACAGTTACTAGACCAAGGCCTAGCCATTGTTTCTTGTTCATTACTGAACCTCCTAAATTATTGTGCAACATTGTTGCGAAGTATTGAAAGGGTCAAAAGACCGCCCCACAGACCCATTAAGTCAAGTCTGTAAAGGAATATGGAAGTAATTCCTTGACCGTCATCACGACCGTCGATTTATCTTTAGATACTAAGGTTACAGGAAGGTCTGGCTCAAAAAATTCAGCCATGACCTGGCGACAAGCACCACATGGAGAGATGGGTTTTTCTGTTTGCCCGTAGATAATGAGCTCTTGAAAGTCACGAGCTCCTTCAGAAACAGCTTTAAAAATGGCTGTCCGTTCTCCACAGTTAGTTAATCCAAAACTGGCATTTTCGATATTGACCCCTGTATAGATTTCCCCATCCTTTGTTAGCAGTACAGCTCCAATTGGGAAATGAGAATAGGGCACATAGGCTTGTTTACTCACTTCAACTGCTAAGTCAACCATCTCAGTAGTCGCCATGAGCCACCTTTCCTTCCATGATTGCTACACCAGAAGAAGTTCCGATACGGGTCGCACCAGCATCGATAAAAGCAAGAGCATCTTCATAAGAGCGAGCACCACCAGAAGCCTTAACACCCATGTCAGGTCCAACTGTTTGACGCATTAAGGCCACATCTTCTACCGTTGCTCCTCCAGTAGAGAAGCCAGTTGAAGTCTTCACAAAGTCTGCCCCAGCCTCTTTAGCAATTTGGCAAGCAACGACCTTTTCATCGTCTGTTAAGAGACAAGTCTCAATAATGACTTTGACAAGCTTATCCCCGCTCGCTTCGACTACCGCTTGGATATCTTCCTCAACTAGTGCTAAATTCTTAGACTTAAGTGCTCCGATATTAATGACCATGTCAATTTCATCGGCACCATTTTGAATAGCATTTTTTGTTTCACACGCTTTGACAAATGGTGTATTTGCTCCCAAAGGAAAACCAATAACGGTACAAACTTTAACGTCTGAATCGCACAAGCCCTCAGCCGCAAAATTCACCCATGTCGGGTTCACACAGACACTCGCAAAACCATAAGCCTTGGCTTCTTCTATCAGCTTTTCGATCTGTTCTTGTTGCGCGTCTGGTTTTAAAAAAGTGTGATCGATATATTTATTTAACTTCATATAATCTCCTGAGTTGCTTAAGATATTATTTCAATAATTTCTTTAACGCTTTCAGCCCTTTCTAGTATTTTAACATTTTTTTTGAATTCTGTAACGCTTTCTTGTGAATTTTTTTCATTCATGAAAATGCGGGCAATACGTTCCCCTTTTTTGACGTGCTCTCCCACTTTTTTGTCAAACACAATCCCTGTTTCATAATCGAGGGGATCCGATTTGACGGCACGACCAGCACCCAGGCGCATAGCAAACAAGCCAAACTCCATGGCAGGTAAAGCAGCAATAACGCCATCGTGATCCGCTGTTACTTCAAGGACCTGATCCACTTTGACAGGACGATGCAATTCTTCTAAGTCTCCACCTTGAGCCACAACCATTTCTTCAAACTTCGCTAAGGCTTGTCCATTGCTCAAGTGTGCATGGATGGCTTCAATCGTTTGGTCCACATTGGCTAATTTCAACATGATTTGCGCTAATTCACAAATAAACTCTGTCACATCAGCGCGCCCCTGTCCTTTCAGAATATCCAGGGCTTCCAAAATCTCTAAACGATTGCCAATACTGGTTCCCAAGGGTTGGCTCATATCTGTAATGACAGCGATTGTCTTGCGCCCTACGGCATTACCAAGATCCACCATGGTACGGGCTAAGCGACGAGCATCCTCAATATTCTTCATGAAGGCACCCTCGCCCACTGTCACGTCCAAAAGAATGGCATCGGCACCTGCAGCAATTTTCTTACTCATGACGGAGCTAGCAATCAAAGGAATGGTGTCCACTGTCGCTGTCACATCACGCAGAGCATACAAGAGTTTGTCTGCTTTTACGAGTTGGTCGGATTGACCAATGACCGATAAGCCGATCTCCTGCACCTGCTGGATAAATTCCTCTTGGGTCCGTTCAATCTGGAAGCCTTTAATGGATTCCAACTTATCGATGGTCCCACCTGTGTGGCCTAAGCCACGACCGCTCATTTTAGCAACCGGCACTCCGAAACTTGCAACCAAAGGCACCAAGACCAAGGTTACCTTGTCTCCCACACCGCCAGTCGAATGCTTGTCCACCTTGATCCCTGGAATAGCTGACAAATCAAACTGTTGCCCCGTTTGGACCATCTTCATGGTCATATGAGAGATTTCTTCCGTCGTCATCCCTTTAAAATAAACAGCCATAGCAAAAGCAGACATTTGGTAATCTGGTACTGTTCCAGCCACATAGCCCTCAATCAGCCATTCAATTTCTTCCTTGTTTAAGGCAAGACCATCTCTTTTTTTCTGAATGATATCTACTGCTCTCATGATTCTTTCTCACTTCTTAAAATATAATAGCCTTTGTCTTTTTTTACGATTTCACAATTGCCAAACGTCTCTTCCATCTTGGCCTTAGCGCTCGGAGCCCCTTGTTTTTTTTGAATGACAATGGTCAAGTCTCCACCTGGTTTCAAATGTTCAAAACTACCAGTGATCACTTGGTGAACCACTTTCTTACCAGCTCGGATCGGCGGATTACTGATCACATGGTCAAAGACTCCTTCTACTGCTTCATAGACATCTGAAGAAAAGATCTGGGCTTCCACGCCGTTTCGGCTGGCATTTTTCTTAGCCAAGTCTAGTGCCCTCTCATTGACATCGACCATAGTCACTGCAACTCCCTGGGCTTTAGTTAGAGAGAGGCCAATTGGACCATAGCCACAGCCAACATCAAGGACACTTTCCCCTTCTTGAAAATCCAAAGTTGATAAGAGGACCTGGCTTCCATAGTCAATCATTTTTTTACTAAAGACGCCAGCGTCTGTATAGAAATTCATCTTTTGCCCCAATAAAACAACAGCCAGATCATGAATATCATGGGCTGCATCTGGGTTTACATCAAAATACATTTTACTCATAAGGTTATTTTATCATAATTCATTCCTTTTTTAAATCGTTTACATGACCTCTAAAAATTGGTATACTAAAGACTACAATAGGAGTGACATATGGACAAAGAATTTCTACATTTTGAAAAAATTAATCGAGAAACGTGGCAAAATTTGCACCGCAAAACCACCCCACCTCTCTCTCAAACAGAGCTCAATTCTATTAAAAGTTTTAACGACCGCATCAACCTCCATGATGTACGTGACGTCTACCTGCCTTTGACAAACCTGATTGGAATCTACAAGCGTTCCAAAGAAGATTTGGCCTTCTCAAAAGGTATTTTTCTTCAAAAAACGAGTGAACGCCAACCCTTTATCATTGGGGTTTCAGGGAGTGTTGCTGTTGGGAAATCGACCACCAGCCGTCTTCTACAGATTCTGCTTTCGCGGACCTTCGAAGGCTCGAGCGTGGAATTGGTAACAACGGATGGCTTTCTTTATCCCAACGCTGTCTTAAAAGAACAGGAGCTTCTCAATCGAAAGGGATTTCCAGAAAGTTATGATATGGAATTACTCCTTCATTTTCTTAATCAAATCAAAAACAACAAGAGCGTAGAAATCCCTGTCTATTCCCACGAAATATACGATATTGTCCCAGATGAGAAGCAAACCATTTTACCGGCTGATTTTGTCATTGTAGAAGGGATCAATGTCTTTCAAAATCCGCAAAATGACAGTCTCTATATGACCGATTTCTTTGATTTTTCGATCTATGTGGATGCCGCGGTCGACGATATCGAATCTTGGTATATCGATCGCTTCCAAAAACTCCTTGCATTAGCTCAGAATGATCCCAATAACTACTACTATCGATTTACAGAGCAACCCCTAGAAGAAGTTTTAAACATGGCCCATCAGGTCTGGGAATCCATTAATTTAGTCAACTTGCAACATTACATCCAACCAACCAGAAACCGAGCTGATCTGATTCTCCATAAGGCAACCAACCATGAAATCGACGAAATTTATCTCAAACGCTAGAGAAAATGGCCTTTTAACGGTACTTTTTTAAGGAAAAGCTATTTTAGGCTTGTCAAATCTTAACTTTTCATATATAATTAGATAGTTAGATTATCAATGGAGGTGAATAACTTGGCAAACATTAAATCAGCTATCAAACGCGCTGAATTGAACGTTAAACAAAACGAAAAAAACTCAGCTCAAAAATCAGCTATGCGTACTGCAATCAAAGCTTTTGAAGCAAACCCATCTGAAGAACTTTACCGCGCTGCTAGCTCAGCTATCGATAAAGCAGAAACTAAAGGTTTGATCCACAAGAACAAAGCTAGCCGTGATAAAGCACGTCTTGCAGCGAAACTTGGTTAATCAAGAACAGCATAAAAATCAAGCTCTCCGGAGCTTTTTTTGTTCCTAAAATTTTGAGAGGTGCTTATGAAAATCGTTATTATCGGCTATTCTGGATCAGGTAAATCCACCTTGGCTGAAAACTTATCCCGCCACTACTCCATTCCCAAGCTACATATGGACACCCTTCAATTTCAATCGGGTTGGATAGACAGTGATCGGGATTGGATGGAGAAAGAGATGAGACAGTTTCTTAGTGACCATAGAGACTGGGTCATTGATGGCAATTACTCTTGGTGCTACTATGAGGAGAGAATGGAGCAAGCCGACCAGATTATCTTTCTCAACTTCTCTCGTTGGAACTGCCTCTTTAGAGCCTGGAAACGATACCGCCGTTATAAAGGCCGAGTCCGAGAGAGTATGGCAGCAGGCTGCCCTGAACGCTTTGACTGGGAATTCATCCGTTGGATCCTTTGGGACGGTCGCCAAGCCAGACAGGTCACACGCTATCGGACTGTCAACCAAACCTATCCAGACAAATTTATCTCTCTCAAGAATCAAAAAGAGCTGGATGCATTTCTAAAAACAATCCAATAAAAAGGTTGGAGATTTTAACCCCAACCTCAGATTGTAGACAAAGTCATATTAAAAACTTTCCTTAGGTGAGTACGGACGTCAGCGAACTTCTACGAAGTTCCATGACTAAATCAAGATACTAAGGGCGTCTGCGGATAAAGTCAAAATAGGAAGTTTGACGCAGAATCTTTCGATTCTAGGATAACTTATCTTTTTGACACAATCCGCAGCCCGTGTTCAATTTGTATTGAGCCCCCTCGCTCTTTAGTTTCTGGGCTCAGGCTAAAACAGTTTCCCAAACTGTTTTACTCTCAATAATTCCGAGTGCCTGAATCGTTATTGTTTCAGGCACTTTACTCACATCGGAAAGTTTCAGTATTTTCTTGATCCAATCTAAAAATTGGAACTCAATTTTATTTCTTAGCAGGATCGCTTAATTTATTTTACTTTAAAATAGTTTGTCTACATTTTAAGGTTGGGATATCTATCCCAACCTTTTTTATTTATCAACGTAATCGCCACCGGTGAAGCCATAGTATTCTTCCAGACTCAAACCTGAGTCAGCGATATCTTGCGCTTCTTTTCCGATATAGCGGAGATGCCAGCTCTCTGGCATGTAGCCTGTTACTTTTTCTTTTCCTTCTTGGTAACGAACCACAAAGCCATATTTAGCAGCATTCTTGAGCAACCACTTACTTGGTCCAGGTTCGGTTACCAAATTACCACTGGTATCGATCAGATCAAAGGTCAAACCTGTCTGGTGTTCACTATAACCCGGTCTTGCAGAATAACGATCTGCGGCCTCCTGACCATCTTGATTGACATAGTTTTGGTAGAGGCCAACTTGGGTGTCGTAGCTACGAAAACCACTATATTGGTCACTGATCGGATAACCTTCTGCCTGCATGGCTGCGATCAATTCATGAAGGGCTGAAACAGCTTCAGGATCTTCCCCTGGGTTAAAGTCAGGCGACAAGGGATAATGTTTGTTGGCGATCATGACCTCACCATATTTCCCTTTGACACTATAGTAGGAACCATTATAGCTGACACCAGAATCCACTTTCACATCTGACTTACCAGCTTTTGACGATTCTTCTTTGCCAGTCTCTTTTGACGTATTCTTTGTAGAAGACGTTTCTTTGGAAGTCTTGGTTTGCGTTTGTTTGCTTTCTTCTTTTGCAGAAGATTTAGAACTAGTGGATTGAGATTGGGAGCAAGCTGTCAGGGTTAACAAGGCAACTGTCACCAAAGTTAATTTGGAAAATCTTGCTTTCATGAGGAATCTCCTATGATTCTTTTGTTACGACAATATCCGTAATCACATAACTTGCACCTACTTTTTTCAAGGTGTAGGTCTTGTACTTGCGGTTTTGTGAATCTGGATGGCTATCTGTATAATGCACGGTAAAGTCTTCATAAGTCTTGATCGTCACCACACCATTTTCTTCCGTGACACTTTGAATGTCCAATGCTCCTGGAGTATAGTAGTCAATTTTTGCCTTTCGAACACCATCACCAGTTGTGAATTCAACCATGTCCTTGTAGGCTTGACTTTGTGTATCATAGTATTTAGAGTAGGTGTTGTTTCGATTTGAAACTGAGCTAAAGACTGCGTCGCGGTACTCTTTCAAGAATTCTTCTGCCAAGGTCCGATTTTGTTCTTCTTTGGCTGCTTGCGCTTTCTTAGCATCTTGTGCACTCTTAATGCGTTTTAGGGTATCTTTGGCTAGTTTGAGTTCGATCGGATCGTTCTCACCCTCTTCAATCGTCACCTTAGCCTTTTCAGTTGTATAGGTTTCCCCATTCATGTTGAAGACAGCATGTACTTCAATTTCTTGATAAGGGATGCTGTCTACTTCAAAAGTCGTGCTGGTTCCGACTTCTTTGCCGTTGACCACAACCTTCACATCCGTTGGGTTTTCAACTTCATCTGGGAACTCAACTTCTAAATTGCGTTTTTCAGAATTCAACTGCAATTCTAAGTTATTCTTAGTTGCTTTTTTTGGATTGAGATGGATCTTAGAAGTAACATTTCCGACTTCAGTTTTAGCAGACAATTCCATTTCTTTTGTATTGTAATGGAAAGAACCAAGATCTGTCACTGCATCTTTCTTCAAGGTTACCGTTTTATTGGCAGCTACTTTGAGTTTGGCTTGGTCCAAATTGGTCTTGACCTTGACTTGCACTGGATAGCTGGCCACACGGTATTCTTGGAAGATTCCAAATTTCTTGTCCGCTTTCTCCAAACCAAAAATCTTGTTTCCAGATTTATCCGTATAGCTGCCTTCTCCACCATTATCAATGATCTTGTTCAACTCTGTACCGATATCGACCCCTTGATCTTCCATGCTGGTAATAAAGCTTTCGGCTTCATCCTTTGTCCATTTATCGTTATCGGTTGAAAGCAGATCTGCTGCTTCGCGATAATCCTTGGTGTCCACTGCCTTAATAAATTTATCTGCAGTCACTTCGACACGCGTTGTTGACTGGAAGTAAAAGAAGGCTGCTACCAAAGCGATCACAAGGACTGCGATAGCAGAAATAATCCCAATTTTCTTCTTGGAAAGTTTCTTTCCACCCTTCGTTTTAGGGGCCTTTTGTTTTTTCTGAGCTGGACCTGCTTCTGTGACATTTGGACCAGCAAAGACCTGCGTTTGCTCAGCAGCAAGTGGAGCTTCATACTCTTGAGTCGGCTGTTGAGGCACATATTCCTGTGTTTCTTCTGTTGCATCTGGGTTCGCAAATTCTGCTTCAGTCACAGGTTCTACAAAAAACTCGAAGTTTTGACTTTTAGCCGCGGTAAATTCTTCCGCACTTGGCTTGCGGCCATAGGTTTCTTCAAAATGTTGCAACCAAGCCTGACGAGCTGCTAGAAGTGGATCGACATTCTTCACTTCTTCAACTGGTTCAACCACTGGTTCCTCAACAGGAGCGACTTCCTCTGCTGGGGCATTTCCTGCGATAGACTGAATTTGTTTCAAATCAAATCCACAAGCTTTCCCAGCCATAAACTCTTCTGGTGACGGTTTGCGACCGATCACTTTTTCAAATAATTCAACCCATTTCTTTTGCATGGATCTCTTCTCCCTCATTATAAAATAGGGAAAGTGGGTCCCCCCACCTTCCGTTTTGTGATATTGTTAGAATCCAAAGTTAGAGAAATTTGGAGCACTTGGAATAAATCCAATAGCTACTTGTTCTAAAATACGAGCATTCACATAAATGACAAAGATGGCAATGAGAAGCAAGACAACAGATGATGCTACTAGAAGCAAGAATTTATCTGCTTTAAAGCTTGTCTTGTTCAATCCTTGATGAACGACATAGCATGTTCCAACAAAGAACAAGAAGAAAATAAGGAAATTTACAAAGCCATAAAATTCATAAACCTTTACAAGACCTACTAAGAAAGCAAGAAGGGCAAGTGGCAAAGTGTAGACAGACAAACGTCCAAATTCTTCAAATGAACGCCCGTAACTGTATTCCTTATCTTGAAGAAGCACACGACGAACAAAGAATCCTGCTACTTGGAAGGCGTAAACGCTAAAGAATAGGGAAATCAATGTCAACATAAAGGCACGGAAATCCATTCCATAACCACCTGTAGCTCCACTAGCTGTGAAGAAAGTTGATAGGGTCAAGACAAAGGCAGTCAAGACATACTGTAAAATTCCGTTAAGAGCTTTTGGATTTTCTACAGCTGTTGGACGTTTCAAAGCTGAAAGGAACCAATTCCAGTAACCACCAACTGCTACACCAAATTGACTTGGTTGGCCAGGATAAGGTTGTCCTGGTTGACCTTGGTAAGGAGCTTGTTGATAAGCTGCTTGAGTAGGTTGTTGGTAGGCTTGCTGTGGAGCTTGTTGGAAAGCAGGTCCATTCGCTGGAGCAGCTTGAGGGGCCGGTTCTTGAACTGGAGCTGCTACTGGTTCTTCTGCAGGAGCAGTTGGTGCTGCTGGTGCTGCTGGCGCTGCTGGTGCTGCAGGTGCTGCAGGTGCTGCTGGCGCTGCAACAAACTCTGGAGCTTGAGGAGCTGCTGGCGCTGCAACAAACTCTGGGGCTTGTGGAGCAGCAACTGGTTCTTCCACAGGTGCAGTTGGTGCTGCGACAAATTCTGGGGCTTGTGGGGTTTCTGGAACCACTACTTCTTCTTGAAATTCTCCTGCAGCCAGTGCTTGAGCAATTTCTTCTGCACTAGCAGAACGACCATTTACGGCTTCGAAATAATCCAGCCAATCTTGTTTTGACATAATGAATCTCCTTAACTATTGTTTATACTAGGGTATTATACAAAATTTCTGAACCATTTTCAATGAAAGACTGGAAAATCCCTGTAAGATCTTTTGAAAAACATACAAATTCTACTCATATTTAGAAATTAGTAAAGAAAGTGGCTGGGACAAAAGTCCTAGCCTCTCAATTATTTTTGGATTGTCGAGCAAGACGCAGTGGTTGAGTGGGCTCTACTACGCTGATTTCATCAGCTTTTACAGCCCTACTCAACTGTGCGGAGGTGGGACGACGAAATCGAATTCTAATGAATTACCGATTTCTGTCCCACTCTCTCTTAGGATTCAAATGCATCCATGCCACCTTGGACGTTGGTCACATCATAGCCTTGCTCTTCCAAAAATTGGCAAGCGCGTGCTGAGCGTCGACCTGACTTGCAGATGACATAATAGGGATGATCCTTCTCTAATTCCTGGTAGCGATTTGCTAACTCAGATAAGGGAAGAAGACGAACTCCGTCTAAGTGAAGGGCATCATATTCCTCCTGCTCGCGTACATCAAGAACGTGTATGTTTCCTTTTTGATAAGCTTGGTAAAAGCTTGAAAATGGAATTTCTTTCATGATTTCTCCTATCAGGTATGCTATGGAAGGGTTAGAATTTGATAGCTAAAGCCAATTGACTCTAAAAATCGGAACAAGTCTTGGGTTTTAATAAAGATCGTTTTTTCATTGGTATTGGGATGGAAGGTCATGATTTCCTCTGACACAATGTCTTTATCGAAATAGACTCGAATATCTTTTTCTTCATTGTTCAATAAACCAAATGGAGAAACCGTTCCTGGCGGTAATTGCATTTTTTCAGCTAAAGAATCTGCTGAAGCCATGCGGATCCGGTTGGCTTCCACTTGCTCTTTGAAATCATCCATATCCAATGGCTTCTGGTCATCCATGATGAGCAGATAGTATTGGGTTTTCTTCTTGTTGGTCAAAAACATGGTCTTGGTCCGGACGCCTTCTAAGCCTTCAATATAAGAATCCGCCTGCTCAGTCGTGAATGCAGGTGGGTGTTCCACCACATCAAATGAAATTCCTAACTCATCTAATTTTTCTTTAACTTGTTGATAAGGATCCATCTTCGCTCTCCTTTATTTTTGAATGATCTCTTGTACTAAGGTTTGCAATTCTGGCACCACCTCTGCCTCAAACCAAGGATTTTTAGCCATCCAGATTTGATTGCGAGGGGAAGGGTGAACAAGTGGAAAATAGGTTGGCAAATAGTCTTTAAAATGGTGAACCCGTTCGGTTACCTTGCCACTAACCTTTTCATGAAGGTAGTATGCTTGGGCATATTGTCCAATTAAGAGGGTTAACTCAATATCCGGACACTCCTTGAGAAGTTGAGGGTGCCACTTTTCCGCAAAGCCTTTGCGAGGTGGAAGGTCACCAGATTTTCCATGCCCTGGGAAATAAAAGTCCATAGGAATGACCGCAAACAAACCAGAATTGTAAAAGGTGTCTTCGTCAACTCCTAACCATTCGCGTAGGCGGTCACCACTCTTATCCTTCCAGTAAATACCAGCTTCTTGTGTTTTCAGTCCAGGTGCCTGTCCGATGATATTGATACGAGCTGTCTTTGGGGCTGCAAAGAGCGGCTCGATTCCTTTATCCGTATATGCTTTATTTTGAGGATCTGCCATAATGGCTTGTTTAATGGTTTCAATCCTTGACATAATTCCCCCTTCTATGGAAAAACTCAGCCAGAAAAACTGGCCGAGTAGTGGATTATTTGATTAGTTCATAGATGGCTTCTGCGTAAATAGCAGCTGCACGATAGAGATCTTCGACATCTGCGAACTCATTAGCTTGGTGCATGGTATTGACATAGTCTGGGAACATAGCACCAAAGGCAACCCCACGTTTCAAGAGACGACCAAAGGTACCACCACCGATCACTTGTTCGTGTCCTTTGAGGCCAGTTTGTTTTTCGTAAACACGCAAGAGAGTGGATACCAATTCGTCATCCATCGGAACATAGTGAGGTGTGTGACCATGGGCTGACAAGCTTACTGTAGCCACTCCTTCGATCTTTTCAAGAGTAGACTTGATGGTTTCAGGATCTGTACCTTGAGGGTAACGGATATTGAGGGCAATAGTGTTGTCTGCTTGGCTTTCATCAAAATGGAAGACACCTGCATTCATGCTCAATGGTCCCATTTTGGCATCTGTATGGGCAATACCTAATTTTTCACCAGCAAAATCTTCGTGAAGAAGTGAAGCTGTCACATGAAGGTAAGCCTTAGCAGCACCACCAAAATCAAATTGGTTCAACAAGAGAGCCAAGTAGGTCGCACCATTAATTCCATCTTCAGGAGTTGATCCGTGAGCAGATTTCCCAACAATCGTAACGGTATAGGTTTCTTCATCAACAGTTGAGATTTCATACTTGAGCTGGTGTTCCTTGGCAAAGGCATCTAAGAGGCCAGCAAGATCTGGTAGTTGTCCAGAAACGACTGCAGTCGCTGACTCTGGTACCATGTTTTCACGAAGGCCACCTGTAAAGCTATGAAGATGGGCACTTCCTTTGTTGTCATTTCCAAAATGAAGGTACTCAGTGATGTTTCCTTTTTCCCCATTGATGATTGGGAATTCCGCATCTGGTGAGAAGCCAAAATCTGGCTCAGGAAGTCCGACGTGTTTGAAATAGTAATCCATGTCGCCCCAGCCTGATTCTTCATCTGTACCGACAACAAAGCGCACGCGCTTGGAAACAGGGAGTCCTAGGTCTTTAATGATCTTCAAACCATAGTAGCAGGCCATTGTAGGCCCTTTATCATCAGACGAACCACGCGCATAGAGCTTACCATCGATAATTTCTGGTTTGTATGGATCCGTCTTCCAGCCACTACCTGCAGGTACGACGTCCATATGGGCAAAGATTCCAAGCTCTTCTTCTCCTTCACCAAAGGTAAAGTGGCCGGCATAATTGTCGACATTCTTGGTTTCATAGCCATCACGTTTGGCAATTTCCAAGAATTTTTCAAGAGCTTTTACAGGACCAGGTCCAAAAGGATGCTCTGCATCTGCCTTGCTGTCATCGCGTTCAGAATTGATTTCCAAGAGGCTGTATAGGTCAGCCATCATCTCATCGCGACGTTTTTCTACTTCTGCTTTAAAGTCAACTGTTGTCATGAATTCCTCCTCGATCTTCTATTTGCTAATTGGCTTAGCGTTTGTCAATGATTTCGTCCACTGGTAAGCGATAGCTTGGCTCTACTTTTTCAGCCGCATAGCCAACCGTAATCAAGACTTCCGGACGGAAGCGCTCTTCGATGTCCAATACTTCATTGATTTTTGATTTATCAAATCCCAAGATAATATTGGTTCCAATGCCTTGGTCCGTCAAAGCAAGTACCAAGTTCATCGCCACAAGACCGGCATTCAAAGCCAAGTAATCACTTGTTTGTTGGACATCATAGCGCGCAAATTCAGCAGGAAGATTTTGCATAAAGTATTGCAATTGCTCATCTGTGAAGTTTTTAACTCCACCGACACGCGCAATCTTGCGAGCCCGTTTTTGCAAATCGGTATCTGTAAAGAGGGCGATGGTCACAGGTGCTTCCATGACTTGATCGTAGTTTGCACCATAGGCTAATTTTGCCAATTCAGCATTTTTTTGACGAACGACCACAAATTTCCAAGGCTGGCTATTGTGGGCACTAGGGGCCAAGGTTGCGATCTCAATGGCAGTCCGTACATCCTTTGGATCGACCGGTTGGTCAGTGAAATGCTTGATCGCATGGCGTTTTTTATTGAGCTCTAGAAATTTCATAAGCTTCTTCCTTTTCTATTTCTGTTACCTCTATTTTAACACAAAATGAAAGAGCTTGCAGGGTTTTACAGCCTAAGATTGTGAAAAAAGAAGCGGACATTTTGAAGATCCGCTTCTTTGTTATAGGTTGAATACACAAGAGACCCACCTATGATTTATTGGAAAGATTGAAATAGGTAGCTACTTCTTTGGCATAACCGTATTTCTCAATTAAGCCAGTTAGCAACTCGATGTTATGACCCCGATAGTTATCCTCACGTCTCAATTCTTCGTACATCTCAATAAAAGGAAGGCCCTTGTCCTTGGCATCTTGGAGCTCTCCTTCATAATCATAAGCCACCTTCCGAAAGTGCAGGTTGGTCACTCCGTCTTCTTCGACATCGATCAGAGCATACTGGGCTCTGTGGTTTTGAATTGGTTCCCAGTCGAAATAAGGCATGCCAATAGTCCCTGGATTAAGGATCTGCTGGCCCTGACTGCCATAGCGAAGCAACTGCTTGTGGACATGCCCGTAGATCGCCATATCCGTCTGATCATCCAGCAGTTGGTCAAAGTTCTCCGTCACATTTGCTGGACGCAAGTCTCCACCGTAATTCTTTTCTGGCAAGTTGTGGGTCAGTGAAAAACGAATGCCATTGACCTCCTTCTTCTCTACCAATGGAAGCGAACGAAGCCAATCGATCCGCTTAGGATCTAGTCCTTCCATGAGGTACTGAGTGAGACGAAGAAGCTGGATCTCCTGCGGATCCTCAAGTCCGTACTCGCCATCCAAGGCCTCTAGGACGCAATCGTCCCAATTTCCACGAACAGCTGCTGTAATCGGAATCGCATCCAGCAACTCAAAAAGGTCCTCTCTTCCAGGCCCCGGAAGCAAAATGTCCCCCAAAAGCCAGTATTCCGTCGTGCCTAGAGCACGCGCATCCGCAATCACTGCCTTGAGGGCTGTTGTATCTCCGTGAATATCAGATAAAATGGCGATTCGATGGTTCATTATAAACTCCTTATGATTGGTATGGTTCAGAAGCCTCCGCCACTTCCATCAAGGGACTTGCTTCTTCCTGCTTTCCTTGTTGGAGCTTGGCTTGCACCGCCTCCGCGACTGCTCGCGGGATGCCGACTGTGACAATCTCATCTACAGTAGCTTCTTTGATCTTGGTCAGCGACTTGAAGTGCTTCATCAGCAACTGCTTGCGTTTTGGTCCCAAGCCTTCGATCCCATCCAGCTGGGAGGAGAAGGAATTCTTAGACCGAAGCTGACGGTGGAAGGTGATGGCGAAACGGTGGACCTCATCCTGGATCCGTTGGAGGAGGAAAAATTCCTGAGAGGTCCGAGAGAGTTCGATGACTTGAAGGGGATCACCGAAGAGCAATTCATGGGTCTGGTGCTTGTCATTCTTTTGCAGACCTGCAATGGGAATATCTAACCCCAACTCTTCTTGGATCACCCGTTTAGCGATATTGACCTGGCCCTGACCCCCATCGATAACGATCAGATCTGGTGGCGTCAGGCCATCCCGCATGACACGGCTGTAGCGTCTGCGAATGACCTCCCGCATGCTGGCATAGTCATCTGGTCCGACAACGGTCTTGATCTTGTACTTGCGGTAGTCCTTTTTGCTTGGCTTCCCATTGACAAAAACCACCATGGCTGAGACCGGACTGGTCCCCATGATGTTGGAGTTGTCAAAAGATTCAATGCGCACAGGGGTTGGAATTTGCAGAAGTTTTCCAAGGTTTTCAATGGCACCTTGGGTCTTTTCCATTGATTTTTCAAGGAGATTGAACTTCTGCTCCAGACTGACACGCGCATTCTTGATAGCCAGATTGACCAACTGCTTCTTCTCCCCTCGCTGGGGCTTGAGGACCTTGGTATCTACTAGAGCCTTGACAGCTTCCTCATCAATGTCTTGAGGGATCAGGATTTCATTAGGAATCAAGTGCGATTTCTCCTGGTAAAACTGCCCCACATAGGTCAAGAAATCCTCGTCTGGATCATTGTAGTATGGGAAAAGATTGACGTCGCGCTCGATCAGCTTGCCCTGACGGACAAAGAAGACCTGCACACACATCCAGCCCTTGTCCACGTAGTAGCCAAAGACATCCCGGTTCTGCAAATCCTTGGCCATGACACGCTGTTTGGTCCGCAGGGTCCCGATGGCCTGGATCAGATCTCGGTACTCAGCCGCCCGCTCGAATTCCATGTTTTGCGCAGCGGTAGTCATCTTGAGCCTGAGCTCATCGATAATCTTATCGTCCTGTCCCTTGAGGAAATCAGAAACCTCCTGGGCCATGCCCTTGAAATAGGCCTCGTCCTTGTGGCAGACTGTGTGAGCCATACACTGCCCTAAATGGTAGTAAAAGCAGACTTTGGAAGGCGGATTAGTACACTTGCGGAAAGGGAAAATTCGGTCCAAAAGCCTCTTGATCTCATTGGCCGCTCCCACATCCGGATAGGGACCGAAATAGAGACCACCGTCCTTTTTGACCTGGCGCGTGATGATGAGGCGCGGATAGCGCTCATTGGTAATCTTGATGAAGGGATAGGACTTGTCATCCTTGAGCATGATATTGTACTTGGGCTTGTTCTCCTTGATGAGGTTGATCTCAAGAAGCAAGGCCTCAATATTGGACTCAGTGACGATAAACTCAAAATCCACAATCTCAGATACCAGTGCTTCCGTCTTAGTATCGTGGCTTCCTCTAAAATAGGACCGCACCCGATTGCGAAGATTCTTGGCCTTCCCCACATAGATGATGGTACCGTTCTTATCTTTGTGAATGTAACAGCCCGGACTCGTTGGCAAGAGCTCGAGCTTGGATTTTATCAAGTTATTCATACTCTCTATTATAGCAAAAAAGGGAGGGGTTAGCCTCTCTCTAGTATGTTTGTATTATTGTTATCCACCTTCACCAAGTAAAAAATAATTATTAAATAGTATATCAGACCCTCATCCTCAATCCTTCATCTTCACTTGCCCTTTTTAATAGCAAAAAAAAGGGGTCTAAAACGATCCCCCTTTACTAGCAATCGATAATCTTTATCCTTTGAGATTAGCCATCTGGAAGATCGGAATCACATAAGGAACAATAGACATCAGGATAGTGAATAGCACGAAGAACCAGAACCAGAAGGACGCGAGGGCACGCTGGAAAACTCCCGGTTGAGGTTTATTGGCTTGAATATAAGCCTTGATAGCTGGCCATTTAGTCGCAAGAACTACTATCATGACAATGGAACCAATGGCTAAAACACCGATTTGGAGCCAATTCGCTAGTCCCTCGTCCACATGATAGGCCACATAATGCAAGCCTTGGGAAATGACAAAGTTATTGAAAATGTGATAGAAAATCGCCCACCAGATATTGTATTCAAAGGCAATGTAGCCGAATCCTAGACCAATGATACTCGCGAAAAAGAGCTGGTCAAAATTGGCATGAAAGAGTCCAAACAAGATAGCCGTCATGACAATGGCAAAGATCTTGCCATACCGTTCCAAGCCTCGCAAGCCGGCCCCACGGAAGAAGAATTCCTCTGTGATAGGACCAAAAAAGCCAGCATATAAGAGCATGGTCCATGATCGCTCAATCGTATCACCTAGGTCGGGTGTTGGAGAATGAAGGCCTATGGTCTCAAACATGCGCTCAATCACTTGTGTCATCACAGATGAAAAGACTTGAGAAAAGCCAAGAAAGGCAAGAAGAATAAAGAAGACTGAAAGAGTCATCTTACGTCCCTTGTGCTTAAGATCATATTTATAGAGGGCCTTCTTGCGATAGGCATTAAAGAGAAAGAGTCCAATGGAAATAGAGATGAGGTAGGGAATACCAGCCCAAACATTCAGGGAATTGAGTTTCTCCGTTACTTGACTTGGATCTTTTCTGAGAGAGCCTACTATGGTCAATCCAAGGAGGACTTCCCACAGGACGGTTACCAAGGTCATTACCAAGAGATAAATGGCAAGTGTCCCGGAATACCTTCCTATATCTTTTTTAGGGTCTAATAATCGGTTGTATTGGTTCATTTCTTCCTCCTAGAAAATAGATAAAAACTCGCACACATTCCTTCGTATAAGACAAAGAAAATCAAAAAGGCATGCATAAAATAGTCTTCTGGTAATGCAAGAATAATCGAATCCACGCGCGGATCAAAGAGCCAAGTATTGTCCCCAGCAAATAAGACCTGATGAAAGAGCGTAAAGAATTGATCAAAGCCAATCATAACAGCCATCACTGCAAGCACCACTGGTAAAACCATCATCCAAAAGAAGAGACTACGGTACAAGGTAAGGTAGCCTTTTTTGACAACTGTCCGCATAAACTGGATAAAACCAGGTAGTGTGACCACGAAAACAACTGTCACTAAGTGAAATAGGTACTTGACGGCCTCAAAATGGTGCAGTCCATTTTTTGAAGAGGGGAATTGAGGCATCTTCAACACCCATTGAAAAGGATTGGTCAAGTAGTTCATCAAGAAATTAAAATTCTTCATGATGACAGTAGCCGAAAAACCAGTCCGGCTTTGAATCCCCAACCAATGAATCTCCATGGGATAGAGGACCCAAGCTAGAGCAATGGTGAGAAGGATGGCAGCTGACAAGATAAAGAAAAATTGGTTGATTGATTTCAGACTTTTAAGCATCAAAATCCCACTCCGCTAGACTGGCAACAACATGTGTCGGTGCAATTGGTAAGGTCGGCACTTCTTCTGGTTTGGTAAAACCTGTCGTCACCAAAAGGGTTGGAATCCCATTGTCAATACCCGCACGAATATCTGTTAGGTAGTTGTCGCCAACCATGACCACTTCTTCTCTTTCAAGACCCAGGTGTTCAATGGCCTTGTCCATGATGATGGCCTTTGGTTTGCCAATGATCACTGGCTTGACCCGTGTCGCTGCTTCAACAAGGGCAATCAGAGATCCTGCTCCTGGCATCAAGCCACGCTCAGTTGGAATGTTCAGGTCAGGGTTGGTCCCTATAAAGTGCGCTCCCTTTTGAATCGCCAAGGTTGCTTTAGCAAATTTCTCATAATCCACTTGCCAATCGAGGCCAATCACAACATAATCAGGTGCTTCTTCATCGATAATATAGCCAGCTTCTTCAATAGCATCTTTGAGCCCCGCTTCTCCAATCACATAGACCTTTTTGCCCAAGTTTTGGTCGTTCATGTAGTCAATGGTCGCAAGGGTAGCTGTATAGATGGTCGACACTGGGGTTTCGATATTGAAGTGAGTCGCCAGCATATCCCGAACAGTCTCTGGTGTGCGGGTTGTGTTATTGGTGACAAAGAGATAGGGAATCTCACGCGCCTGTAATTCATGAACAAAAGCTTCTCCTGCTGGAATTCGTGATTTTCCTTTGTAAATGGTGCCATCCAAATCAATTAAATAGCCCTTGTAGTGCATTTATTCTTCCCTTTCTGTATCAGCTTTTTCATGCAACTTCTCTGCATCGACTCGTCCACCAGACCCATACAAAAGCAAGGATCCAGCATAGAGGACAAATTGTAAAATCAACCCTGTAAAATTGATTCCTTGACTTCCTGATTGAGTAAACAAGAAGGAAGCCACCATGAGAATCACAATGGTCAATAACAAGCCTATTACAGTTGCCTGATCCACACTGATTTGATAAACCGTGCGCTTGGTGCTCCGGTTCCGTCCGTCTGACTTGGTTTCTGGTTGCAAATTCTCCACAAAATCAGTCACCAAGGTCGCAGCGAGACTAACAGTTGTGCTAAAGAGCACGCCTTGAGACAAACGATGATAGAAATTAGACCAGAAAGAGCCTGATTGGCTGGTAATGCCGACCGAAAAGATCACGACAGGTAAGAGAAAGGCCAGGGTGAAATGGATCCAGACCCGATACCAACGCACATCTTCTTTCAAAAAACGGCTAAAACTCTCTAAATTCAAGCGGTAGCGGAAAAATTTGTAAATTTCTTCTACCAGAATGATGCCCAAAGCACAAAGAGTCAAGAGCCAATCTCCCAACATGTACAAAGGGTTCTTTTGACGCTTAGCATAGGCCACAACCCGTTTTTGGTAGCCTGCTAGCTCTTGTTTTTTATTTTTTAATCTTCTACTTTCCATAAGTCCAACCCTTTTCTTCTACTTCTTCCCACTCAATTTCAGCTTGGGCATTGATATGACCATCTGAGCTAATTTGGTGCTGGGTTTTCAAGCCCTCTTGTTCATATTGAGAGATGATGACACCTCCTGCTAGCACCTCTTTGACATATTTTAGATGAACTTTTTTCGGGACATGATGGGTCAAGAAGTCTGCTCCCATCACCTCAAAGACCCAGTCCAAGTACTTGCTATTGTTGACATGTCCGTTCATATCCAAGTCGTAAAAACGAACTCGATATTCTTGTTCCACGCCCACTTCTAATTCTTTAAAACGGGGACCACGGAGCATGGTTTTTGAAAACTCTGAGTCAAAGGCAGCCGTGATTTCGCTCATGACAGGATGGACCTTGCGTGTATCACGATCCATCAAGACAAAGGTCGCCACCATCTCAATGATGGTATTTCCTGCTTCGTCCTTGATGTTAAAGGCCCGGTAGCAGAACAGGCGATTGTGACTCATGGCATAGGTTTCGATAGTGATCTTCTCATCAAACACAGGGAGACGATCGATCTTCATATTGTAATCCGTGATAATCCAGACTAGATTGTAATTCTCTAGAATGTACATATCACTCATGCCCAGCTCAATCGATTGCATGCCTGATACCTGCAAAGACAGCAAGATCAATTGGGGAATTTTTATAAATCCATTGACATCGCTCATATCAAAAGGAATTTTCATGCTGTATTCAAATGCTTTTGCCATCTTCTACTCCAAAATAAACTTCTCTGCTACAGTGTCTCCTAAAAAGAGACCTTTCTTGGTCATGCGAACAATGTCCTTGTTAGGCACCAAGAGTCCCTGCTGGGTCAATTCCTCAACCACTGGTCCATATTGTTGGTCAAAATTCACACCAAACTTTTCTTCGAAACGCTTCTTGGAAACGCCTGTTTTCTTACGGAGTCCCAGAAACATCTCTTCTTCCATCATTTCAGTCTGACTCAGATGTTCTTCTTGGACACGCGCATTTCCCTCTTCGACCGCCTGCATATAGTGACGAATAGGGCCATGATTCTTGTAGCGAACACCATTGACATATCCGGATGCACCAGCTCCTAAGCCATAATACTCCGCATTATCCCAATACATGAGGTTGTGGCGACTTTCAAAACCAGGCTTGGAGAAATTGGAAATTTCGTAATGCTCAAAGCCCGCACGCTCCAACTCCTGAATGATGTATTCAAACATCTCCGCTTCCAACTCCTCCTTTGGTAGAGGAAGCTTGCCCCGTCGCATGCGATTCATAAAGACGGTGTGATTCTCCAGAATCAAGCTATAGAGGCTCATATGGGGAATGTCGAGGGCAAGAGCCTTAGCGACATTTTCCTGGACCTGTTCCATAGTTTGCGTCGGAAGGGCATAGATGAGGTCGATCGAAATATTATCAAAACCAGCCAGCTTCAGACGATCGATATTGTCATAGATATCCTGCTCCTGATGGCTCCGACCAATCTTTTTGAGCAAGCGATTATCAAAGGTCTGTACGCCCAAAGAAACCCTATTAACCGGCGAATCCTTTAAGACGGCAATCTTATCCGGATCCAAATCACCAGGATTGGCCTCGATGGTTAACTCCTCCATCTGAGAGAGATCAAGCGACTTGGTCAGCTCCTTAAGCAGATACTCTAGCTGATCCGCAGTTAAGGCTGTCGGTGTCCCACCCCCGATATAGAGAGTCCGTAAATTTGTGATTTCTTCCCGACGAAATTCTTGGATCAAATGATCCAAATAAGCATCGACCGGTTGGTTCTTAATAAAGACCTTCGAAAAATCACAATAAAAACAAATCTGGGTACAAAATGGGATGTGGACATAAGCGGACGTTGGTTTTGTATGCATACCTTTAATTATACCATAAAATCCCCCTTAAGTCCGAGAAGAAAAGGGTGGAAGAAGCAAGGTTTTCCTTGACAAGAAGGAATGAAAGGAATAGAATAAAGCTAATTACATTCGGAGGTAAGGAGATATGAACAACTAAGTTTCGTTAAATAAGATACTTTATTTAGTGGACTGCTTGTTCTATCTCTTTTTGTGTGCCCTCTCGCCTATTCTCCAACTTTTTGTTGGCTTAATAAGGTCTTTTTCTGTTTGGGTCCACTTGAATACAGCTCTACTAAATAGGTAGAGCTGTTTTTTTGTCCCAGTAGAAAGGAATCTTATGCTAAAACTATCCCACCTTACCATCCGCCATACAAAAGATTTACGTGATTTGGTTCGCGATTTATCCCTAACCATTCATGAAGGGGAAAAAGTTGCTATTATTGGCGAAGAAGGAAATGGAAAATCTTCCTTACTTCACGTCCTCATGTCCCCAAAATCACTACCAGATTATCTGACTATAGAAGGCGAAATCACCACTTCTTTTCACTCCTATGCCTATATTCCCCAGACTTTGCCGGAAGCATTGAAGGGAAAAACATTGGAAGAATATTTTTTTGGAGAAGACGAGCTAGACTATGCCACCCTCTATAGACTGGCTGATCAATTGCATTTCGATAGCGACCGCTTTGCAAGCGACCAAGCTATTGGAAGTCTATCTGGAGGAGAAGCCCTCAAAGTCCAACTGCTTCACGAACTTTGTCGTCCTCATGAATTACTATTTTTAGATGAACCTTCAAACGATCTGGATTTGGAAACCCTGGACTGGCTCCAGCAGATAATCCAAACAAGTCCCCAAACCATCCTATTTATTTCCCATCATGAAGATTTTTTGACTCAGACGGCGGATACGATCATCCACCTAAGACAGATCAAACACCGCAAGGAGGCTGAAACCATTGTAGAGCACCTAGGCTATCAAGACTACAGTAGCCAGAGGGAGCAACAATTCAAGCAACAGTCCCAGCAAGCTGCTAATGATCAACGAACCTACAAGAAAACAATGGAGAAGCATCGCCGCGTCCGTCAGCAAGTTGAAACATCCTTACGAAACACTAAGGATAGCACTGCTGGACGTCTCCTGGCAAAGAAAATGAAGTCCCTCCTCTCACAAGAAAAGCGCTACGAGCGAGAATTCCAATCCATGACTTCCCAACCCTATGATGAAGAGATCATCAATCTGCATTTTCCTCCCCTCACTCCCTTGTCTCCTCAAAAACGAGTCCTTCTATTAGATCAGGAAGAACTCGCAATTGGTGACCGGGTCCTGGTCAAGGATCTCTCCCTTACTCTTCAAGGGCAGGACAAGATAGGGATTATCGGTTCCAACGGTGTGGGGAAATCCACTTTCCTAAAAATGATATGGAAAAGTCTACAGAAGAATGAAAGTATCCGCACTGCCTATATGCCTCAAGATTACACTGAACGCCTCCCTCTGACTCAGACACCCGTTCAATTCTTACAGCATTCAGGCGATCGCGAAGAAATCAACACCATTCAATTGCATTTAGCCTCCCTCAACTTTACCTATTCTGAAATGCACCATTCGATATCAGAACTTTCTGGTGGTCAGCAAGGAAAACTCTTTCTCCTACAACTAGTCCTCACAAGTCCCCAGTTTCTACTCTTGGACGAGCCTACCCGCAATTTTTCCCCTACTTCCCAACCAGAAATTCGACGCCTTTTCGCAGACTACGCAGGCGGACTAGTCACGGTCTCTCACGACCGGACCTTCCTCAAAGAAGTCTGCCAAAAAATCTATCGTCTGACCGAACATGGTTTGGTAGAAATAGAGTCGCTCTAACGTAAAAAAGATTGGCCCAAAAACCAATCTTGTAGAACGAAGAAAAAATGTTCCATTATACAAATCTAACAAATCCAGAGTTATCCAAGCCTCTATTGAAACTTTTCCGCCGTGAGAAAAGTGCCTGAAACGTAATAGTTTCAGGCACTCGGAATTATTGAGACCTTACGCTCAATAATTAGTCATGGAACTTCGAGGAAGTTCGCTGACGTCCGATCTCACCTAAGGAAAGTTTCTAAGAGGACTTTATTTTCAATTTGAAAGATTGGCAAAAACCAATCTTTTTCTATTCCTTCGCTGCCTCTTGTGCCATTTCTTGGGTGCGTTTGTAGGCTGCTTCCACTCCTGCAATAATGTCCCCCCGTAAGCCGACTTGCTCTAAACGGTTGACTCCTGCGATGGTAGAGCCACCCGGGCTACAAACTGCATCTCGCAAGCGGACTGGGTGCTCGCCTGTCTCTAGGACCATTTGACTAGCGCCTTGGAAGGTTTGTGCAACCATCTGCAAGGCTTGCTCTCGTGTAAGTCCTAATCCTACTCCTGCATCTGCCATGGCTTCAATCATCTGATAGACAAAGGCTGGCCCACAGCCTGCGACAGCCGTTGCAGGATCCATCAATTTTTCTTCGATTTCATAGAGAGCCCCTGCTCCTGCTAAGAGCTGATTGACTTTGGATACTTGCTGGTCTGTCACTGCTTGGGAGCGGGCCAGACTGATAACACCTTGACCAATGGCCACAGGCGTATTGGGCATGATGCGAATTAGCCCTAGCTGGTCGTTCTGGATCACGTCAGCCATCTTTTCTAGTTCCAGGCCTGCGGCCATGGAAACCAGCAAGAGATTAGAGCGTTGAGCCAAGATGCCTTTATACTCTTCTAAAAGAGGGCAAATCTGATAGGGTTTGACCCCTAAAAAGATTACTTCAGCCTCTTGAAAGGCTTGTTCAAGCTCAGACGCCGTTCCCCCATACTGGCTGATAAAATCCTGCACCTTTTGTGGAGAACGATTAACCAAGAGCAAGTCTGTGGCAGCCACTTCTTTTGCGACTACTTTGGCTAGACTAGCTCCCGTGTTTCCTAGTCCAATAAATGCAACTTTCATTTCTTACCTCACTTGACCATTTCCACTAACGATATATTTGTAACTGGTCATTTCCCGTAGTCCCATCGGTCCACGCGCATGGAGTTTTTGCGTCGAGATCCCCATTTCACAACCTAGGCCAAATTGACCCCCATCTGTAAAGCGTGTAGAAGCATTGACATAAACCGCTGCTGAATCTACTTGCTTGGTGAAATAAGCGGCTGCCTCAGGATTTTCAGTCACAATGGCATCCGAATGATGGGTGCTATGAGCTTCAATGTGGTCCACCGCTTCCTCCACTCCGTCAACAACCTTGACTGCTAAAATATAATCTAAAAATTCGGTATCAAAATCCTGTTCCTGTGCTGCTGTCCCAGAAATGATAGCCTGTGCTTGCTCATCTAGACGCAACTCAACCGATTTTTCCCGATCATCCACTAAACGCTCTTTGACCAAAGGCAAGAAATCAGACGCGATCGCTTGATCCACCAACAAGACCTCCATGGCATTGCAGACGGATGGACGACTTGTCTTAGCATTTTCAATAATGGCGAGGGCTTTCTGGAAATCAGCCTCCTTATCCACATAGACATGGACGATCCCAGTTCCTGTCTCGATCACGGGGACAATGGCATTTTCAACCACCGCTTGGATCAATCCAGCACCACCACGTGGAATGAGCAAGTCCAGATAGCCCTTAGCCTTCATCATAGCAAGGCTAGAAGCTCGACTCGTATCTTGGATCAGTTGGAGAAGATCTGAATTCAGTCCTGCTTCTTCCAATCCAGCCTTAAGGGCTGTCACGATCACTTGAGCAGAATGAAAGGCATCCTTTCCAGTACGAAGGACCACTGCATTTCCACTCTTGATGGCAAGCGCTGCAGCATCCGATGTTACATTTGGCCGGCTTTCATAAATGATGCCAATAACACCCATGGCGACTCGAACTTTCTGGATTTCAAGGCCATTTTCCAAGACTTCCGTATCCAGCACTTCCCCAATCGGATCTGGCAGGTCTATTAAAGCACGAATTCCTTGTGCCATCCCGGCAATCCGCTCTTGATCCAGAAAAAGGCGATCCAGCATGACTTCAGAGATCTTCCCACGTGCCGCTTCCATATCGATTTGATTGGCTGCTAAAATGGCTTCCGTCGCTTTCAAAAGCTGGCTAGCCATGGCTTCCAAGGCCTGATTTTTAAGAGCTGTACTGGCTGTATTGATACTTTTCTTAGCTGATCTCGCTAAGCTTAATTGTTCTTGTGTTGTTCCCATACGTTTTCCTCTAGAATTCTGTAAAGAGTAGGTCAATCTCAGGAGTTACCGAGATCCAATCATCCCGGTGGATAAGGATTCCCTTGGCTCTTTTAGATTGGAGTAGATCGCGCACAGCTGATTGGCCGAGACGGACCTTGCCTTTTCCGAGTAATTGACCAGTCTCTTGATGATAGACGCTGACGATGTCGTGATAAGAGAAATCCCCTTCTGCCTTGGTCACACCAGAAATCAATAAACTCTTCCCATGATCCAACAGGGCTTCCGCTGCTCCAGCATCCACCCAAACAGCACCTTTGCTTTCAGCATAAAAGGCTAGCCATTGCTTCTGGGTTTTTAAGCCCTTGTCCTCTGCAAGGAAGTAACTGCCATCTGCTTGCTCTTGCGCTGCTTCGAGCAAGGCATCAGACTTGAGAGACGAGCAAATATAGACAGGAACCCCTGACTCGGTCGCAAGGGTCGCTGCCTTGAGTTTGGTCAGCATTCCACCAGTTCCGTTGCTACTGCCAGCACCACCAGCCATCTCGATCATCTCACGAGAAATATGTTCGATTCGATCCAAGCGCTTAGCTGTTGGATCCTGAGAAGGATTGGCTGTATAGAGGCCATCTACATCTGTTAAAAGTACCAAAAGATCCGCTTGAACCATGGCTGCAACCTGCGCACTCAATGTATCATTGTCACCAACTTTTAGCTCGGCAATCGAGACCGTATCGTTTTCATTGATAATCGGGATGGCCCCACGATTAAGCAAGACAGAAAGGGCCTGGTGGGCATTCTTATAACGGCGCTGATCCGCAAAGTCATCCTGGGTCAACAAAATCTGCGAAGAAACAATGTTGCGCAAGAGCAGGTTGGCTGTGTATTCTTCCATCAGTAAGCCTTGTCCAACTGCCGCAGAGGCTTGCTTGTCTGCCACCTTGGTCGGCCGTTTCTTAAAACCAAGGGCACCAAATCCAGCAGCGACAGCCCCTGATGAGACCAAGATCAACTCATGACCTGATTCATGTAAGAGAGCCAACTGCTGCGTAATGACCTTGACCTTCTGTCTGGAGAGGCTCCCATCGGGATTGGTCAACGACGAGGTCCCTACTTTAAAGACGATTCGTTTTGCTTTCATCGCTATGATTCTTTCTAATACTATTTATTTCGTATCTAATGAAAGTGAGGCTGGACAAATACTGTCCAGCTCTCTATGTTTGATAGTAATAACTGCATGACGCAGTGGTTGATTGCTCAAAGCACTGCTTTGAGGTGGCGGATAGAACTTGCGAAGCAAGTATCCTAAGTCTTTGTTCGCTTTTTAGGCTCCAAAGATAACCTAATGTTGGAAACAAAGTTTCCTTTATCTGCAACCTTCAACAGTCTCCCAGACTGTTGAAGCTATGCGGGGTGGGAAAATTGAAAAGGTTTGGGGAAGCTTTTCAACCTTTTTATTTTTAGGAGTTCTTTCCCACTCCCATTCTTCATTATCCTTTTCGAAGGTCTTCCAGCGTTTTCTCAAAGATCGCTGGCACTTCTGCTGTAAATTCCAAGGTCTCGCCTGTACGAGGGTGAGTAAAACCGAGTGTCCGTGCATGAAGAAACTGTCCTTGTCCTTTAAGTGTCTTCTTAGGACCATAAGCAGGATCTCCAGCCACGGGATGGCCAATATAGGCCATGTGCACCCGAATTTGGTGGGTCCGACCAGTCTCCAGTTGCAACTCTACCAAGGTGTAATTCCCAAAACGTTCCAAAACTTGAAAACGGGTCACTGCAGGTTTGCCTTTAGCCGTCACCGCCTGTTTTTTCCGGTCCTTTTCACTGCGACCAATTGGTGCTTCAATCATCCCACGATCGTTCGGAAGGTTGCCATGAACAATAGCCCAATACTTCCGGAGAGATTTTTTGTCTTTTAGTTCTTCTGCTAAGGCGACGTGGGCTTGGTCATTTTTTGCGACCATCAAGAGGCCTGACGTGTCTTTATCGATCCGATGAACGATCCCTGGACGCAATTCTCCATTGATCCCTGAAAGATCCTTGATATGGTATAACAGCGCATTGACCAAGGTCCCACTGGTATGACCCGCACTTGGGTGAACAACCATGCCTTGTGGCTTATTGACCACCACAACATCCTGGTCCTCATAAACGATGTCTAAGGGCAGATCTTCTGCTTCATAGCTGACCTCTTCCACTTCTGGAACTTCATACTGGATGATGTCCCCTTCTTTGACCGTGTACTTGGCTTTTTTCACAGTCCCATTGACCAGAACTTTTCCTTCTTTGATCTGCTCATTGGCCACAGCTCGTGACAAGGGAGTCAAATCCGCTAAAGCCTTATCCAGTCGCGCACCGGCTACTTCGATTTTAATTTCCATGCGTTTCCTCTTTCAACATCAGGATCAGGAGCAAGAATACTCCAACTGTCAAATAACTATCTGCTACATTAAAAATGGCAAAATTCATAAAATCCAGGTGGAACATATCGACCACAAAGCCCTGACGCAGGCGATCGATAAAATTCCCCAATCCACCTGCAATGACTAAAGTCAAACCTGTCACCATCCAAAGCGACCCCTTGAGGTGCTTATAAAGATAGTAAAAGGCCCCTACCATCACGACTAGAGTGATGAGGGTAAAGAACCATTGCTGATTTTCAAGAAGCGAAAAAGCTGCACCTGTGTTTTGAAGATAAGTCAGACTGACCACATGGGGAATAAAAGACTTGACGACACCCAGTGGAATATTCTTCACCACATACCATTTGACCAGCTGATCTAGTAGGACCAATAGCACGATCGCTACCGGAACCATAGTTTTTCTCTTCATTTCTTACCTCTTTTGATCAAAATATTCTACCATGACCTCGACAAACTTCTCTGCTACAGGAGAGAGATCCATCTCTTCTCGTTTGACATAGACCATTTTATTGTCTAAATTATCTTCTAAAGGAATCACGGTAATGCCATTCACTGACTGGCTATCCAAAAAGCCTGATCCCGTCGCATAAGCATCCGTTCGCTCCAAGATTCCATTCAAGGTAGCCCGGTCGGTCACATTGAACATTTGGGAGCTCGAGCTGGTATCGACAAAGTTCTCTGAATAATAGAGGTACTCATCTTTTTCTTGGGTAAAACGAACAGTTGGCAACTGAGCTAGATCTTCCATAACCAGTTTTTTCTTCTTAGCCAAAGGATGTCCTTTGCGAAGATAAATATGAGTCTGAAATGGAATCAAATCCACCACTTCAAGCCCTAATTTATCGACCCGTTGCATAATCCCCTTGGTATTTTGACGGTTGAGATAAATAATTCCCAACTCACTATGCCCTTGAGCCACTTCGTCCAAAATTTGAACCGTCGTTGATTCAAAGATGCGGAAGTTTTTATTTTCCGGATAGCGGATCGAGAATTCCGTCATTAAAGGTGGCAAGAAGTCATAGTGCTGACTAGAAATAGAGAATTCTTTCTTCTCTTCTTCGGGACTGGCATATTGATTTTGAAAAACATCAAACCCTTTGACCACGTCTTGCGCTTTTTCATGAAATTCCATTCCCCGACGGGTTAAAAAAGTCCCAGAACTGGTCCGACGAAAAATCTTAAACCCCAGTTCTTTTTCCAGATCTCTGACGGAGATAGACAAGCTAGGCTGACTCACATACATTTTTTCAGCAGCCTCACGAAAAGTACCACTATTGGCAATCGCCACTACATATCGTAATTGTTGTATATTCATTCCATTTTCCTTATTACAGTATCGATCTATTATACCATAAATTAGGGGCTGAAAGAAGAGATCCGTTTAAGAGACCTTCATCAAGTGAAAATAAAAAACTGGAACTAAAACAGTTCCAGTTGATACTTATTCAATCACTTGAGTTTCAGCTACTTTCTTGTACCAATGTGCAGATTTCTTAGGATAACGTTCTTGTGTATCGAAATCAACATAGAAAAGTCCGTAACGTTTTTCATAACCATTAGACCATGAGAAGACGTCCATGAGAGACCAGATGAAGTATCCTTTGACGTTTGCACCATCGGCAATCGCATCAGACAAGACTTCCAAATGTTGTTTCACATAATCGATCCGGCCATCATCGTAAACAGTGTTGTCCACAAATTCATCTTTGTATCCCAGTCCGTTTTCAGTGATGTAGATCTTCTTGTAGTTTGGATAATCTTTCTTAACACGCATGATTTGATCATACAAACCTTGAGGGTAGATGATCCAATCCCAGTCTGTACGAGGAACATAGTCAGGCGCTACTCTACGACCAACCCCTTTGATTTGGTATTTAGAGCTTCCTTTTTCACCTTTACCGTTGTGGATGATTTCAGTTTCACCATCAAAGGCTTCCATCCAGTCACTCATGTAGTAGTTAATTCCAAGGAAGTCGTTCAAATCTTTAGCTGCTTCAAGTGCCGCAAAGTCTTCGTCACGAAGATCCAAGCTACCACCATTGACAGATAAGATGTGGTTTACACCTTCCATGGTTGCATCTGAATAGTGTCCAAGGTAAGTAGCATCCAAGATAAATTTGTTGTGGATGATATCTTCCAATTCAGCCGCACGTACGTCTGCAGGATTTTTAGGATCCAATGGATACTTAGTTGGAAGGGCGTGAACAACCCCGATTTCACCTTTATAACCTTTATCTTTGTACAATTTCACAGCACGCGCATGAGAAACCATCATATTGTGGTGTGATTGGAAGACTTTGGCAAGGTCATACTGAATTCCTGGTGGGAATTTTCCGACTAAGTATTGACCATCTCCGATTGGGCCGATTTCATTGAAGGTTGTCCAGTAGTTGACTTCTGGGAATTCTTCGAAACAGAAGGCAGCGTAATCTACAAAGTGTTCGATATTTTCACGATTCAAGAAGTCTCCATTTGAGTGAAGAGCTTCAGGAGTATCAAAGTGATGAAGAGTTACGAATGGTTCTACATGACGTTTATGACATTCAGCAAATAACTTATGATAGAATTCTACCCCTTTTGGATTGACTTCACCATAACCAGTTGGGAAAATACGCGACCAGGCAATGGAAATCCGAATACCATTGACACCGTATTCTTCAGCTAATTGAAGGTCTACTGGATATTTGTGGTAGAAATCACTCGCTGGTTCAGCAGTATACCAATAGTTGTCAGCCAGGTATTTGTCCCATGCAACAGGGCCTTTCCCATCTGTATGAGTAGCCCCTTCTGCTTGATAGGCAGCTGTAGCGCCACCAAAAATAAAATCTTTAGGAAGTGTTTTTGTCATTTTTTCACCTTTTTCTTGATTGGATCAAAGGAAAAGTGAGTGGAGAGGAGTTTGTGAGCCATCCATCTCCATCTCACTTATTCGTTCTTATTCTTCAAACTGCGCTTGAACAAAGGCTAGGGCACCTTGTCCATCACGTGTCAATTTAATGTATTGAGCACCTTCTGTCTTAGCCAATTTGATGCCTAGTTTATCTGTTTCTGCCTTCATGTCTTCATAGTTAGAAGCTACTTGTGGGGCTAGGATAACAAGGTCAAATTCTGGCAACATTTCACGGTGAGCACCATAGCCACCTGCTGCTGCTTTGACAGGAACATTGTATTCTGCTGCTGCCTTGTTCAAGGCATTGGCAAGGAGTCCACTGGTACCACCACCGGCACAGAGAACCAAGACGTTTGTTTCTTTTGTGATATTATTTTGAACAGGTTCGTCTTCAACACCAGCTTTTTCAAGAATTGCATCTGCTTTAGCTGTATTGAAGTTTGCAGCAACTTTTTCTTTCAAGCTGTCGTTTGCTTTACCAGAACGTTCTTCTTCGAGAATTTGTTCATCATAAACCTTAACGAATGGATAATAAATGATTACGTCCACTACCACTAGAAGAGCAGCAAGGATGAAGGAAAGAACTTGGAAGTTTGTACCAAGGACAATTCCGAGAGGACCAGGTGTTACCCATGGAAGGTTAGCGGAGAAGGAGTTCATTCCCAAGGTATCAACAAAGAATTTGAAGATCCAGACGTTTGCGATTGGCGCAAAGATAAATGGAATGAAGAAGGTTGGGTTCAATACAATTGGAGCACCGAAGAGAATTGGTTCATTGACCCCAAAGAAGGTTGGCACGACGGAAGCACGTCCGATTGCACGGTTACGTTCAGACTTACACAACCACATGAAGAGGAATGGAACAATCAAGGTTGCACCAGTACCACCCATGGTAACGATAAACATTTGAGTCCCAGAAGTGATGACTTTATCTGCGTGTTGGCCTGCTTGAAGCAAGTGTAAGTTGTTATCGATATTTGCATATGTGATCGCCGCAATCGCTGGTTCTACGATAGAAGGGCCGTGGATACCAACAAACCAGAAGAAGGCATAAGCACCAAAGATAAGGGTAATTCCAAGATAACCATCTGCCGCAGAGAACAATGGAGCTAGAAGTGTTCCGATAGATTCCGCAACGGTTACACCGATAGCACCTTTCACAATCAATTCAAATGCATACAAGAGAACAATTGAAACTGTAAATGGAATCAAGTCTTTGAAGACTTGTGAAATATTCGGTGGAACCTCGTCTGGCATGCGAATCGTCACATTATTTTTCACACAGACCTTATAAACATTAACTGTAACAAAGGCTGCAATGAAGGCTGTCAACAGACCTTTTGTACCCATGAAGGCTGTTAAGAATCCACCTTCTTTAGCAGGTTCAGCAGCCATGAGCAAGAAGCCAACCATAGAAGCCAACATTGTAGAAATGAAGTTGATTTGGTTAGTTGCTGGAAGGTCGCGGTTCATTGAATCAGTCAAAGCCTTAGCCGTTGTACCACCAACGAAGAAGGCCAAGATGCCCATAGAAAAGTTATATGGAGTCATCAAGAATGTTTCAATATCTTTAGACCAGTGGAAGCCCCAAGCATTTGGCACGTAGGCAATCAAGATGAAGATAGATGAGAATAAGATTACAGGCATCCCTGCAATGAAACCATCACGAATCGCTCGCAAATATTTATTACGAGATATCTTTTCAAAGAAAGGTTTCCCTTTTTCAATTAGTTCAATCAGTTTATTCATTATTTTGCTCCTCTTTTATACAGTTCAATCAGATGGTGAATCACGTCTTTTAATAAGATCGTTGTCATGAGATGGTCTTGACCATGCATCATGGTGATGCAATAAGGGATTTCTTCTCCTGCAGCTTCTTGCGCTAGCATGGTCGTTTGAGATTTATGAGCCTCAGCGATACAGGACCCTGCTTCTTCTACCAAGGATTCTGCTTTCGCAAAATCACCATTCTCAGCAGCTTTTAATGCTTCCATTAATTTTGATCGAGCGTCACCTGCATAAGCGACAATTTCAAACCCAAGTAGTTGGACTTCTTCTTTATTCATGTTGGTTCCTCCTTATGATACCTTTTGAAAATTTTTATAATAGACGTTGAATATGAAGGGCTAAATAGACTTTTTCATTAGGAGATATCTTAGCTCCAGTCTGTTCAGCGATGGTTTGGTAGATCTGATGACTAATCTCATAAGCCTTTGGATAACTTAGCTGGATCAGTTGTTCCATCTCGCTCAAGCCTTCAGGATCCTCTCTTCCCTTATCTAGAGAGTCTAGGAAATAATTGAGATGGATCATAAAGCGATCGTAGAAATGACTGTTCTCTTCTTTTCGTTTCAATCCATTTTGAGCTAGTTTTTCCTCTACAGCTTTCAAAATCGCTTGGCGATCTTGGACATCAGGATCCTGCTCATGAATGACTTCCCCTTGTGCATTGATGAAGTGATAGGCGATACGATTCACTTCGTCATCAGGAAATTGATCCAAGAGCCGATTTCGAAAGATTTCAATCGCTTCCTTTGCGATTTTATAGGGAATCGGATGCATAGCAGACGCATCAGGTAGATCACTGTGTTTGTATCTTCCCTGTTGAACCGCCTGGTAAGAACAAAAGATGTGATCTGTTAGTGTCACATAGATATATTCTTGAACAGGATAGGCATATTTCTTAGACAAGGTATCAATCACTTCATAAGTGGTTGTAATGAAATCAAGAGGAACATCCTTTAGAAGGGCCATAAAATTTTCTCTTGATTCATCCGTGTTTAAACGAAATACTTTTTCGACCTTATCATCAGCTACTAGATCATGTTTCTTTTTCCCAAAAGCAATCCCACTCCCAACAACAATTAACTCTTGTTGAAGCTCATTTTGAACCAAAGCAACATTATTGTTCATTGGATGGATAATACGATACATGAGGCTCTCCTTTGTAAAATTTGTTAAAAGCAAATAAAAATGACCACGAAGCAACTGAAAAAACTAGCCTATGCTAATCATTCAATCTACTTGTGGTCACGCCTAATCTAACTTAGTAACGCTCACTGCTATTTAACTTATGAACTTATTCTATCATAAGTTTTTTATTTTGTAAACCCTTACAGCGAAAATTTTTAAACATTTTTTATAAAAAATAAACAAAGCCTAAAAATAATGAAGAACATTGGAAGGAATTTCTTCCTTCCAATGTTCTAAATGTTGCTTTAGGAGGCAATAACGATTTGTTTCTTACACGCGTTCTGTCCAAGGTGTTGCCACTTTAGCCAAGACCGCATTCAATTCTTCAATATTTTGACGACCTTCTGTACGAAGCCATTCACGAGCAGCTGCTTCTCCATCTCTGATGTAAGCTTCTACTGAACCTGCCCATGTCGCACGTCCACAAAGAACACCGTTGAAGTTAGCACCTGATGCATGAGCAAATTCCAAAGTTTCTTGGAAAAGTTTTGCGGATACACCAGCACTGAGGTAGATGTATGGAAGGTTGGTTGCTTCTTCTTGTTCTTTGAAGAAAGCAGCCGCTTCTTCACGACTATAGACAACTTCACCTTCTCCAAATCCTTCCACGTAGTTGACATTGACAGGAACTTCTACTTTCAATACATCGATATTGAAACGAGGATCCGAGAAGACTTTCATCGCTTCAATGACTTTACGAGGTTTCACTTTTGCATATTCAGCAGAGGTTGCATCTGCAATTCCTTCGTCATAAGCCAAGATTTCAAGGAAGAATGGAATGTCTTCTGCCACACATTCTGAACCGATGCGTTCGATATAAGCTTGTTTTTCTTGGTTAAGTTCTTCTGCACTATCTACATCATAGTAGAGCAAGAATTTCACAGCATCTGCACCTTGTTCTTTGATGCGTTTTGCTGACCAAAGGTTGAGGCAGTCTGGTAGACGTTTGGTGCTAGATGTATCATAACCGGTTTTTTCGTATGCAAGTAAGAGACCAGCATCTTTATCCAAGGCTTTCGTAGCAGGCAACCCATATTCTGGGTCCAACAACATAGAGGAAGCATATTTTGTCAATTCATCTGCTACAAGAACTTTCAATTCTTCCATTTGTGCTACAGTTGGCTCAGTGTCTTGGTATTTGGCCATCAAGCGTTTCAAAGCCCCACGTTGGTCGAAGGCCAAAGCTGAAATAACACCGTCTTTTGTACTAAGACGTTCCAAATAGTTGCGTTTTTGTTCTGTTAATACCATTTTATACCTCTTTTACGATTAATTGTTGATATAAGGCATCATAGTGCCCCATGTTGACATGTCCTGTTTGTGCTTCTTGCGCATTTAACATTCCAAGAACATTTGCTTTCTTGAGCAAATCTGCGTCACTCTCATGATGATAAAGACCAGATGCAATCCCTGCAACAGTCGAATCACCAGATCCGACTGGATTGACGACATCAATCTTAGGAATATCCACCTTATAGAAGTCATCGCCGTGCTTCGCAAAAGCGCCATTTGCTCCAAGGGAGACAATCACCCATTCGACGCCATCAAAGAGAGTATCCTGAAGAACTTCTTTTAAGTCTTCCACATTCTTACTCACTTCTTTTCCTAACAATTGAGATAACTCTTCATTGTTGGGCTTAATGACTGTAGGCTTGACCGCTGCTTGAATGGCAGCTTCCAAAGAAGCCCCCGAGCAATCGAGCACGACTGCTTTTCCAGCTTCCCTTGCAATCTTGACCAGGCTAGCATAGTAGTCCACTGGTAAACCAGCTGGGAGACTACCTGAGATGGCAACAACTTCCACTTGATCGATCAAGTGACGGTAATGTTGAAGGAAACCTTGTCCTTCTTTCTCAGAAATGGTTGGACCTTTTTCTAAGATTTCTGTTTGCTTGCCTTCGTGAAGGATGGCGATACAATTTCGTGTATCTCCAGCAATCTCAAAGAAACGTTCCTCTATCTCTTCTCCTAAATGATCAAGAATGAATTGACCCGTTCGACCACCAAGTAGGCCAGTCGCTGCTACTGGATCCTTGATCTCAGAAAGCACACGGGTAACATTGAGACCCTTCCCACCAGCTGTCTTACTTACCTCAGCCACTCGATTGACTGTATCCAACTGGAGTACATCCAAAGGATAAGAAATATCAATCGAAGGGTTCATCGTGACCGTTAATATCATATGTCACCTCTTAGTCGTGGTATTCACCACGGTCCCATTTTTCAAGGAATTCTGTAAAGAAATCAGCATCCGCTTGATGGGCATTATGGGTTTCCACATGTTGGATCTTAGCGATCAATTTTTTATTTTCTTCAGTTGGTTTGTATTCAGCGTGGATGAATGCTTCAATGATATCGCACATGAGCAATTCACCAGTGATCTTACCACCAAAGCCGATCACATTCGCGTTCAATTCTTCTTTGGCATAAAGAGCAGTTGTCATATCGCGTACCAAGGCAGAACGGATACCAGGTACTTTGTTAACAGCATTGTTGATCCCAACACCAGTACCACAGATACAAACACCAAGATCTGCTTGGCCACTTGCTACGGCTTCACCAACTTTTTTACCAAAAATTGGATAGTGGGTACGTGTATGGTCATAAGTCCCAAAGTCGAGCACTTCATATCCTTTTGATTTCAAAAAATCAGAAACAGCCATTTTTTCATTTGTCACAATGTGATCACAACCAATTGCAATTCTCATTTGAATTCTCCTCTCATTAGCACATCTTATTCAACATATCGACACGGATTTGGTGACGACCACCGTCGTATTTACCATTGACGAAGCCTTTGGCAATGTTCTTGGCCAATTCATCCCCAACAATTTCAGCACCCATGGTAATCATTCGAGAATTGTTGTGTCCACGTGTCATATAAGCAGAACGTTCATCTGAAACTTCTGCTGCCACCATTCCTTTGATTTTAGTTGCAACCATAAATGGACCAGCTCCGTAAGCATCAATTACGATTCCAAGATTTTGATCGTTTTTGTTCACTTCGCTCGCAACTGCAAGTGTCACATCTACAAAATCTTGACCTTCAGCAGTTACATCCACAACATCGAAGTTTTCTTTTACAAGAAACTCTTTCACGAGATCTTTTAATCTTAATCCTGCAGCATCTGCACCAAGTACAATAGACATGTCCTGTCCTCCTTTTGTTCGTTTCAGCAAATATCCCTGTTGTTAATTTTTCACAAAGGAACATTTTCTTACTTTTGATATTATATTACACCTATTTTGAACGAAAGTCAACATTAAATTGTTTATTTTCGAACATTTTTAAAATAAAAACACCATATCCACAACAGATATGGTGTCAGTTTTCAAACTACATATGACGATTATTTTGCATTTGCAGCATATTCTTCGTTACGTTTGATCATTTGTTTTCTGTACCAAGCGAAGATTCCGATATAGAATGCCAAGAAGACAACTACACCAAGGATGGCTTTGATATCACCAGTTGTTGCGTTACCAATTGTCCAACCGAGCAATTTTTCAACTGGTCCTTCAAGAGTTGAGTGAGTGATCAATTGAGTAGAAGCTACCCCTTTAGGGAAGGCATCAACACTCTTAGCCAATTGAGTTGCAAATGGTGCAATCAATGTACCTGAAAGAAGGAAGAGTGGCAAGAGAAGGCTTCCGAAGATGATCATACGGATCAATTTACCGCGTGTTACAACCAACAAGGCTGGAGTCACACCCATAGCAATGATACCAGCAAGTGGTAAGATACCATTTCCGACTTTAGAAAGAAGCACTGCTTCGATCAACATGATTGGTGCAAGTACGTTCGCACAAGCCCAGATTTCAGCACGACCAGCGATAAATGGCCAGTCCAAACCGATGTTGAATTTACGTCCTTGAAGACGTTTAGTAGCAACGTTTGTAATACCTTGTGACAATGGTTCTACCGCTGCGATAAACCAAGAACCGATCAATGAGAACAATTCCAAGCAGACACCGGCAGTCAAACCAAGGCTCAACCAACCTTTAATAACCAATTCCCATTTGGCAGCATCTTGCACGCCAGCAACTGGATGTGGAGTACCCATGATACCGATGACGATACCAAGAAGGAAACCGATAAAGAATTTAGATCCCCAGAAACCGATCTTCTTGTTCAATTTAGCAGCGTCGAAGTCGTATTTATCAAGACCTGGGAAGAATTTGTCAAAGATTTTATCCAAGACCATGATGATTGGGTTCATCATGTAGTTCATGTGAGTTGAAGTCATAGGTGATGAACTTGGTGCATTCAAAAGATCATCAAATGTTGGTTTCATCAAGTCTGAGTTAATGATCTTCATGATTCCAACAAGAACAACTGCAAGAGTTGCGACGAAAAGTGAAACTCCTTGGCTAACTCCGTTGTTGTCCGCATACCATTTGATCAAAAGACCTGTGATAGACAAGTGCCAGATATCGAAGATATCGACGTCAAGCGTATCTGTTTTCTTGATCGCAAGCATGACAACGTTGACGATCAACATAATCAATAAGAAGTAAAGTGTCCAGGCAGACCCCCAAGTGATGGTCGCAAGCGGTGCCCAACCAACGTCAGTAATATTCAATTGAATACCAGTATTCTCAACGAATTTTGCAAGAGATGCTGAGAAAGCTGTGTTAAGCATACCTATGATGGCACCGATACCAGTAAGGGCGATGGCAAGTTTAATACCACCTTCAAGGGCTTTAGAGAATTTCACTCCAAACAAGAGAGCCAATAAAGTCAAGACGATCAACATAATGATCGGAGCACCCATGTCTAGGATTGGTTTAAAAAATTTATTGGCAAAATCAATAATGCCATTCATAATAAATCCTCCCGATTTATAATTTTATATATTACGCTTTAATCATTTCCAACTTTATCATTGGATAACGCTTACAAACTGTTTTAAAAAAATATTAACTTAATCCATGTTCTTTAATGGCAGCTTCGATGTTATCAAAAACTGGCGCACTCATTGCTGGAATACGGAATAAAATTGGTCCTGCTTCTACCACTGGAATACCAGGATCGAATCCCAAATCAGTTGCAGCAATTGGAGTAAAGATGTCATAGCCTGAAATCAAGTCTTCATTCACGTCTTTGACCATGACAGCGTCACAACGCACATCATAACCGCGGTTTGACAACTCTTCTTCCAAGGCATTCTTAATTTGGTGGCTAGAGTTAACACCTGCACCACAGGCAGCTAAAATTTTAATCATTTGGATATCCTCCATTATAAATATTTACGAATGTTTTAGGAAATAGTTCCCGTAATGTATTGATAAAGCTTATCTTCACTATCTAATTTTGATAGAGCTTCGAGATTTCCATTAGATGTAAAGAAATCCATCAGCTGGGCCAAAATATTGGTTTGGCTAGAGCTTGAATTGTTGATAATGAAGAATAAAAGTGAAACTTGAACTTCCTTATCTGGAGCAATCATATTATGGAAGGTTACCGGTTGATCCAAACGAACCACGACCACATTCTCAGTGAGATTATGGACAATGTCTGTGTGCGGGATCGCCACATTTGGTAAGTCCTTACCAAGAAATTCCATGTCTAATCCAGTCGGGAAAGACTTTTCACGCTCAATCAAAGCGGAACGATAGGTTGGTGTCACAATCTGTCGCTCTTCAAGTAAGCTCGCTACCTGCTCAAAGAGATCTGTTTGATCCTTGGCGTGTAGACAAAACACAAGATCTTTGTTAAAGAGTTGATTTAAACCCATTGCTGCCACCTCCTTATCTAACTATTTATTTTATGATTATAGTATATCACTATATTGATTGAATGTCAATCATTTTTGTCTCATTTTGTTCATTTTTGTTCGTATCAAGCTATATGGCTCTTTCTAACCGTCATTTTCCAACATCCTTAAATAAGTAAAAAGAGAGTGGGACAGAAATCGGTAATTCGTTAGAATTCGATTTCGTCGTCCCACCTCCGCACAGTTGAGTAGGGCTGTAAAAGCTGATGAAATCAGCGTAGTAGAGCCCACTCAACCACTGCGTCTTGCCCGACAATCCAAAAATAATTGAGAGGCTAGGACTTTTGTCCCAGCCTCTTGATCTTAAATGATTTTCGTATACAAGCCATATTTGTCTTTGATTTTCTTTGGAATACTATCATCGGTAATAATGGCATTCAGATCTTCCACACGATAAAAACTGTAGAAGGAATAACTATCAAACTTGCTGTTATCAGCTACCACATATTTCTCTATCGCATTATTAAGAATAATAGCATTGCCATTTCCTTCTTCTTCATTGGCTGTGGAAACACTATGCCCATCGATTCCATTCACCCCGATAAAGGCTTTAGAAACCTTGATTTCTTTTAAGAGTTTATTGGCAAATTGGCCGACAAAAGTTTGAGTTTTCATCCGATAGCGACCACCAACTAGAATCAAATCGTAATTTGGGAAATCCTTTAATTTCTCAAAAATAGGTAAAGAATTGGTTACAATACTGACATCCTTGCCTTCTAGATAATCACCAATAAAGTCCGTTGTCGTGCCAGACCCAATAAAGACTGTATCCCCATTTTCGATTAATTCTGCACATTTTTTGGCAATCGTTCGTTTCTCTTCAATATTGATCAGATTTTTTTCACTGTGAGAAGCCTCTAACAAGCTATCTTTTACCTTTTTGTGGGCCCCACCATGCACGCGAACTAAAAGGCCTTGTTTTTCAAGATCGATCAGATCGCGACGAATGGTCATGTCTGTCACCCCAAAGAGTTCTTTTAGTTCTTTGACCGATACCACACTTTTTCTATCCAGTTCCTGAAGAATTTCAACATGTCTGCTATCTTTCATGCTACTACTTCCATTCCTACTATATTTGTCTCTATTATACTACTTTTTCAAAAAAACACAAATTCAAACATTATATTAACAAGAGCAAACACGATATTTTTATAATAGATAAAAGAAAAAAGCCTTCCGACAAATCGAAAAGCTTTATTTTTTGCTATTACTAGCTCCCCACCTTAATATATCAAGGCTCGGGATAAAAAGGTTTACTGAACCTTTTTATTTTGCGATTGGGTAAACAGAAACTTGTTTTTTATCGCGACCTTTACGTTCGAAGCGTACTACGCCTTCAACTTTTGCGAACAAAGTATCGTCTCCACCACGTCCAACGTTCACACCTGGGTAGATGTGAGTACCGCGTTGACGGTAAAGGATAGATCCACCTGTTACAGTTTGTCCATCAGCTGCTTTAGCTCCAAGACGTTTTGCTTGTGAATCACGTCCGTTTGATGTAGAACCTCCACCTTTTTTGTGGGCGAAAAGTTGCAAGTTAGCAAGATTCAATTTCAACATAATTGTTTTCCTCCATGTTAGTTTTCTGTGATAACTCTTGTTTGGACGAACTCTGAAGAGTTCTCCGATAAGTTTGCCATCCCTAAGAAAAATGATTCAAAGAATAGTTGGGTCATTTCTCTTTGATGTGGTGGAATATCCGTCGGGATCGTCACCCGAAGGAAGCCACCTTCTTCTTCGTTTAATTCTAGATCCGGTTCGTAGCCTGCAAATTTCTCAACAGAGTTGACAAAGTTAATGGCTAGAGTCGAAACCGATGCACACACGACATCAAAGCCGTATTCACCGCTTCCAGCGTGCCCAGTGATTTCTGCACCCCTCAGCTCGCCATCTTCGGCTCGTTCAAAGACTGCTTGTATCATGTGTTCTCCTAAAAATTAAGCGTTGATTGCGTTGATGACAACTTTAGTGTAAGGTTGACGGTGACCTTGTTTACGGTGGCTACCTTTTTTAGGTTTGTACTTGTAAGTAACAACTTTCTTTTGTTTTCCTTGTTTTTCAACAGTTCCAACAACAGTAGCTCCTGAAACAAGTGGAGTTCCGACAACAGTGTTTTCACCACCAACAAGAACAACTTCGTTAAATGTAACTTCTTGACCAGCTTCAACGTTCAATTTTTCAACGTAGACTGCTTGACCAACTTCAACTTTAACTTGTTTTCCGCCAGTTTTAATGATTGCGTATGTGCTCATTATGCACCTCCTATGTATTTTTGGGTTTCCCCGTATTTTTGTGAAGACTCGCCTAGCATCGTGGGACGAACCACTTACTCTCATGGAAATGAGCGACGATGTTCGAGCGGTTGCACAGGCATGTGCATAGTCAACTCTCTAAGTATATCACTTCTATCAGACAAAGACAAGCTTTTTTGCCCCTTGAAAACGGATTTTTATCTAAAAAGTCAATTTTAAGATAAAAATAGATCTTATATACTCCTTCCCATGAACTTTTGAGGAGAAACTGCTTGCTTAGTATTCTTCATTCATCTTCCTTTTATTTACTTGGACAAATGACTTCAACAGTCATAAAATTCATGTAGCAATTTGATTAATTCTTGTTGTTGTTCTAGCAAAATCTGACCGATTGTTGTTGATTTGATCCGTTTTCTTTCCTCTACATCCTCAATGACTTTCTTCAAAGAGGTCTGCTCAAAAGGTGATTCGACTATCTTTTGAACATTTTGGAAGGGCTGATGGGTTACCAGTTGAAAACCATAGGAATTATTGAGTAAAGAATAGCCAGCAGTACCAGTCTTCTTTTGATAGGCCTCACACAACCCTCCATCAATTACAAAGAGCAGTCCTTCACCACGAATGGGCGATTCTCCTTTTCCAGTCTTAACCGGTGTATGTCCATTCTCAATACGGGATTCTTGTGAAGTGAGACCAAATTCCTCTAAGATAAACTGGCAAATTTTTTTAGAATTTCGATAAGTGAAATACTCATTTTCCTGTTCTTTATGAGTATTTGTATTTTCAATGAAATAACGTTCAAAAGTCGTCATCTTATCTTTTCCAAATAATGGGGAAGACTTTCCTCTCCAGCAATACCAAATTAAATCAGTTGAAAAATCATCCCCAATTTCTTTGTTTTTTGATGCTAGACGTATATGGTATTCAAAGAAATCCAATAATTCTCTACCTGCGTACTGGGCTTGATGAAGAACAAAAGGCTGAAAGTCACCAGATGCCTTTAAGGGAATACAGCCATGAAAAAGCAAATGTTGATTGTAAACTTTATACATGGAACCCTTTTTCATTAGCAGTTCGATATGCTTAGCTAATTTTGGTGAACCTTGATAGGAGGTCAACATACAGTCTACGACTTGACTTTCCTCTAAACTTAATTCAGATGGGTTTGATGAATCAATCGTTTGAAAACAGGTGTTTTGCAAGGAATAGGTCACCCCATCAATAGTAAGTGACTCCTTCCAATAGTCAATTTTATCTAGCAAGATCTGATTCTCCATCTGAAACTCTGGACGTCTCTTCATCAATTGAGTTTCCAACTTAAACTGGATAATCGCTAACGCCTGATGCACCTTCTCTAATTGCAATATTTCCTTAGCTGTAAACTCTTTCTCTCTATTTCCTAAAATAGGTCTAAACTTAGCATTTTCTTTGTAGGTTTTATCAGCAAACAAGGTTAGAGAACGAATATTCAAACCATATGCCTTTTCGATATCCCATAAGTATCCATAACGAGCTGCAATACGTAATAGATTCAATAAACAAGCTTTGGAACCAAAGAAAGCTCCAATCCAAATAATATCATGGTTTCCCCACTGAATATCTAAAGAATGGAAACGAAGGAGTTCATCCATCACTTGAGGACTTCCCGCTCCTCTATCAAAGATATCTCCTACCACATGAAGGTGATCAATCAATAAGCGACGAATACTTCTAGCAATCCCTAAAATAAAAGGATCTGCTTCTCGTAGTTCAATGACATAGCCCAATATGTTGTGAAAATAAGATTTTTTTTCTGCTAGAGAGATATCGCTATAGATCAGTTCTTCTATAATGTATGCATATTCTTGTGGTAGGGCTTTTCTGAGCTTGGAACGACTATATTTAGCAGCTACAAAATTCAATAAGATCAAGAGTTGCGGAATCGTAGACTTATACCACTCTTTACTTTTATTCGTTCGCTCTAAAATCAGCTCTGGATAAGACACCAAGGCAGACAGTAGATCCTTTTTCTCTTGTATTAAGGAATCTTCAAAACAGTCATTAATTTTCTCATTTAAAATTCCTGCACAACTCCTCAAAATATAATCAAAAGCCGCAGATTCTCCATGAATATCACTAATGTAGAGCTCTGTCCCTTTAGGAAGGTTTAAAATTGCCTCAAGATTCGTGAGCTCAGTAATAACCTTTTGTCGAGTATCAAATTTTTCTAGTAAAATACGCTTATATTGCTCCATCTTATCTCTCCAAGATACCCTATTTTGTACAGTGCAATCACATCCGAAACTTAATTCATCTTCTTCAATTGCTCCTCGATTAAGAAGGCTGTTTCCTCAATGGATTTGTCCGTCATATTGATCACTTGGGCCCCTAATTTTTTAAAGATTATCTTTGAATAATCTAATTCCTGATATATCTTTTCTAAATCTGTGTAATTCGTTTCCTGGACAAGCCCTAAAGATCCTAGCCGATGACTTCTAATTTTCATTAGTTTTTCAGGCTCACAGACCAGACCAATCAATCGACGAGAATCGACCTTCTCTAATACCTGAGGTAAAGGAACTTCTGGAATCAGGGGCAAATTTGCAACTTTATAGCCCTTGTTGGCTAGAAAAATACTGAGGGGAGTTTTAGAAGTACGGGAAACACCAAGCAAAACCAAATCTGCTTCTAAAAACCCCTGCGGTGCCTTACCATCATCATATTTGACAGCAAACTCGATCGCTGAAATCTTCTTAAAATAATCGCTATCCAAACGATGCAATGTTCCTGGGACTTCGATTGGTCTAGTCCCTGTTTTTTCTTGAATGATTTCAAAAAATGGATGCATCAGATCTAGATAAGACAGGCCCTGTTTTTGGCTAAATTCCCTGGCTACCGCTGACAACTGACTATTCACCAAGGTACTGATTACAAGAGCATCATCCTTCATGGCATCACATAAAATATCCAACAACTCCTCTTCTTGATTGATGAAAGGGAAGCGATAACTATTATTAAAAATAATATCAGGATACTGCGCGCTAACAGCTGATAATAATTTTTGGGAGGTTCCCCCCAAAGAATCCGAAATACTATAAACGATGATTTCTTTTTTCATATTTATCCCTCTTCTCTTTTCATTTCTGCACTTCTAGCATGCTGTATAATATAATCTAGCAGGGCTGATTTAGTCACACTTCCTACGATTTTTCGGTCGTTTTTCTCCTCTACTACAGGCAATGAATCAATGGAGTGATCTTGAAGAAGTACAGCAGCTTCTAAAATATTCATATCCTTGTTACAAGTAATAATATGTGGCATTCTTGTCATACAGACGGCTACTGGGGTGCTATCAATATTTGAATTTAGTGATGCACGTAACAAATCTTTGCGTGACATAATTCCAAGAAGTAGTTTATCTTCATCAATTACATAAAGAACATCTGCATCGTACATAAATAATGTGATAATCGCATCCTGAATATATGAATCATGAGTGACAAGAACAGGTGATGTCATGATATCAGCTACATCTTTTTGAAAGGTATCAAAAAAGAACAAGGTTTCTAAATCAGATCCTGAGTAAGTATACCCAATTTTTGGAGTTGCTTTTAAAATACCAACCAAGGTCAAAAAAGAAAGATCTGACCGAAGAGTTGCTCTTGAAATATCCAATAATTCAGATATTCGCTCTCCACTTACTGGCTGTTGGATTTTAACAATTTCGACTATTTTCTTTTGACGTTCACTTAATTTCAATGAGTCGTAACCTTTCCTTAGTTTTAAAAATAGCGATATTAAAAAATAGTGAAAGAAAAAATGTAGAACATATACTTCAAACTCTATTAAATAATCATCATTTTTATTGTAAATTATAGCACATTGATCGAAATTGTCAAATAAAAAAATGTATTTATTGTTTGACAAGGATATGTGATGTATATTACAATGGTTTTGTCATAAATATGATACATATTTTATAAATTTTGGAGGCTAATATGACAAAATGGATTTATTCCTTTGAAGAAGGAAGTGCAAATGATAAGGATCTCCTAGGCGGAAAAGGGGCTAATTTGGCAGAGATGAGCCGTTTGGGACTACCAGTCCCACCTGGATTTACCATCACCACCCAAAGTTGTATCAATTATTTAGATAACCCTGACTTCTTCGATTCCACTTTAAAAGAAGATACTTTGAAAGCGGTTACTAATTTGGAGAAAAAAACAGAAAAAACCTTCAGCGGAGAAAATCCTAACTTGCTCTTGGTCTCTGTCCGAAGCGGAGCCAAATTTTCCATGCCTGGAATGATGGATACCATCCTAAATCTTGGCCTCAACGACCAACGTACTCAATTACTAGCCAAACAGACCAATCTAGATTTTGCCTACAACTGCTACCGTCGTCTACTCCAGATGTTCGCGGATGTTGTCTATGGCATTGATAAAGGACTTTTTGATGATTGTCTCGCCCAATTTGAACAAATGCAAGCAAAAACAGTCCATAATTTAGACTTGTACGAACATCAGGAATTGATTAATCAATACAAGGATCTTTATTCCAAACACGGCTACCAGTTTCCTGAAGAACCAAATCAACAACTCTATGGTGCGATTCAAGCAGTTTTCAAATCCTGGAATAATCATCGAGCAAGGATTTACCGCGAATTGCATCAGATCCCTCATGATTTAGGAACAGCCGTAAATGTTCAATCTATGGTTTTTGGGAATAGTGATCAGACCAGTGGAACAGGTGTTTGCTTCACTAGGAACCCCGCTAATGGGGAACCAAAACTTTTTGGTGAATTTTTACTTAATGCTCAAGGGGAAGACGTCGTAGCTGGTATTCGTACTCCAGAGCCCATCGCCTCATTAAAAATTTCACAACCAGAAGTCTATAAATCTTTTAGAGACTATGCCACCATCCTTGAAAACCACTATAAGGATATGCAAGACATTGAATTTACTATTGAGAAAGGCAAACTCTATATTCTACAAACCCGTAATGGGAAACGCACAGCAAAGGCTGCTTTAAAAATTGCTCTAGATATGGTAGACCAAGGTCTTATTAATAAGGAAGAAGCTCTCCTGAGAATCTCTCCTGCTTCTATTAGTCAACTGATTCATCCAGTTTTCCAAGAATCCGCTCTAGCGAAGGCTCCTTTCA